>NZ_JAJONE010000001.1:600000-1200000 GCF_024700075.1 Hymenobacter sp. J193
CTCCGCGCTTAAAAGCGCGGCCGGGCTCGTCTTGCCTTTTCTTTTCACCCTTCATCCTCCCTTCTCTCCCATGAAAAAAACCTTTACTCTCGCCGTGGCGGCTGCGCTGGCTGTCGCTTCCTTCAGCGCCCGGGCGCAGACTATTGCTGTGGATGGTGTGCTGTCGGCCACTGAAATCAGCTCCTCGGGCTACCAGCTGCTGGGGCGCTACACCAACCCCCACAGCTTCGGCGACGCCGGCCTGCTGGCCCTCTACGCCACTGCCGATGCCACCAACGTGTACTTCTTCCTGGCCGGCACCCTGGAAACCGATGGCTCCCCGGGCACACTCAATCACGTGCGCAACTCCCTGCAGCTGTACGTAGCCCGCCCCGGCGTGACGGCCGTGCCGGTGGGCACCGCTCTGCCCGAGCCCGCCGCCAGTACGCCCATTACCTCCTTCAAGCGTGTATCGGCCAAGCTGGATTTGCCCGGTGACTTCGCCATTGGCGTGAAGGGCAACGACATGGCTGGCCAAGTACAGGTAGATGGCGTGGTGTACCGCGCCGGTTCGCCGGCTACGGCTGCAACCAAGCCTCTCAACGCCAGCGGCGTGAACGTGCTGACGGGGCTGCCCGTCGCCATTAGCCCGGCCCAGGCCACGGGCGTGTATGCGCTGTTTGCCAATACCGTAGTGGCATTTCGCAACAGCACCCGCCTGTCTACCAACCCCGGCACGGCCACCCAAGGCGGCGCCGGCTCTACCGGCCTCGAAATTTCCATGAGCCGCGCCAGCTTGGGCTTGCCGGCTGCCGGTGGTGCGCTAGAAGTGTTTGCCCTCCAGAATAATGCCGACGGGGACTTTTTCTCCAGTGACATTATCCCTCAGTACACTGCGCCCGCTACCGGCGCCGACGGCAACGGCAGCCTCCAGCACAGCCCAGACTTTACGGCCATTGCGGGCCGCCAAGCCGCTACCTTGCAGCTCACCGCCACCGGCGTATTAGGCACCAAAGCCGCCGCCGAAGCGGCCGTGGCCCTGCGCGTATATCCAAACCCTGGCGTGGGCCAAACTACAGTCGCTTACCAGGTAAAGACTACGGCCCAGACCAGCGTGGTGCTCACCGACCTGCTGGGCCGAACCATCCGCGTCCTCGATAATGGTGTGAAGGCACCAGGAACGCACGCCACCCGCATCAGTACTGCTGATGTAGTTGCGGGCACCTACCTGATGCGTGTGCAGGTAGGTAGCCTAGTGGTTGTGCGGAAAGTGATGCTGATGTAAGCTGCTTATTTATAGTTGTTTTTGTGGGTGGCTGGTACCAGGAACTGTTGTTACAAATGACTCCTGGCACCGGCCACCTTTTTCGTTCTCTTCCTACCCATTCCAAAATTCCCATGAGGATCCATTGCTGCCTGCCCGGATATGCTCCTTTTCCTGAACCGCGCCAACAGGGCCCTGATAGTCCCTACAACCTGCGCCTTGGAAGCGGTCGAGTTCAATAAACTGGTTCAGTTAGCTAAGTACAGAAAACCCTTTCCGGTGGATGAGTTTCGTGAACTCCTCAAACGCAGGGTTTGCTCCACTTTACCGGCGTAT
Source organism: Hymenobacter sp. J193 (assembly GCF_024700075.1). Lineage (NCBI taxonomy): Bacteria > Pseudomonadati > Bacteroidota > Cytophagia > Cytophagales > Hymenobacteraceae > Hymenobacter > Hymenobacter sp. J193. The sequence continues at coordinate 601,580 of NZ_JAJONE010000001.1, forward strand.
TTTGGGTTTCTTATTTCAGCAAAACGAGGATTTACCCACTGTCTGATATCTTGTAGAAGACGACCTTCTTTTGACTTTATGAAACACATTGAGGCTGATTTCTATAGTGGATATGAGGGGGAAGATGAGCTAGTCTTTACACTGGTAGGCCCTTCCAGCGGTTCTATCAATGTGTGGAATGGTTTCTTCGATGACGTTTTCGAGGCTATTCCACCGGGGCCGCAGGGGATGTGGGAAGGGTTGCTACTACCGTACCATCTGCTGCAGGGCTGCTGGGGCTTCCACGAAGAGGAAATGATTGTTGAGGATTTGCCCTTGTTCGCAGCTCAGTTGGCTGCTATCGATGTGTCCCGCTTCCGGTTACAGCCGAAAACGGGCCTTTTCCACGAGGTACTGCAAGCACTGGTTCACCAGGCCATTACGGACGGAGGTGAGCTGCGTCTTTCTCGCTTTTGACTGTCCTGCTAAACGGTCGGAAGATTAACGAGCCTTTTACTTTAGCGTTAACCCCTACTGCCTTTTATGCCTCCTTACGTCCATAAACGCTTTCGGCGTTTGGCCGCCTACACAAGCTATGAAGCCCGTGATACTTTCCCTTTTCGGCAATTGCTATGTACTCCGTTGACGGCGCAGTATTCTACTTTTTTGCGCGGTCCGTCTTTCGAGGGGATACATAGCATTAATCTCTACCTAACAAGTCTCCCTCCGGAGGACGGGCGGGTAGAGAAAACGGTCATAGGGTATCTCGACTACTATCTGTTAGTTGATTTTCATCTAGTGGCACGTCTGGCGACGGACCAAGAGCGCCAACAGTATTTGCTGACCCGTATTCAGGAGGGAGTACGTCAGTTCGTTCAACAGGAGGGCTGGGAGATGGTACGCTTTCAACGGGCCTATGAGGCGTGTATAGCGGCCGAATTACCCGTAGAGATACGCTATTAGCTGACTTCGTTTGTGTTAAATTAAACGGTGGTTCAAGTAGCCACTTATTCCGGTTAAGGGCTGAAACCACGCTGATGGAGCCAGATTTGGCTTACAATTCCTATCCAGAATCGAGTAATGTACGTGTCCAAAAAGGGTGCGAAAAACGCCCCCGAAAAACACGGTTTTCGGGGGCGTTTTGGCATCTGGTGAAAGTGACTGAAAAGGGGTCGGTTTTAGGACAGTAAATCTGAAAGTATTCACTTATTCCTCAAGCACATCATTACGTAATTAGAGAAGTAGTTAAATAACCATTACAAGCGGAGCGTTGACCGACTCATAAGAGCATACTCCCAGATAGCGCCACCTGTCTGGAGTTTTTAATATTCTGTATCGTTATATTAAATGCAGACTTCTGATGAACAACTTTCTGGCGGGGAGATAGAGCAATGCTCGTAGCAGCTCCCAAATAACATTGGTAGCTAGGCTACCATCAATAACTCGTCAAATCGGGTGGTGTAGGCCGGGCTGCGGTGCTGGGCTTTACCCTGCCAGGGAGCTGGCTGGGGGCCGGCGGTAACGGTAGCGGCGGGCCGCACGGTGCCGCGGCCGAACTGGCGGTTCAGGGCATCAAGGGTGTGCATGAGCTGGCGGGCACGGCCCGCATCGGGGGCGAGCACGGGGGCCTCGGCGGCGGGGGCGAATAGGCTGAGCTGCTGGCCGCGGCCGGGCGGCTCCAGGCCGTCGAGCACCACGCCGGCCTTAACGTAGGTGCGGCCGGGCTCGTACAACCGTTCCAGCAGGCGACGGGCATAAGCCAGCAGCTGCAGGGTGTTGCTGGTGGGGCCACTGGGCAGGGTGAGCGTGGCTGAGCGGGTGTAGGGCGGCGGCACGCGTGTATCGTAGCGGTCCTGACTGATAAATACCGTCAGGATGTGAGCCTGGTTGCCCTGGGCGCGCAGCTTCTCGGCGGCCCGGCTCAGGTAGGTGGTGAGGGCGCCCCAGAGGTCGTCGAAGGAAGTGAGGCGCTGGCCGAAAGAACGGGAGCAGCTGATGCTTTGGCGGGCCAGGGTGCCATCCTCGGAGGGCTGCAGCCCCTGGCAGGGCTGGCCGCGCAGCTCCTGGATCAGCCGCCAGCCCACAACCCCACCCAGGTGCTTGCGGGCCCAGGCCTCGGACACGCCGGCCAGCTCCCAGGCCGTGCGGATGCCATAGGCAGCAAGTAGCTGAGCGTACTGGCGGCCGATGCCCCAGACGTCGGCGGCGGGCAGGGCGCGCAGGGCCCTTTCGCGGCGGCTTTCGGTGTCGAGACGCAGGATGCCCTGCAGCTCGGGAAACTTCTTGGCCAGGCGGTTGGCCACTTTGGCCAGCGTCTTGGTGGGGGCCATGCCCACGCAGGTGGGAATGCCGGTGCAGCGGAGCACGTCGTGGCGAAGGCGCTGGGCGCGGGCGTCGAGGGTGCCGCACCAGGTGGTGAGGCCCTGCAGGTCTAGGAAGGCCTCGTCGATGCTGTAGACCTCCACGGCCGGCACCTGGTCGGCCAGGCGGGCCATGACGCGGCGGGACATGTCGCCGTAGAGGGCGTAGTTGGAGCTGAGGGCGTGGCCCTGGTGGCGGCGCAGCAGCTCGCGCACCTCAAAGAAGGGGGCGCCCATGGGAATGCCTAACTGCTTAGCCTCGGCGGAGCGGCTCACGACGTTGCCGTCGTTGTTGCTCAGGACTACGACGGGGCGGCCGTCGAGGCGGGGCTGGAAAACCCGCTCGCAGCTCACGTAGAAGTTGTTGCCGTCGACTAGTCCGAACATGCGGAGAAGTGGTGAAATGGTGAGTTTTGGAGAGGTCGGAGCGGCGCTGCTACTGCCGTCGGAGCAGCTCTCACCAGTTCACCATCTCATGAGTTCCCCTCTTAGTCGCGGCTGCGCAGCAGGGCGGTGAGCTTGCCGGGGATGAGTTCGTGCACCACATGGGTGACCACGCCCCAGATGCGCAGGTTCTCGGGGTCGGTGATTTCATAGTCGGGGTAAGCCGGGTTCTCGGCTTGCAGCCACCAGATGCCGGCGCGGCAGACGAGGCGCTTGACGGTGCACTCCCCCTCGACCACGGCGACGACGATGTGGTTGTGGTCGGCCATGAGGTGCTTGTCGACGGCCAGCAGGTCGCCGGCGTGGATTTCGGCGCCCTGCATGCTCTCGCCAGCTACCCGCACCAGGTAGGTGGCTTCGGGGTGGCGAAACAGAATGCGGTTCAGGTCGAAAAGCTCTTCCAGCTCGTCGGAGGCGGGGGAAGGAAAGCCGGCGGGCACCAGGGAGGCAAACAAGGGAATCCACAGGGTGGTGGCAGGTTCACCGACTTCGATGAGTTCAACGGTGGTCATACGGTGGGAGGACAGGGATGGAGCATAGCAATTATACTAAAATAGTTAGCATATTGTTTGTGTGAAGGTGTATACTTGTAAGCGCCTTGTAGTTCAGGCGCAGCTCTGATAAGTGGGTATCGGTGCCATAAACATCCTTAAATGATTACTACAGCTGCATTTACAGCCAGCCTCACCCGAAGAAGTTTCACTAAAATAAATAGCAAAAACAGTATGGAGTATTTTCTTCCCGACCAGGAATCGTTGCAGGAAATCTTTGGCGCCTACATAGCCAGGGGGCTGAGGTTTGAGGTGCAGCCGGACGCTTACTTCGGGTATTACGCGTTGAAAGTGCTGTTTGGGGAAGGCAGCAATGCCTCGCCGGTGCTGCACCTGCCGCCGGAAAAGATGCAGACGCCGGAGGCCGCGCAACAGTGGCTGGAGCATCTTCGGGATACACAGCTGACCAGGATTACGCGGGGCATTATAGGCTAATGCCATTCTATACTAAGCTCTTTTCCAAGTACTCAATAATCTCCTTTCCCAGGTTATCATTGAGGACGGCGCCGTTTCCTAGGACACGAGCAAAGTAGGCGTGGCCTTCGATGGGCACATCAGGCGCCCAATGACTAACAGAATATCGATGACGGATTTCGGATGGGGGCTTGCCAGCACGGGGATACAGCAACACACCATGACTGGCCTTCCACAGGTGGCAGTACGCAAAGATCTGCTGCATGTCATCCGAAGAAGGCCGGTAGTTCATGGGCAGCTTCCACTTGGTGTCGAGGATGAACGTATGGCTTATTTCTGCGGGTTTAACCCCGGTAATCAGCGTAAGCACTAGGTCGGGGCGGATACTGATACCTGGCCAAAAAACCCTGGTGTTTTGTAGCTGGACGTGGCCCTGGCGCTTCGCGGCAGCCCGCTGCAGATGGCGGGCTACGTAGCGCTCGAAGAGCGTATTCATATCAAAGAGCAGGGCTACGGCCTCAGTACGACCACTTCGGAGAGTGGGGCTATGGCCGCGCAGCAACAGCAGGGCTAGCTCAAGCGCTTTGTGGTAACGCTCGGTTTTGCGGTTGAGGGGAGGTGAATCAGCCGGGACAGGTACCGGGGACAGTTCGGGCCAATGCAGCAGCAGTGCCCGGGTACGGGCCGCCAAGGCGGGGCTGTGGACCTGCTCAGTGGCCAGCTCCAGCGCCATTCGGATCAGAGAATTGAGCGGATGGGCGTAATCGTAGGTCTGGTGACGGGTGAAGAACCGCTCCCCGTGAGTGAGGTTATGGGTGATGTGCTGCTGAAAGAGCAGCCGTCCTTTGAGGGCCGAGCGGTTGCCGTCGGTGGTGTGATAGTGCTTAACCAGGCCCTGGCGCAGCAGGCTGTCGGCCTGTTCAATGAGCGCGGCCACGAACAGGTCGAGCATGGCGTGGGGCGAGTGGGCCAGCTGGGCCGCGTCGGGCACGGCGACGGAGAGGTCGTGCACGTAGGCCAGCATCTGCAGCAGCACCTGACGCCAGTGAGTATCAAACTCCGGAGAGTTGGTGCGGCGGGTATCGTCGGTTTTGGGCAGGATTTCGAGCAGCAGACCGGGCACCTGAATGACCCCAACGAACTGGTTCAGGTGGAGGCTCCCGTGCAAGCGCGTAAACCAATTGGCCTTTTGCTGAAGCTGCAGGCGCTCGAGGGCATCCAGATGGGACGGCAGCAGCTCAGGGTAGCGGGAGAACGGCAGGGTTTCGTGCTCGTAGGACGTGAGGCAGAAAGGCCCCGGCTGGCTCATGGCTTTTGGGTATATATATTCCGGAAGTTCTGGACTGTCCAGTCGGCCTGACTGATTTCGTAGAGGCTTCTCCCCTCTCCGTCGGGCTCATCGCCAAACTCCAGCAAGGGCGAATCGGCGTCGGCCGTTTTGATCACGAAATCTGGCCCCAGGATCTGGCCGATGCGGCCCCAGTTGCCATAGAAGTATTCCTGGAGCTGGGGAATGATCTTATTGCGGAAAGCCAGTCGCAGCTGTTCGAGGCTGCCCACGTTCATCAGCCAGGCGTGGCCGAGGCGGTAATCACGGCCGAGCAGGTACTCAAGGCGCTTGTTGATGACTTGCAGCAGGAGCTGCAGGTTGACGCCGGTGAAGTTCACGGTCTGCAGTACCAGAGCCGGCTCCTGTCCCTTTTGAACAGCCTTCCATAGGGGAGCCTGTTCCACTTCGGTTGCCAGGGGGCAGCCCAGTAGCTCATACAGAGGAAGCTCGGCGGCGCGGTAGCTTTTATCAGACCAGCTTACGTTCTCATAACGCCACCACAGGCGGGCAACCATCTGCGCAGGGCTGAGCAACTGTGGTAGCGGCGGCATTTCGGTAAAGGCAAAACGCCGACGAAGGGCCGTATCAAGAGCCTCGACGCTGCGGTCGGCGGTGTTCATGGTGCCCAGCAGGTGCAGATTGGGGGGAACTGTGAATGGCGCTTTTGAATAGGGCAGCTGCACAGACTGTTCATCGGACTGGCCAGCGCGCTTATCGTCTTCGAGCAGGGTAATCAGTTCCCCAAAAATACTGGCTACGTTGCCGCGGTTTACCTCGTCGATGATGAGGACGAAGCGGGCTAGTCCATCGGCAGCCGGGATGGGGGCCAGAGCGGCGGCATCGGGGTTTTGCTCGGCGGGAAAAAGTTTTTGCTCGAAGGACTTGAAATGCCGGAAAAGGGCCCACTGCAAGGAGGCATTGGGGCCGCCGATTTCCAGCATTTTCTGGTTCATGGGCACGACGTCCTCGGCCCGCTCATAGAGGCCAGCTACCTGGGCCGTCCACTTTTTGGCGATAGAGAAAGTGTACTGGGAAGGATCATGCTGCATGACGATGGTGTCGCCATTTTTGATGGCCGTAATCAGGGCCTTGGCGCCGGTCATGGTCTGGATGGGGATACTACTACCCGGCGATTTGAGCTGCTCCTGCAGGTGCTCTATGTAGGCCGCATAGACCGTGTCGAAGTCGGCGACGGGCGCGGCGGCCGTGGCAGCCTCGCCAGGGTATTGCCAGGCACGCTTGGCGGCCTGACTCAAGTGCTGGAATACGCCGGGCTCGACGCGGTAGGCGAGCTTATCCCCGGTGAGCTTGGGTTTGATGCCCTCGACAAAGTCCTCGTAGCTGAAGGACTGGTGGAAGGTGACAAACTGTACCTGCTCCCGCTCCCGATACTTGTTTAGCTCCTCTCGCACCAAGTTATGACGATGCTTGTATTCTTGCCGTATATCCTTTACGGGGCGGTTTTGCAAGATTGCAAGGGCCCACTCGGCAGTGGAGTAGGTTTTGCCGGTGCCGGGAGGTCCATAGAGAATCTGGTTGAGGGGATGCATAGAAGATAAACTGGGTTGAGAGATTTCAGTGCTGCTGAAAGAGATGGTATCTGCAGCGGTAAATGAATCGGCACGAAGCTTTTCGGCAATGATGAATGCCTGCAATAATCCCCTTAAAATGAGTGTTTTAATTTTTGACTTCTGCTTACTACTGGCGCTTGTATGAAGTTGACCTAAAGGCAGCTTGGCCAAGATGAGCCAATCACCCGGAAGGGAAGGATTCACTGATAGCGGGCCAGGGAAAGCTTGCTGGAGCGAATGACACAAATCGACAGCTAGTTGATTGGTGCGCTCCAGACTGCGGGGCTCATCGGTGAAGTGCCCCCGACCAAACCAACGGTTTTTACCTCCTTCATTAGTCCCCAGTTTGAAGCTTAGGTACACAAACTCATCGTCCTGAGGTAGCCAGTATAGCGGAAAGCCCACAATGCGCGGGGTCTTCTCCGTACCCAGGATCAGGTAAGTACCTGGATATTTCTGACTCTCCTGGGTGTTCCAAGTGGTCAGGTCAAACAACAATGGCTCGGTCTGATCGTCATGCCACCACCGAAATCGAAGAGGTGATTCGAGGCTAGTGGTTTTGTTCCGGACAGTGTAGTTTTCGTGTTGAACTACTATCGGAGCTACGTCAATATGGTCGTCGGCTAGCAGCGTTTTAAGCTGTTGCAAAGTAGTATTATCTATATGACGTAACATAGCCAATTTGAAGTAGTCGAAAGGTATTGGCTACCTGCTCTTCAGTTTATTGATAACCTTCCGAGCACGGCGCAAGTGTTTGAGAAAAGGTTCCTCCTTGTAGGACTGAAGATTATCTATCACCGTCAGAACCATCTGGGCACGAGCAGCCTTAGACCCATGCTGTTGCAGAACATTGTCAATTGCTTTCTCAGCTTTCGGCGTTAATTGGAAAGCGTAATCAAGCCGGGGATAATTCTCAAGGAGAAGCTGGTGTTCAGCGGAAAAGGGAGGCGAAAGGTCGGGCACTGAAGACGAAGTAGTTGCCACCAATTGGAAATATGAGCCGTCTTTCCGCCGCAAGCAGATAAAGCTCAGCATGCCATCGAGCCATTCGTCTATAATAGGCTGGGGCAGAAAGTTGCTCTCGAAATAGAAGAGTTCCTCATTGCATAGCTCCAGATATTGCTGCAACGCTTCGTTGGCTAGCGGAAGCTGAGCGAGCTTTGGGCTTAGCTCCTGAAATCGGCTAGTACAGTTAATGATGACTTGGTGATGCAGGCTGTCGCGGGAGCTCTGCCAGCTACGCAACGCAAACAGTAGTCCCCCAGCCCCTAGGATAGTGGCTATATATGATAATGCCTCAAGAAGTTGGAGTAAGGTCATGTAATTTTTGAAATTAGGTATACAGGAGAGATGCTAGTTCGACCTAATGGATGTATGTAGGCTGATATGAGGATGTTTTGGAGTCAGGGAATGCTTCTGTAAATTCCTTAATCCTGAAGCTTAAAAACATAGCCACCTAATAGATGGCTGTATTTTTCATGATTCAACAGCCGAACGTCACTCTAGTACAGTATACTTGGCTGTATTCCTACTTTAGAAACGCCTTTACATTCTCCTCTGTGTAAGTCGGCACATCCGTGGCCCGTACCTCAACTCGGTTTGCACCCATAGCTTTAAACCAATCTGTGACGTAGCGATTCACGATATCAGCGTAAAAAGGCGGCCGGCTATACGTGTTGATCTCCAGTACAAGCACATCGAGCCCCTTCAGATTGGTGCCGGGTGGAACCAATAAGCCATATTTGCCAGCCTCGTACTTGGCAGCCCAGTTAGCGGCGGTGAATTGCCCCTTTTTCACCAACTCATTCTGAATATAGGTATCGTTAAAGAACGCTGCTTTGTTGCCATCCCGCATACTACGGTTGCGCACGTGGTCCAGGTAGCCATCGGTCACAACAATGAGGACGTTGCGGTACATGGAGGTATCCATGATACAACGGGCAGCCATCTTCTCTTTGGCAAAGCCCCACAGGTCGGCGCCATCTTGCGGCTGCTGTTTTACGAATTCGTACAGACGCTCTACGCCGGCTGTAGTTTGCGCTACCAATTTATTGTATACCTCCTTTTTGGCTTTAGGGTCCATCTCGGGTTTGCCCAGATCTACCTGTAGCGACCGGGCTACTTGATCGAGGTTCGCATCCATTTGAGGCTGGGGCTCGAAGTAGATGGCGAATCGGTCTTTGGCTTTGAGGGCACCCTGCTTCTCCATGTGGCTCTTAAACCAGGTGGAAGCGGCCTTTACAATAGCCACATCGCGGTTTTGCTGGGTATCCTGCCCGAAACGCGCATTAATGCGGTTGGACAGATCCAGCAGGATAGTCAGGTTGGTTCTTTTGGCAGGCGTGGCAGCGGTGGGGGCACCGACAGTCTCTACTGCCCCCCTTTTTCCTTCACACGAGCTGAAGCCTGCTGAGGCCGCTAAGAAACCAAGAGCTAAAATTTTCGAGAAACGCATTCGTAAAAACAGGTAGGAGAGTTAATTAGCAGATGGACCTTGCATACCCAGCCCATCTATTTCGGAAGAGCGGTAAGACAGAACGGTGTTTTGACCTAAATGACGTTCGATGAACTGGTCGAGGGTGGCTTTGCACTGGTTTTGCTTGTAGTGCGACATATCCGCACCTGTCATCCAGGATAGCCAACCGTCGCAGAACTCCATAAGGTAGTTCGCCCACTCGCGGGCTGGAATGATAACACCCATGAGTTGTGCCTCCAGCTGGTGCCGCTGGGCAATCAAGTTCTTGATGATTTCTTTCACCTTACCGATTTGCTCTTCTAGGGTGATGCACTCCGTTTCCTTTTCCTGAATTTGTTTTTGCCGCTCGGTAATGGCCGCATCCACTTTGTTGGAAAGGCGGTGGGCTTCCATGAAGAAGTCAAAAAGCAGCCCCCAGATGAGGTACACTACAAAGCCGGCAAAGATGATAGTCCAAAAGTCGACATCCACTATAGCCATCCCCATGGTATAATCGGGCATATCTTTAAAGGACGCAGCTTTGTTTAAGTCGTAAATCTTTTTGGAGATTCCATAGGCCAAGACATAGTCGAAAATAAAGGTAACCAAGATGATACCTCCTATTTTCAACCATTTGACTTGCGAGTTGCTCTTCTGAAACTGATGCAGGATATAGCCCAGGCCTAAAAAGGCTGATGGAAGCGTGAGCATGAGCAACACCTCCATAAATCCATCCTGCCAAGCTTTTATAAAGGCCTGGCCGTCGAATATAGCCCGACTCACGGCCTGGTCATCGGCACCGAAGCTTTTGAAGAAAGCTGAGTAGATAGCGGAGCTATAAAAGACAAATAAGTATACAGTTAGGAAGGCGAGGATAGTGCCACTAATCCATAGAGCCAGCCGGGAAGGCTCCTGCAGGTGCATATCCTCGGGGGAAGTGCGAAGCAGATGAATCTCGTGCTTGATGTCCGTTATTTTCTGCTTAGTGCCGTCCAGCTTATTGTCCAGTGTAGCCCGCTCATCCTGGCGATATTCGATTTCAGTGCTAACGGCGTTGATTTCGCCTTGCTTTTGCTTGCGTTGGGTTTCCTGCTGGCGGTCATTCTGGTCGAACTGCTCGTGCAGGTTGGCCAGGATGCGCGTCAGGTTTACCTCCAGGCCGTGCGTGGTGCCGTTGTGCTGACCAGCCGCACGGAAGCCGGCCTGCCGCATAGTCCGTTGGATGCGGACAGAATCCGGGTCGGCATAGTTTTCCGACTCAAGATTATCGGCGGCGGAGCTTACTAAGCCGAGCTTTTTGAGCACGCGGTCAGCAAAAGATGCGTCGCGGCCAAGCGTCTCTAAAGCAGGGCTTTCGGCGGCAATAGGTTCGGGGGTTGGCTTCAGGTTGAAGAGGCCAGGTTTGAGTAAAGTCATAATGAATGCGGGTGTACTTGCGGTTAGAGGGATTCCTGAACTACCTGGACCACCTGGGCCGGCGCCACGCCTGCTTGGGCCTGCTCCAATAGAAAATCGACAATACCGTCGGCATTCTCTTCGGCAAACTCATACAGCAGCACGCTGCGGCGCAACATGGCACGCTCCTCCTCTTTGATAATGCCGTCAGCTAGGATCAGGCGGGCCAGATCATAGAGGTGGGATACCCGTTCGTGTGGGGTGCTAGGTAGAGTAGTACTGACGGAGTGAGGGCGCAACATGATGGACTCCAACGCCTCCTTGGAAACGCCGCGCTCCAGCGCGATGCTGTAGATCAGCTCTACTTCACGCAGGTCTACTTCCTGATCAACGTAAGCCAGAGCCAGCAGACGCGCCAGCAGGCTGTGTGTTACTTGCGAACTGACAGAAACTGTGGGGGTAAAATTTTCCATGCAGTAGAGGTTGATGAGGTGAGAGTATTACTTAAGGATGGCAACGGCAAGTGATGCGGCTATACCTAGCAGTGCTATTACCTGCAAAATGGTGGAGCGGGTAGTTAGCGAAGTGATTTGCTGCTGCAAGCCAGCAATCAGCTCCTGAAGCTGTTCGTGCCGCTGCGAGTGATACTGTTGCTGCCGGGCCAGTGCCTGATCCAAGGTCGTGAGTCGCTCCAGCGTAGTGGTTTGCTTCTGCTCCGTAGACTGGTGAATCCGCTGCTGCTGAGCGTCGATAGATTCCAGGCGGTCGGAAAACCGAGCCGCATTCATGGCGTCCCGGAAGGCGGTCAGGCTAGCTGTGATTACCTGGAGCCGGTCGCTGAGCCCGGTTAGAACGTCGCCCTGACTCTGCCCATTTTTGCGCAGCGCTTCGATGGCCTTTTCCAGCTCGTTGGTTTGCTTGCCATATTCCCGCAGGGCAAGCTGCAGTTGCTTGTCCAGCGCCTCAGCCCATTGCTTGGAGTTCTGGCGGAGCAGCTCACTCTGGCCGTCGATGCTTTTCTTGTGTTCCCGTTGCAGATCAGCCAGCAAGGCTTTTTGCTGTCCGTGTACAGCTTCGGCAGCCCGGATGGCAGCATCGGCGGCATCACGAGACTCGGAGGCACTATCCTTAGCGCGGCCGATTTCATCAGTAAAGTTCTTGAGGCGCCCTAGCTCACGCTTCAGGACATCGAGAGTGGAAGTAGGTTGTTCTGCCATAGATGTTATAAGGTGCCAGACTAGGCCAGGGAGGTGCGGTTGTCGAAGCGTTTATTGAAAGTCAACAGCCATTTGCTATTGATATCGACCAGAATGGAATCAACGACATGGTCGAGCACGTAAGGCCCCAGGGAGGGCTCATAGTGGCTGATTTCAGTGGCATAGCGCCGGGCCAACTCATTCAGCTCGGTTTCGGTAAGCTGGGTCTGCTCGTAGAATGCCACCAGACCGTCCCGGATTTTGCGGCGCCCAACTTCCTCTAATCGTGGGTCCACTTTCTTCGGGGGTTTGTGTTTCTCTAATAATAACATGGCAAACCCATCAAGCAGCAACAGGGCGCCGTTGTTGGGAGCGGCCTGCAGCAGCCGGGCGCATGCGCCCCGGAGGTGCTTGATGTTGTCTTTCTCCTTGCCCAGTCCATCGGGTGGCTCGGCCATATACTTCAGGTATTTCCACAGAATTTCCTGGTCGAAATGGGTGCCTTGCTTGGTATCTTCAGGCAGCAGGTGAGGACGCGCATACTTGGAGTTGAAATAAAGGTCGAAGAACTCGCTTAGGTCGTCGCCCTTCAAGCCGTTACGACAAGCGTTTTCCATCTCTAAAATGGCCTGCCTGCGTTTAGCAGCAATTTCAGAGTAGGTGAAATCCAGAACCTGGCCCAGGCACTTCTCTAATAAGGTTTCCCCCTTTTCGCGCTGCACCGTCTGCTCGCACAGCTGGCGGGCGTTAGTGGCCGTGGTGTAGCGCCGAAAGTAGTCTTCCAGCCGGTCGAGGTAATGCTGATCGGTAGCGGGCCGGGGAGCTAGCAATAACGTGAGCGTACGGGCCCCGTAGTCGATGGTGTAGTCCTCGACTACGCCCAATAGGCAGAGGCGGTGAACTGCTTTGTAGGTATCCTGCTCTTCGCGGATGCGAGGATAATTACGGCGGAGGGCATCGAATACTTCTTTAGGTGGTTCCGGTGTCAGCTGCTGGCGGAGGTTATTCAGAAATTCCTGGTCGGTGGTTGTGTATGCGGCAGCTTGTTTGAGCAAGGGTTCGGTCAGCTTCCAGCCGTAGGAAGCGGCTATTTCCGCCATTTCACTGTAGGATCCATTGACAAAACCAATAGTGAGCGGGTTAGGACGTTCGCCTATGGCCACCTGGCTTAACTTCGGTACAATGCCAAGCGTGGAGGAGGCACTGGTTCGGGTTGCCAGCCACTCCGCCAGGGTAGCCTGAGAAGCCAGCGCATCATCAGGTGTTTCTTCGAGGAGGTATTGCACCAACCAGTCGAGCAAAGCCTGCGCCTGCTCAACGGATATACTTTCGTGCTTGTTCGTTAGGGAAGCAACCGGCGCTTTGGGGTTGCTAAAATCGACGCGGCCATAGCCGACGCCGAAGCTTTGGTTGACGTAGAGGAAACGAGGTTCTCCCTGCCCAGGACGAGGGAAGAGACTAACGGTTACAGGTAGTGAGAAGGTTTCCTGCAGGTATTCAGCCAACTCGGCGCACTGCTGCAAGGCCGGAAAGGTCACCCGGCTCAGCAACTCGTGCATGACCAGGGCTTCCTTTTTGCGGCCTTTGAAGCTGTTCTGGTGAAACTGCTCCTGAATACGGCGGTCTGCCTCATGGAACAGCACGTAATTCAGCGCGTAGGCCCGGTCGCGGCCGGCACGGCCAGCTTCCTGCACGAAGCTCTCAATGGAGCCTGGAAAATTGTAATGAATAGTGAAGCGGACGTTGGGCTTGTCAATACCCATCCCAAAGGCCTTGGTAGCTACCAATAGGTTGAGTTGGTCGCTGACAAAACGCGTCTGCATGCGCTCCATCTCATTTTGCGCGCTGTCTTTATCGGTATCGTTTTGGTCGCTGCCCATGAAGTACCCCACCCGTAGCGGTAGCGTGTCTACATTTTGGAGCATAGTATGGATGCTGCGCACCCCCGCCGCGTGCCGCTCGGATTTGTAGGGGCAAAAAATCAGTCCGGCATGCGGATAGCGCCCTTCATCCTCCTGGTAAAAAGAGTCGGATTGGAAACTGCGGGGTATAAAGCGGGCTTCCTCGGCAGTGGCAATACGCTCCTCCAGGGAGTACGGCAAATTCTGCAACAGGTGACGAAGCTCCTGATGCTTAGCTGCGCCCAGAGGGTCTTTTTCATGACGGTGTGACTCGTTAGTTTTGACGTCAATAATACGGTAGCTCAGTTCTCTACGCTCCGTGGTGCGGGTACGCACCACGTCATCAGGGTCGAGGCGCAGCTCTCGCTCCACATCAGCCAGCACGTCGAAGGACGCGGTGGCCGTTAGGCCATAGAGAGGTACGGACTTGCCGTTGAAAGTGTGGCAGTAGGCGCGGGCGTTGTCGCCGAGGCGCAGGTATTGGGTGCGGAAGTCGTGGCCCCACTCCGACACGCAATGCGCCTCATCGATAACGCAGTAATTGAAGCCTACGCGGGTAGCAACCCGATCGGGGCTACGCATACGCTGCAGCTGCTGCCGGAAGCTCTGAATCATCATGCGCTCGGGCGAGATGAAGAAGAATAGCAACTCGCCTCGACTCAGCCGGCGCAGGCGCAGCTCGCGTTGGGTAGCCGTACGAATAGAAGAGTTGACGTAGCTGGTGGCATCAATCCAGTTCTTCTGCAGGCCTTCGTACTGGTCCTGCATCAGGGATTTGATGGGGTCAACCACCAAGGCTACGCCTGGCTGCAGGAGAGCAGCCAGCTGGTAGGTAAGGGACTTGCCGCCGCCGGTAGGCAACAGACCTAGTACGCTGCGCCCTTGCAGGCCCCGGTTGAGGATAGGCAGTTGACCTTCGCGGAAGTCGGCTTTGCGGAAAATATTCTGCAGGAAATAGAGCAGTGGCTCCTTGCGGCCGGGTAGCTCGGGATACTCATACTCATCTTCCCGGTCGTACTCCTGTACTATGGGCGGGTACGCTACCAAGGCCGCAGTCTGAAACCGCCGGGCGGCGCGGGGAGCATAGGCGGAGCGGATGCTGACGTATGCCTGGCCTGGCAAATGCCGCGAGGATGGCGTAAACCCAGGACGTTGCAGCATGGCCACATCCAGCACCAAGTCGGCCGGCGCTGCGAGACTGGCCATGCTGAGTGGCTGCACCGCATGACCGGGAGCGGTATGCAGCGCCGCGTGCAGGTACTCATGCGAAGCAAAAACCTGGAGGCGAATCTCCGGTAAATGTCGTTCACGACCTTCCAAGTCGAACAGCTCCAGCATTAACTCCTGCAAAGCTTCCACGGACAGGTGGGCACACGGAACGTCGTGCTCGACAATGACTAGGTGCCAGGCTGACTTATGTAGGGGCAACAGCCCATTGCTGATGCATTCCAGCAGAGTGCGCTGCAGACGCGCCACGGCTAAGGGAGTAAGCAGGAGTTGCTGAGCCTGAAGCCCCGCAGTAGAAGCGTACATGGGCTGCTCGTAGTTGGCTGCCAAGTGCGCAAAGTATTCGTGTTGCTCGACTGCTTCGCGCAACGGCCTTAACGCCTTCTGTGGAGTACCGAACTCTGCTGAGGGAAGGCGGGCAGTAAGCCAGTGGGCCTGTTCAGTAGCCCAGTCACGACGGGCATCTTTCTGGCGCTGACTGGGCTCAAGATGCTGACTGCCATCTATTTCGACCACTATGCCATGGACAGGTGGGCTTAGCGGTGTGCGGAACCAGGGATACGGTAGGGCAAGTGTAAAATCGGCGTCCTGCTCGGTGAATTCATTGGGGTTTACGTGCAGCGTTTTATGCACTTGCTCTGCTTCCTCCGGGGCAAATTCCAAAATCGAACGTAAGGAGGTTTGCGGGGCAAGCAACTGCCATAAAGCGGGACCGAACTCCTTTCGAATGGTCTGCGTGAAAAAGCGTCTCTCTAAATCACTGCCGTGACTTTCCCAGCTTGCCAGTTCATGCAGGATAGCTGCCGTAGGTTGGATGCGGGGCTCGATGAGGTGTAGAGCCCGCCATAGCATAGAAACTACTTCCTGATTATCAACACTAGGAAGAAGGGGAAAGCGCAAATTTCCCTGAGTGTCGGTGGTATGCTCAACCGGCTCCGGCCAGGCGTAGCGCAGCACCTGCTGAGCTAGGGTAAGTGGTGCCCGGGTGGGCAGGCCGCGGCTAACTAAATTACTGGCAACCGCCAGTAGCGAATCAGGCTCGTCGCCGGGACCATTTAAAGGGATAGTACATTCCAGCTCGAAATAACTCAAGTTGTGCAGTAGGAGCCGAATATGCTCGTGAGGGCTGGGCATATCAAGAGAACCGGCAATAATCGGAAGCAACTCCTCGATAAAATAACCGGCCTGTAGCTGAGGCATATCTTATAAAAATTTCAAATCAGCTAGAAATAGGACAACACAAGGAAGACAGATAAGCAAAGTATAGAATCTAGTTCGAATTACATACGACTACCTAACATGATATTACTCTGATATGCATCCTCCCAATCAACCAATAGTATATAATTATACTAAGTCTAGGATAGGTACCTAAACTTCAGAAGGCTTGGTCTGAGGTGGTCTAGCCGAAACGGATAGTGAGAAGTTTTATCTTCTAATGCCCATGATTGAAAAACTGAATCCTGGTGAGTCGCCGCTGCTGGCGTGGCCTCTGTGCAGGCACTACGAATACGGCGGGATATGCTGGCAGCCAGGCACACGTAACGGCTACGGAAGCTGGCCGAGCTACGGCCTTGAAAGCGTACGCGCTGGCGTAGAAGGAAGAAAGCAAGCGAGAAGCTTTGCAAGCTGAAATGGACCGGCTGGTGGTACAGCTGAGCCAGCTACTGAAGACGAGGTCGATAACAGACTAAACGCACTTGCCAGCGTCTCCCTAAGCAGGACACATATTCAGCTAGAAAAACCTACGTCGTTTTATAACATTAACTGGCTTGCAGACGGGCACGCGTTGGAGTTGGCTGCCAGCAATAAGGTCTTATTCGTTGCTTCCATTCGGAATAGTTGGTATGCGAAATCCAGTCAACCATACCCAGCTGCTCCTGAAGGCGGTGGTTGCGGCATAGAGTGCTCCGCTTGTTCACCGTATCGTTGACGATATAGTTGTATATGTTCTGGAGCGACTGTGCCAGGGTGGCGATGGTGCTTTTAAATACATAAGTAGCCTTACCCTCCTCCGCGCTTTCCCAGATGATATAAGCCGCCTTTGGGCTTTTCAGCGTGAAAAGGAAAGAATCGTGAATACCATTAACTCCATTAGAGTTGATAACCTGCTCGGGCGTGGGCACTATACAGGATTCCTCGTCCATGGCCTCGCACAAGTAGCGCATACTCGTAGTTCGAAAGAAATCAGGCAGGTGGTTACGGTAATACTGTTTGGTGTACTGGGCAAACTTATGGATGACCAAACCAGAATCGTCCGGACTAGAGATACTCGGCAACTTACCCGTGTTCGAGAGGAACCGGATGTAATAGAGCACCACTTCCCGGTTCAGGATAGTGCTAACTGTGCGCTGTTGAATTTTAACTTGCAGGGGCGGCGCCTGACGGAAAGTGTAGTGCGCTTTGACCAGGTTCAGGTATTGGCGGGCCTCGGGGAAATAAAAGCGGTTGAGAAAGGAACCCCGGTGGCGGATAAGTAAGCCACCATCACAAAACTGGATGTCTTTCCACTCTACCGTAATTAATTGCTCCAGACCAGAGAGTGGCGCAGGTGCTAAAACGGGCAGCCTTAGCCTAGTGGTAAGCTTTGCGGGTTGCTTAGCCGATTTGGGTTGAATGATTTTTACTTTCTCTGCTACCTTTTCTGCTACCGTAGCTGGCTTTTTTTCGCTCTTAACAATTGGCTGCCGACTTTGCTTATTGGCTTTTTCGGTCTCCAACTGCCTTTTCGTATGCTGCATTACCAGCCCGTTCACTTCATTTCGTTCGGACTCGACACGTTGATGCACAGTGCGAATGGCTTGTAGCGCTTTTTCTGCTTTTTGCTGCTTTTGCAGCAAACCGGTATCCAACCATTTTTTCAACTGTTTTTCTATTGCCTGTTTTTTCTGTTGCGCATGCTGATACTCATTGGACAGGCTTAGCAAATCAAGCTTGCTGCCCGGGGTTAGCTGCTGCCGGATGGTATCCAGGTTTTTCTCTATGTCTGCTAACTGAAGATCGAGCTGGGGGCCTTCTGGATTTTTTGATACTTCTGCACGATACCGGGCTACGACCTGGTTCTGCTCCATGAGTTGACGCCGAAGGCGCTGCAGCTGGAGGTCGAGTTCGTTTCTTCTCCGGAGAAGTTCTTCGTAAGTAGGAACGGTAGCCGTATCAAACTGACAAGCTACCCCCTGTTCAACATACTGTATCAGTTGTAGATAAGCACTCTGAGGAAACGGCAGCTGCCGATGCCGGGTTATAGGATATCCTCCACTCTTCAGCCAGTGAGCAAGCTGCTTTTCAGAACAGCCTTTTGCCTTTGCTACTGAGCGGAGACAGAATATTCTAAAGGTCTGATTATCTAGAGTAGACATATCGGCGAGTAGACATAAAACCCATTAAGGTGATTAAGCCATCCAAAATAGTAATTATGGGAGCAATTAAAGGCGTGATGACCGATTTCCTGGACCAAACGGCTACTTTTATCTTCCCTCCCGCTGCTGGTTTGTGACAGGAAGGGAGGATTTAGATTTTACCCAGATTATGGCCGTTAAGAAAAGTGAACTGTACAGCTCGTTGTGGAAGAGCTGTGACCAGCTGCGCGGGGGCATGGATGCCTCGCAGTATAAGGACTACGTGCTGACGCTGCTGTTCGTGAAATACGTGAGTGACAAGTACGCCGGGCGCGACGACTCGGTGATTGTGATACCGGAGGGCGGCAGCTTCCAGGATATGGTGGCGCTGAAGGGCAGCAAGCACATCGGCGAGGGCATGGACATGGTCATTGCCAGCCTGGCCAAGGCCAACGAGCTGACCGGCATCATTGACGTGGCCAGCTTCAACGACCCCGAGAAGCTGGGCAGCAGCCCCAAGGACCGGGTGGACCGGCTGACGGCGCTGGTGGGCATCTTTGAGGAGCCGGGGCTGGACTTCAGCCGTAACCGCGCCGACGGCGACGACATTCTGGGCGACGCCTATGAGTACCTGATGCAGCACTTCGCCACGGAGAGCGGCAAGAGCAAGGGGCAGTTTTACACGCCTTCGGAAGTGAGCCGGGTGATGGCCAAGGTGATTGGCATCGAGCACGCTACGAAGTCGACGCAGACGGTGTATGACCCTACCTGCGGCTCCGGCTCCCTCCTACTCAAGGCGGCCGACGAGGCGCCGGTAGAGTTGAGCATCTACGGGCAGGAGATGGATAACGCCACCTACGCGCTGGCCCGCATGAATATGATTCTGCACGGCTACAACACGGCCGAAATCCAGAAGGGCAACACGCTGGCCGACCCGAAATTTCTGGGCAACGGCGGCGGACTGAAAACCCACGACTTCGTGGTGGCCAACCCGCCCTTCTCGGTGAAGGCCTGGAGCAACGGCGTGGATGTGGCCCACGACCCCTACGAGCGGTTTACGGGCTACGGGGTGCCGCCGGTGAAGAATGGCGACTACGCGTTTCTGCTGCACATTGTACGCAGCCTGAACGGCACCGGCCGCGGGGCGGTGGTGCTGCCCCACGGGGTGCTGTTCCGGGGCAACGCCGAGGCCGACATCCGGCGCAACCTGGTGCAGCGGGGGTATCTGAAGGGCATTATCGGGCTGCCGCCGAACCTGTTTTACGGGACGGGCATTCCGGCCTGCCTCTTGGTGCTGGACAAGGCTGGCGCAGCCGACCGTACGGGCATCTTCCTAATGGACGCCAGCAAGGGCTACCTGAAGGACGGCAACAAGAACCGGCTGCGCGAGCAGGACATTCACCGCATCGTGGACGTGTTTGGGGAGCTGCGCGACGTGCCGGGCTACGCGCGGATGGTGCCCTACGAGGAGATTGAGCGCAACGGCTACAACCTGAACATTCCGCGCTACGTGGAAAGCCAGGGCGGGGAGGTGCAGCAGGATTTGGACGCGCATTTGCGCGGGGGCATTCCGGCCGCCGACGCGGCGGCGCTGGCTCCTTACTGGGCGGTGTGCCCGGCCCTGCACGACGCGCTACTGGGCCCCGGCGACCGGCCGGGATACCTAAGCTTGCGGGTGGCACCGGAGGCGGTGCGCCCTACCGTGTTTGAGCACCCCGAGTTTCAGGCGTTTCAGCGGAGCATAGAGGCGAAGTATGGGGAATGGGCGGAGCGGGCCCACACCACCCTGCACGCCCTGAGCGCCGACACCAAGCCCAAGCAGCTGTTGCCGCTGCTGGCCGAGGACTTGCTGCACACGCTGGCCGAGCTGCCGCTGCTGGACTGTTACGACGTGTACCAGAACCTGATGGACTACTGGGCCGCCACCATGCAGGACGACGTGTATGAGGTGGTGGCCGAGGGCTGGAAGGCCCGGCTCACCAAAACCAAGAAGGGCCACTACAACAGCGAGTTGGTGCCCCGGGAGCTGGTGGTGGCGCGCTACCTGCCCGAAGAGCAGCTGGACTTGGACCAGGCCACGGCCGCGCTGGAAGAAGCCACCCGCCTGCGGGAGGAGCTGGAAGAAGAGTACGCCGGCGAGGACGGCCTGCTGGCCGACTACGCCCCCACCGGTAAGCTAGACCGCAAGCTGGTAGCAAAGCGGCTGAAGGCCGCCCCGGCCCAGGCCAGCCTGGCGGCTACCAAAGCCCGGCGCGGGCGGCCGGCCAAGCTGCTGCTCCCCGCTACCGACGCCCCGGCCAACGACGGGCTGGAAGTACCCGAACTCCTGAACTTCATGGAGCAGATGGATGCCTACATGGCTACCCGCACCCAGGAAGCAGCAACCCAGGATGCGGACGACGCGGAGGAGGTAGCGGCGCTGCGCGCCTACACGCAGGCCGTGGAAGTGGAAGATGCGGCCAAAGCTCAGCTTAAAAACGCAGAAGCGGGCCTGGAAGCCGGCCTAGCCAAGCGCTACCTGGCGTTGAAGCCGGACGACGTGCGTACGCTGGTGGTGGACGACAAATGGCTGGCCACGCTGCGGCAGGGCCTGAGCCACGAGCTGGCCCGCCTGAGCGGCACGCTGGCCCGCAGCCTCACGGAGCTGGCCCAGCGCTACGCCCAGCCCCTGCCCGCCCTGGAAGCGGAAGTAGCTGCCCGGCAGGCCCAGGTGAACAGCTACCTCGCCACGCTGGGATTTTCGGTTAACTAATTCGCCAGGACAACAGAGCTATGGATACTACGCAAGTACCCGCCGGGTATAAGGTGACGGATTTGGGCGTGCTGCCGGAGGAGTGGGATACTAGTGCGCTGAGTCCCTTGCTTTCCCGACGCCCGGATTATGGAATTAATGCAGCAGCTGTAGGTTATTCCGAAGCCCTGCCCACTTATCTGCGCATCACTGATATTTCAGATAATGGGGAGTTACTGACCAATAATAAGGTGTCAGTAAATCATGTTTTCGCAGAGAACTACATCCTGGCTCCGAACGATATTGTCTTTGCTAGAACTGGCGCGAGTACGGGTAAGACATACCTGCATACTGAAGCCAATGGGAAATTGGTGTTTGCCGGGTTCCTGATACGCATAACTACCAACCCAAAAAAACTAGATCCTCGGTTTCTCAAAGCCTATACGGAAACCAGCCCCTATTGGAAATGGGTAGGCATGACCTCGATGCGTAGTGGTCAGCCAGGCATTAACGGGGTGGAATATTCAAAGCTTCAAATCCCCCTCCCGCCCCTTGCCGAGCAGCAGGCCATAGCCGCCGCGCTGGGGGAAATGGATGCGCTGCTGGCGGCGCAACGGGCGCGGCTGGCAAAACAGCGGGCCGTGAAGCAGGGGCTGCTGCAGGGGCTACTAAATGAAAAGAAGCGCCTGCCGGGGTTTACAGGGGAGTGGGAGGTGAAGCGGTTAGGAGATTTCACCCAGATTAAAACAGGTAAAAAAAACAACGAGGATAAAATAGAAGGAGGTCAATACCCCTTCTTTGTAAGGTCTCAAAAAGTAGAATCTATTAACTCTTATTCATTTGATGGAGAGGCCATATTAATTCCTGGCGAAGGTGGAATCGGCAGCATTTTTCATTATATCAATGGCAAGTTCGACTTCCACCAACGTGTATATAAAATCAGTAATTTTTCTCCTGAGTTATCTGGTAAATTCGTCTTCTACTATATGACTCTAAACTTTGGTGTTGAGGCTACCAAGAACTCGGTAAAAGCTACTGTAGATTCTCTCCGCCTTCCAACCTTCAAGGCTTTTGAAATCACATGTCCATCCGCTGACGAGCAGCGCGCCATTGCCGCCGTGCTCAGCGAAGCCGATGCCTACCTGGCCGCGCTGGAAGCTGAGCACGCCAAGACCCAGCAGCTCAAGCAGGGCCTGATGCAGCAGCTGTTAACTGGGAAGCTGCGGCTGGTATAAGTATTCTGTTTCTTAAACTGCGCAACGAAGCGGTAGAGATGCTTCGACTGCACCTCCGGACCCTGGCTTGATGCGCCACATGCTCAGCATGAATACTTTTCTATCCTTATGAACATCGGCGATAAAGAACGGGCTACCCAGAACCGGGTGGTGAAACTGCTGCGCGACCTGCCCGGCTACACCTACCTGGGCAACTGGGAAAATCAGCCCCGTACCTCGCCCATCGAGGACCAGCTGCTGCGCAACTACCTCAAGCGCCAGGGCTACGCCGATGCCCTGATAACCGGGGCCCTGCACCAGCTGCACCAGGCCGCTGACAACGTGACGGTCAGCCTGTATGAGCGCAACAAGGCCGTGTACCAGCTGCTGCGCTACGGTATCCCCGTCCAGCCCGAGGCCGGCAAGCCGCACGTCACGGTGAAGCTGGTGCGCTGGGACGCCCCGCTGGAAAACGAGTACGGCGTGGCCCAAGAAGTAACGGTGCTGCCCGGCCCCGGCGGCCACAGCAAGCGCCCCGACGTGGTGCTCTACCTCAACGGCATAGCCGTGGGCGTGCTGGAGCTGAAGCGCAGCACAGTATCGGTGCACGAGGGCATCCGCCAGAACCTGGACAATCAGCAGAAGCTGTTTATCGAGGGTTTCTTCTCGACCATGCAACTGGTAATGGCCGGCTCCGACACCGAGGGTTTGCGCTACGGCACCACCGGCACCACGGCCACCTACTACCTGGAGTGGCTGGAAGACGGCGAGGAGCCCGCCCACGACCTAGACAAGCACCTGACGCAGCTGTGCAACCGGGAGCGGCTGCTGAGTTTGCTGCACGACTTTGTTATATTCGATAGGGGCATTAAGAAGCTGTGCCGACCTAACCAGTACTTCGGGGTGCTGGCCGCCCGCGACTACGTGGCCCGCAAGGAAGGCGGCGTCATCTGGCACACCCAGGGCTCGGGCAAAAGCCTGACCATGGTGTGGCTGACCAAGTGGCTGCTGGAAACCCGCCCCCAGGCCCGGGTGCTGCTGCTCACGGACCGCGACGAGCTGGACGAGCAGATTGAGAAGGTATTCAACGGCGTCCAGGAAACCATTTACCGCACCAAGAACGGCAAGGACCTGGTGACGCAGCTCAACAAGGCTGAGCCGCGGCTGCTGTGCTCCCTGATTCATAAGTTCGGAAGGCGCAAGGACGATGCCGGCTACGAGGAGTACCTGCAGGAGCTGGCCAGTGCCGCCGGCAGCGCCGGTTTCAAGGCCAAGGGCGAACTGTGGGTGCTGGTGGATGAGTGTCACCGCACCCAGAGCGGCAAGCTGCACGAGGCCATGAAGCAGCTGCTGGGCGAGGGCGCCACGCTGCTGGGCTTCACGGGTACGCCCCTGCTCAAAACCGACAAGCGCAGCACGCTGGAAACCTTCGGCCCCTTCATCCACACCTACAAGATGGACGCGGCCGTGCGCGACGGCGTGGTGCTGGAGCTGCGCTACGAGGCCCGCGACATCGACCAGTACATCGGCTCGCCGAAGAAGATAGACGCCTGGTTTGAGGCCAAAACCTCGGGGCTGAATGACTACACCCGCACGGCCCTGAAAAAGAAGTGGGGCACCATGCAGCAGGTGCTCAGCTCGAAGGGCCGGCTGGAGGTGATTGTGAAGGACATCATCGAGGACATGACCCTGAAGCCCCGCCTGCACAGCGGGCGCGGTAACGCCATGCTGGTGGCGGGCAGCATCTACGAGGCCTGCAAGTACTACGAGCTATTCGTGAGCAACGGCTTTACGAAGTGCGCCATCGTGACCAGCTACGAGCCCCACATCAGCGACGCCAAGGGCCAGGCGTTGGGCACGGGCGCGGCCACCAGTGAGCTGCAGCAGTACGAAACCTACCAGAAGATGCTGGGCAAGGAGTCGGCGGCCGAGTTTGAGCAGCGGGTGAAGAAGCAGTTTGTGGACGAGCCCGCCCAGATGAAGCTGCTGATTGTGGTGGACAAGCTGCTGACCGGCTTCGACGCCCCCTCGGCCTCCTACCTGTACATCGACAAGAAGATGCGGGACCATGGGCTGTTCCAGGCTATCTGTCGGGTGAACCGGCTGGATGGGGAGGACAAGGAATATGGCTACGTGGTGGACTATAAGGACCTGTTTGAGTCGCTGAAGTCGGCCATCAAGGACTACACGCTGGGGGCCTTCGACGGCTACGACAAGAAGGACGTGGAGGGGCTGCTGACCAACCGCCTGACGGCCGGCCGCAAGCGGCTGGAGGAGGTACGCGAGCAGCTGCGGGTGCTGTGCGAGCCGGCGGGCACCGCGCCTACCCAGGAGCAGTACATCGGCTACTTCTGCGGCAACCCCGCCAAGGCCGACGACCTGCGCGAAACCGCCGGCCGCCGTCAGGATTTGTACAAATACACCTCGGCCCTGCTGCACGCCTACGTGGATTTGGCGGCCGAACTGCCGGCGGCGGGCTACGATGAGGCCGAAGCCAAGCAGGTGCAGTACGAGGTGAACCACTACGAGCAGCTGCGCGAAATGGTGAAGATTGCGAGCGGCGAAGCTCCCGACCTGAAGGCCTACGAGCCCGACATGCGGCAGCTGTTGGACATGTACGTGAAGGCCGAGGACAGCGAGAAGCTGGGCGACCTGGAAGACCTGGGGCTGATTGAGATGATAGTGCAGTACGGAGCCGATGAGGCCACCAAGGGCCTGCCCAAGAAGATGCGGGCCAGCAAGGAGGCCATGGCCGAAACCATTGCCAACAACGTGCGCCGCCTCATCATCCAGGAATCGGCTACGGACCCGACCTATTACGAGTCGATGTCGAAGCTGCTGGAGGCACTGGTGGAAGAGCGGCGCAAGGGTGCCCAAGCCTACGAGGAGTATCTGGCTAAGATTACGGAGATGTGCCGGCAGATGAAGGAGAAGCAGAAGCCTACCGGCCCGGCCTACCCCGCCGCCGTGGACACGCCTGGCCGCAAAGCTCTCTACAACCTACTCGACAGCAACGAGGAGCTGGCACTGGCGGCAGATGCCGCTATTCAGTATGTGAAGAAGGACAACTGGATTGGCAGCCGGGTCAAGGAAATAGAGGTGCGCAACGCCGTGGTAGCCTGCGGGCTCAGCAAGGAAGCTGCGGAGAAGCTCCTGGAAGTGGTGCGGCTGCACGGGGAGTACAAGTAAACTGATACAGAAATTTAAAACACACCCCTCAATTTTGACTACAGCATCTACCAATTTGACTGCTCCAAGCGCCGCATTTTATTGCATCTGCGCGGACGGTTATGTCTACCAGCCCCAGAACCAGTCTAACCTTCCTACTATACTGTATCACATCGAAACCTCCTTCTACAAATCGACCCCGAACAGCGTCAGATACACATCTTATGTGCAGGATCAAACCAGGCAGAGGGTACCGGGAAATATATTAGAGTGGAACGGCATCAAGTGCCGCCTTGAGGAGCATGATGGTTGGAGCATTGATAGTGAGGACAAAAAGGAATTTGGCATAGACGGGACGGTATTGGTTGCTCACATTACTGACACTAAAGGAAAAGTGCGAAGGATGCTATTTGACAACAGAGTAAAAAACGGGCAAGCCTGGAAAGACTTGATGGAATATGTGCGTGATTTACACGGTGTAGGAACGCATCGTACTGTTGCGCTGGCTCGCCAGAAGCGTTAAACGCTGTAGTGCATGTAGGTTGGCAGCCTAGAGTTTGTAATAATTGATTAGTTCGGTTATTTCTACCTTGTACATCACTAAACTTCAAGTTTTATCTGATGGCTAAAAAATCATCTACCCCGAAAACTACGGGCGGCTCGTCTCCAAAAAAAGTTACATCATCCCCCGCGAAGAAATCAGCGCCTCCAGCGAAGAAAGAAGTTCGTACCTATTCTTCCGGGGGTAAACTATCGGGACGTAGTTCGGCAAAGAGTGGCCCGGGCTCTTTTAAAACCAGAGGCACAGGGCCGATACCAGAATAAGCGCAATGGAAAAGCCATTACAGTCCTACCTGTCTGATTTTGGCGAGACGGCAAAGCAGGCTCAGGATATTGCCCGCAATCTGGGGCTAGGGGCGGTGGCCGCAGTATGGATATTCAAGAACCCAGAAGGGGCTAAAACACTTTTGCCGATGCCTCTTGTTTGGGCGCTGCTCTTAGCGGTGCTGGGGCTAGGCCTGGATTTGGTTCAGTATATTGTGAAGGCTATATGGCTATACATGTTCTACCGTATCCGCGAAAACCAGGCCGATGCCCTGTATAAGCGGGAATATGAAACTGCGCAGGCTCGGGGTATAGATTCGACTGCTGCTGCTGCGCAAGCGACAGCCAAGCGGGAACTGCAGACAAAAGATGTACATGCTCCGCCCCTGCTGGAGAAAGTTACCTGGGGCTTTTTCATCTTGAAAATGCTGCTGATGCTGACTGCCTACGTGGTGCTTGCACGCTTTCTGCAAACGAAGCTCTGAGAATTGACAAATAGCCCAAACGCATCCGTGGCACTTCGCTTGGTAAAAAAGCACACGTTTTAATACGCTGTTTCAGGACAGCCTAGTATATTTTGCAGGTATGGTCGAGCAGCTGTTGGTAGGGGATTTACAGGTTGACATTATCCGCAAGAACATCCGCAATGTGCACCTGGCTGTTTTGCCGCCGGATGGCAAGGTGCGGGTAGCTACTCCTCTCCAAGTGGACGACGATGCAGTGCGGCGGCTGGTAATTGGGCGGTTGAGTTGGATACACGCTCAGCAAGCCAAGTTTGAGAGCCAAGAGCGGCAGCCGCTACGCCAGTATGTGGATGGGGAAACGCACTACTTCCGGGGGCGGCGCTACAGGTTGGAGGTGCGCGAAATCACCACGGGCTTCAACCGGATTGAGCTACGTGGCAACTCCCACATGACGCTCTACGTGCGCCCCGGTAGTGACGAGGTGGCGCGGGGTCGGGTGGTGCAAGGCTGGTACCGGGAGCAGATGAAGGAGCAGCTGCCGGCGCTGGCTGCCAAGTGGGAGCCCCGCATTGGGGTGCAGGTACAGGATTGGCAGGTGAAGCTGATGAAAACCAAGTGGGGCACCTGTAACATAGAGGCCCGGCGGGTGTGGCTGAACCTGGAACTCGCCAAGGTGGCCCCACATCTGCTGGAGTACGTGGTAGTGCACGAGCTAATTCACCTGCTGGAGCGGAAGCATAATGAGCGTTTCCGGACGCTGCTGGATCAGTTTATGCCGAACTGGCGGCTGCACCGGGAGGAGTTGAATGGAGGGGAACTTGCGGCATTTGTGGCAGGATGACGGGCCCGAATCAGAAGTGTTACACAAAATTTGAAAAAATATTTGCAACTTTTT
The DNA here is from genome assembly GCF_024700075.1 of Hymenobacter sp. J193. NCBI lineage: Bacteria > Pseudomonadati > Bacteroidota > Cytophagia > Cytophagales > Hymenobacteraceae > Hymenobacter > Hymenobacter sp. J193. The sequence goes on from NZ_JAJONE010000001.1 coordinate 629,038, forward strand.
CGTTGCATTTACGCTTAAAGTATCACAGTTTTGGACACTGATTCGTTACCTGCTCAAGCCAAGATAGAGCAGTTTCTACGGGATTTGCACAGTCGGATGGATTTTAATCCTACTTCTCTACCGATTGTCTTTCTGAATCGTCCGAAGAATCGTCAGGCCTTGCTGGACCTGGATATCCGACCAGCTGACCGTTTACCTTATATCCGTCGTCTCACGTACTATGACTACTGCCAAGGACCTCGCCGGATACAGACAACCCACCCCCCGGAAAAGGACAGCTTTGGGTATTCGGCACCTTGGTAAGCGGCATAATGGTGTACATCAAGATGCAGCTCGGCGAGTTCAACGGCGCCCCTATCTGCATTTCCTTTCATCCTGAAGAGCACCCGCTCCGGTTTCCATTCCGGCCGTGAGGCCGTGGTGGCAGCTGTTACTTCCCCTCCCCCCTTTTCTTCTGACTTACATGATGGTTAGCCCTTTCACTGGCGGTGCTGTCCGAGAAATCCAGGACACGCAACGCTATACTTTTCGCGGCGAACAATTTGAGGTAACGGCTCCGGTGTACGAATGTGAGGACACCGGTGAGCAATTCACGACCAACGAGCAGGACGAGGAATTTATCAGCCGCCTGCACGCGCAATGGCGCGAAACGCACCGGGTTCCAACGCCTGAGCAGTTGCGGTACCGCCGCGAGGAGTTGGAGTTGAGTATGCGGGAAATGTCGGACCTGCTGGGCCTGGGTGTGAACCAGTGGCGGCAGTACGAAGCCGGCGAAATGCCCTCGAACTCGAATGTGCTGCTGCTACAGCTGGTCTGTTCAATCCAGGGACTGGCAGCCATTTTGGCGCAGCGCGGGGCGGAGTTGCCAGCACGCACGCAGCGCAAGCTGCAGGCGTTGGCAGAGGAGCCAGTTGCCCCAGTAATAGTGCTGCCCCGGGTGCAGCAGGAGCTGCCACGCGAGCAGGTGCGGCAGCTGCTGGCCTTACAGGGAGGATCTGCTGTGGTTTACATGGGTGGCCAGCTACGACCAAGAGCGCGTCAGAAGACAGCCGAAAGTGAAGCACAGCCTGCATAAAGCACACATTATGGCAGCTCCTGATTTACAGCAAATACACTTAGTAACGGCCACCTTTCTGGAGTGCTGCATCAGCTCAGCCGACGATTCGGGACGAGTGGTGGAGCGCATTGCCCTTCCGGAGCAGGCTTGGCTGTTTCCGCAGTTCACAACGGCTGAGAAGCGAATCTCTTACATCGTGCATGTGAACTGCCAAGGCCTGTGCCCAGAGGGCGAGCCCACGGGCGTAGCCGGACGCTTTCAACTGTACTTTGACTTTCAGGTAGACAACTTGGATGAACATTTGGCCACGATTGAAGCGACGTCCGACCCAATTCCAACTCACGAAATGATGGTGATGCTAGGAGGCGTGGCCTACTCAACGGCCCGTGGCATGTTATTAAGCAAAGTGCAGGATACGCCCTTGCACGGCTTTTCCCTGCCCCTACGGTGGCCGGTGGAACTGCTGGAGGCGTCGGTGAAGCGAATGATCGCGGAGCAGAATGCCCAGGAAAAACCGGTTCTAAAAAAACCAGCTAAACCGAGGGCCCGGAAGAAGAGCTAATACTGTTTTGAGACGCTGGAATTTACGGTGATTTAACAGCCTTTTATGGGCAACTGGCGGCAGCTAACTTCCTCTTTGACCTCTTGGCTTGATCATGGACCGAACTGTACTATCCCTACCCATTGGCAAGAGTAGTGAGTACACGCATAAGCATGGCGTGTACAGCATACAGTTGAACCGGGACATAGTAGAGCCCTATTGCCAGAACCCGAATGGGTACCTGACTTTCCGGGAGGCAGGGGGTGGCCATATGCACTGGCTCTATCAGGTGGTGTCGCCGGCGGGCTTAATCCTTGATCCACAGCAGCCTCTTTCTGCCCAGCTTGTTAAGCTAAGTATACAGCTTCCTATCAGCCAGCAAGTGCGTCTAAGTAGCTACATGCAGGCTGTAACTACTAGACTGAAGGGCGACTATCGTAAGGTACAGCGTTTCTACGTGCTCACACCGCAGCAGGATAATCCAGATGGTTACCAGCCAACATTGGGACCACTACCGCTTAAGCCCCATCCAACTGATAACAACACTGGCGAGCGGTACTACTCGCTGGAGGAGCTACTAAATAACCGGAAACTGCGTTAGTCTGCTTCAGCAACAGGCGGCAGCCATTCACATTGCATGATGTGATTTACACGCACCACGTTTTTCTTTCAGGCACCGAGGTACTAAAGTTCGAGGCCTAACTTCTCGGCGAAGCGTAGGGTAGCCTGCTGGTGGCGCTGGCTGATTTGTTGCTGGGCGGCCTTGCTGGGTTGCCAGTCGGGCTGGAACTGGCGTTGAATGGCCTGCTGGGCCTCGTGGCGCTGCAGCTCGGCCTGGGCGTCGGTGAGCAGGCCGCGGCGGTGCTTCTGGTTGATGATGGTCAGCTTGTGGCGTAGGTGTTGAGCGTCGGGATGGTCGTCAGGAATGCGGCAGACGATGTTGACAACGCGATGATCAATGATTAACATTCATGAGAACAGATAGCCCCTAATACGCGCATCCAAGCATCTAAGATAGAGGGTCCGTAACGGACGATAGAATCACGACCATATGTATAGCGAGTATGGCCTAATGCTACCTCCACTAGGTTCCTATCACCATGAGAACCGATTAACAAAAGGTCTGCCCCTGTATGTCGGGCCACATGAGTCGTCATTACAGCGGATAACGGTGTTGCTGTTTCATGCATTTCACCACCGACCCAACGCACGCTTACAAACTCGCGGTTTAAGCCGACAACTGCAGCCATGTGCTTTAACCTTTCATTGCGGTTTTGTTGAGCAACTAGAGGCAAACGCCCTGCATATTTTTCCCATATAGCAGCACCCAAGGGAGGCAGTGGCACTGCCACCTCTTCATCGGTTTTCTTCTGCGGCATTTCTACAACCGGTACCGGCTCTGCGTATCCTTGTAGTAATAAGGGACGAACATACGCCGGGCGCAGTCGGCGCAAATCAGAATCCCTGAGTAGTACTAGCGTTTGCAAAACGAATGTGTCTCGCTCGTCAGCAAGGCCTTGTTGGGAAGGAGTAAATTTGTGATGCACTAGCTGTAAAAACTCTTCAGCCCGTAGTGCTACAGGTCTAGCTTCAGGAGCCCTAAACTTTAAATAGTTAGGGGCGGCTAAGCCTGCTGTTCGATAGGCCTCACGTAAAAACTTAACATGGTTTAAAAAAGTGGAGTCGGCCAGGCCCAACTGCTGTAGATGAACTTGGTAATCTGTTACCAATTGCCGAGTGAGCTGGTGGACCGTTAAGCCAGCACGGAATTTCTCTAGGTGCGAAATAACTTGATCGTAACGCCTCAATGTATGTGCTGCAAGCCCGGCGTTTTCACGTTTCCATTGAGCATGCAAGGATACAAGGTCATGCCGAGGTGCTTCTACCACTGACACTTCAATAGGAACAGTGCTATTACTAACGGCGCCGCGCAGATCATTAGCAGAAACGCTTGACTCAGGTTGCCCGCTTGCCTCAGCAAGTGTGAAGAGCTTTGTAATCCGGGTTTGCAACGAGTCAAGTGCCAAGTTCAATTTAGCTGAATCAGGCTCTTTGGTGTTTACTCGCTTACTCTTTGTTGGCTGCCAGTGAATAGGCTGTACCTTTTCACCAGTAGCAAGCTGCAGCCTCCCACCAGCCCAGTGAATGTCAATTGTAATAGCTGAACGCCCCTTTTTATCGGTACGCTCAGGACGGATACGAAATACCAGCTCCATCTACCTTTAAAGTATATAGTTTACTTAAGTTGACTTTTACAGAACATTGTTATATTTCATAGTAAGCCTTGCCTATTATGAGATGGGAGAATCAACGATTCGCTCTACTTTCCATATGGCTACTAGCTCATTTTCTGAAAGTGTCAAAATTGAACCTGAGTTAGTATTTTCTGGATGTAGCGTCAGCTTCTTCTTCTCATTGAGACTATTGTCCTTCAATCGTTTAACCATCATCCTATCCTTGGTTAAGACTACATAGACTCCTGGTGCCTGGTATCCCCACTCTTCTTTAGCTACAGGCCAGGCTAAAACTTTAGACCCACTTCCTAAGAGTGGCTGCATTGCATCGTCGCTGCCTATCTCAACAACAAAGCTCCCGTCATAGGGCTTACTAAATTTGGGCAATCCTAATGGATAGGTAGACAGGCCATTATATAGGTCAATTTGATTCGTGAATACCTGTGATGCCTTCTTTATCATTTCGTCACGGCGAATGCGCTCTAAGTACGGCACCTTATATCCTCTAGCAGCTGGCAGCTTTAACCCATTTGAGAATGGTACATCTACATCTTCTTGGATGTAACCGACTGAAGGAATTGAACCAAGGTTAAACTCACTCACCATTCGGCTATAAGTCTCTGGTCCAGGTGCATTTTTTCCCTTCTCAATAGCCGACACAGCCGCTTTACTTATCCCAATACGCTGACCAAACTCTTCTTGAGTGAGTCCCAACTCTCGTCTCCTTGCCCTAACTCTCTCATAGAAAGGCACTTCACCATTTTCATTCATAGCCATGTTTTTGGTTTACTTATTATTGTAAAATTTTACTTGATTTTACTTGACTTATAAAATCGTATTCTATACGTTTGCATAGGCTTCCGATTTTAATGAGGCCCACAAAGTAAGGCGAAACTTCGCTAAAGTCAACCATTATCAACTTTAAACATCTAAGAAATGCCTTACTACTCACCTCCCTAGTGTACCGTCTAGAATGCGGTTAGTAATCACTCTTTCATGATTGTCCTCTTCCATTAACCCTCATACATATCACTGCTTTATGCTCCGGCTTATTACTTCCAACGGCCGCCTCGAAATTGAAAACGAAGCGCTTGAAACAAAACTGCTAGAAACTCAACTCCAACGCCAAGCTGATGCTGAGGCGGAACAGAAGGCTCTAATGGTGCTTTACCGCATCGAAGGCGAGCCAGATCCTTCCTTGCCTTATGATGGACTACTTACCAAGCGCTTGCAAGTAGGCGTCAGTACCGCCAGATTATTGATTACCGAAGGAAAAATTGCTTACATCTGTGCTGCAAAAAAAGCATATCGGGTTAGTGAAAAGGCCGTTCGTTACTTTTTAGGAGACTTGGAGCAACGTGAGCAACATAGTATCTATAGTATCCAACAATAGCATTGAAGCTTTTAGAGCAGTGCTCAGCTAGTGCTGAAAACTGTCATACACGGTGACTGGCTATATGTATTTGGTTAAATACCCTGTGTGCTAAGGCGCCCAGAGGTTTCTCCCCCCTTCTTTCCTCAATGCAAACCAAGCTCATTTTGAGTGCAGGGCTCTCTGTGTGCCTACTCTAAGCTACCTGCGCTCATTTTTTAACTTCAAACGCACATTACTAATGAATTACATCCTCTTGATTACTCGCTTCTGGACAAAAGATCTAGAATTCTCATTCACGCCACTCGAAGTTGCCATCTACTTTCGTCTCATTGACCGAAGTAATACCCTAGGATGGAAGAATCCTTTCAATTACTCCGTGGATGACTTACTGGTAAGGCTAGGCTTACGCAGCAAAGATCCATTCGATACAGCGCGTAGGCGGCTTAAAGAAGCTGGACTTATCGATTATCGAAATGGCCAAGGACGGGGATGCACTACTCAGTATTTTTTAACTCCACCAACAGAAAACTCTGGCAGAAAAGCCTTGCAAAAGGGGGGGATTAAATACCCCCTTTTTCCTAGGGGATTCTCCTCCCTTATCGCCACAGTTTCCCCCTGAGAATAGCCATTACTACTCTAAGTCAAAAATAAATGAAACGAAACTAGAGGCTCACGCCTCTGGGGCGAGCGTGCAAATTTTAAATAAGAGAGGAAATAAAAAAAAATTAACTACTGCCAGTGATAATAGTCGCCCAGAGCCTCACGCCTCTCATGCCTCAGCTAACATTGCACTGTCCCCCTCCTGCTCAGAGGGCACTTCTCATCAAATGAATGCCTTAGCTGACCTCTCAACTTCATTGAAATTGCCTTTCAACACCAGTGCCTTTCAAACAAACTGGGTGCTATGGCGAGAATGGCTGCGAGAGGCTAAAAGACCTTATCTGGGAGATGTAAGTGAGCAAGCTGGGCTCGATAGTCTAGCAGGGCTTGCTAAAGGCTCCGAGCAGAAAGCAATTGAAATAATTAAGTACACCATTGCTGGACGGTGGATCAACTTCTGTCAGCCATCTAAACATTCCCATGCACAAGCTACACACTCCCGTTCTGCTAACCTCCCTGCTGCCAGCCAACGAACCATTCTCCCAGCCCGTCTCAGCTACGCGAATGACCACGCTTAAAATTCAACTGGAAATTCCGGCTCCTAATCAATTTTATGAGAGTCCCTCCAGAGAATTGACGCTCCATGACTGGGAAATAGAGCGGTTACTTCAGGCAGCGCGTCAGCAAAAATACACTCAAGCCTATACTATTTGGTATACCCAACGGCTCAAGATGACTGCTAAGCCCCAACCCTTTTCAGCCGAGGATATTAAGGAGTGGTTTCATCAAGAAGCAAAACAGGTATTAGACAGGCCTTTCGAGGAAGATGAGCATAATTGCCAGGTACTTGATTTGCTCTGCAAGTATTTTGCAGAGGACGCCCGTTTTGAGGAAAACGGCTACCAGCTCAATAAAGGCTTACTACTGCGTGGTCCTGTGGGCTGTGGCAAAACCAGCCTACTGACAGTATTTGCTCGGAATCCCCGATTCCCATATGTAGTACACCCCTGCCGCGAGATTGTCAGCAGCTACAGTGCGGTGCACGGCGGAGGTGCAGAAGCACTATCTCGCTATAAAAGTGTGGTTGATATCATCCATGGCCAAGAGTATCAATATAATTATCGAACCCAGGCAGGTGCTTGTTTCGACGACTTAGGTACTGAAGACTGGCAAGCCAAGCATTTTGGCAAAGAGATGAATGTGATGGAAGACATTATTTCCTCTCGTGATGATGCAGTGGTAGCGGGAAAAATGCCACGTTTCGCCACACACATGACAACCAACCTTAGGTTTGATGATTACAAAGGTGAAGCAGGAAATCTCATTCCTGGCATTGGGAGCATCTACGGGCCGCGGTGCCGCTCCCGCATCCGTGGGCTATTCAACATCATCAACTTTCCCGATGGGGCCCCAGACCGCCGCGCTTAACCGCTGACGTGTTCATTGACTACCCGTTCGCATGCCCCACAGAGTCGTTTGGAACCGTTTGCAAACGGGTCTAAACGTTTATAAACGGTTCTAATCGTTTACAAACAGCTCTATCCGTGCACAAACGTTTCCTTCATTCTAATCTTTTATTCTCGATGCAATCGACAAAACAATGCCGCTGCGGCTTCGTCTTTACTGGCCGCAAAGACAAGCAGTTCTGCAGTTCGGCCTGCCGCTCGCAACACCGCCGCGACCAACTGCAACCCCGCTCCGTTACGCTTCACAATTATGATGACCGGTACGTATCCTTTCCAGTGAGCGGAGTCGGTAATTTTATACACGACTTCACCCCGCACCCGGCCGCGTACTGGTACATCCCGCCGACCGAGCAAGACCTGCAACGAGCCTACCGCGCAGCCGCAGAGCCCTTCTTGCGAATCGTGGAACAACGTGTGCCGGTGCCGCAACTGCGCCAGCTCCAGACGCAGTTGCAAAACAACCGGATGCTCTACGCATACCACCCCGCCTTGCAAAGCGCGCAGAATGCGGCGCACCATCGCTACAACGACATCATCGAGATGGGTAAGCTGGTAGACAGCGTCTTGCTTGAACTCGTGTACTACGGTCCCGATGACCTGCACACCGAGTACCTCAGCCGCCGGTGGATGAACCAGCTACGCGAACGGATATAGCCGTTTGCAAACGGTTCAGAACCGCTATATAAACGTTTAAGAACGGATATAACTACCAGCCATGTTTCTGATAACCCATTAATAGTTAGATAGTAGCCTTCAAACACATAAAGTATATAGTAACAAACAAGGAGAAGGCATCCCTTCCCTCCTGCTCAAGAACAACGGCCACCGAGTAACCGGTGGCCGTTGTTCTTGAGCGGTTCTTTTTCCAGGCTTGCGTAAGTAAAGCAGGAGGTAATCATTTGCTTATTCGCTTATCTCAAACTCCTCCGCAATAGAGCTGAACTGCGCCAGCGTTGCCTGCAGGTTCTCCAGTATTTCCTGGGCCAATACATCCGGTGCCGGTAGTGAAGCGCTATCTGCCAGAGTTTCGTCATTGAGCCAGAAGATGTCGAGGTTCACTTTGTCACGGGCCAGCAGCTCGTCGTAGGTAAAGGACTTGAACCGCTCGGTTTATACCTGCTTAACTACCTCGCCGGGCTGGCTGTAGCACTGCACGAAGTCGTCGAGGTGGGGCGGCTGAGGGGATTGGTCTTGAGGGTGAAGTGCTGGTTGATCCGGCGCTGAGGTTCTGCTTCCCATTGTCGAAGATGTACCAGCCGGCGGCCTGAAGCTGCTCATCAATAATCTGGTGGGCGCGTTGCTCGGGGATAAGCATAGGTGGGATAACAATAAAGGGTAAATGTAACTGAGCTATGCTGCCTGATGAGATAATTGACTAGGGAAAAATGAAATCTCCCAGTTAGCTCAAGCTACTCACTTCTCCCCTATCCACCCAAAAAAGTCAAGACAAGAACTACATGACTAAAAACTAACCGTTGGCTTAAACGTTGGCAGAAAATAAAAAACCCTCTTAGCGTTGTGCTAAGAGGGTTTTCGTGATTCCGCTGGGATTCGAACCCAGGACCCGTACATTAAAAGTGTACTGCTCTACCAGCTGAGCTACAGAATCCTTTACTTTGCAACCGGCGTTGCTTATTCGCTGATTGTGGCACAAAAGTAGAGGGCCTTGTCGTATCCTGCAAACGTTTTGCTTAAAAAGCTGTACTTTTTTTTTCTTTTTGGGCTGTTGCTAAGCCAACCTGTTAGGGCCCAAAAGGATAGCCCAAGCCTTCAAAAAGCCGATTCTTTATTTGAATCCGGGCAGCTGCTCCAGGCTTACCCGCATTATCGCCAGCTGCTGCGCCAAACCCGGCAGACAAGCCCTCGTCAGTTGGTGCGAATGGCCTACATTCAGGAACAACAGGGCCATTACCCGGCCGCCCTCTACTACCTGGCAGTAGCGCAACGACGCTGGCCAACTGCCGCTACCTGGAATAAGATGATTGAGTTGGCCCAGGCCAACCGACTGGAAGGCTATTCCTCCTCTTGGCAATCCAGCATCCGGCTGAGCCTCGAACGATACTATATGCTCTTACTAGAGGTGCTACTGACGGTGGCTGTAGCTGCAGGCACCATTCTGCTGGCGCGGCTCCTGAAGCACCGGCATGTGGAGGTCGGCTGGTGGGTTGCATTCGGGTTGTACGTAGCCCTGCTAGCAGGCTTTGTAAATGTGTTTCAGCCCGAGCAGACTGGGCTGGTTTGCCGCACCCAGGCGGTGATAATGAGCGGACCAAGTGCCGGTGCCGGCTGGCTTACCGTGGCCGCAGCAGGTGACCGGCTGGTCGTGCAGGGCCGGCAGGATATCTGGTACAAAGTCCTCTGGCATGGTCAGACAGCCTACATCCGCCAAGGCAATCTGCTGCTGGTCGAGTAGCTTTTCTCTTGCTCACCAGCAGCCATTCCATGCGCTGAAGCCCTGCCTTGCCGGCAGCCTAGCGGACGAAAACACTGCTTTGGACTATGGAACTACAAGCCACCGTTTACTTCACCGGCGAGTTTCTCTCTTTCCGGAAGTGGTTCAGCACGAGCTTATCGGCCAGGCCCGGCCACAGCTTGTTTACCCACACGGTGAGTTTGCCCTGGCTCGTGAGGACCAGGTCGCGGCGGCGCTGCTGCACGGCGCGCAGCAGATGCCGGGCTACTTCCTCGCTGCTCATAATGCTGCCCTCATCCAGCGGCGACTCGCCCTGCTGGGAGCCGTCGGCGGCCAGGGCCACGTTGCGAATGTTGGAAGCGGTAAAGCCGGGGCAGGCTACGAGTACATGCACACCCTGGGGCAGCAGCTCCGTGCGCAAGGCTTCCAGAAAGCCCTGCATGGCAAATTTGGATGCTGAGTAGCCGGTGCGGCCCGGCAGGCCCCGGTAGCCGGCAATGCTGCTCACGCCCACAATAGAGCCTTTAGCCTCCAGAATGTACGGCAGCGCAAACTTGGTAGTATAAACCGTACCGAAGAAGTTGGTTTGCATCAGCTGCCGGATAACGTCCAAATCGGCATCCTGAAACATAGCCCGCATGGAAATGCCCGCGTTGTTCAGTAGCACGTCCAACCCACCGAAAGCAGCCACGGCTTCGGCTACGGCCCGCTCCGAGTCAGCCTCGCTGCCCACGTCGGCCTGCACGGTGCGGTGCTCGATGCCCAGGCTTCGCAGCTCGTCGGCCGTTTCGCGCAGGCGCTCCTCGTTGCGGCCCGTGACAACGACTTTGGCGCCGGCCCGGCCGAATACCACGGCGCAGGCCCGCCCGATGCCCGACGTGCCGCCGGTGATAAGAACAACTTTTCCTTTCATAGAATCTTCAGTAAACAAGCGGGGCCATCAGGCATCCCAAGGGCACAAAACTACGGTTTTCCAAAGCTGATCTTACCCAAAAGCCGTTTTACCTGCGGCAACTGCTGAAACACTCCCTGGGTATAAACTACGGCTTGGGGCGCCGCGGGCTAGGTACCGCACGGCTTTATCCGCTAATTTTGCCCTTGTGAGGAAATCCGTTAAAAACATTCCCGCGGAGCTGCTCCGCGAAGTCGAAATTACCGACATGGTGGCCGAAGGCAAGTGCCTGGTCCGCCGCGAAAACCTGGTCATCTTTGTAACGCAGGTGGCCCCCGGCGACGTGGTGGATCTGCGCGTGACCAAGGCCAAAAAGAACTTCCTGGAAGCTGTGCCCACGCACTTCCACAAGTATTCCGACCTGCGCGTAACGCCTTTCTGTGAGCATTTCGGCACCTGCGGGGGCTGCAAGTGGCAGCACCTGGGCTACGAAACTCAGCTCCGCTTCAAGCACCAGCAGGTGGCCGACACCCTGCAGCGCATTGGCAAGGTGGCCCTGCCCGAAATCCTGCCGATTCAGCCCTCCCCCGACCAGACTTACTACCGCAACAAGCTGGAGTACACCTTCAGCCACAACGGCTGGCTGACCAACGAGCAGATTGCCGGCGGCCACAACTACGAGCGGCGCGTGCTGGGCTTTCACACCCCCGGCCGCTTCGATAAGATTCTCGACATCAACCACTGCTGGCTACAACCCGACCCCAGCAACCAGATCCGGCTGGCCGTGCGCGACTACGCCCTGGAGCACGAGCTGCCCTTCAACAACCTCGTGACCCAAGAAGGCTTCCTGCGCAACCTCATCATCCGGACGGCCAACACAGGCGACCTGATGGTGATTCTGCAGTGCTACTACGCCCACGACGCGCTGTTTCCGCTGCTGGATTTCCTGCATGAGCGGTTCCCGCAAATCACCTCCCTCAACTACGTGCTCAACGACAAGGGCAACGAAACCTTCCACGACCTGGAGGTGGTGTGCTACCGAGGGGAGCCGCACATTCACGAAGAAATGGAAGGCCTGCGCTTCCGCGTGGGACCGAAATCCTTCTACCAGACCAACTCCGAAGGGGCCTATAACCTCTACAAAATCACTCGCGACTTCGCCCAACTCACCGGCTCGGAGCTGGTGTATGACCTCTACACCGGAGCCGGCACCATTGCCAACTTCGTGGCCCGTCAGGCCCGGCACGTAGTGGGCGTGGAGTATGTGGAATCGGCGGTGAAAGACGCTTACATCAACTCCGAAATCAACGGCACCGCCAACACCGAGTTCTACGCCGGCGACATGAAGGACGTACTCAACGCCGAGTTCATCCAGCAGCACGGCCGCCCCGATGTCGTCATCACCGACCCGCCCCGCGCCGGCATGCACCCCGAGGTAATAGCCCGCCTCCTCGAAATGCGTGCCCCCCGCATCGTGTACGTCAGCTGCAACCCCGGCACCCAGGCCCGCGACCTGGAGTTGCTGGACGAGGCCTACAAAGTGGTAAAAGTGCAGCCCGTGGATATGTTTCCCCACACCCATCATGTAGAGAATGTGGTGCTACTGGAGTTGAAGTAGATTTATCTCCTAGAGTATGAATAGTTATTCACTTGCATCATTTTTAGCCTTTATCATTGGCTGGATAGCTATGCAATTAGCCTTTATACTAGGCATTTACTATTTAGAGGGTCTTTATTCATTAGACAGGAATTTACTATTGTTTAGTACTTTTTCCTGGTTTTTTAACCTATTATTCAACATCATCTTTATTCAAGCTCCTCGAACACAGATCAAAATAATTTCTCGAAAGCTTAATTCTCTATTATTCGGCTTGGTTACTACAGCTTATGCTTTGTTAATCTTTTCTGTTATAATCTTTTTTTCTCACATGTTAAATAATAATTCTTCCACGGATTTGACGCCATTTGTCTTACTGCTGTTGTGTGTATCGGCAGTTAACGGTTTTACTTTTGGTATTGCTTTTCACACTCTCTGGAAGCCTTCAAGGCAAGACTGACAAATGGACTACACCAACGACCCTGAACTGAACGGCAAGTATCTCGGCACCATCACCAAGGATTTTGCTACCGTTTCCGATACGCTGAGCGAGGCTTCTTCGCAGATCCGCAAGCTGGATATTTCCAAGTACCCCATCTTCGTGTTTGCCCGCCAGGAGGTGCCGCTGGGCAGCCTGCTCATCAACGCCGACGAGCTGAACCTGGAGTGGCATGTGTTTGCCAGCTACCTAGAGCTGTTCGTGCAGCAGGGCATTATCAGCCCGGATGGAATCGAAGCCTTCCAGAGCACCTACCGCGACGCCGACGAGTATTGCTGCCTGTTCGTGCTGGACAAGGAGTTCACCAACTTTGTGTACATCCCCTACCCGGAAGACTGAACCACGGATTCCAGCGGATTTGTCGGATTGCACAGATTTTGTGGACGATTAAAAAGGGCTTGCTGGAAGGCAAGCCCTTTTCTTCTTTTGTCATCCTGAGCGCAGCGAAGGAATTAGCTCTTATAAGCGCCCAAGCTGAGACAACGCTTCTATTTACAAGACCTGATTTCAGTGCATTGAATTATGGGCAGTGGTAAAATTCAGGAAGGTCCTTCGCTACGCTCAGGATGACAGCAGTAAAAAGCCGCGCATACTGCGCGGCTTTTTACTGCTGAAAAATCGTCCACGAAATCCGTAGAATCCGACAAATCCGCTGGAAACGAAGTTCAGCGTAGCCAATCCGTGGTTCCGTCCGTGGTTAAAAGTGGTTGAAGCCTTGGGCGCGCAGCGGAATAGGCTGGCCGGCTTTGGTAATCAGATTCGCGCCTTCGCTCTTCTCCACCATGTGGCCGATGATGGTAATATCGGGGTGGTTCTTGATTTTGTCGTGGGCCGACAAGGGCACGGTGAAGAGCAACTCGTAGTCCTCACCGCCGTTGAGCATGCACATGATGGGGTCGAGGTTAAACTCCTCGGCCACCTCCAGCGTAGGGTTGGCAATGGGCAGGTTCTCGGTAAACACACGCGCCCCGGTGCCGCTGGCCTGGCACAGGTGCAGCACTTCAGAGGCCAGCCCGTCGGAAATATCAATCATGCTGGTGGGCACCACGCCCAGGTCGCGTAGCTCGTGCACCACGTCCATGCGGGCCTCGGGGCGGAGCTGACGCTGGAGTACGTAAGGGTATTTCTCCAGCTCGGGCTGAGTTTCGGGGTCGGCCTGCCAGGCTTGCTTTTCGCGCTCCAGCACCTGCAAGCCCAGGTAGGCCCCGCCCAGGTCGCCCGTCACGCAAAGCAGGTCGTTGGGACCGGCTCCGCTACGGCGCACGGCTTTGCCGACTTCGATCTGGCCCAGAGCCGTGATGCCAATGGTGAGGCCCGAGCGGCTGCCGGTAGTGTCGCCGCCCACCAGATCCACATTGTAGGCCTCGCAGGCCAGCCGGATACCTTCGTAGAGTTCCTCCACGGCCTCTACCGAGAAGCGGGCCGGTACGCTTAGCGCTACTACAATCTGGGTAGGCAGCGCATTCATGGCCGCAATATCCGACACATTCACGGCCACCGCCTTGTAGCCCAGGTGCTTGAGCGGGCAGAACGTAAGGTCGAAGTGTACGCCTTCCACCAGCAGGTCGGTACTGACGACTATTTCCTGTCCGGCCGCCGGCGCCAGAATAGCCGCGTCGTCGCCGATGCCCAGAATGGTGCTGGGTTGCTGAAGCTGCACGGTTTGCTGGATGCGGCGAATCAAACCAAACTCACCTACTTTATCTAACGGGGTTACCTCACTCATGACAGTACGTAGTTCAACATTTCAAGCGCAGCCGCGCTGTTCTCAGAGGCAAAGATACCGGCTTCGGCGCTATGCTTCGGCCCGCGTTTAAAACAACGATGCCGCCCCCCGAAAGGAAGCGGCATCGTGCTTGGCAGTCAGTCGGCGGGTGGAGCCGTCGGCCTGAGAGGTGGTTACTTAATTACCAGCTCTTTGTAGACCGTCAGTTGGCCGTCGGTGCTGGTGCACTGCACGAAGTACAGACCGGCTTTCAGCTTCGATACGTCCAGGGTCAGGTTTACGTCAGTCTGGTTGCGGGGCTGCACCGAAATGCGCTGACCCATATTGTTGAGCACCGTGATAGTGCCCACCTTCACGTTGCGCAGCGAAATATTCACTTTGCCGCCCTGGGCCGGGTTGGGGTAGATGCTGATGCCAGTGTTGAACTTGTCCAGCGTCTTCAGGGTAACGTTGTAGGTACCCAGGTCGAAGTCGTAGTCGTGAGTACCGAGGCGGGAGTAGTCCTGACCACCCGGGTTGCTGGAGCCATCGGGGCCGTTGAAGGCCGTGGAATACATCATCCAGGTATCGGAGATGTTGTAGCCACCGGGGTTGCGGGTGGGTGGGTTTGAGCCGGGGACGTTCTGGGGCAGCGGATTGGTCATGTTGCCTCCCGAAACTTCCGGACGACGGATAATGGACTGATTGGCGGATGTTACAAAAACTGCTTTGCCATCCGCAGCATTATCGGCCGCGTTCGTGCCGCTCCAGTTGCCATCATCCGTTCCAGCGGCATTAAGGGGGTTTTCACCAATAACCCCAATCAGGTCTACAATCACCCCAGCACCCACTCCGGCCGTACCACTAGGGTAGCGTACCAGCGCTATGGCATCATTGCCGTTGAAAAAGGCAACACCACCGGTTTTAGCGGGTGTTTTGATTGTATTAGGACCTTCAGTCTGGTACGGAGCGCTCAGCTGGTCCGTTTCCGTCAGAATGCTCGACAGGCTTGCCGTCAGGTTAGCATAAACAAAAGCCTCGGCGGGCAGCAGTACGTTTTCGCCTTGGCTGCGCATCAAACGCTCTTCCTCAGTAGGGGTGGTAGAGCCATTTGAGTAGCGGCGTATCGAGTAGGCATTCAGGTTAACCGTTGCCTTAGTTGGGTTGAAAACCTCTAACGCCCGCTCGTTGCCCGCTGATTTGATTGGGTTTGACTCCGGATAAGCAAAGCCGTTTTGATGCGCGCCTTCATTATATTCCGAGAAGAACAGCTCATTGGCCTGGCCGAACGACGCGGAAGCCGTGAGCAGCAATGCTGAAAGTACTGCGTAATGTTTTTTCATGGTGCAATGGGTAAGTGTACAAACCGGCCCAAAGATACTGTGCAAATCTTGTTTACCGACTTCTCACGTCGTGTATTCTGCTAAGATCAAACTAAAACGTAACAGGAATTTCACTATACTTCCCTGCTGATAGGCACGTTTGCTAACGAACGTTCGGAACCCTATCTTTGTTTACTCAGCAGCCCCATGGAAACCACTGCCACTCCTCTCTCGCGCAAAGCCCAGATCGACCAGGTAGCCACCGGGCTGTTTCGGCAGCGCGGCTACGCGGCTACCAGCATGCGCGAGCTAGCTGCGGCCCTGGGCATTGAAGCCGGCAGCATCTATTCCCATATCCGCTCCAAGGAAGAGATTCTGCATCGTGTCTGCTTTGGTCTGGCCGAATCGTTCATGGCCGGCCTGCGCAAGGCCCAGACCGCGGAGCCCACGGCTTCGGCCGCCACTCCAGCTGCGCCGGGCCATCGAAAACCACGTGCGGGTGCTGATTGCGGATACGGCGGCCTCCGCCGTGTTTCTGCACGAGTGGCGCCACCTCAGCGAGCCGGCCCACACCGAGTTTCAGCACCTGCGCCAGCAGTACGAGGCCGAGTTCCGGGCCCTGATTGCCCAGGGGGTGCAGGCTGGCGAGCTATACACGCCCGACCCGGCTTTTGCCGCTCTCACGCTTTTGGCCAGCCTCAACTGGCTGCCCAACTGGTACCGCCCAGAAGGCACGCTCACGCCCGACCAGATTGCCCAGCGCCTGACCGACCAACTTCTCGACGGTTTAGCGTATTAAGCTTTTCCTCTCACGCTTCCATCCCCCACCCAATTATGTACGGCTCCGTCAGCACCCACGACATTCCGGCCCAGGCAACCACCGGCCTCGAAAACGAAGACCCGCAGCAGCTGGCCGAATTTGAGGCCCGCATTGCGCGCGGCGAGAAAATCGAGCCCGACGACTACATGCCGGCTTTGTACCGCAAGCAGCTCATCCGCATGATTGAGCAACACGCGCACTCCGAAATCATTGGGTCGCTGCCGGAGGGCACTTGGATTACGCGGGCCCCGGGCTTCCGCCGCAAAATGGCCCAGATGGCCAAGGTGCAGGATGAGGTGGGCCACGCGCAGCTGCTGTACTCGGCCGCCGAAACCCTGGGTAAGTCGCGGGAGGATATGCTCACGGACCTTATCAACGGCAAAAGCAAGTACTCCAACGTCTTCAACTACCCCACGCCTACGTGGGCCGACTCCAACGCTATTTCCTGGCTGATTGACGCGGGTGCCATTGTAAACCAGATGGCCAACGCCCGCGGCTCCTACGGGCCCTACTGCCGGGCCCTGGAGCGGATATGCGCCGAGGAAAGCTTCCACCTCAAGTACGGCCACGATGCCGTGGTGCACATGGCTACGGGCACGCCCATTCAGCGGCGCATGATGCAGGAAGCGCTGAACCGCTGGTGGCCACCTATCATGACGTTCTTCGGCCCGGCCGACAAAGCCAGCCAGCACACCGAAATTCTGATGCGCTGGAAAGTGAAAATGGCTTCCAACGACGACTGCCGCCAGCAGTTTCTGGACATGTACGTGCCGAAAATCCTGGAAATCGGCCTGACCATTCCCGACCCCAACCTGCGCAAAAACGAGGAAACCGGTAAGTGGGAATTCACGGAGCCCGACTGGGAAGAGCTGCGCCGCGTGATTAACGGCGACGGGCCCTGCAACCAGGAGCGCCTGGCCGTGCGCCGCGCCGCCGAGGAAAACGGGGCCTGGGTGCGCCGCGCTCTGCAAGCCAAGCGTCAGGCTCCCAAAGCAGTACGCCCGTTAGCTTAATTATGAATGCTGAATTATGAATTGTGAATTATGAATTCGCCCGGTTAACGCCTTTGCGTGAATTCCTAATTCATAATTCATAACTCATAATTATCCCCCGATGCTTTCTTCCCTTGACCCGCGCATAGCCCGCCTGGCGCTTCCCGATACGGCTCCGGCACCTACGCCCAAGGCGGCTTTCGACCAGTTTGAGACGTTCGAGGTCTTTCATCAGAAGAAAGACGGGGCCGCCTACACCTACGTAGGGCCGGTACACGCGCCGTCGGCCGATGTAGCCTTTCTATTTGCCAAGGAGCAGTACAGCCGGCGCTTTGCCTGCACCGGCATGTGGGTGGTGCCTACCAGCGCCATCAGCCTCACTGCCTACGTGGGCGACCAGGAATCGGTGTACGATGGGGTTACGGCTATTGTACCAACGGCTGACGCGCCGGCTGAACCGCAAGAGTACGCCATTTTTCACCTCAAAAAGCGCGGCAAAGCCCATACGTACGTGGGCATGGTGCGAGCTGCCTCGGCCGCCGATGCGCTGCATCAGGCCAAGCTGACTTTCGGGGAGCAGCGCCCCGTGGTGAACGTGTGGGTGCTGCCGTGGAACGAAGTGCTGCCCCTGGACCCGGAAGACCGGGACATCTGGCTGACGACCCCCGAGAAAAAGTACCGCGAAGCCATTGCCTACAAAGTGCAGGACCGCATCGAGCGGTTCAAGCTGGAAACAGGTAACAAGTGACAGGTAATGAGGTAACAGGTCACGCGAACGAACCTGTCACCTGATACCTGTCATGGGCCACCTCATCACCTGATACTTCTTTCTATGAATGACCCTAAAAAAGACCTGCTGTACCGGCTGGCCGACGACCAACTGATTCTGGGCCACCGCAACTCCGAGTGGAACGGCCTGGGCCCGATTCTGGAAGAAGACATAGCCTTTTCGTCTATGGCGCAGGACAAGCTGGGCCATGCATTGCAGTTGTATTCACTTTTGCATGAGCTGGGCGAGGCGGAGCCGGATACGGTGGCTTTCACGCGCAACGCGGCGCAGTTTCACTGCTCCCAGCTAGTAGAGCTGCCCATCGGCGACTACGCTTTTTCGCTCATGCGTCACTTCCTCTTCGACCACGCCGAGCTGCTGCGCTTTGAGGCGCTTGCGGCCAGCTCCTACGAGCCCCTGGCGCAGGTGGCCCGCAAGCTCAAGGGTGAGCTGAAGTACCACGTGCTGCACGCCAATACCTGGATCCGACAGCTGGGCACCAGCACCGAAGAAGCCCTGGAAAAGCTCCAGGCTGCGCTGGATCTGACCTTGCCCTACGCTTTGGGTCTGTTTGAAAAAACCGAGGCCGAGCCCGCCATTATTGCCGAAGGCCTGTTCATTGGCGAAGACGCGCTGCGGGCGCAGTGGCTGGAAAACATCAGCCGCGTGCTGAGCCAGACGCAGCTGGAACTGCCCGACCTGGCCGCTATGACGCCCGTAGGCGGCGGCCGCCACGGAGAGCACACCGAGTTTCTGCAACCCCTGCTCGACGAAATGGCCGAAGTATTCCGCCTCGACCCTACCGCCGATTGGTGATTCCTGGGTTGCCGGTTGCCTGACAAACTACCTGAAAACTATCAACCGCCAACTTGAATATGGACGAATCCACCATCCTTTCCTGGCTCTACGAAGTGAAAGACCCCGAAATTCCGGTGGTGTCGCTGGTGGATCTGGGCGTTATCCGCCGCGTGCAGATCGGGGCTGATGGCCATGTGACGGTGCGCATGACGCCCACTTTTTCGGGCTGCCCGGCTATGGACTACATGCGTCGCGACGTAGAAAGGGTGCTACTAGAACATGGCGTGGCAAGCTATACCGTGGAAATGTCGTTGGAAGAAACCTGGAGCAGCAACGACGTGACGGAGCGCGGCCGGCAGGCCCTGCGCGAGTTTCGTCTGTCACCACCGCCCGCCCACCAGGGCATTATCGACCTCGACATTCTGGAATATGCCGAGTGTTCGCACTGCGGCTCCCACAATACGGAGCTTCGTTCTCCGTTTGGCCCTACGCTGTGCCGGGCTCTTCACTACTGCCACAACTGCCGCCAGGGGTTCGAGCAGTTCAAGCCCGTGTAGCACAATGCTTCTCTATAGGGAGTGTTTTCCCTGCTTTTGCCGTTATTCAGATCTTATTTTCACTTGTTGCTTGCATGAAGCTGATCCTGAAGCCCTCCTTGTGGCTGGCCTGTATCCTCCTTTTCACGGCCGCCTGTAACCGTACGCCCAAACCCCTCGACCCTGCCTCGGCCAAAGCGGTAAAAGTGCAGCTCGATGTGCTGCAGGACACGGTAGCCAGCTGCTGGGCCGAGATGATAGCCAGCGACGATGCCAAACTCAGCGCTACCAGTCAGGTGCTCCGCACCCTGGCCGAGCAGCCTGGCACTGACCGCGTAAAGGTGCAGCAGCTTACCCAGGCCAACAATCGGCTGAAAGCGTTGCGCTACGACCAGCAGACGATGCGGGAGTCGGCGCGGATTGATGCCTACGATGCGGCCCAGGACTCTTTGCTGCGGGCGCTGTATCCGGTGGCGCTGCCTGAGGCCGGCCAGCCCAACGAACTGGTGCGCAACCTTACGGAAGGCATCCAGCAAACCGATAATGAAGTGGTAGGCTTCCGCGTGCGCTACGACCGAGCAGCCAAGCACTTCAACGACTATCTGCAGCTGCACCAGCCGGAGCTGCAGGAGTTGGGCGGCAAATATGCCAAGCTTCAGCCGTTGCCCCTGTTTACCATTCAGCTGTAGTCGTCGGTGGCCTTACCTTCAGGCCTATCTAAAAGCAAAAAGCCCCGCTTCCCGGGGCTTTTTGCTTTTGGCGCTGATACGTAGCTGTAACTATAGCTTCGCCATTTCGTCGCGCACGAAGTCAGCGAGGGTGCGCAGGTACTCGGTGCTGAAATCAAAGCGGATGCCCGCGGCAGCATAAATGTCGCCGATGGGGGCGGTATAGCCTAAGGCCAGGGCGCGCTTATAGGCAGCCAGTCCTGCGGCCGGGTTCTGGCGGAAGTTGCGCCACACGGCAATTGCCCCCAGCTGAGCCATGGCATACTCGATGTAGTAGAACGGCACTTCGTAGAGGTGCAGCTGCTTTTGCCAGAGGTAGGGCTTATAGCTTTCCAGCCCCTGCCAGCTCACGGTGCGCTGGTTGAACTCGTCGAAAACCTCCGTCCAGCGCTGGTGGCGCTCGGTCTCGGTGTGCTTAGGATTTTCGTAAATCCAGTGCTGAAACTTGTCGATGGTAGCCACCCACGGGAAGGTTTCGAGCACACTTTCGAGGTGGGTTTTCTTGGCCCGGCGCAGTTCTTCGGCATCCGGGAAGAATACGTCCCAGTGGTCCATGCTCATCAACTCCATGCTCATGGAAGCCAACTCGGCCACTTCGGACGGCGGGTGCTTGTCGGCCGACAGCGGCAGGCGGCGCGTGAGGAAGCTGTGTACCGCGTGGCCGCCCTCGTGCAGCATGGTCACCACATCACGCAGGGAACTGGTGGCATTCATGAAGATGAAGGGCACGCCGGTTTCGTCGAGCGGGTAGTTGTAGCCGCCGGGCGCTTTGCCTTTGCGGCTTTCCAGGTCGAGGTTGCCCATCTGGCGCATGGTGCGCAGGCAGTCGGCCAGGAACGGGTCGAGGCGCTCGAACACCGTCACGGTTTTCTCCAGCAGCTCTTCGCCCGTTTCAAACGGCCGTAGCGGCGCCAGCCCCGATACGTCTACATCCAAGTCCCAGGGGCGCAGCTCGGCCAAAGCCAGATCCTGCCGCCGCTCCAGGTCGAGGTCGTCAATGAGCGGCACCACGGTTTCGCGGATGGCCTGGTGGAAGGCAAAGCAGTCTTCCGGCGTGTAGTCGAAGCGCCCCAGGGCCGCAAACATATAGTCGCGGAAATTAGGGAAGCCGGCATTCAGTGCCATTTGGTGGCGCAACTGCACCAGTTCCGTAAACAGCTCGTCCAGCGGCTCGGCATCCTGGAGACGGCGCTCCTGAATGGCGCGGTAGGCCTCCTCGCGCAGGGCGCGGCTGGTTTTTTTCAGCTGGTCGGCGGCGCGGGGCAAGGTCATTTCCTCGCCGTGCAGCGTCACCGTCATGGCGCCCACGGTAGCGGCATACTGCTGCTGCTTGGTGCTGATGTCGGTTTTAAGCGGAATGTTGGCTTCGCGGTAGATGGCCAGCGCCTGCCGCACCGAGCGCACAAACACGCGGTAGCGGGCCTCGTCCAGCCCCGGCAGAAACTCCGACGCCATCATTTTTTCGTTGAGGGCGTGGTCGTAGGGCGCTACCTGGGGCTCAATCTCGCTCACGAAAAACTGAAACGCCTTGGCGCGCTCCTGGTCCTGGGTGTCGCACGTCATGCGGATATAGCGCCAGGCCATGTCCTCGCTCAGCATGCTTTCCAGCTCCGAGCGGTCCAGCAGCCAGCGCTCCAGCTCGGCCGCTGAGTGTATAGGCCGGTCGCGCAGCTCCACGAAGTAAGTTTCCAGCCCAGCCCAGTCGGTTACCCGGAAATCCTCGGGCAAATAGAGGCGAGGGGGGGCGCTGGGTGTCGGTGGCCAGGGCCGTTTCGACGAGAGTATCCATCCAGAATAGAAGCTAAAGATGCTAAGCCGGGCCTACCCGATTTCAATTACAACGTCGCTGGTGAGTGGGTGGCCCACACATACCAGCACGTAGCCCTGTTTCATTTCGGCGTCCGACAGGCCTTCCCGCTCGTCCAGATGGACTTTACCGGACAGGCACTTGCCGCGGCAGGCCGTGCACAGGCCTGCCTGGCAGCTATACGGCAGATCAATGTCGAGGTCGAGGGCCGCTTCCAGAATTGTTTGGGCGGGCGTCACTTCAAACTGGTACTCGGAGCCCTCGTAGTTGATGGTCACGTTGCGCGTCACAATCTGGCCGTCGTCATCAGCCGAGGATACGTCGCCGTGGCCGTTGGGCTGGGCGGCGGCAGCTTCCATGGTTTCGGCGGCAGCCACGAAACTTTCCCGGCGGATGTTGGCGGCGGGCACGCCCAGCAGCTCCAGCGCGGACTTGGCTTCGGCCATCATGCCCTCGGGGCCACACAGGAAATATTCGGCCTGCGCGGGCGGAAACTGGTGGCGCTGCTCCAGAATGCGCAGCAGCGTGGTGCGGTTGAGGCGGCCGGTGTGCTGGTGCGCGGCCGGCCCGTGCGTGGGCTGGCTGTACACGTGCTCTACCTGCAGGCGGCCGGCGTACTGCTGCTCCAGCTGCCGCAGCTGCGCCCCAAAAATCACTGATTCTTCGTTGCGGTTACCGTACACCAGCAGCACGTGGCTCCGGGGCTCCTCACGTAGCACGGCCTTCAGAATGCTCATGAGTGGGGTGATACCGCTGCCTGCGCCCACCAGCACGATGGAGCGCGACGCCTGGGGCTGGGTTGGCAGACAAAAGTTGCCCAGAGGCGCCATTACTTCGAGTTGCTGACCTACGCGCACTGTATCGAGCAGGTAGTTGCTCACTAAGCCACCCGAAACGCGCTTTACCGTGACGGCCAGGCGGGGCGCCTCGCCGGGCGTGCTGCTCAGTGAATACGCCCGGCGTTCTTTTTTGCCGCCGGGGCCGCAGGGCAGAATCAGCGTCAGAAACTGGCCGGGCTGGCAGGCTACCGGCTGGCGGTCGGGGCGCTCGAAGTGAATAGTGGCGGCGTCGGAGGTTTCCTGGGTGATTTCGACAACGTTGAGTGTGAGGTACGGGGAACTCATTCAGGCAAGTAAACGGGTGGTACAGGGAAAATCAGCCGCCGCTCCACCAGAGGAGCTACGGGGCTGCAAATTACGCGAATCCGGCGGGTACGTTTTAGCTTGCGCCCACCTTTCCTGTATACGATTCCGGCGCCCTGCCCGGTTTACTTTCCGTCTATGTCCGCTCTTGCCTCCCTCCTGCGTCGCCACCAGGCCGATTTCGGCCCCATCCTGCCCGTTGACCTCAATGCTCCCGAAGTAGCCCGCCTCGATTTCACCGCCGCCAACCCGCTCGTAGTCCAGGCCGATCTGCGCGCTACGGCAGCGTTTGAGGGGCTGATAGTGCAGCTGCTGGAAGCCCGGCAAGCCACCATCGGCGTGGGCGGCTACCTCGAAAACCGCGTCATCTACCGGCGCAGCCCCGGTTTGTTTGGCGACGACGCCCAGCCCGCCCGCTCCCTGCACCTGGGCGTAGACATCTGGCTGCGGGCCGGCACGCCGGTGCTGGCTCCCTTGGATGCCGTAGTACACAGCGCCCAGGACAACGTCGGATTCGGCGACTACGGCCCCACCGTCATCCTGGAGCATGAGCTGGCGGGCACCACGTTCTACACGCTCTACGGCCACCTCACCCGGCGCGAAACGGCCCTGCTGCGACCCGGCATGGTGATTGAAAAAGGTGGCACTTTCGCCGAAGTAGGCCCCGCCCCCGAAAACGGCGACTGGCCCCCGCACCTGCACTTTCAGGTTATTGCCGACCTGCAGGGCCGCGTCGGCGACTTTCCCGGCGTGGCAGCACCAGCGGAGAAAAACAAGTGGGTAGCTTTATGCCCGGATCCTAACCTGATTCTGCAGAGTCGGCACCTGTAAAGGGAACCACGGATTGGCTACGCCGAACTTCGTTTCGCGTGGGTTTTTCGAATTATACGGATTTCGTAGACAATTTTTACGCAACAAAAAAGCCTCGCACAACGCGAGGCTTTTTTGTTGCTCATGAACTTATAAGCCATGACTGTGTCAACTACAAAATCCGTGGTCTTAGTCGAACTTGATGGCTACTACGGGCTTGATGCGTGAAATGAGGTAGGTAGGCAGCAGTACGGCTAACAGGGACATCAGGAAGGTAGCCACATTGAGGACCACGATGATGAGCGGGTCCCAGTAGATTGGCACGCGGTCCATGTAATAGTTCTCGGGGTCCAGCGGGATAAGGTGGAAGAAGTACTGAATGGCGCAGAAACCCAGCCCGGCCAGGTTGCCGTAGAAAATACCGCGCAGCGCCAGGTTCAGCCCCCGGAAAAAGAACATACTCCGAATCTGGTTGTCGGTGGCCCCTATGGCTTTAAGCACCCCAATCATATTGGTGCGCTCCAGAATCATGATGAAGATGGTGGCCACCATGTTGAAGGTAGCCACGAACACAATGAGCAGCAGAAAGATAACCACGTTGCGGTTGAGCAGCTGCAGCCAGTCGAAAAGCTGGGCGTACTCGTCCGTGATTTTATCGAGCTTGAGGTCGTAGCGCAGGTTTTCGTACAGATTGTCGGCTACGGGGTCAAGCTGCTTGAAGTCTTTCAGCACCACTTCCATGCCGCCCACCAGCGTATCGGGCCAGGCGTTCAACTCCCGTATCTGGCGAATGTCGCCGATAACGTACACTTCGTCGAACTCGTCGAGGCCCGTCTGGTAAATGCCGCTGACCACGAAGCGCCGTACGCGGGGCGGGTTCTGAATAAAGTAGAACAGCGCGTCGTCGCCCACTTTCAGGCGCAGCTTATCGGCCACTTTGCGCGAAAGCAGCACCTGATCGGAAGCCGACGTATCGGAAAAGGACAGAAACTTGCCCTCCACCAGGTTCTGTCGCATCAGCGAAGGGCTCTGCCGCTCGTCAATGCCTTTCAGCACCACGCCCAGCACTTCTTCCCGGGTTTTGATGATGGCCGTTTTGCGGGCAAACGGCTGCGTAGACTGGATCTGCGGAAACCGTTTCAGGTCGTTGAGCAGCTGCACGTTGCCGATGGGCTCTACCTCCAGCGAGTTGTTGTTGTCGTACTTGCTGATAGTCAGGTGCGACCCGAACGAGAAGATCTTGTTCTGGATTTCATTGCGGAAGCCTTCCAGGATGGAAAACGACACAATCATGACTGCCACGCCCAGCGCTATGCTGACAATGGCTATTTTTGTCACCGTCGAGGTAAAAGACCCCGCATCGGCACCGTCAATTTTGTGGGATATATACCGGGAGACGTTCACTGGCGTAAAGCTACACGTCTACGTTCAGTTTTCTAGCTTCGTTGTACATGCCTACAGCCCTTTTTACCGGCCTGCTCGGTTTCACGCTCCTGCTCACGGATTGCAGCCGGACGGCCAGCTCGTCAAGCACCTCACCCTCAAACGCTAACTCCTCCGTAGCGGAAGTTAGCCAGGCGCAATCATCATCTCCACAAATACTGGCCGCTGAGCCCGTAACCGCGCCGCTGGTAGTAGGCGCGGCCCGCTTCGACCAGTATCTGCCCCTGCTCAAAGGCAAGCGCGTGGGGCTGGTGGTCAACCAAACGGCCCGCGTGGGCCGTGCCTACCTGGTGGATACGCTGCTGACGAAGGGCGTAGACGTAACGGTAATTTTTGCGCCGGAGCACGGTTTCCGGGGTGAGGCCGCCGACGGGGCCACCATCAAAGACGGCAAGGATGCCCGTAGCGGCCGGCCCGTGCGCAGCCTCTACGGAGCCACCAAAAAGCCTACGCCCGAGATGCTGCAGAACGTGGATGTGCTGGTATTCGACATTCAGGACGTGGGCACGCGCTTCTACACCTTCATCAGCACCATGCACTACGTGATGGAGGCGGCGGCCGAACAAAACAAAGAAGTACTGGTGCTGGATCGCCCGAATCCCAACGGCTGGTACGTAGATGGCCCCGTGCTGGAACCCCAGCACAAGTCGTTTGTGGGCATGCACCCCATTCCGGTGGTGCACGGCCTCACGGTGGGCGAGCTGGCTAAGATGATTAATGGCGAAAAGTGGCTGGCCAGCGGCCGGCAATGCCGCCTGACGGTGGTGCCGGTGCAGGGCTACACCCACGCCACGCGCTACGAGCTGCCCGTGCGCCCTTCCCCCAACCTGCCCAATGCCCACGCCGTGGCGCTTTACCCCGCCATCTGCCTGTTTGAGGGCACCGACGTAAGCGTGGGCCGCGGCACCGACGCACCCTTTGAGCTGATTGGCGCACCCACGCAGCCGGCCACGCGCCCCTTCAGCTTCACGCCCCGGCCCAACGCCGGCTCGCCTACGCCCCCGCAGAATGGCAAGCTGTGCTACGGGGAAGACCTGCGCCAGATCGGCAACGAGGTGGGCTTCACGTTGAAGTACCTGCTGGATTACTACCGCCAGAGCACTGCCAAGGAAAAGTTCTTCGGTAAGTACTTCGAACAGCTCAGTGGTACATCTACTTTGCGGCAGCAGGTGGTAGCCGGCAAGTCGGAGCAGGAAATACGGGCGTCCTGGGAGCCAGCGCTCGGCCAGTACAAGGCTCTGCGCCAGAAGTACCTGCTGTACCCGGACTTTAATTAAATCGTGGGCGAGGTTAGCCCGCAGAAGGCGCGGAGGATTGCGCGGAAGACGCGGAAGAACGACCTCAGCGCCCTCCAATCGTCTGATAAACTATGCTGAACATCATTTTCATGGGCACGCCCGAGTTTGCGGTGCCCACGCTAAAAGCGTTGAATTCCTGGGAAGGGTGCCGGGTGGTAGCCGTAGTGACGGCGCCCGATAAGCCGGCGGGCCGGGGGCGGCAGCTGCAGGGCTCGGCGGTGAAAGCCGCGGCCGAAGCGCACCAGCTACCCGTGCTGCAGCCCACCAACCTGAAGTCGCCGGAGTTTCAGTCGGAGCTGCGCGGCTACGGGGCCGATCTGCAGGTGGTGGTGGCGTTTCGGATGCTGCCCGAAGCCGTGTGGAGCATGCCACGCCTGGGCTCCATCAATATCCACGCCTCGCTGCTGCCGCAGTACCGCGGGGCTGCGCCCATCAACTGGGCCCTCATTCACGGTGAGACGCAAACCGGCGTCACCAGCTTTTTCCTGCAGCACGAAATCGACACCGGCAACCTTATCTACCAGGATGCCGTGGCTATTCTGCCGGAAGATGATTTCGGAACGTTGTATGAAAAGCTCAAGATGGCCGGCGCGGCCCTGGCGTTGCGCTCGGTGCAGGCTATTGCGGCCGGACAGGCGCCCAGCATTCCCCAGCCTGTGTGGCCGGAGCTGCGCCCCGCCCCCAAGCTCCAGAAGGAAACCGGCCGGCTCGATGTAGGGCAGTCGGCGCCGGCGCTGGCCAATCTGGTGCGCGGCCTCTCCCCCATTCCCACGGCCTTCACCCAGCTGCCCGATGGCCGCACGCTCAAAGTATTCAAGGCTCAGCCCCTCGACGATGAGGAAGCCAGCGGCCCCGATGCCAACCAGCCCGGCCGCTGGCTTTCCGATGGCCGCACCTACCTGCGCCTGCAGACCGCCAGCGGCTTACTTGATCTGCTGGACGTGCAGCTGGAAGGCAAAAAGCGCATGCCTGTGCAGGACTTTCTGCGCGGTATCAACGTAAGCCAACTAGGATTGCAGAACGGCTAGTCGTTTTCTGCGGGGCCACCTCTTTTTCTTCTATTAGCTTATGACCGCACTGGTAGTAGCCGTAGCCGATAATGGCGTGATTGGGGGCGAAAACAAGCTACTCTGGCACTTGCCGCTGGATCTGAAGCACTTCAAACAGCTCACCCACGGCCACCCCGTGATTATGGGCCGCCGCACGTTTGAAAGCATTGGCCGGCCGCTGCCCAACCGTACCAACATCGTAGTCACGCGCCAGACCGACTGGCAGGCGGAGGGCTGCCGGGTTGCCAACTCCGTGTTGGAAGCCCTGGAGCTGGCCGCGCCGCTGGATGAGCAGGTATTTGTGATTGGGGGGGCGAAATCTACCGCCAGGCCCTGCCCGCCGCCGACGTCGTGTACCTTACCGAAGTGCACCACGATTTCGAGGGCGACGTGACCTTCCCCGACCTCACGCCCGGCGACTGGCGCGAGGAAAACCGCGAGCGGCACGAGCCCGACGACAAGCACGCCTACGCCTTCAGCTTCGTCACGCTGCGGCGGCGGTAGCGGTGTGTCATGGCGAGGCAAAGCCGAAGCCATCCGTCCTTTTCAGAACCAGTCACATTCTTTAGCAGAAAGCCCCTGCCGTCAGCAGACGTCAGGGGCTTTTCACATTCCATGGCTTAGTGCGCTGTACAGGATGGATGGCTTCGGCTTTGACTCGCCATGACCAACTCAGGAACTCGCCAGTTCACCGCTACCGTAGCAGCACCAGCTTGCCCCAGTCTTTCTTGAAGGCTTTGTCGGCGCTGGTGCGGCGGTGCTCAAATTGGCCGGTGTTGTCCATCACCACGCGGTAGAGGTAGGTACCGTTGGCCAGCCTGTCGCCGAACTCATCGGTGCCGTCCCAGGCGTACTCGGTCATGTTGTTGCCGATGTGCAGCGGGCCCAGCTCAGCCATCGAAATTTCGCGCACCACTTTGCCCGTCAGCGTCATGATCTGGATTTTCATGTCACGGGGCATTTCGGAACCCGTCATCGTGAACACGAAGCGCGTCTTGCTGGTAACCGGGTTCGGGAACGGATAGATGTTGGTGATGGTCGAGGCATTTATCACCTCAAATGACACCTCGTACCGCTCCGTAGCCGCCTTGGAATCCCGCAGGTCTTTGCCCTGCACATACAGCTTGTACTTCCCATCCGCCAGCTTTTCGGGGCGGTAGTCGATCTGCGCCTTTCCTTTCGCCGCATCTGCCTTAAAGGTGATGTTGGCGCTGGTCATGTCCACCACTTGCGTAGAGCCATCCGGGCGCGTCAGCAGCACTTCGAAGCTACCGGCTTCCATCGGGCGCCGGGTATCGTCGTCGTGCAGCAAGGCAGTGATGATGGGCGAAGGCGACACGATGTCCCCGTTCAGAATATGCTGGCCGTCGAAGGCTACATCGAGCGTGGGCGGCAGGTTCTTGTCGGGGGTGTTGAAGGCCACGGACAGCTCGTTGTTGAAGTAGTACAGCTCCGGCTGCAGCTGTGGGTTCACCACCACTTTCACCGTGGTAGCCCCCGCGAGGTCCGACACATCCAGCTTGAACAGATAGGTTACCGAGGCATCGGCCTTCAGCGCGCTTTCCGATTCCAGCTCCACCGTGCGCACCGTGTTACCATTGGTGATGGTAGCTACGGCCTTCACTTTCTCGGCAAAGTCCACCAACGACGTATTCTGGAATACCACCGGTATTTGCACTAGGCCTGCCTCTGCCTGCTTGTCGAGGTTGTCGTAGCTGCCGGCGGCGGCCAGGTCGCGGCGCACAATGCCTTCCGGCAGGCCGGTATACGTCACCAGCCACTGCTTGAGCTGCGGGGCTACGCGGTTGGCTTCATCCTTCAGCTCCAGCTGCAGCTGCAGGTAGGGGTATTCGGTGGCAGAAACCGTGCTCAGGTCAACCTGCGAGGGAGCCACGTTTTCCCGAACCACCTGCGAGTTGCCCTGGGCATCGACCCCAATTACATTCAGCTTGGCGCTGCTTGTACCCGTAACCGGCAAGGTGTAGAACAGGGTGCCCCATTTGGTGGAGGGCCCGATGAGCGTGGAGGTAATCTTGCCGGAGCTGCCATTGGTTTGCAGGCTGCTGGTGAGGGAAACGATTTGGCTGCTGCGGGGAGTTGGGTCGCTCGAACTGGGCAGAGCTTCCTGAGCCTGGCCGGAGGCCAGCCCCTGCCGGCCCAGCAGCACAAAGGGGTCGTTGTCCTTCAGGTTGTCGATTTCCTTCGAGCCAAGCCGCCGGAAAGCTTCCTTCAACTCGGGCGAGAATTTGGTGAAGGCAATTCGGTTCGTTGAAATCAGCGCCACGATGTAGCCCTCCGGAATATTCCGGAGAAAGTTCAGAAACTGCGCCTGCGTAGGGGCAGTGTTCATGCTGTTGCTGCTAGTGGTGGCAAACGTGTAGTAGCGTGCCGACTCGCGCCCGCATTGGGCATAATCACCTCCGGGAATGTCGGTAACCGGGGCCAGCGTCTGGGGATTGAAGACACTAACCAGGAAGTTAGGAATCTGAACGTTGCAAAGCTCGCTACCTACCGGCGCATCCCCCACCTGAATACCAAAGGTAGTGGAGTAGGCTCCGCTGGTACGCAGGGCAATAGGTACCTGCTGCTTCTCGAAAGCCCATTTAGCAGCGGGCGGGGTCAGGGTCAGGCCGGTTATGTCGTCGCGCAGGAACTGGCCGTAGTGGCTTTGCGACCAACCCGTGGGGCTACCGGGAATGCTGCGAAAAGAGCTGGAGGCCCATTCGGCTGTTTCGTTGGCGCCTGGGTCTTTAAAGCGTACCCGCCAGTAATACACCACGCTATCCTGCCCGGCAGCGGCTGGCAGCTCGGGCCGCCAGTCGGGCAGGATCCTGGCCATGACGGTTTCCCGCTTGATGCCCGGGCTATTGAACGTGGAAACAGTATCCAACTCAAACTCATACGCCCGCTCTACGCCCGCCGGGTCGTTGCTCTGTCCTACCAAATGCACCGTAGCGGTGGGCACGATGGCGAATTCAGTTGGCGAAATCAGCGTAATGCCGCCTTTCAGGAAGCTGTACTCCAGCGTGGCCGTGTTGTTCGTTTCGTTGAGTTCGGCCACTGCACCGTCGCTGTCCAGCTCCACCGTAAACCGGTTGGACCCGAAGACGTCACCGGAATTCGTGAAATCGAAGGTCAGAACCGTGTCGCGGCCGATCTGCGTGAAGGTTTTGCTGAAGGTTTCATTGCCCCGCACGCTGGAATACTCGCGGGTTACTTTCACCGTCACGTCGTCGCCCGTCCATTTGCCCAGGTTGCTGGCCGAAACCTGCAGCTGGAAAGACGTAGAGTTGGCATCTACCTTGGTTTGCCCAACGCCTGGCACCAGTTTTATCCGGGAGTTATCGGTTGCGTAGTCCGGCTTTTCTGGTGCATACATCGTCAGGACCGGGTCGCCCTGCCAGATGGTATTCATGGCCATCGATACGGCATGAATATCGTTTGAGTAACGTGCCAGCAGTCGGCGCGCTACTTCGCGGTGGATAACCGGAATTGGTTTGCCGTACCAGGCCGGATCAGCGAACAAGGCTTTATAGATTTCCGTGCAGTAGTAGTGCAGCTGGTTTTCAAAGCCATAGTCACTGCTGGCCAGATAGCCGATAGCACCCTTGTTCTGGGCCAGCATCCAGTTTTCGCCAATGGTGAAGGCAGTGGTCAGAAACGCGTTGCCGCCCGAGCAGCCATTCACCAGGAAGATTGGGTACTTGCCTTTGTTGTTGTAGTTGTTCAGCGGGTCGCTGGGGTTGCCCACGTTCAGGTCATAGTCCGTTGGGGAGCCATGCCCGAAATACGTAATGAGCGACAGGCCCGCGTTCAGCTCCTGCGCGATGTTGATGTACACTGGCCGGTTACCCAAAGTGTTGCGCGTGATGGTGCGCACCACTTTGCCCCCGAACAGCGGTCCTTCGGCAATAGCCTTGTATTCGTCGACGTAGTTTTTGAACTGCACGAACTCCGACTCCTGCTCCCCACCCGATAAGTGCAGGATGTTTTTGCGCCACGGTTCGTTGCCCAGCGCCTCGTGCTCTTTTACTTTAGTTAAGTAGTTGAGAATATCCGCCGAGGTTCTGGCCGGATAGCGCCCGGTCGGAATTTTTGCCAGGTAGGAGCCTTTCTCCCAATCCGAGGAAAAGAAGATATCCGAATAGGCCCGCGTCGTGGTTACGACGAAATTATTCGTCGACACATTGCGGGCATCAACCTGCCGGCCTTTGCCCAGCAGCAGCATGTACCGGTTGGCCACCTCGCCCTGGGTCAGAACCCATTCCACAAAGTGACGAATGGAGAGCGGGGACAACTCCCCGTAATGGTACTGGTCGATGAGCTGCGGGCCCGTCACCACGAGCGTGTCGTAGCTGCCCCCAACGGTGGAGGCCCGGTAGTCGGCGTAGGCCCGCACCGGGTTGGCCACGTCGCCCACCGGCGTCATTAGCGCCGGGTGGCTTACAACGATATAGTTGGCCTTGGCCGCATTTATCGATTTAAAGAATACCCGGCTGATAGATCGGGGCAGGATGGCCTTGGCCGCATCCGCAATCAAAAGCTTTCGGGTGACACCCGTTGCCGCCGGAAACAGGAAGCTGCGCTGGTCTGTACCGGTAGCTTCCCCAGCCACGCGCTGCACGGCGTAGGGCTCGGTAATATCGTAGCCTACGGTGGTGGCAGGAATCGAATCCAGCTGGTAGTAGGCCGGGCCGGCCAGCGTGGAGTCGTTTTCAAAAAACACTCGTTTGCTGTTTCTCCACCGGGCTTTCTGCCGATAATCCACCCGGATATAAGCTACCCGGAAACGGTCGGAAGGATTCGTGAGAGGGTCAGGCATGGTTACTTTCACGCCCAGCTTGCCATCCGCGCTGATTTCCGTCGTGGCCACGCTGAAGCTGACCAGCCGGAAGTTCAGCCCCGAAAACTTTACGGTCTGAATAGTGCGCAGGGTGTTGCCGGCCACATCGGTTAAATCGAGCGTAGCCGTGTGGTCGGTGTTCGAGTTACCAACCAGCAGGGTGGTCACCTTCACGCTGTCACCGCTGATTCTTTGTACCTGAATGCTGTCGACAACCCATTTGGCCGTGGGCGCCTGCGAGGTAATGGGGTTGGACAGGAAGGCTTCCCCCTTTTCGGCCCAGGGAGCATAGGAAAACAGCGACACGTCGCCGGGATTGTAGTTGGCGGTCTGCAACGACGTGCGGGTTTTCTTCCAGGTGGCGTGCGCAGCCGTACTGCTGCCGGTCGGCTCAGTCATGCGCTTGCCCGCTACGCCGGCTTTCCAGGTGAGAAAGTACGCCGCCGTATCCGTAAACAGGCTATACAGCGCGTGCGGCTGGTCGGTGCCTTTGAGGTACATGCCCCGGTCCAGCTGCCCGTCGTTGCGCTGCCCGTAGAACTCCACAAACGTGCTGGCATCAAAGGTTGCCTGGTTGCCACCTACATAGATGGCAACCTCCTTGCCCCGGCGCCAGAGCTGAAGCTCCTCGGGCTTCACCCCGGAAACGCCGGCTTTGGTCAGGTACTGATAATCGAGCCGGTAGATACCGTCGCGCACCACCTTAATCTTATAGTACGGCTGTCCGTCGGCAATCCACTCGTTGCCATACGGCCCCGACTGAGCAAAAAGACGGGTGGCTGCTATCAGCAGAACCAGCAAAAGTCCCCACTGAAGCCGCCAGGTACTGGCGTTAGCGTAGCGTTTATACATTGAGTAAGCGGTTTTTGACGCAGAAATGAGTTGCTGAGGAGAGCAGGCTTATCGAAACCCGTAACCCAGCGACACGATGATGGAATTGGTTTTGGCCTGCTCCACGGCCAGGCGCGACAAGGCCACATCCAGCCGCAGGCCGCTGGTAGTGAAGCCGACGCCCAGGCTGGGCTGGGCCCGCCAGCTTTCCTTGGTGGAAGCCGTGCCCTCGATTTTCTGAAAGTTGCTGACGCCCGCCCGCAGGAAGGCCACGTTGTGGTAGCCTACTTCCAGGCCCAGCTTCGGGTCGATGCTGATAAAGCTGGTAGAAATGGGCGTGTTGCGCCGGCCGTCGGTGGTGGTTTCCAGGTCGGTGCTTACCAGGGCTGAGAACTGTCCGGGCAGCTTCACGTTGTAGGCCGCGCCCAGCACCACCCGCGGCAGCGTGATTTCGGAGCTGCTCTTGGGAATGGCCAGCGTGTCGTTGCTGTTGCGGAACTTCTCGGAGTTGATGGACCAGGCCGTGATGGTGGTGGTAATGTCGCGGGCCATCAGGCCCAGGCGCAGGTTGCCGCGCTGGTACTGGGCGCCGGCATCGAAGCCAAAGCCCCAGGCCGTAGCAAAGGAGCCCACGTTGCGGTACACGATTTTGCCGTTGGCGCCCACCGTGAGGCCCTCGGGGCCCAGCTTGCGGGCGTAGGAGAGCAGCATGGCGTAGTCGGCCACCGAGAAGTAGGTAATGTTGTCGTAGTTGATCTGCCCGTACTCGTTTACCAGGTTGCGGGTGTCGGCAATGTCATCCACGCCAAGGCGGATGATGCTGGCCCCAATGGCGCTCCGCTCGTCGAGCGGCATAGAAAAGGCCGCGTAGTCGTTTTTCACGATGCCCGAAAACAGCTCCGAGTGCATGAGCACGGCATCGTACTTGGTTTTCTGGCCCAGCAAACCCGCCGGGTTCCAGTAGCCGGCCGTGGCATCCTGCGCCAGGCTCACCTGCGTGTTGCCCATGCCCAGGGCCCGGGCTCCTACCCCAATGTTGAGAAATTCATTGGCATACTTCGGGGTGTTGTCGGTGCTCTGCGCCAGGGCAGCCGTGGTCAGGGTAACGCTCAGGCCAACTACGCCCAGCACGCGGGCAAAACGGAAAAGGTGCATCATACGCGGGATACAAAAATCGGGTAACGGACGGTGGCTGCTTAACGCGAAGGTCGGGCGAATAGTGCACTGAATATATCGGTTTTCGACCAAGTATCCAGCCGGCCCGGTGAGGCCCGGCGCCGTTCGTGCGAACTGCCTGAAGCAGACTTCAAAGCTCCGCAAAAAGTGCCAATTCCAGCCGGAAAAGGGCTTCGGCGAAAAAAGATAAAATTATTTTCACCTAGTACCTTGCGTTGCATAGTACCTTTCGATATCTTTGTCTCATTCTTCATCCACTACCACGCATCAGTCCTATGAAAGTAGAGAACACCCAAGTGCAGATGCGGAAGGGCATTCTAGAGTTTTGCATTCTGGAAATAATTGCCCGGGGCGAGGTCTACGCTTCCGATATGCTCGAAGAGCTGACGGCAGCCCGTATGATTGTGGTAGAGGGCACCCTCTATCCCTTGCTCACCCGCCTAAAGAACGCCGGCCTGCTGGATTATACCTGGAAAGAGTCTGTTTTCGGTCCGCCCCGCAAGTACTACACCCTCACGGCCGTGGGGCAGGACTTCCTGCACCAGCTGCGCCTCACGTGGGAGGAAATCGAGGAGTCCATCCAGATCATCCGCTCCCAGCCCTCCACCCCTACCCCCGCCGCCGAGTAACGGCCGGCAGTTTCTGACCAGTACTTCCTGAACCGCAGCACCAGATGAAAAAGAACATCAGTATCAACCTGCAGGGCCTGATCTTCCACATTGAAGAAGATGGCTACGAAGTCCTCGGCCGCTACCTGGCCGAAGTACGGGCGCACTTTTCCGGCTACCCCGGCCACGAGGAGATTGTGGCCGACATTGAGGGCCGCATTGCCGAGCTGTTCGCTGCCCGCCTTTCCAGCACCAAACAGGTCATCACCCTGAGCGACGTGGAGGAAATGACCGCCAAGATGGGCCGTGTAAGCGAGTTTCAGTCGGCCGATGAGCTGGACGAGGACGAGCTGGAGCAGGCCGTGGCTACGGGCCGTATGCCCCAGGCCGAGCCGGCTGCCGCCGCTGGCACCGCCGCCGCTGATACCGAGCCCCGCCGCCTGTACCGCGACATAGCCAACCGCAAGATTGCGGGTGTAGCCGCCGGTATTGCCCGCTACTTCAGCGTGAATCCGCTGTGGGTGCGGTTGGGCTTCCTGGCGCTACTCTTCCTGCCGAACATCCTCTTCCACCGGTGGACGGACGACGACAACGGCAACCTCGACCTGCCGGGCATCAGCTTCCTGCTCTATATCATCCTCTGGATTGTGCTGCCCAAGAAGTACGACGCTACGCCCGCCGATGAAGACCCTACCTTCAAGAAGCTGTACCGCGACACCGACAACGGCAAAGTAGGTGGGGTTTCGGCTGGTCTGGCCGCCTACTTTAAGACGGATGTGGTGGTGTTCCGCCTGCTGTTTGTACTGGGTGTCTTTGCCGGTGGCTTCGCTATTCCGCTCTACATTGTGCTCTGGATTCTGCTGCCGGAGGCCAAAACGGCCTCCGACCGCCTCCGGATGCGCGGCGACGCGGTAACGCTGTCCGGCATCGACTCCTCCGTGCGCAACCAGGCCGTTGATGGCAGCTCGGGGCGCCCCGTAGGCACCTTCCTGGAAGAGTTTTTCCGCAACCTGAGCCCCCTGTTCAGTGTGCTGGGCACCCTGCTCCGCTTAGCCGCCGCCGCTTTCCTGATCATGATTGGCTTTTCGCTGCTCATCGGTACCATCATTATGCTGGGCGCCGGGCTGGGCATCTTCACCTCCGAGCAGTTCGAAATTGACGGGGTAGCGGCCTACTCGGTGCTGGGCGACTTCCCGGGGTGGTTCCTCGTCAGTGCTTTCCTCGCGACCTTTATTCCGGCCCTGGCCATGCTGCTGGCGGGGGTAGGCTTGCTCCTGCGCCGCTCTATCCTGAGCCGCACGGCTTCGCTCACCCTGCTTGGCTTGTGGCTGCTGGGCATCGTAGGCTCGGTAATGGGCGGTGTTCATATCAGCCGCAACTTCCAGCGCGAAGGCGACCAGACCCAGGACGTATCGTTTCCGCAGCTGAATGCCCGTACCGTGCGGCTGGAGCTGCGCGACCTGGAGGAAGGCAAATGGGCCGGCTCGGTACTGCAGGTGGCCGACAGCGGCCAGGTGCTGAGCGTGCTGCGCGAAGCCAGCGCCCGCGGCGTGACGGAAGAGGAAGCGGCCCGCACGGCCGGCTCCAGCGTCTCCTACCAGATGCGCAGCCTCAACGACTCCACCCTCGTGTTCGATAACCACTTCCGCATTGCCGCTGGCTCGCCTCTGCGCGACCAGGAGCTGCTGCTGACTATCCGCCTGCCCCGCGACCGGCGCTACCGCATGTCGAGCGAATTTGCGTACTGGCTGGGCAGCGAGTTCTTCGTAGGTGACAACATTCCCGAAGACGTGGAAGACCGCACCTTCCGGCTGCGCGGCAACAAGCTGGAGTGCATCGGCTGCCCACCCAGCACCAGCACCAGCAACGAAGACAACGACAACAGTGATAATGACAATGACTTCGACATAGACGTGGATGTTGACTCAGATGGCGAGTCTTTCAACATCGACCTCGGCAAGCCCGACTTCGATACGGAACTCAGCAGCTACGGCAGCGGCCGCCGCACCTTCACCGTCGATGATTTCAACACCATCGAAGCCAGTGGCGCTTACCGCATTGTGGTGCGGCGCGGCGACACCTACCAGATTGAAGCTGCCGGCGAGGAGCGCGACATCAGCCAGCTGCGCATTGAAACTGTGGGCGACGGCCTGCGCATCCGCTCCATCCGCGACGGGCTGTTCGGGTTTTCCGGCACCCGGGAGCCCATCCTCATCCGGGTGCAGATGCCGGAGCTGACCCACCTGGAGCTTAGCGGAGCCTGCCGCGCCGATGTATCGGGCTTCCAGGGCAAGGCGCTGCAGGTAGAGCAGAGCGGGGCCAGCACGGCTAAGCTGGACGTGAACGTGCCGCGCCTGGAGCTGGACCTGAGCGGAGCCTGCAACACCGCCGTGCGCGGCAAGGCCTCGGAGCTGGACATTGATGGCTCGGGCGTGTGCAAAATCGAAGCGCTGCGCCTGCAAACCAACCAGGCTTCCATCGACCTTTCCGGCGCCAGCCGGGCCCGCGTACGGGTTGCCGAGCGGCTTAAGGCCGAAGTAACGGGCTCCAGCCACGTAGACTACGCCGGCAACCCCGCCAACGTGCAGAAAGAGGAGTCGGGTGGGTCCCGGGTGCGCGCCATCACCTCCGCTGATGCAGATGAGGACACGGCTACTGACGAGGAATAAGGTAGCGAAACCTTAACACGCCGGCTACCAAACAAGCAGCCAGCAACCGGCACCTTTGCAGTCGTTTTGAACAGCGGCTGGTTGAGTCGAAAAAATAAGAGGCGGGTCAGGCAACTAAGCGTACCCGACCCGCCTCTATACAAGCGGTGAATATGAAGTAAGAGTGGGTCCTATTTGGTGAGTGAATGATGACCCTGAGGAAGTCCTTTGGCCTGACCCTGCTGCAACAGGAAGGCAAAGGCTTCCTCAAACTCGTTTCGGATCTTGCCATCCAGAATAGCTTCCAGCACGGCTTCCTTCAGCTCGCCCACTTCGCGGGAAGGCTTCAGCCCAAACGTCTGCATAATAACCTCGCCGGTGATGACGGGCTTGAAGTTGCGCAGATGGTCTTTTTCCTCTACTTCCTTTAGCTTCTCCTCCACCCGCTCGAAGTTGCGCAGGTAGCGCGCCACGCGCTGGTGGTCTTTGCTGGTGATATCGGCCTTGCAGAGCAGCATCAGCCGGTCTATTTCGTCGCCAGCCTCAAACAGCAGGCGGCGCACGGCTGAGTCCGTCACGGTTTCCTTCACCAACGCAATGGGGCGCAGGTGCAGCCGCACCAGCTTCTGGACCTGGCGCATTTCCTCGCCCAGGGGCAGCTTCAGCTCGGTGAAGATGGCGGGCGTCCAGCGGGCGCCTTTGTCTTCGTGCCCGTGGAAAGTCCAACCCACTTTGGGGTCGAAGCGCTTGGTGGCGGGCTTGGCAATGTCGTGCAGAATGGCGGCCCAGCGCAGCCATAGGTCGCCGCCGGCCTCGGCCACGTTGTCGAGCACCTGCAGCGTGTGGTAGAAGTTGTCCTTATGCGCGTGTTGCCCACGCTTTTCCACGCCCTGCAGCTGGGCCATGCGCGGGAAAATCAGCTGCAGCAGCCCTGAGCTGAACAGCAGCCTGAAGCCGTAGCTGGGCTTGGGCGCCAGAATCAGCTTGTTCAGCTCGTCGGTTATCCGCTCCTGCGACACAATTTTGATACGCTCCTTGTTGCGGGCAATGGCATCGAAGGTGTCGGGCTCGATGTCGAAGTTGAGTTGAGCCGCAAAGCGCACGGCCCGCATCATGCGCAGCGGGTCATCGGAAAAGGTAATGTCGGGGTCGAGGGGTGTGCGGATGATCTTGCGGCCCAGGTCGCCCATGCCGTCGTAGCGGTCTACGAGAGTGCCAAAATCCTCAGGGTTGAGGCTCAGGCCCAGGGCATTGATGGTGAAGTCGCGGCGGGCCAGGTCTTCTTCCAGGGTGCCGGCTTCCACCTCAGGCTTGCGGCTCTCGGCCCGGTAGCTTTCCTTGCGAGCCCCCACAAACTCGATTTCCACCTCCGGCGTGGGCAGCATGGCCGTGCCGAAGTTCTTGAACACTGTGACGCGCGGCCGGGAAGGCAGCCGCTGCCCTACGGCCTGGGCCAGCCGGATACCGTCGCCTACGCACACCACGTCTACATCCTTGCTGGGCCGCTCCAGCGCCAGGTCGCGCACAAAGCCCCCGATTACGTAGGCCGGGTAGCCCAGTTCACCGGCCGCATCGGCAATGGTGCGGAACAAGGGTAAATCGGGAAGCTGGGGAGTTTTCATGCGCGGTACCATAAGCCAGACAAGCAGCAAAGGTAACCGCCCCGCTTCGTACTTCCACTGCCCCCGTCAGCAGGCAGCTTCCCTCCGACTTTACTTCCTCCTTACTCGCGCAAGGTTTCCAGCGTGCCGTCGGGCAGCACGCGCACCACCCGCGAGGGCGTGGCCGGCGTTTCATCGTCCTGGCGCCAGCTCACCACGTAATCTACGGCCCGCACCAGCGCGGGACTGATAGCCGAAAAAGTGGCCGCAGTTGGCTCCCCGCTGCGGTTGGCCGAGGTAGACACCAGGGCGTGGCCCAGGCGCTGCACCACCTTGTGGGTGAATTCGTCGCGGGGAATGCGCAGGCCAATGGTACCGTCGGGCGCCACCAGGTTGGCAGCTACACTCGGGGCAGCGGGCACCACGTAGGTGGTAGGGCGCGTTTCGGCCGCCAGCAGCTCCGGCAGGTTGGGCGGCACCACGGCGGCGTAGCGGGCAAACATCTGCTCATCAGCAACCAGCAGGATGCAGGCTTTTTCGGCGGGGCGGTTTTTGAGGGCGTAAAGGCGCTCCACCACCCGGGGCAGCTCGGCGTCGCAGCCCAGGCCCCACACGGTATCAGTGGGGTACAGGATAACCTGCTGAAACAGCAGCGCATCGACGGCGGAGTCTACTTCCTGGCGAAAAAAATTACTGGCCATAGCGAATTCAGAAATGAAAAAAGACGGGCGAATGGTTCTGCCGCCTAATAGGGGTTCAGTGCCCTCAGCGGAAACTTCGGCGGCCTCTGCGGGCTAAAGACGTACGCCTCATTACGCTAAAAGTAGGCAGGAAAACGCCTCCGGCAGTTATTCCCGGATGCTCTGGCACAGCTCTACCAGTACCCCGGCTGCCGTTTTAGGATGCACAAAGCAGAACAGCTTGTTGTCGGCTCCTCGCTTGGGCTCCTCATTGAGTAAGGTGAAGCCCTCGGCCCGCAGCCGCGCCATTTCCGCCCGGATGTCCTCTACCTCAAAGGCTACGTGATGAATGCCCTCGGGCTTTTTCTCCAGAAAGCGCGTGATAGGACTGTCGGGGGAGGTGCCGGCCAGCAGCTCAACCTTGGAGCCGCCTACCTGAAAAAACACCGTATCCACGGCCTCGCTGGTTACGTGCTCCTTCTTATAGGGGGCCACGCCGAGCAGGCGCGTGTAGAGGTCGGTGGCGGCGGCCAGGTCGCGAACGGCCAGGCCCAGGTGCTCCAGATTGATGAACATAGGGGTGGGAGGGAAAAGAGGCAGAACAAAGTAGCCTACCTTGTTTGGATTGTGTCTATTTTTGTGGCGTAAAAGTAAACCTCCCCGCCGGGTTACGTGTTCTAGGAGAGAATAATTCTCCGCTGGCTACCTTTGCCGCTGACTTTCATCCGACGCCCATCAAGCACTATGCTGAAGCTGCCAATTTACCTCGATAACAACGCCACCACGCCCCTGGACCCGCGGGTGCTGGAAGCCATGCTGCCCTACTTCACGGAGCACTTCGGCAACGCGGCCTCCCGCAACCACCCCTTCGGCTGGCAGGCCGAGGAAGCTGTGGACTACGCCCGTGAGCAGATTGCGGCCCTCATCAGCTGCGACCCCAAGGAAATCATCTTCACCTCGGGCGCTACGGAGTCGGATAACCTGGCCATCAAGGGCGTGTATGAGATGTACGCGCAGAAAGGCAACCATATCATCACGGCTACTACGGAGCATAAAGCAGTGCTGGATACTTGTAAGCATCTAGAGAAGCAGGGTGCCCGCGTAACCTATCTGCCCGTGAATGCCGACGGCCTCATCAGCCTGGAAGAGCTGGAAGCGGCCATGACGCCCCAGACCATTCTGGTGACCATCATGTATGGCAACAACGAAACCGGCACCATTCAGCCCATCCGTGAAATTGCCGCCATTGCCCACAAGCACGGCGCCCTGTTCATGACCGACGGCACCCAGGCTGTAGGCAAGATTCCGGTGGACGTGCTGGCTGATGGCATCGACCTGATGGCCTTCACCGGCCACAAGTTTTACGGCCCCAAAGGCATTGGTGCCCTGTACGTGCGCCGCAAGAACCCCCGCGTGAAAGTTACTGCCCAGATGGATGGTGGCGGACACGAGCGGGGCATGCGCTCCGGTACGCTCAACGTACCCGGCATTGTGGGCCTGGGCAAAGCCTGCGAGCTGGCCCGCCTGGAAATGGCCGCCGATACTGCCCGCCTCAGCGCCATGCGCGACCGGCTGGAAAAAGAGCTCCTGACCCTGGAAGAAAGCTACGTGAACGGCTCGGTAACGCACCGCCTGCCCCACGTAACCAATATCTCCTTTAAGTACGTGGAAGGCGAAGGCCTGATGATGGGCGTGAAAGACCTGGCGGTATCGTCGGGCTCGGCCTGCACCTCGGCCTCGCTGGAGCCCTCGTACGTGCTCAAGGCCCTGGGTTTGAGCGACGACCTGGCGCACTCTTCCCTGCGCTTTGGCCTGTCCCGCTTCACCACCGATGAGCAGATCGACTATGCAATCGGCCACGTGAAAGAAGCCGTGACCAAGCTCCGCGAAATGTCCCCGCTTTGGGAGATGTTCAAGGAAGGCATCGACCTCAACTCCATTGAGTGGGCTGAACATTGATTTCAATTAGTAATTAATAATTAGGAATGAGTAATTCCCGGCCATCTGGCATCGGCTCCGCCCTTCCAAATTTTTAATTACTAATTATTAATTACTAATTCTTTTCAAAGAAAAGCCATGGCTTACTCCGATAAGGTAATCGACCACTACAGCAACCCCCGCAACGTGGGCACGCTGGACAAAAGCAAAAAGAACGTAGGCACCGGCTTGGTGGGCGCTCCTGAGTGCGGCGACGTAATGCGCCTGCAGATTGAGGTAGACGAAACCACCAACACCATCACCGACGCCAAATTTAAAACCTTCGGCTGCGGCTCGGCCATTGCCTCGTCGTCGCTGGCGACGGAGTGGCTGAAAGGCAAGACCGTGGACGAGGCCTTGGCCATCGACAACATGGAGATTGTGGAAGAGCTGGCGCTGCCGCCCGTAAAAATCCACTGCTCGGTGCTGGCCGAAGACGCCATCAAGTCGGCCATCAACGACTACCGCGTGA
Source organism: Hymenobacter sp. J193 (assembly GCF_024700075.1). Taxonomy (NCBI): domain Bacteria; kingdom Pseudomonadati; phylum Bacteroidota; class Cytophagia; order Cytophagales; family Hymenobacteraceae; genus Hymenobacter; species Hymenobacter sp. J193. The sequence goes on from NZ_JAJONE010000001.1 coordinate 671,767, forward strand.
AAAACGGTCTTCCCGAGCTGGAAATGGCCAAGTCGCACCACTAGTAGAACTGAGACACTAGAAGTGAGAAGTTAGACTCCACGTAGCGGGGTTGACTTCTCACTTCTTAGTTCTAACCTCTCACTTCTATATACATGGACGTTTCTCAGGATGTACGCGTGGAAAACGCGCGGATTCAGCGGCAGATTGAGGAGTACCTGGGGCTGGGTGCCGGCGAGCTGCTGTTTGAGTTCCGGCAGCTGGAGCCCGGGCAGGTGCGGCTGGACCTGATTACCGTCAACCCGCGTCACCACCAGAGCTTCCTGTTTCGCTACGAGGTGGGCTACGACCGGGTTGATGCCCTGCGCAAGATGCTGGCCTACGTGCAGAGCGCCCGCGACAACGAAAGCTCCTACACCATCCAGTGGCGGGCCCGCGGCGACAAGGAGCTGCACACCTCCTACTTCCGCGCCCATAACCCTTACGAAGCCCTCGACAAGCTTTACTATGGCCGCGACCAGACCACGCTCACCGTATTCAGCGTAGTCCTGAATCCTTCTTCGTAGTTGATTGTTACCAGATCGGACGCGCCACTCCCCTGCTGACGTGCCCGCCTGAAAACCGGCAACCACAACTGACAACCGACATGATTACCGTTTCTGATAAAGCCAAAGAAAAAGTAGCTCACCTGATGGCCGACGCCCAGCTCGACGATACGTATCGTCTGCGCGCCTCGGTAGCCGGTGGGGGCTGCTCGGGCCTGAGCTACAAGCTCGACTTCGACAATGAAGTGAAGCCCATGGACCAGGAGTTTGAAGACAAGGGGGTGCGCGTGGTAGTGGACATGAAAAGCTTCCTTTACCTGGCCGGCACCGAGCTCAACTTCTCCGACGGCCTCAACGGCAAAGGCTTCTACTTCGACAACCCCAACGCTTCCCGTACCTGCGGCTGCGGCGAGAGTTTCTCGGTATAAGCCCTGAGCAATTGCGTTGAATACCGTACAGGCCACTCCTTCGGGGTTGGCCTGTTTTTTTATACCTAAGCGTTGTAGGATAGGCCTGCCCCACTTGGACGTCTACATAAGTTTGCCGATTTCGTTCAAGCCGGGTGGGTTCTGAGAAACACTTGTGCAACGTTTCCTAGGCTACCTGGACAGGAACTGCAAAAGAGACCTAAACCCTGTAGAACGTCATGCTGAGCTTGCCGAAGCATCTCTACCGCTTCGTTAGATTACCACTGCAACGGTGCGGTAGAGATGCTTCGGCAAGCTCAGCATGACAACCGTTTTTTCATTACCGGCCCGGCCACACAGCCTATGACCTCCAGCGCTGCACCGGCGCTTAAGTGCACAAAAAAGGCCTCTCGCACGGTGCGGGAGGCCTTTTACTTTTCGGCTAGCTGCTGTATGCGGCTAGTTCGTCTTCAGGAGCTTGTGCGTGGTGCGCAGCTGCTGGCCCTGCAGCACCAGCAGGTAGCTGCCCTGGGGCAGCTGCCGCAGGTCGAGCTGCCGGGAGGCGGGCACCTGGCCGCGGTACACTTCGCGGCCGCTCAAGTCGGTGATGGTAGCCTGCACCGGACCGGCGTGCTCCGGCAGCTGCACGTACAGCGTGCTGGCCACGGGGTTCGGGTAGATGCCAGCCGTGAAGCTGCTCTGCACCGTGCGAATCTCGGAGAAGCTAACCGAGCCATCCTGGTCTACCTGACGCAGGCGGTAGTAGGCTACGCCGGCCAGGGGCTGAGCATCTACGAACAGGTAGGCATTGCGGGAAGTGGCAGTGCCTTTCCCAGCCACGCGGCCAACCGGGGCGAAGTGCACCCCATCGGTGGCGCGCTCTACCACGAAGTAGGAGCTGTTGTGCTCCGAGGCCGTAGCCCAGCGTACATCCACCCGAGTGCCCGTCCGCTCGGCCGCGAAGGAGGTCAGCTCCACGGGCAGGGGGTTGTTGTTGACGTCCTCATCAATGCTGGCCAGCACGAAGTCGCCTAAAGACGTGAACGAGCCTGATGTAACGGTAGTAGCTGTGGGGGGCACAGTGGCCGACTGGCCGATGTTCACCCAGGGGCTACCATTGTTTGAGCTGGCAATAACCAAGGCGCCTGCATTGGTCACGGCGTCCTTGGCAGCATCATACGACAGCGTGATGGTACCGGCAAAATTGCCTGCGCTAGATGTTACGGTATAGTACCGCAGCTTGGATACCCGCTTAAGGTCGCCGCTCAACGTCTGGTTGGCCGGGGCTCCTTCATGCTGCACGGCGGTGAATGTGCCAGCATCAGTTTGGCTGATGTTGAGCGTAAGCGGACGATACTCCGTGTCCATACCAATTGGGAAGGACAAGGTACCGGCACCGGCTACTTTCACGCGGGCCAGCGGGCCATTGATGTAGCTGGTGCTGCTGCCCCCTGTGAGCGTAGAGCCCAGCGTGAGCAGGTTGGTAGCATCCGTGGTGAGGATGCCGTTGGTCAGCGTCAGGTGGCTTACCGAAACTGGGCGCGCCAGCGTCACGCCTGTCGCATTGTTGATGGCAAGTGTAGATGTGGGCCCGAAAGTGAGCGTACCACCACCACCAATAGTTTGCGGTGCCGTTCCATTCAGCGTCAACGTTTCTGCTGAGCCAGGATTAAACCCAAGTGCTGCGCCTGAGCTTACGGTCACGTTGCCGCCAATGAAAATAGAGTTCCCCAGGTTAAGCTCAACTGTGCCGCTGGTTACCGTCAGGTTACCCGCAATTGTTAGTACTCCACCAGACGTAGATCTAGCTTGTCCAGCAGCACCCAGATCAAACTCCAGGTTGCCATAAGTACGCTGGCTTACTGGTGGGGCATATGGCCCACCAACACTCCCGGCTGGAATTGTAATTACGTAGGTGCTGGCAGGTTCAAGCGTGATGGCTGAATTGGGAGCTGTTGCTCCAAATATCTGCTCGCCGCCCGACTGCTGCACGCGGGAGCCGTTGCGGAATACTACGGTGTTGTAGCTGGCTGTGTTTGTACCGAAAGAAGCACCGCTCATAAGCGTATTCTGCAGGAAGGAGCTGCCCGACACAAACTCTATGCTATTGGTACCATTACCCAGCAAGCGCTGTGCGCCGTTGTTGAATTCCAAATGTCCGGCAATGGTAGCCGTTGCGCCCGTCGCCAACTGGATGTTAAGCCCCGTAGTGGCGCCAATCGAACTGGTAACCGTAAGCGAAGAGCCAGCCTCAATCACGAAGTCGGCTCCGTTGAGGTTGGTGTTGCGTACAGTGAGGGTGCGGTTGTTGGAGGCATTCAGGAAAGTAGCGGCTACGTTGTTACGCAGGATCAGTTGACCGATAGATTCGCTGGTGCCAAAGTCTACCGTAGGAGTAGCCGTAAGTGTGGTAATACCATCGAAGATCAGCAGGTCATTGCCGGTGGCCGTAGTACGGGCTGGCGTCCAGCTGGCCGCAGCTGTCCAACTGGTGCCGGTGCCATTCCACACGTAGGTGGGCGGCGCGGCACCAGTCAATACGATGCGGTAAGGATTCTCATTGCCGGTTGCATCGTTGTTAGCAATGCTGAGCACAGCCGTTTGAGTAGCCGAGCTGCTGGGCGTAAACGTGACGGTGAACGTAGTGCTACCGGCGCTGGCGATAGGGCCCGTGGGCTGAGCCGTAATCGTGTAGTCGGTCGAAGCGCCGGCCTCAAAGGTAACGGCGGGAGTGCCGTTCAGCGTCACATCGGTAGTACCCAGGTTCTCGATGGTGAAGGTAGCCGTGACGGGCGTACCAGTAGGAACCAAGCCGAAGGAATAACCGCCGCCACTGGCAATGCGCGTACCACCCTGCGTCACGTTGATTTCGGGGCCGGTAATTACCTGGTAATCGGCAATGCTGATGTCGTCGATGTTGATACGGTCACCCCCGGTTTTTACAATCCGGATTCTCACATCCCCTGAAATAGCAGTACTGGGAGTGAAAGTGTAGGCCGTGAGGGTAGAGGTAAGCGTTCCTGAGCCACCAACCAACGTCCAGTTGACCCCATTATCCACTGAAGTCTCTACATTAAAGCTTCCGCTCAAATCACCGGTGTAGTTAGCCGCATACACGACAATGCTTGCGGCCCCATTCGTTTTGTTGAAGCGCATGGTGAGCTTGCCAACATTTCGAATTCTGGCTGACTTGCTCCCGTTCATCATGTCCGAACCAGAGGTTGCTAGTAAAGCATCATTAAACTCCCAGCTACCCGACGTCAAAGTCACATTACTAGTAGTATATCCTGTCTTACTGACACTAGCCTCAAAATCCTCAAACAGCCCAGCAAAAGGCTCCGTAACAGTAAAGGTGGCAGGCAGGGACTTGCCTCCACCCGGGCCGCCCGTAGTAACGGTGACGGCATAGCTTCCGACCGTGGCTATAGCAGTGGCTGGGATGGTTACCGTGAGTTTAGTCCCAGAATTAATAGTAGGCGTGTACTCCACTCCGTTGAATGTAACAATAGCTCCGCTCACGAAGCCTGTTCCATTCACGACTAGTGAGAAAGCCGCTGAACCAGCAACTTTGGTATTGGGTTCGAGGCTGGTAATAGTGGGTACCGGGTTGTTTACCGTGAAGGTTTCGGTGCTGGTAGCCGTACCGCCCGGCGTAGTTACGCTGATAGTACCGGTGCTAGCCCCCGTGGGTACGTTAGCCGTAATCTGGCCAGTGTTATCTACCGTGTAGGCCGAGGAGGCCACCGTGGTGCCGTTGAACTTAACACTGATTACGTCCGTAAAGAACGTGCCGGAAATAACCACCCCAGCGCCCGGTGCCCCGTTATCAGGCGTGAAGCCGCTGATAGTAGGTGGGGTAGCAGTCAGGAAACTGACAGTACCTGGTGTGGGTTTGTAGTTATTGAAGCTAGTAGATGTACTGCTTTCGTTGAATACGTATACATCGGCCACGTAGCTGGTACCCTGTGTCAGGCCTGTCACGGTAGCCGTAGTGCCGTTACCACTTAGTACTACGTAGTTGTTAGGGCCGGTAGTGCTGCCTGAGCCATAAGCCAGATTGGCGCTGTAGCTGGTCTTATCAGCAGGCGCCACAGCTGCGGCCGTAGCGGGACGTACGACGATGATGCGTCTGTTGCCCCCCGAAGTAGAAAGCGAAACACTGCTATTGGTTGGCGTACCACTCACCGAGATAGTAGGCGTTACGGTAGGCTCTGCTACTACTGTACCCAGGCCAGATACCGTTTTCGTTCTTTCGCTAGCACCCGTAGAGTTATGACGGATAGTGTTACCCAGACTGCTGGTAACAGTGTTGCCAGTCAAACGGATGTACACCGACACATCCGTCAGCGTGCCCGAGCCCATCGGAATAGTCCGGGAGTCGAAGAAGTTAGTACCGTCTAGCGACACCTGATAGCCCGTAGGAGCGGCTACGTCTACCCCAGCCGTGAGGTTAGTAGCACTTACACTATACTGTTGAGCATCTGACGTCTCGCCGGCAATAGTGTTAAACGCGGTGAAAGCCGCCGTAGAAACCGTAATAACTGGAGCTGGAGCAGCCGTAGTGAAGGCTACGCTGGTAACGCCAGCCTGCACGTTCGGTGTAGCGGCGTTGTCTTCAGCTACCAAGTACACTACATAGTTGGTGCTGGCCGAGAGGCCCGATATGGTACCAGAGCTTTCAAAGCTCGTGGAGGCGTTAATGATGGTACCTTTGGCACCAACGGCAACCGTGGTGCTGCTGGCATCCTGCCCGGCCTTCACATTCGCTACCGTAGGTGCCGCAGCCGTAGCCGGCAGCACTACAAAATACGTCTTGCCAGCTTCATCCAGCTTCGAAGTAATGGTGGCGCCAGTGGTGGTAGCGGCTGATACTGCTGGAAGTGGCGTTACGAAAGTAGGTGGCGTGGTATCGGCGGCGTTGGTAGTGAATGCCAGCGCCGTGGACGTATACACACTACTTGCGTTGGGGGTAGCGGCATTGTCTTCGGCTACCAGGTATACTTTATAGTTGGTGCTAGACGCAAGACCTGTTACCGCAACACTTCCTGTAAAGGATGAAGCTGGGTTGGTGAAGCTGCCGGACTTGGTGGCGGTATTACCGTCACCATCCGTACCGGCTTTTACCTGCGCCACTGTAGTAGGCGCCGTAGCTGTAGCAGGCAGCAGTACATAATAGGTTTTACCAACTTCGTCCAGCTTCGAGTTGATGGTGGCACCAGTAGCAGTAGCGTTTGTAACTGATGTTGACGCAGCTACGAAAGTTGGGGCTTGGGTGTCAGGAGTTGAAGGTGCAGTACCGCTAAGCACAAGTTTCTGTACTCTGTCACCTTGACGACCAGTTGTCCCCTTATTTGAGAATCGAATTACTACCTCGGAGGAAACCGACGTCAGCGCAATCTTCGCATTTACATAAGCAGAGCTTGTTGGCGTTGCAGAAGTTGCTGTTTGTGTGTAAGTGGCTCCATTGTCATAAGAGACTTCAACAGTTACAGGGTTTTCAGGAGTACCACTACCAAATGTAGCCACATCAATAGATAATGACACGTTGGTATAACCAGTCAGGTTATACTTACTAGTTGTTATCTTATCTACACTTGACTTCTCCAGCAACCAGTAACTAGACTTATCAATAGTTTCTGAACCTCCATTGACAAATGTCCAGCCCGTTGGGGCTGCTCCGCCACCTGCGTAATTAAATATCTCTGTCTGCCCCCCACCCCAGCAGCGGGAGCAGCAGCAGGGCGAAGGCCACAAAGAAGCCCCGGACACAAAGTGGCGGGGCTACCCGCAGTCGAGTAGAAAGTGAGGTCATAGAGAGGTGTGTATGAGAGTTTAGGAAATGCGCGCACTCTGAGAGTCTAAATATAGCGGGTTAGAAGTCTATCTGATGCTATTTCCGGGGTTACAGAATTATTACCTGTTCTCGCCGAGACAATAAAAAAGGCCTCCCGAACACCGGGAGGCCTTTTTTGGTGGCAGAAAAATCTGCGCTGCTTATTGTTTCACGATGCGCTGCGTCCAGTTCTGGCCGCCCTGCTCTACGCGCACCAGGTAGGTGCCACGCTGCAGCTCACCCAGCTGGAGGTTGCCATCGGCAGCCAGGGTGCGGTTCAGAACTACCCGGCCGGTCAGGTCAAGCACCTGTACCCGGGCGTTCTGGATGATTACCGGCAGCTTCACCGTTACGTTGCTCTGTACCGGGTTGGGGTACACGCTCAGGCTGCCAGCTTCACCGTTCACCACCGTTTTCACTTCCGTGTAGGCAAACTTACCGTCGAGGTCTATTTGCTTGAGGCGGTAGTAAGCGGTGCCGCTCAGCGGGTTCTTGTCGGTCGACTTGTACTCGTGTTTGTTAGTGCTCGAACCGTTGCCGGCTACAAAGTCAATCGTCTGGAAGTTCTTGGCATCAGCCGAGCGCTGTACTTCAAAGCCTTTGTTGTTTACTTCCGTAGCCGTGGCCCAGTTCAGGTTCACCTGCTTGTTCTGCAGCTTCACCGAGAAGGCAGCCAGCGTCACAGGCAGGGGCTCACCCACAATCACGATGCCTTCAATCTGCTCAGCCACGGTGGGCGTCAGGTAGTTTTCAGCGGTTTGCGTGATAAAGCCGGTGTTGGGGTCGATGTTGTTGAACTCAAACGAGTAGAAGTAGTAGCTCTTAGACTTGTCGAAGCCTTCGATGGTCTGCTGGGTGTTAGCCCCAGCATACACTACAAAGTAACCAGGAGCAAGCGTTGGGCCGCTACCGTAGATGGAGTTGTTGGTCTGATACGAAACACCATCTACCGGCTGACGGTTGGTGGGCAGCGAAGAGTTTTCGCTGGCTACGATCAGGTGACCTTCGCCCTGGCCAGCTACCGAGCCAATGTAGCTAACGGTGATGGTAGAGCCGCTACGCGTCAGCAGGAAGGGGCGCTCAGCCGTAGGCTGTGTGTCAATCGAGCGGCCCGAGAGCTGACCGTTGCTTACGAAATCCTGTTCCGTCGTGATAGCAAAGTCCGTGCTCTTGAAGCGCAGGTTGTTGGAAGCCTGGCCCAGGTAGGTAGGAGCATAGCGTACGTACAGGGGGGCATTTACATCATACGTCGTAGCATTCGGGGTGTAGGTTGCCGTGGGAGCGAAGTTTACACCGTCGGTCGAAAGCTCGAACTGAGGAGTACCACCCGGGTTCTGAGGCGAGGGCGAGGTATTCGAGATGGAAATCGTGATAGGCTGGCGTACCCGGGCTGCGGTGAAGTTCAGGTTCTGAACCGACGACTTGTTGTTGATGATGATCAGGCCGGGATTCGTGAAGGCATTGGTGATTTCCACCTGCGGACGGCTGGTGCCGGATACCGGGAAGGTAACGGGGTTGGCCGGGCTGCTGGTGTGGGTGATGACGGTGGCATCCTCACGGGCAGTTGGAGGCAGGTAGCGGATGTAAACCGTGGTTACCGTCAGGTCATTGCCGGAGTTGCGGGGGATGGTAATGGTGTTACCCGTAGTGTTACCCAGCGCTTCCAGAGCAGCTACCGACAAACCTACCTGGTAATAAAGCGGTGCCTGTACGTCAACACCTTCCAGCAGATTGGTACCCGAAAGCTGGTAGGTCTGCACTGCCGAAGGCACGCCGGGTACGGTAGAGAACAGGCTGAGCGCACCCGAGGCGTTGATAGCCGAGTTACCCGTCAGGCCGTTGGCCACAATGTTGAGCGTACCCATAGCGGTTGTGTTGCCAGGGGTTACACCTTCCGCTACAATCTGCCCCGTGAAGGGACCAGACGGCGTACCAACCAGCTGCACCTGAATTTCCTGCGTCACGTTGCCGCTGGCGTTGGTGGTCAGGGTAATAGGGGTGTTAACGTAGGCACCGGTGCCAAACAACCGGAAGCGGACGTTAGCCTGCTGAGGCGTCAGCGTCACCGTGGAATTCGGAGCCAGGCCGGTAGCCGTTACAATAGAGGTTCTGGTGCCCGAGCCGTTGGTCGATACCGTACCAAAGTCCATCGGGTTGTTGGTGAACGTAATGGCCGAGGTAATAGCTGGTTCACCTTCACCCGTTACCGTAACAGTCCGCGAAATCTGAGGACCATTAGGGTTAGCAGTGGTAAGCACGATGCTCTGGTTCCGCGCACCCGTCTGGGTAGGCGCAAACTGAACGTAGATGGTAGTAGGTGCTACCGAAGTACCCGTGCGGGACAGCACGATAGGCTGATTCGTGAACGTGGTATTGTTCCGGCTGATGCGGTAGTCTGAAGGAGGCGTGATGGTGATGTTACCCGACAGGTTAGAGCCCGAAACCTCAAATGTTTGTGAGGATGTGGTTTCGCCAATGTGCGTGGCGTTGAACGGCAGCGTGGTAGGCGTGATAGTCACGGTTGGAGGAACCGGAAGGCCCTCACCCGAAACCGTAAAGGTGTTAGTAACAGTTCTAGCCGGATTAGTCGGCGTCGGTGCCAGCGAAGAAAGACGAACGTTAGCAGTGCGGTTGCCTATAGCGGTAGGAGCAAACTGCACATAAACATCAAAGCCATTATTTGCTTCCGTGGCCGTAAGAGTTACAGAACTGCCGAAGGTGCCGTTGCGGCTAACCTTAAAGTCACCAGGGTTTGTCCCGGTCAAAGTAACATTTACGTTATTTATGAGGCCAGTACCTTTTACCCGCACAACAACGGGGAAGCCGGCATCAATGGTACCGTCGTTAACCTCAGTTTCTTCGTCGGTACCAGCTACCTGCTCCGTAGTCTGGCCCACAACCGTATCTATAAAGTCAGGGGCGTCGCTATTGATGGTGGAACCACCAAGAGTTTGGGCAAAGCCTACCGTTGGCAGAACAAAGAGGGCCAACAGGAACACCCAAATAACCGACCATCCGGCGCGGTGTTGGGTGCGAGTGTATGAATTCTTCATATGAGTACGTGGAAAAGTTTGGAAGAAGAAAAGGGCAATTTGTTGACTGTCAGTAAATTTTAAGAAACCACTTGGTTAATTATGGTCCTTGTACGCATTTGAAACAGTGCAGTTCAATGATTTTTCTGACATTTCATATGATTTTTTCTTATATGTAGTTGCTTTTATATTCATTTATGCTGTACTTGGTGGGTTTGCTGGCTTCATAACGCCCCCAAAAGCGTGGGGCGAAATAGCAGGGAAATCGGTTTAGCGGGCTTACTGTCGTTTACATATTTCGTGCCCAAATGATTCCGGGCTCCATCTGGATATACGAATAATTATCTTTTTGCGGTTTTAGGCTTTTACGCCCCTTATACGTTCTTTCTTGGTCAGGCAAACCCTTGATTGAATGCAGGCTCTTGTCCTGAGTTTCACATATCAGGTAAGGCTGATGCCAGGAGATACTCTTACCCAACTACAACATTATCATAGATAGTTGAAATGTGCAAAAGAAAATCCGATTATTCGGATAGGAATTACTCTACTCCCACAGCGGGTAGTGCTCCAGATGGACTTCCTGCCCAAAGAAGATCCGAGTGCTTTCCTCGAATGAGCGGGTGAAATCGGACACGTAGAAGTGGTGAGCTGGTGCAGGTCCGGCAGCCGGGGCGGCCAGCTCCTGTGCCAGCAGGTACTGCTGTACGTGCTGCGCTACCACATCGGAAGCATCCAGCACTGCCACGCCCCCCTTATAGTAGTCCGTAATCTGCTGCTTGATGAGCGGGTAGTGCGTGCAGGCCAGCACCAGCGCCTCTATGCCCTGCAGCACCGGGCTGGACAGGTAGGAGTCGATGATGTTGCCCGAGATAGAGTTGTTGAAGAAGCCTTCCTCTATCATTGGGGCCAGCAACGGGGTAGCCAGGCTCCGCAGCTCTACGCCGACATCCAGCTCATCTATCTTTTTGCGGTACACATTGCTGTTCACAGTCTGCTTGGTGCCGATAAGCCCCACGGTGCGGCCGGCATAGGCCTGCCCTACGTGCGCCACAATCGGGTCGATGACGTTCAGTACCCGGGCCTTGGAGCCCACGTACTCCTTCACCAGCTCGTAGGCAGCTGCCGAAGCCGAGTTGCAGGCAATCAGAATCACCTTGCACTGCTGCTTCAGCAGCAGGTCGCAGATCTTCACGGAGTAGGCCTGAATAGCAGCCGTGCTTTTGTCGCCGTAGGGCAGGTGAGCGGTGTCACCGAAATAGATCAGCCGCTCCTGCGGTAATACCCTGCTCACTGCCCGCGCCACCGTCAGGCCCCCAATACCGCTGTCGAACACCCCAATCGGTCGGGCCGCAAGGGGGAAAGAAGCTGCTTTTCCCATATCGGGCGCAAAGGTAGGATATTTTCCCTGAGAAATTTCACCAGAAGCCGCATTCGGCATTTACCAGCCAGCACACAGCTTCCGGTGGGGCTTGCTTGCTGCCGTATTTTCTTCTATATAGTAGCCAGCAATCCTTGGTACCCCCACCCTCCCCCGTTATGAGTACGGTTCTGCAAGAAATCGACCAGGCCCTGGCGTCTTTCAACCCGGCCCGCGGCCGCCCCATAGCCATTGAGCTGGGCGAGCGGAAGTACACCCAGCTGATTCTCGACGTAGCCCACCTGCACCAGGCCGGCGGCGAGCTGACCACCAACACGGGCCGCCCCCTCGCCTACCGGGGCCTCGAAATCCTGCGCGACGAGCTGAACGTGGACCGCGTGCGGGTTATTTGAAGTGGTGAACTAATGAGTTGGTGAAATGGTGAGTTGACGTTCTACCGCCCAGGTAGCGCAAGCAGCACGGCCAACTCACCATTTCATAATTTCACCATTTCACAATTTCACCGCCCGTACCTTTGCGGCATGAATCTGCTTTCCGCTGAGAACCTTTCGAAGAATTACGCCGACCGGTGGCTTTTCCGGGACCTGAATTTTGGGCTGCAACAAGGCCAGCGCGTGGCCTTTGTGGGCATCAACGGCACCGGCAAAACCACGCTGATGCGCATTCTGGCCGGGCTGGAGCAGCCCGATACCGGCCTGGTAAGCACGCGCAAGGGCATCCGGGTAACGTACCTGGGCCAGAACCCGGAGTTCAATGAAAGCCTGACGGTGGAGGAAACCATCTTCGCCAGTCAGAACGATACACTGCGCGCCATCCAGGAGTACGAGCACGTGGTAAACGACCCCGACCACAAGTCCGATGACCTGCAGCGGGTGCTGGAGCGCATGGATTCGCTGAATGCCTGGGACTACGAGGCGCAGGTGCAGCAGATCCTGAGCCGGCTGGGCATCCTGGGCGAGCTGCTGACGCGCAACGTAAGCCAGCTTTCGGGCGGGCAGCGCAAGCGCGTGGCTTTGGCCCGCGTACTTATTGAGGAGCCCGACGTGCTGCTGCTCGATGAACCCACCAACCACCTGGATCTGGCTACCATTGAGTGGCTGGAAAACCGCCTTTCCTCCCCCAGCCTTACGCTGCTGATGGTAACCCACGACCGGTATTTTCTGGATAGCGTGGCCAACGAAATTGTGGAGCTCGACAAGGGCCAGGTGTACCGCTACCAGGGCAACTATGCCTACTTCGTGGAGAAGAAGGCCGACCGCGAAATGCGCGAATCGGTGGAAGTGGAGAAGGCCCGACAGCTGTTCAAGAAGGAGCTGGACTGGATGCGCCGCATGCCCCAGGCCCGGGGCACCAAGCAGAAGGCCCGCATCGATGCCTTCTACGTGACCAAGGAGAAGGCCAGCACCAACCTGAGCAAGCAGCAGGTGGAGCTGAGCGTGAAAACCACCCGCCAGGGCGGCAAAATCATTGAAGCCAGCCACCTCAACAAGAAGTTTGGCGACAACGTGGTGCTCGACGATTTCAGCTATGTGTTCAAGAAGAAGGACCGGATTGGCCTCGTGGGACCCAACGGCGCCGGCAAGTCCACCCTGCTGAATATGCTCACGGGCAAGCTCCAGCCCGATTCCGGCACCATCGAGGTCGGCCAGACCACCGTGTTCGGCTACTACACCCAGACGGAGCTGGAATTCGACCCTTCGCAGCGTGTCATCGACATTGTAAAGGAAGTAGCCGAAGTGGTGGAGCTGGCCAACGGCGACGTGCTGACGGCCAGCCAGTTTCTGAGCTTGTTTCTGTTTCCGCCGGCCCAGCAGTATACACTGGTAAGCAAGCTGAGCGGAGGCGAAAAGCGCCGCCTGCAGCTGCTGCGGGTGCTCATCAAAAACCCCAACTTCCTGATTCTTGACGAGCCCACCAATGACCTGGACCTAGGCACGCTTAACATTCTGGAAGACTTCCTGCTGCACTTCGGCGGCTGTCTGCTCATCGTGAGCCACGACCGGTACTTCCTCGATCAGCTGGCCGAGCACCTGTTTGTGCTGGAGCCCGGCGGGGCCGTGCTTAACTTCCCCGGCAACTACACCGATTACCGTGAGTACCTGGCCGAGCGCGAAACCGAAGCAACCCAGGAAGCCGCCGAAAAGGAAGCCAAAGCCGCCCGCGCTGCCGCCAAAGTAGCCGAGGCCGCCCCAACGCCGGCCCCCGCGCCCAAGCCCGCCGAGGCGCCCAAGCGCAAAGCTTCCTTCGCGGAGAAAAAGGAATACGAAACCCTGGAAAAGGAAATGGGCCAGCTCGAAACCCGCAAGCAGGAGCTCATCGGCAAGCTTAACTCCGGCGCCGGCTCCCACCAGGAGCTGGCTGACTGGGCCGCCGAGCTGAAGCGCACCGAAACCGCCCTCGACGACAAAGGCATGCGCTGGCTGGAGCTGGCCGAGCTGGTGTAGCTTCTACGGTCTAAACAAATAGCAAAAGCCCCTTCCGTACGTACGGAAGGGGCTCTTGCTATTTGTTTACCTTATCCCAAGTCCTTCGGCAGTGCCGCCCGCCCCGCTTCATCAACCGGAAAAGGCCAGCTGCGCGCCACGGCACTTAGCGGAATGGGCGCGAAGATGTGCGGAAAATATGCCTGTCGGCTCTCAGCCCATTCCCGCTCTACCCGCACCTGCGCGGTGGCCAATGCGGCTTCATCGATTTCCAGCAGCACCGCGTCCGGGCTGTTCTGGTAGTGCTTGCGGGCGGTGTCCAGCACCTGGCTTAGTTCCGAGGCGTGAATGAAGCCTTCGGCGGCCAGATCAGGGCTGGCAAAAAAGCTCGTGTGCTGCGCGGCGGCCCAATCCGCCGGGCGGGCTATGCGGTAGAGCATGGTCAAATGGTTTTCTGGTTTCGTTCTGACGAGCCATTCAACCCAAAACCATGTAGTAGCAATTCACTAGGCCTGCCACAGCTCCTGCTGCACGGCTTTGCCCACGGTAAGCACAATGCGGGTGGGGTTGGGAATGAGGGTAATGCGGGCTTCTTTGCCGGGGTATTTTTCCGAATCAACCCACACGCCTTCTTTGGGCGAGGGAGTGCCGCCGGTGCTGGCGGGGAGGTAGGCAGTCGGCAGCAGCACGTCGGTATCGGAGTTCAGGTCGTTATGAACTTTTTCCAGGGCCGCTTCCAGAAACGCGCCGTATTCGTCGTTGAAATCGTCCTCCAAGTCGTGCAGCTCCTCCTCTACTTCGTCGTAGCGGGTGTCGTCGTACGAAAGCTCGTGCAGAGTCTGTTTCTTCTCGATGAGTGCGGTAAGGGCGCGGTTGAGGTCCTCCTTGTTCATAGCCACGGGCAATAAAATGGTGTACCACAAAGGTGCGCAGGTTTCGGGAAAATCCCATGCCCGGGGTCGGCCCCATCTCCAGACCGGCCACCAACTCGGCGCAGATCCGGGTATTCCCGTATTTTTACTCCCGGTAACTTATCCACCCGCCACCCAACCGCTTCCCACCCATGGAAACCATGACTTCGCCCGCCGTGCAGGCTCACCCCGCCCACGACTTTCTGCCCCTCAACGGCACCGACCACCTGGAGCTCTACGTGGGCAACGCCAAGCAGTCGGCGTACTTCTACCAGGCCGCGTTTGGCTTTGAGCTGGTAGCCTACTCCGGCCCCGAAACCGGGGTGCGCGACCGGGCTTCCTACGTGCTACAGCAAAACAAAATCCGCCTCGTGCTCACCACTTCCCTCCTGCCCGACTCCGACATCACGCGCCACGTGGCCAAGCACGGCGACGGCGTGAAGGTGATGGCGCTGTGGGTGGATGATGCCCGCAAAAGCTTCGAGGAAACCACCAGGCGCGGTGCCAAACCCGCCTTCGAGCCCTATACCATTCAGGATGCGCACGGCTCCGTGACGCTGGCCGGCATCTATACCTACGGCGAAACCATCCACACCTTCGTGGAGCGCAGCAACTATACCGGCCCCTTTCTGCCCGGCTACGTGGCTAAAACCAGCAACGTGCCCCAGGGCACGCCGGTAGGTTTGCAGTACGTAGACCATTGCGTGGGCAACGTGGGCTGGGGCCAGATGAACCAGTGGGTGAAGTTTTACGAAGACGTCATGGGATTCAAGCTGCTCATCACCTTCGACGACGACGACATCAGCACGGAGTACTCGGCCCTGATGAGCAAGGTGGTAAGCAACGGCAACGGCTTCGTGAAATTCCCCATCAACGAGCCCGCCGAAGGCAAGAAGAAAAGCCAGATTGAGGAGTACCTCGACTTCTACCACGATGCCGGCGTGCAGCACATTGCCATCATCACCCACGATATACGCTCGACGGTAGCCGAACTGCGCCGCCGTGGCGTGGAGTTCCTGACGGTGCCCGGCACTTATTATGATGACCTGCTGGAGCGCGTGGGCACTATTGACGAGGAGCTGGAAAGCATCAAGGAGCTGAACCTGCTGGTAGACCGCGACGAGGAAGGCTACCTGCTGCAGATTTTCACCAAGCCGGTGGAAGACCGCCCCACGGTGTTCTTCGAAATCATCCAGCGCAAAGGCGCCAAATCGTTCGGCAAAGGCAACTTCAAAGCCCTGTTTGAAGCCATTGAGCGGGAGCAGGCTCTGCGCGGCAATCTGTAATCCCGCCGCCTTCTGATTTTCTTGGACTGCCAGCATTTTGAAAGCAAGCGTTCAGCGCCCCGGCCAGATGGTCGGGGCGCTTTGCGTTTTGGCCCGCCAGCTCACACGATGATGTGAGTAACGATTCTGCCCGCCAGCGGCTGGCCCATAGCCACTCCGCCAGCATCTGTTTCATTAGGCTGCTGAGGGAGCCTGATGCTACGGGACGCAACAGGCTTACTGGTGGGTCATATTATCCGGCGGCTTTATCGTCTCACCCAATTATGGGATTGATTGCCTATCGTTTATCCGCTTGGTTTGCCGGTGCATTTCTCCCGAATTGGCTTTCGGGCTTGCATAGCTACCTGTCACCTTTTTCACACGCATGAAAGCAAATTTTCTACGCAAAGCCAGCCTGCTTACCTTGTTGGGCACCGGCCTCACCTTCAGCAGCCAAGCCCAGCGGGGCGGCCATTTTCTGAGCTTCACCAGCCAGCAGGACGACCAGGTAACGGTGCCCAACTTTGCGTTGCCGGCTTCGGGGCCGTTTTCCCTTGAGGTCTGGGTGTACTACAACGGCTCTGCCTTCGGCGCGGCCGGCTCCTTCAATACCGTGCTGGAGTTTGGCAATGATGACCCCTGGTTTGGTGTCAACTCGGATAGCAAGGTGGAATTTTACTCGGGTCTGGAAGGCGGCACCGTGCCGGTGCGTACCTGGGCACACCTGGCCTACACCTGGGACGGCACCACCGGCACCATCTACCTGAATGGCGACGCCGTGGGCACCACTAAAGCCGCCCCGGACCGCCTGGGCAGCAGCCTGGGCATCGGCTTCGGCTCCAGCGACACCGGCTGGCAGGGCTATATCGACGAGGTGATGGTGTGGAACGTGGCGCGCACGCAGGCTCAGATCAAGAGCGACCAAACCAACGGCCCGGGCAACTCCCCCGCCGGGCTGCTGGCGTATTTCCGGTTCAATGAAACCTCCGGCCAAACCGTGCTGAACCAGGCCAACCCGACCCTGAGTGGGGTACTGGGCGCTACCAGCGCTACCGAAGCCAATGACCCGGTCTGGACCAACGAGGTATCCACCGCCAACCGCCTCCCCACTACCCTGACAGCGCGGCTGCAACCAAACTTTCCCAATCCTTTCGCCCAGGCTACCACTATTCCGTTTGTGCTGAGCCGCCCGGGCCACGTGGAGCTGCGGGTGCTCGACGTGACTGGACGCGCAGTGGCTACGCTTGTAGATGAGCCCCGCCCCGCGGGCACCTACACTATACCTTTCACTCACACCAAACTGGCAGCGGGCGTCTACTACACCCAACTCACCCTCGACGGGCAGAGTACGACGCAGCGGATGGTGGTGCAGTAGCAGTTACCCTACTTGATTAATACAAAGAGCCCCAGCCGAAACAGCCGGGGCGCTTTTATGTGATATAAGGTTGCCAGACGACTTAACCAAGGGCCTTTACTTTGAGCCTACCAGGATGCCGCTCACGAAATAGTTGCCGGATTCGGTGCGCAGGTTGTACACGGCGGGGGCGGTGCCCGCATCCTGCCGGTCGGTGAGGTGGGTGGGCGCTACGGTTGCAGCCTGTAGCTGCAACAG
Source organism: Hymenobacter sp. J193 (assembly GCF_024700075.1). NCBI lineage: Bacteria > Pseudomonadati > Bacteroidota > Cytophagia > Cytophagales > Hymenobacteraceae > Hymenobacter > Hymenobacter sp. J193. The sequence goes on from NZ_JAJONE010000001.1 coordinate 689,152, forward strand.
GTCGTCGGTAGTTTGCAGGGAATCGGCGCGGCGGGTTTGCCCGTTGCCGAGCACGAGCGGGTGGTTGGGCGTGAGCAGCAACTCGGTAGCAGGCAGACCGGATGCTAGTGATGGTTCCACTGATGCATACACGGCGTATGCTCCAATCGTGAGCTGTACCAGCAGGTAAGCGGCTTCCGTGTGCTCATCGAGGCGCAGAACCCGGGTAGGCACCACAGCATCGGCAGCGGCATCGTAGCCCAGCACCACGTCGCCGGCGCGGATCTGCTCAATGGGCAGCTGCCGGCCACCGGGCAGGGCTACCATGGCCGTAGCAGGAAAGCAGGTAGCCAGGTGGCAGCTGAAAGGCTGATCGTAGGCTTGCTGCAGGCTGCAGTACTGCTGGTTGAGATCGTACACGGCGGCGGTAAAATCCGCCAGGCTCTGCACTTCCATCAGCATCTGCTGCTGGCCGCCGGCCAGCGGGGCAATATTGGCTTTTTCATCTTCCCGCCTGATATCGTCGGTGTAGTGGATGGCGGCCAGTTCCTTCTGAAAGGGAGCTACGCGGGCTTTTAGCTGGGCTTTGTGCGCCGTCCAGGCCGCCGTGAGCCGGGGCAGGTACTGGCGCATCAGGTCCTGGCGTCGCTTGAAGAATTGTCGGTTCTGCTCGTACACCCGCTGCTGGCCGGCGCAGTCGCCATCTTTCGCCTCGGGCAGGCGCTGGGCCTGCTGGCTTTGTTCCAGCGCCATCATGTCGGAGTGCAGGGCCGTGGTCAGGCGCTGTAAAGCCGAGGGCGTCTGGCTGCTGGCGGCCAGAGCGGTGCTCATCGTGCTGTAGGCTTCAAGGGCGGCTTTGGTTACCAGCGGCCCGAGCGGGGCGGCCGGCGTTTTACCGGCTACGCTCTTCATGCTGGCCTCATTCAGGCCGTGCTTGCGCATCAACTGCTCCGTGTAAGCATCCTGCTCGGCTTCCGACTTCTTAGCCCAGGCTTTCTGAAAGGCCGGGTCGCGCATCTGCTGCATAAACTCGGCCTGCGCAGCCTGGTAGGCCGGGTTGGCGGTCAGGCGCTGCTGCGCGGAGCCGGGCGCGGCCATTTGCTGTTGCAGAAACTGGGCTTTTTCCGCGTCGCTCATCTTGGCTAGCTTGGCCTGAAACGCGGGATCCTGCATCTGCTGGGCCAGCTGCAAGGCCTGGGCGTTGTGCCCGGGCAGCGCGCTGCCCTGCTGCTGCAGGTAGGCCATTTTCTGCTGGTCGGTCATGTTTTCTACGCCGTCGGCGGTGGCTTGCTCACCGAAGGCCTGCATGGCCGCTTCATCCCGGCTTTGCCCGGCGGTGCGGGCGGTGGTAATAGCCACCATGTGCTGGCCGATCTGCTTTTCCAGCGCGGCCAGCTCGGCCGGGCGCTGCAGCGCGCAGCCAAAGGCTGCGGGTGGGGCCGGTACTTTGTCAAACAGAAGAGTGACGTCCGTTTTAATGGGCTTCTGGGCCAGCGCCACGCCGGCCACCAGCAGAAACGCCGAAAGCAAAACCAGAAACATCAAAAAGCTAACAGCGCGGTGAGCAGAGTGCATAGTAGCGGCAGAAAGAAAAATGATTGACCGCAACCGGTCGCGCCGCCCCGGTGGCTACGCAGCAGATTGCGGCCGCAAGTGCGCCAAAAAACGGCCGTGCGTCAATCACATTATCGGGGCTGCGGCCTCGCATATTGATGTGAAACCGGGCAACACTCCCGATTATTTCCCACTTTGCCGGCCGCCCGGCCGCCGCTGATTTTCATAACTTCTTTTTCTTTGTCCCGTCAATAGCGTTTTCGCAACCTCCCACCAGTTTATGGCCCTCTCAACCGACCTCCAACAGAAAATCAACACCTGGCTGACCGGCAACTACGACGCGGACACCAAAGCCAACATCCGGCAGCTGCTCGACTCCGACCAGGAAGAGGCGCTGAGCGACGCCTTCTACCGCAACCTGGAGTTTGGCACCGGCGGACTGCGCGGTATCATGGGCGCGGGCTCCAACCGCATGAACCGCTACACGCTGGGCATGGCTACGCAGGGGTTGAGCAACTACCTAGTGCAGCAGTTTCCCGGCCAGGAAATCAAGGTGGCCGTGGCCCACGACTCGCGCAACAACAGCGCGGAGTTTGCGCGCATTGCTGCCGATATCTTCTCGGCCAACGGCATCACGGTGTATCTGTTTGAGGCGCTGCGGCCCACCCCGGAGCTGTCGTTTGCCATCCGCCACCTGGGCTGCCAGAGCGGCTGCGTGGTCACGGCTTCCCACAACCCCAAGGAGTACAACGGCTTCAAGGTATACTGGAACGACGGAGCCCAGGTGGTTTCGCCCCACGACAAGAACATTATCACGGAAGTAAACGCCATCCAGAGCGTGGACGACGTGCGCTTTCAGGCCGATGCTTCGCGCGTGCAGCTGATTGGGGCGGAGCTGGACGCGGCCTACTTGGCCAAAGTAAAAGAGCTCAGCATCAACCCCGAAGCCATCCGCCGCCAGCATGATCTGAAGATTGTGTATACGCCCCTGCACGGCACGGGCATCACGCTGGTGCCGCAGGCGCTGGCGCAGCTGGGCTTCAGCAACGTGCACATTGTGGAGGCCCAGGCCACACCTGATGGCAACTTCCCCACGGTACTCTCGCCAAACCCCGAGGAGAAAGTAGCCATGCAGTTGGCCCTCGACCAGGCCAAGGCCCTGGACGCCGACCTGGTGCTGGCCACCGACCCCGACTCTGACCGGGTAGGCATGGCCGTGAAAGACAACCACGGGGAATGGGTGCTGGTGAACGGAAACCAGACGGCTGCCCTGCTCACGCACTATCTGCTCTCGGCCAGGGCCCGCGCCGGCAAAATGACGGAGCAGGACTTCATCGTATACACCATCGTGACCAGCGACGTGCTGGGTGATATTGCCCGGCGCCACGGCGTGAAGGCCTATCAGACGCTGACGGGTTTCAAGTACATTGCCGGCATTATCCGGGAGCTGGAAGGCCGCGAAACCTACATCGGGGGCGGCGAGGAAAGCTACGGCTACATGATTGGGGACTTCGTGCGCGACAAGGACGCCATTTCGGCCTGCGCGCTGATTGCCGAAATGGCCGCCGTAGCCAAAGACCAGGGCCACACGCTCTACCAGGAAATGCAGCGCATGTACGCCACCTACGGCCTGTACAAGGAGCACCTGATTTCGCTCACCAAGAAGGGCCAGCGCGGGGCCGAGGAAATCCAGGAAATGATGCGCGACCTGCGCGCCAACCCGCCCCGTACCATTGCTGGCCTGGCCGTGACCGAGCTACGCGACTACGGGCAGGGCGTCATCCGCAACCTGCACACCGGCCAGGAGCTTCCCACCGGCCTGGAAAGCTCTAACGTGCTGCAGTTTATCCTCGAAGACGGCAGCAAGATTTCCGCCCGCCCTTCCGGCACCGAGCCCAAAATCAAGTTCTACTTCAGCGTAAAGCAGCCCTTGGCATCCGTGGTAGACTTCGACCTGGCCAACCGCCGCGCCGACGAGAAGATTCAGGCCATCATTGCGGACATGCAGCTGCAGTAAAATTTAATTTCTATAAATTAAATAAAATACCCGGACTGATATAGCCCGGGTATTTTATTTAGTTTCGGGTCATTATCTGGTTTTTTTACCTCTGGATTATCTTTCTTATCTCCTCGTTTATGTGGCGAATCAGTATTCTGTGCACGTTGCTGCTGAGCAGCTTTTCGAGCATGGCGCAAGGCCTGCCTGGCTACGTGGTTACACTCAGCGGCGACACCCTGCGGGGCACAGTCGCCGAAAAGCGCGCCGAGCAAGTAGAGTTTTACGCCGATGGCGCCGGCCCCGCTCAGGTATTTCAGGCCAGCCAGCTGCGTGGGTATGGCTTGCAGGGGCAGCCGCTCATTGCCAGCCGGTTGGTAAAGCAAGCCGACCAGCAGACCGTGGCGCGCTTTGTGCTCCCTACCCTGCCAGGCCCGGCGAGCCTGTTCACACTTACCGAACAACCCCAGCTGCTCCTGCAGCCTACGCCCGCGGCCGACACGTTATATGAGCTTACTGCCAGCAACTGGCATTTGCTGCTTAACCGCCACCTCAAGGAGTGCGCTGGCCTATCACAGACCAGCCCGAAGGTTTTGAATATGTCCTTTAGCACCATGAATGTCCGGCAGCGTATTTATCAGTATAACAGCTGCGTGCAGCCACAATGGAAGGCTGATACCCGCGCATCGAAAGCAGCCTGGCAGCGCGGCTACAGCGCCAAAGCCGGTGTTTTTTACTGCCGTGATGGCCAAAGAGGTGCCTACGGCCAGAACCTACGAGGCGTGGTCGGGACCACCGCCGTAGAATGGACAGCTATTCGGGCCAGTGGCTTGCTGTTTGGCTTGCAGGCTAAGTACGGCTTTGCCCAGCTCTGGTCTGCGCCCTTTCAGCCCGTAACGAATCCCTCGGTAGAAGAACGATTTCAAACGAAAAGCGGAATGGTGAGCGGTACCTTATTGACTGGCCAGCGGTTTGGTCGCTTCGATAAAACGAGCTTGTTCGTGGCAGGAGGCTTTGGCCCAACCGCTATTCTTCACGAACGTATTATATCACAGCTACGACCACGCGGAGAAGATGATTTTCAGACAGTTGCCAGCAGAAGAAATTCTTACATCCGCTATACTTGGCATTATGAGTTACAAGCGGGAGTATATATTCCTGTTACGGCACAACGCCAACTGCAGCTAAGCGTAGTGGGGCGGCACTTTTCCGGAGCGGCCATAGACTTCATTGGCACGCAGGTAGGCTACTGCTGGAATCGGAAGTAGTGTTTTTGGCAGAGTAGCTCTTCATTCCTCTGCGCTGCCCTGCTGCCGCGCCGGCCACCGGTGCTTCACCTCCCCGATAACCTGCGCCGAATAAATGCCCCGTTGGCCCGAAAACAGGTACGCCACCACGCAGGCCAGCCCCAGGTACACACCTGCGTCCGCTCCAAACAGCTCCAGCCCCACGAGCGTGCAGGCCAGCGGTGTATTGGCTGCCCCTGCAAAAACGGCCACGAAACCCATAGCGGCCAGCAGCGCCACCGGCAGCGGCAGCACCAAGGCCAGGGCACTGCCCAGCGCGGCCCCCATAAAAAACAGCGGGGTTACTTCGCCTCCCTTGAAGCCGCAGCCCAGCGTCAGGGCCGTCAGCAGCAGCTTCCAGGCGAAATCATATGGCGGCAGCGGCCGTTGGAAAGCTTCTACGATAACCGGAATACCCAGCCCCAGGTAGCGCGTGGTACCCAGCGCCCACACAATAAGCAGCAGTACTATGCCCCCCGCTACCGGCCGCAGCGGCGCATAGGGCAGGCGAGTGAACTGCCGGCTTATCCAGCGCGTGAGCGTGGCGAAGCTGCGGGCCGTGAGTCCAAACAAGGCGCCGGCCAGCAGCGTGCAGCCCAAACCCAGCGGCGTGAGCGGTAAGGCCACCAGCTGTGGATAGACCGTGTGCCCTACCCCCCAGCTTCGCGTCACGAAATCGGCCGCCACGGCAGCCAGGAAGGCGGGCAGCACGGCCTCATAGCGAACAGAGCCCAGCAGAAACACTTCCAGCCCGAAAACGGCCCCGGCCAGCGGCGTGCCGAACACAGAGGCAAAACCGGCACTCATGCCCGCAATCAGCAGCAGGCGCCGGTCGTGGGGGCGCAGGCGGAAAAGACGGGTAAGCTGATCGGCCAGGGCGCTGCCCATCTGCACGGCTGTGCCCTCACGGCCCGCCGAGCCGCCTGCCAGGTGCGTGAGCAGGGTGCTGCCCAGCACCAGGGGCACCAGCCGCAACGGCAGCCGGGCGCTGGGCTGGTGAATCTCGTCCAGAATGAGGTTGTTGCCGCGTCCGGCCCGCCCGCCCCAGTAATGGTACACCAGGCCGATGCCCAACCCCGCTACCGGCAGCAACAGCAGCACCCACGGGTGCTGCTCCCGCCAGCGCGTCACCCAGTCCAGCGACACCAGAAACAGCGCCGACGCCGAGCCGGCCAGGACGCCAATCAGCCCACAGATCAGCAGCCAGCGCAGCAGGAAGACCAGCGCCGCGGCGGTATCAGCGGTGTGCAGCCGGAGAAGCAACTGACGTAGAAAAGGGAAAATACGAGTCATAAGCCGTACCCTACGATGAAGCACGCGGGTCGCCGCCGAGGCGCCCGTTTAGTAGGAATCATCAGCGCAGAGCAGGTAGCTCCGGCGGTTCGCGGTGGAAATCCATCACTGTAGGCGGCCTCAAGATACGCAGCCCGGCAGATCTTCAGCCTGCACTCCGCAACCAGCAGGCGAATACCTCTGAAAAGCGACGCTAGTCTTTCCGCTCGCGCCGCGTGCCCAGGATCAGCAGCACCAGAAACAGGAAGGCGGTAATACCCAGGCTCCACCAGGTAAGCACAGGAATGCCCTGCACGTAGCGCATTTCCGGGGAGTAGTGACCAAGCAGACTCAGCCCTGAAAACAGCAGAAACGCTACCGCCAGCAAAGCCACAATGGTGCGCGAAACCAACTGGTCGGCCTTGCGCAGCAGCAGCAGGTAACCGCTCAGCTCCACCTTCATGCGCAGGTCGCCGCGCGAAACCTTGCGCATGATCTGGCGGATATCGGCCGGGAACGTCTGCAGCAGGGCCAGCAGTTGGGTGCCGGTGTACTCGGCCTCGCTGAGGATGCTTTCGGGCGAGTACTGCTCGGCAATGATGCGCGCCCCATAAGGCCGCACGAACTCGAAGGTGTTGAAGCGCGGGTGCAGCACCTTGCCAATGCCTTCCAGAATCACCAGGGCCCGCAAAATCAGGAACACCGCGCCCGGCACCTGCAGCTTGTACTTGTAGATGATACCCTGCAGGGAGTCGGCCAGGTCGCTCATGCTCATGTCCTGCACGTCGAGGGTCGAGAAGTCCTCGATCAGGTCGCTGAGGTCGGCCTCGAAGGCACGCATGTCGGGAATGTCGCTGGTGAGGGCCAGGCGGCGAAAGTTGAGCGCCATGCCGCGGGCATCCTGCCGGGCCATGCCAATAAACACTCCCGCAAAGGCGTACTTCTGCTGCTTGGTGAGCTTGCCCACCATGCCGAAATCGATAAGCACGATGGTGCCATCGGGCCGCACCAGCACGTTGCCGGGGTGCGGGTCGGCGTGGAAGCGCCCAAACTCGAATATCTGCGTGAGGTAGATATCCATGCCGGTTTCGGCTACCTTCTCGGGACTCAGGTTCCAGGCCAGCAGCTGCGCTTTGTCCGTGATTTTGCAGCCGGCCACAAACTCAATCACCAGTATTTTGGTGGTGCTTACCTCCCGGAACGGCTTCGGAATATAGAAGCTTTCGTACTTCTCGTAGAGCTGGCGGAATTGCTCCAGGTTGCGGGCCTCGGAGGTGTAGTCCATTTCGCGCGTCATACTGCGCTCGAAAGCATCCACGATGTCCTCGGGGTTGGCCAGGCCCTGCTTGCGCAGAAAGCCGCCCGTCAAGCGCACCAGTTCATGCAGCAGGCTGAGGTCAGTGCGCACTTTTTCCTGCACATCGGGGCGCTGCACCTTCACTACCAGCTTCCTCGCCCGTGAGCAGCTTGGCCTTGTGTACCTGCCCGATGCTGGCCGAGCCCAGGGGCACTTCCTCAAAATCACTAAACACGTTTTCGAGCGGCTGGCCCAGCTCCTGCTCGATAATCTGGCGGGCCAGCGCCACCGGAAACGGCGGCACGTTGCTTTGCAGTTTCTCAAACTCGTCGATTAGCGGCTGGGGCAACAGGTCGGCGCGGTTGCTCAGGGCCTGGGCCAGCTTGATGAACGTAGGCCCCAGCTCCTCTATAATCATGCGGATCCGCTCCCAGCGCGTGGTTTCAAACACAGGCCGCTCGGCGTGCTGCCACGTGAGGCGGCGCTTGCTCGACACCAGGCGGCGCAGGGCCGTGCTCGTCACCACGTCCTCAAAACCGTAGCGCACCAGTACTTCCACTACCTGCCGGATGCGGCTCAGGTTTGATATCGTGTTTTTGAACATGCCAGGGAAACGGGCCAGAAAACGTTACGAAACTGCAAAATACGGAGGGCCTGCGGCCCGGCAACAGAAAAGCCAGCTCCCCGCAGGCGGTGGTGCTGGCTTTTCTGATAGCTGGGCGGCGCGGGCGCCGCTCGGCAAGTAGCTTACGAAGCAGAGGCCTCGCTGCTGCCTTCCGAAGTTTTCTTGGCGGCACCTGCCGTAGCAGCGGCCGATTTCTGCGTTTTGCCCGCGGCGGCGCTGGTTTTGTCAGCGGCTTTCTTCACGGTACCGGCGGCTTTACTGGCCGTGCTGCCAGCGGCAGCCTTAGCCGCAGCAGCTTTCTTGCCGGCCGAAGAGGTGGACGAAGCAGCAGCCGATTTAGAGGAAGTAGCCGACGACTTGCTGCCTTTCACGGTGCGCTTCAGGTCTTCCAGGTCGGAGTTGGGGGCCACGCCCACGCCTTTCAGCACTTTGGAGGCCACGCCCGAAATCTGCTTTTCAAACTCTTTGCGCTTGGTGTCGGCGTTTTTCTTCAGGTCGTCCATGATCTTGCGGCCTTCCTGCTCCGACAGCTTGCTGTCCTGCACCAGCTTGTCGATGGTGGTTTGCACCCGGTCGGTGGTGAGCGAAACAAAGCCGACGCCGGCGTTGATGACCTTTTTAAACAGATCTTCCATGGGAATGTGGGGGTTGGAGAAGATGAAAATGACAACTATCCGAGCAACGGCCCCGCATATAATAGTATGCAAGCCGACTACTTTGCAAACCTACGAAAAGAACCCTATATAGTTGGAAGTGAGTGAAAACATTTTTTCATCTTCCCTCTCATTCCTAGTCAAAACCTCACCCGTGTGCCCGCAGTCGTGCGCTGGCGGCGGTATTGCGCCCTACCCGCTGCCCGGCCCGGCGCACGGCATCAGCCGCTGCGGCCTGGGCTGCCCATACGCCGCGCACGAAACCCGCCGCGTCGTCCAGGGCCTGACGCGCCTCGGGCAGCACCCGCCAAAACAAATGCCACCAGTGCACCAGTCCCTGGTAGCTTTGCAGCGTAACGGGTACCCCGGCCCGGCGGGCCTTTTCTACGAAACCCAGGCCGTCGTCGCAGAGCACCTCGGCGTCGGAAAGCTGAATAAGCAAGGGCGGCAAACCGCGTAGCTCAGCCTGGCCCGGCGACACCAGCGGGTGCGTGAGCGGGGTATTGCCGGCGTAGTGCGTGCCCCAGTCACGAATCTGCAGCGCCTCCAGCAGCTGGGTTTCCTGCTCGCACACCTCGCGCAGCACTTTTTCCGGCAGTACCAAGTCCGTCCAGGGCGAAAGGCCCATGACGGCGGCGGGCAGGGCTTCACCTGCCTCGCGCAAAGCCAGCGTCAGAGCCAGGGCCAGCCCGCCCCCGGCCGAGTCGCCGGCCACTATAATGTTTTCGGCGGGGTAGCCTTCGGCCCGCAGCCAGCGGTAAGCCAGCAGGGCATCTTCCAGCGCGGCCGGAAACGGGTACTCGGGGGCTTTGCGGTAGTCGATGGTGAAGGCCGGCAGCCCGCAACGCTGGGCCAGGGAGCCAATGAGGCCGCGGTGCGTGTTGAGGGAACCCAGCACATAGCCGCCGCCGTGCAGGTACAGCAGCACCCGGCTTTCATCGGCGTGGGCCGGGCGAATCCACTCAGCGGCCATGCCATCCAGGTCTACATCTTCCAGAAACACGTTCCAAGGTATGAACTGCAGCAAAGCGCCGAACTCGGCGGCCAGGCGCACGTGGGCCAAGCGTGGGCGCGAGGAAGCCAGCGCGGGCGTGGCCGCCGTGAGGAGCTGTTTGAGCAGCAGATGTTGGGTGGAGGGCATGCGGGAAGTGGGAGTTTGGCTGGCCTAAGCGAGAAGCTAAGCAGCTGGGCAGGAGCATCGGAAAGCGGGAAACAGCCTATGCGGCTGCAAAAATACGCATTTGCCGGCAGCTTCCCTAGCCTATACGCAACCGGCTTTTTTTGTCCGGCACCGGCTGCGGAAATTGGCAGTATATCAGCCCGGCTGGCGTCGGTGGTGCGCTAATTCTTCGGCTAGAGAAGGCGGCGGAACCAGTATAGTAAGCTTTCCTGCGGAAGGGCGCTAGGCGTTTGGCTTTGGGGCTCTTTTGCCCAGGCGGTGGCCCCGGTAGCCCCGGATGGCAATAGGAATCCAGCCCAGAATAGGAATAAAAAAGGCCAGCGAAAGCGGATTGCGCCACACCATACGCCACCATGCCCCGGGCTTGTCGAGGTCGAGCCGGAAGTTGCGGCGGCCCTGGTACACGTACTGGCGCTCAAACTCCTGATACAGCGCCGGCCAGGCCCAGGGCAGGAAAAACGGAAAGTAGCGGCGGTTTTCCTTCATGCGCTGCCACAGCTGCCGCCACTGGTAGGGCTTCTGCCCGTGGGTTTGCACGGCGGCATCCAGCTCGTGCTGCATGCGCTGGCGCACCTGCTCGCTCAAGGCCAGATAATCTTCGCGGGTCAGGTCTTCGGGGGCTTTATCGGTCAGCTCGTAGGGGCGGATGCGCTGGCCGAGCACGAAGGTAAGCTGGGCCGGAAACGCCATGTAGAAGCACCAGGGCTGTAGCAGGACCAGCAGGATAATGGGCCCGAGCGGCAGAAACGGAATGCCGATTTTCTTGCTCAGGTTGTTTATCCAGTCCCAGCTGTAGGCGTACGGGTTCAGGTACTCGCCGTTGATAGTATAGAACGGCACAATGTCGGTGCGGTGCTGAATGCCCAGGCGCACGATGCTGGTAGCCAGGCGCTGCAGCTGGTACTTGCGGTTGAAGCCCTTGCCGATGCCCGGCACGCCCTCGGGGTACAGCATCAGGTTATGGTCCTGATAGTACATCATGGTTTCGAAGTTGAGCGTGGTGGCATCCACGCAGCCGCACTTCTTCCAGAAGTCCTTGACCAGAAACGGATTCATGAGCACCGACTGCGACAGCAGCGGCGCCGACAGCGGCCGGGGCAGGTCGCTGGGCTTGCGAAGCTCCCGCAGCAAGTGCGCCAGGGCTACCATGGCATCCCAGGGGAAAGCCATGCCGGAGTGGTTGGAAGCGAAGATGAGGGGCCGCTCAGGGTTGTTGGGCTGCGGAAAATCCTCGAAGCCTACCAGCTTGGAGCGAAACCACACCCGGTCGAGCAGCTGCATGATGTTCTCGTCGAGGGTGCGGGCAAATTCCTCGTCGAAATAATCGGAGTAGATGTGCTGGTTGGCCTGGACGGCGGGCGGCGGCTGGGGCGGCGTGTGGGTAGAGGCCGTGGGCATCGGGCGGGCAGAGCAGGCAAAGGTGGGCTGGTAAGGTAGCGAAATTGCCGAAAGTAGCCACCGGGCTCATATCTGCCGCTTCAGCTGAATTCTGGCCGAGTGCAATTCCCCATCGGGCCGGCGCACCAGGAGTAGCACCTGCCGGCCATCGTTTGAGTGCAGCAACCGGCTGATCTGGGTTAGAGACAATGCATTGGCAGGCAACAGGTTCACGGAAACCAGTTGGTCGCCGGGAGCCAGCTTGGCTAAAGCCGCGGGGGAATCGGGCTGTATCTTCAGGATGATGTAGGTGCGGTAGTCCTCGCCGGTGGCCAGCAGCTCCAGGCCGCACATATCATGCTCAAACGGGTCTTTGTACAGCTCATTGGGCTTTAGCAGCAGCCGGTTGTGCGGGTAGTCGATAATGACGGTGAAGCGTTTGAGCAGCTCGAACCCCAGGTTGCCGTTGCGCTCGGAGTTGGTGCGCTGGTACACCTCAGAATTGTCGGGAAATGAGGTGAGCATGTTGGGGATATGATAGCGCCCGAGCTGCAGGCTGGAGACGCGGCCCAGATAGCCGTTGATAAACCCGCTCAGGCCCCGCCCCAGCTGGGAGCGGAGGCGCTTCTGCGGCACTTGCAGACGCGAATCGGAACCGGTTTCGATGGACAGCGCGTGGCCCGCCCCGGTGTCGAGCACCAGCTTCAGGGGCAGCTGCAGGGAGTCGGTAAGGGCCACGCTGGTGGTGATGTACGACTTACTGCCTTCCATCGACAGTGGCATGGTGGCCCAGCGGCGGCCGTGCGGGGCGCGGTAGCGGGTAGGATCATAGGCAAACAGCCGCGACTCGGTGGGCCGTAACTCTATAACGAGGCTGCGGAAAACATCGGCCCCCAGAATACCGTGAATGGGCATGCCCACGTAGCTGGAAAGGTCCAGCACATCATCCGACAGCACCATGAGGGACATAACCGGAGCCACAATTCCTCCTACTTCCACCCGTACGCTATCGGATATATACGCTTCCAGCGCAGTTTCTTCGCCCACGCCCATCACCTGAAAGCGCGGGCCGGCTTTCAGGCGCAGCTCGGCCTGCAGATAGGGGTCCGTCAGCAGACTCACGCCTACCCCCGTATCGAGCATAAAGTTGTAGGGGCCGCTGCCGTTCAGCTTCGCCTGTACGATAATCAGATTACGCTGCAGCTGAAACGGGATAATGGTGTGCCGGGCCCGGGGCTTGCTTAAGGAAAACGACGTATTGGCCTGCCCGGCAACCTGGCCAGCGACCAAAAACCATAATAGGACGCACCCCAGCAGGCGGGTTAGCCAAGCCAGGCGCAAAAGCGTACGAGGGATGCAACGGGTGGGCATTTTCGGGAACGTGCGGGCCGGGTAATATAGTAAAAAAACCCTTTGATTGCCAGCTCATTCCTTATAATCTACGCCGGTAATTCCCAAACTCCCCGGGGCTCGTACCACAGGCGGCCCGCCTCAATGCGGAGCGGGGCCGCCACGTTGTTGTGATACAGCTGGCCGGTGCCCAGGCCCTGGGGCATGGCGCCGGTATTTTGTTGGGCGGTGAACTGGCTGATGGCGTTCAACCCCACGTTGGATTCCAGGGCCGAAGTCAGCCACCAGCCGATGCCGTGCTCCTGGGCCAGGGCCAGCCACTGGCTGGTAGCCGCCAGTCCGCCGACCAGCGTAGGCTTGAGCACGAGGTAGGCGGGCTGCACCACCTGCAGCAGCTGCAGCTGCCGGGCCGGTTCGGTTACGCCAATCAGCTCCTCGTCCAGGGCAATCGGCACCGGCGAGCTGCGGCACAGCGCGGCCAGCGCCTCCCACTGCCCGGCGCGGATGGGCTGCTCGATGGAGTGCAGGTCGAAAGCGGCCAGCTGGTCGAGCTTGGACGGCGCTTCGGCGGGGGCGAAAGCGCCGTTGGCGTCCACGCGCAAGGTCAGCTCGGCGGGGCCGGCTTCGTGGCGGATCAGGCGTAGCAGCTCCAGCTCGGCGGCAAAGTCGATGCCCCCGATTTTCAGCTTCAGGCAGCCGTAGCCTTCGGTGAGCTTCTGGCGGATCTGGGCGCGCATGAAGTCAGCGTCGCCCATCCACACCAGCCCGTTGATAGGAATACCTGCTTCGCCCCGGCTGAAGGCGTTGTCGAACAGCTGACGGCGGCCCCGGTGCTGCCAGTCGAGCAAGGCCGTTTCGAGGCCGAAGCGCAAGGCAGGCCACTCGGGCTCCAGCAGTTGTTCGATATCGGGTTCAGCAGCGGAAGCAAAGCCGGCCGCGTTGAACGCCTGGCAAAGCCGCCGCAAACGGTCTTCAATGTCGGGCCGGAAGTCGGGGCTGAGGCCAGCTAAAGGCGCAGCTTCGCCCAGGCCAAGCTGGCCGGGCCGGGCGGCTTCGGTCAGGTGCAGGTACCAGGCCACGTGCTCGGTGAGGGCCCCGCGGGACGTACGGGCCGGAAAGTTGAACCGCAGCGCGCGGTGCGAGTAGTGCAGGTGCAGAGCCATAGAAAGCAGGGGAACAGGCCGGGCCACTGGCCGCGGCAAAGGTAGCCGAGTGGGCCGGGCGGCCTCAGGGCTAAAACCCGTTCCGGCCTTTCGGAGTTACATGCCCGTACCGAACTCCTCCGTGTGCCCGTCGTTATGCCTGAGCTTGCCGCCGTTTCTGCCCTGCCTTCCGCTGCCCTTGCCGCCCGCTACGCGCAGGTGCGGCAGCAAACCGAGGCCATCTGCCGGCCGCTGCTGCCCGAGGACACCGTGGTGCAGCCCATCATCGACGTGAGCCCGCCGAAGTGGCACCTAGCGCACACCACCTGGTTTTTCGAAACGTTTATTCTGCAGGAATACCAGCCCGGCTACGCGGTGCACCACCCCGACTACGCCTTCCTGTTCAACTCTTACTACAACTCCCTGGGCTCCCGCGTGAACCGCGCCGACCGGGGCACCCTCTCGCGGCCCGCGCTGGCCGATGTGTATGCCTACCGCGCCGCCGTGGACGCCGCCGTGCGCCGCCTGCTGCAGGACCGTGCCGACGAGCTGCCGGCCGTTTTCCACGAGGTATTTGAGCTGGGTTTGCAGCACGAGCAGCAGCACCAGGAGCTGCTCATCACCGACATCAAATATATTCTCAGCACCAGCCCCCTGGCTCCCAGCTATTTCAATGAGGGACTGTCTTCCTCTGCTTCCGAGGGGAAACCCGCTGATGATAACTCCTCATTTCCCAAAGCGTCCTGGCTGGCGGTGCCGGGCGGGGTGCACACCATCGGCCTACAGGAAGACGGATTCAGCTTCGACAATGAGCTGCCGGCCCACCAGGTGTACGTGACCGATTTCGAGTTGCAGAACCGGCTGGTAACCAACGCCGAATTCCTGAAGTTTGTGGAGGCCGGCGGCTACCAGGACTTCCGGTACTGGATGGGCGAAGGCTGGGATCTGGCCCAGCGTGAGCAGTGGCAGGCTCCGCTGTACTGGGTGGCAGATGCGGCGGGCTGGCAGCGCTTCACTATGCGCGGCCTGCAGCCTCTGGAGCTGAACGCGCCCGTCACCCACCTGAGCTTTTACGAAGCCGACGCCTACGCCCAGTGGGCCGGGGCGCGGCTGCCCACCGAAGCCGAGTGGGAAATTGCCGCCCGCTTTTTTCAGCCGGATGCTGCCGAAGAGAATTTCCAGGAAAGCAACCTCTTCGACACCTGTCCGCTGCCCGCCGATGCCGACCCCACGCGCTGCCACCAGCTGCTGGGCGACGCCTGGGAGTGGACGTACTCTGCCTACCACGCCTACCCCGGCTACGCCCGTGCGGCCGGGGCCCTGGGCGAGTACAACGGCAAGTTCATGGTAAATCAGCTGGTGCTGCGCGGAGGTTCCTGCGCCACGCCGGCCAGCCACATCCGCCTGAGCTACCGCAACTTCTTCCACGCCGATAAGCGCTGGCAGTTCACCGGCCTGCGCCTGGCCCGCTCCAGAAGGTAAGGATCCGCTACCCGCCTGACTATTCTTTCTTTCCGACTTCGCGCTGATTTGTATGCCCCGCTCTTCCGAAATGCCTACCACCTTGCTTGCCGATACGCTTCCTTCCCCCGGTGACCAGGCCACTGCCCAGTTGCTGGCCCACGTAAGGGAGGGCCTCAGCCGCCAGCCCAAAACACTGTCGTCGATGTACTTCTACGATGACGAGGGCAGCCGGCTGTTTCAGCAGATTATGCAGCTGCCGGAGTACTACCCTACCCGCACCGAGTTCGGGATTTTCACGGAGCAGGGCGGAGCTATTGCCACGGCGCTGGCTCCGCCTTCGGGTACGCCGTTCCGGCTGGTAGAGCTGGGCGCCGGCGACGGCACCAAAACCATGCTGCTGCTGCGCGAGCTGCTAAGCCAGGGCGCCGACTTCACCTATGCGCCCGTCGATATTTCGGGCGGGGCGCTGGCCGGGCTGGCCGAGACCCTGCGGCGGGAGCTGCCCGAGCTGCGCGTGGAGCCCATTGAGGCCGACTACTTCGCGGCCCTGGCCGGGCTACGCAACGATGAGCCCAAGGTGGTGCTATTTCTGGGCTCCAACATCGGCAACTTCCTGCCCCAGGACCGTCAGGAGTTTCTGCAGCAGCTGGCTAGTCACCTTACCTCTGCCGACCGACTTCTTATCGGGTTCGACTTGCAGAAAGACCCGCGCATCATCCGGGCCGCGTACGACGACAGCCAGGGCGTGACGGCGGCCTTCAACCTCAACCTGCTCCGCCGCCTGAACCGGGAGCTGGGCGCGGACTTCGACCTTGCGGCCTGGGAGCATTACACCGATTATGACCCACTCCAGTGGGGCCGTGCGCTCCTACCTCGTCAGCCGCCGCGCCCAGACGGTGCAGTTTGCCGACGGCGGTTTCAACTGCGAGTTTGCGGCCTGGGAAGTTATTCACACCGAAAACTCCTACAAGTTTACCCGCCCGCAGATTGAGGCGCTGGCGCGTCCGGCCGGCCTGCGGGTGCAGCACTTCTTTACCGATGCCTGGCAGTACTTTGCCGATGTGGTGCTGATGCCGCATGGCTGATTGCAAGGCGCTTCAAGGCTTACGGATGAATTCTCCTTCGCTTATTTCGCTGGCTTCCGGGTACGTTTCGTTTCCCACCCCGACTGTGGTGACGGAGCAGCTGCAAGCCGCCCTAAGTCGGCCGACAGCTTTTGGAAGTCCGGTGGCGGGCTTGCCGGAGCTGCGCATGGCCCTGGCCAGCCGCTACCCAAACGTGGCGCCCGAGCAGGTGCTCGTTACGCCCGGGGCAAAGGCGGCCCTCTTCACCCTCCTGCGCACCGTGCTGCAGCCCGGCGACGAGGTGCTGCTGCCCACGCCCAGCTGGTTTGGCTTTGATGAGCTGGTGCGGCAGGCTGGCGGCACGTTGCGCCTGCTACCGCTGAGCCCGGACAACAACTACGCCCTGGAGCCTGCCGCGGTGGCGCAGGCTCTCACCCCTCGCACCCGGGTCTTTTTGTTTTCGAATCCCAACAACCCCACCGGCCGCATCTATTCCGCGCCTGAGCTGGAAGCTGTGCTGGCCGTATTGGCCACCCGCCCCGAAGTGCTGGTCGTAAGCGACGAAATCTACGAGCGGATATCCTTTGGTGCTCCGGTACCTTCCCTGCTTGATTTTCCCGACCCCGACCGGCGGCATGTGCTGGTGCATGGCTTCTCCAAGTCGCTGGGGCTGGTAGGCTGGGGCGTGGGCTACCTTATAGCGCCACCGGCCCTGGCCGCCGCCTGCACGCACTGGCAGCACATGACCTCGGGTGCCGTGGCCGTACCCAGTCAGCTGGCGGCTCTGGCCGCCACCGAAGCGGCCGATGCTATTGCGGCTGAGCTGATAGCCGAGCTGGCTCCCCGGCGGTGTCAACTGTTGACTGGTCTCACGGCCTTGGGTTTGCCCTGTGCTTCCACTGAGGGCACCTACTACGCATTTCCCGATTTGCGCGCTTATCTGGACCCCATACTGCCACCGGCCGAGGCTTCGGCCTCTTTGGTGAAACACCTTCGGGCCGGAGGAGTGGAAGTGGTGGATGGCGGCACTTGTCACGCCCCGGGCTACGCCCGGCTTTCCTGCGCCGTACCGGAGCCAGAGCTAACCACGGCACTGGGCCGGCTAAGCCAAGTGCTGGCAACACTTCGGCCCGACTAGGCACCGGGGCGGCCGGGGTTGTACCTTTGCGGCTGATTTTTCCGCTGCTCATGTCGCTTGCTTCTCTCCGCCCGCATTTCAAACCCACTCTTTTACTGGCTTACCCGGTCGTTATCAGTCAGCTGGGGCACGTGCTCGTGAACGTGTGCGACAGTATGGTGGTGGGTCAGCTGGGCATCGTTCCGCTGGCGGCCGTGTCGTTGGGCGTGAGCGTGAGTACGGTGGTGCTGGTGTTTGGCCTGGGTTTGTCGATGGGCATTACGCCGCTGGTAGCCGCCGCCGACGGCCAGCGCGACGTGGCCCGCATCGGGCAGTTGCTCGTGAATGGCGTGCTGCTGTGCACGCTGGCGGGCGTGGTGCTGGCACTGGCGGGGCTGGTGGTGCCGTGGGGGCTGCAGTTTCTGCGGCAGCCAGCAGCCGTAGTGGAGCTGGCCGCCCCGTGGGTGCGCATCATGTTTATGTCGCTGCTGCCGCTGATGGTGTTTCAGGGTTTCCGACAGTTTGCCGAAGGGCTGGGCCTCACCCGCCAGGCTATGTATTTATCGGTGCTGGCCAATGTGCTCAATGCCCTGCTGTGCTATGCTTTGGTATTCGGCAACTGGGGTGCCCCGCGTATGGGCATGGTGGGCTCGGCCTGGGCCACGCTCATTTCCCGGGTGCTGATGGCTATTCTGATGGCTACCTACGTGCTGCGGGCCCGACGTCTGCAGCCTTACCGCGCGGCGGTGGGAGCCTGGCGGCCTTCCGGGGCCGTGCTGCGCAAGCTCACCGACCTTGGGGCTCCTATTGGGGTGCAGATGATGTTTGAAGTAGGCGCCTTCAGCGTGTCCGCCATCATGATTGGCTGGCTGGGCGCTACCGCGCTGGCTGCCCATCAGATTGCCATCAACGTGGCCTCGGTTACCTACATGGCGGCCAGCGGCATTGCGGCGGCAGCTACCATCCGGGTGGGGCGGCAGCGCGGGCTGGGTAACGCGTTGGGCAGCCGCCACGCGGGCTACACGGCCTACCTGCTCACGTTTGCTTTCATGAGCGGCATGGGGCTCGTGCTTGTTTTCGGCCGATTCTTTATTCCCACGCTCTACAATCACAACCCCGAAGTGGTAGGGCAGGCGGCTTCCCTGTTGCTCATTGCGGCGCTGTTTCAGATATCGGATGGGGTGCAGGTGGTGGGGCTAGGCGCATTGCGCGGGTTGGAGGACGTGAAGTGGCCCTCGGTGGTAGCGCTGCTGGCGTACTGGGCCGTGGCGCTGCCGCTGGGCTACGTACTGGGTTTTGTATTTAAGCTGGGCGCCATGGGCGTTTGGACGGGGCTGCTCACGGGCCTTTCGCTGGTGGCTGGCGTGCTGCTGTGGCGTTTCAACCGCTTTAGTGCCGTAACAGTGAACGAACCCACGACCGTGCTGCGTTAGCGCCAGAACAGACATATTCCGCTGTATCTGCGATGCTGCTTTCCTTGATTTCCGTGCTGCCGCTGTGGTTGAACTGGTTGAGCCCAGCGGCCATTAACCCGCCGGTGGCTGCTACGCTGGCTCCAGCTCCTGCCCTGGCGTGGTCGGCCAGCCGGCCGCTGAGCTGGGCCGACTTTCAGGCCCGGCCCGGCGCACCCGCCAACCTGGCGGCCCTCACCTCGGCCAATATTAGCGTCAACGTTGGCTGCACCGATTTCAAGTTCAACGCGGCCGTGAAAGCCGTATTTACGCCTACCGAATCCTGGGTGCGCGAGCCGGGCAAAGCTAGGCCCGAATTGCTGCGCCACGAGCAGGTACATTTCGACCTCACCGAAGTACACGCCCGGCAGATGCGCCAGAAGCTGGCCCTGATGCAGTTCGACTGCGACAAGCTGCAGCCGGCTCTGAACAACTACACCAAGGTGGCTTTTCTGGCCTGGCAGCGCGAAGAAGCCCGCTACGACCAGGAAACCAACCACGGCCTGAATGCCGAACGCCAGCAGCAGTGGGCCGCCGCAGTGCAGCAGCGCCTGGAGAAGCTCAGCGCCTACGCCCTGTCGGAGTAAGGCGGCTGTTACCAGCTTGCTTTCAGGAGTCTTAAAGCCTCTCTGCTTCTGCATGACGGGTTGAACAATTACCGCGTATCCCGTAGCTTGGGCCGCAAAAACTTCCTATGGAAACAACGGCTGGTCCGCTTAGCTGGGCGGAATTTGAACGCGTAGAGCTGCGCGTGGGCACTATTGTAGAGGCGCGGGAGTTTCCCGAGGCGCGCAAGCCGGCGTATCAGCTGCTGATTGATTTTGGGCCCGAAATCGGCCGCAAGCGCTCCAGCGCCCAGATTACCTTACGCTATCAGCCGCAGGACTTAGTAGGGCGGCAGGTGGTGGCCGTGGTCAATTTTCCGCCGCGCCAGATCGGGCCGTTTATGTCGGAGGTGCTGGTGACGGGCTTTTCGGATACTGATGGCGCCATCGTGCTCATCGGCCCCGATACGCCCGTGCCGAACGGGCAGCGGCTGCACTAGCGGCCGCGCCGGTATATTTCGCCGGGCGGGGGTGGAGAAGAAGGCGCCGGCGCTCCGGGGGGCCGGTACTTGGCGCCCCGGGCCGTGAGGGAGTCCAGCACCAGGTCGTACACTTCCTGCAGGTCTTTGTCGTGCAGGGTGTAGTAGCGGTAGCTTTTAGCGAAAGCCGAGTCGCCCACCTGGTTGCGCCGCAATACACTATCCTGCAGCTGCATATACAGCGCCTGCGCCGAGTCGGTGGTCAGGCGCGAGGCATCTACCCGGGCTTCGGCCAAGTGCAGGTCGGTTAGCAGGCGCGCCATTTGGGGCTTGGGCACCAGCGGCTGGGGCGGCGCTATTTCTTCGGAGCGCTGGCAGCCAGCTAGCAGCGTGAAAGCCACGCCGGCACAAACGGAAATCAGTTTCACGCGGCAAAGTTAGGAAGATGCGTTAGTTTAGCCGGAATGAAGGCCGCCGAAGCCACCCCACTGCAGCAGCTTATACGCAAGCTGCGCCAGTTCGAGATTCGCATTCGTCATGCCGTCGACGCGCAGCTGCAGGGCAACTTCCACTCCGTGTTCAAGGGCACGGGGCTGGAGTTCGACGACGTGCGCCTCTATCAGTACGGCGACGAGGTGCGGGCCATCGACTGGGCCGTATCCAGCAAGGGTCACGGTACCTTCGTGAAAACCTACAAGGAGGAGCGCGAACAGCAGGTGCTGCTGCTGCTGGATGTGAGTGCCTCCCAGCGCGTGGGCGCCGCCGGCCGCCGCAAGATTGACGTAGGCCGCGAAGTCTGCGGATTGCTGGCTCTCACGGCCGCCCGCCAGAGTGCTCAACTAGGCATATTGGCCTTTTCCGATCAGAAAGAGCTTTATCTGCCGCCGGGCAAAGGCATCCGGCATGCCTACGCCCTCATCAAAGGCCTATTCGACCTCACGCCCCGCTCCCCGCACACGGCCGTAGCGGCCGGCATCAAGCAGGCGCTGGGCCTTATCAAGCGCCGCAGCCTGGTTATTCTCTTATCCGATTTCATTGATACCGGCTACGAGCGGGAGCTGACGATGCTGGCCCGCAAGCACGACCTGATTGTGGTGCAGCTGCTCGACCAACGGGAGCGGGAGTTTCCGCCCCTGGGCATCGTGCCCCTGCTCGACCAGGAATCGGGCCGCACAGTTTGGGTAAATACGTCCTCGGCGGCCTTCCGGGCACGCTACCGGGCCACCTACGAGCAGAACCGGGAGCAGATCGGGCAGATTTGCCGCCGCCACCGCACCGAGTTCGTGTCCATTGCCACCGATGCTGACTACGTGCCGCAGCTAGTAAACCTGTTTCGGCGGCGCAACCAACGCAGCCGTGGGTAGCCGCTGGGTGGCGCGCCTTGGCCTGGCCCTGGCGCCGCTGGCGGCCCTGGCACAGCAGCCGGAGCCCGTCGGCCGGTTCCGGCAGCCCACCACGCAGGTAGGCGAGGTAGTGGAGTTCGAGCTGACGTTCCGGCACCCGGCCGCGCTGGAAGTAGTCTTCCCTGATTCCACGGCTGATTTCCGGCCATTCGAGTACGTGGGCCGCCGCTACTCCCCTACCCGCACCCGCCAGGGCCAGAGCCTCGACCGCGCCGTGTACCGCCTGCGCACCTTCGCCCTCGACCCGGTGCAGCAGCTGAGCTTGCCCGTAACCGTGCTGCGCGGCCGCGACTCCGTATTGCTGCCCACGGCCCCGGCGGCGGTGCGGCTGCGCTTTCTGGCTCCGGCCGCTACGGCTTCTCCGCCCGCACTGCGCGCTACGACTACCCTGCTGCCGGTGGAGGCCCGCTTCAACTACCCCTACTGGCTGGCGGCCCTGGGCGGGCTGATGGTACTAAGCGGTGGGCTGGTGCTGCTGTTTCGCCAGCGCCTGCGCCGCCGCTATCAGCGCTACAAGCTCCGGAAAAACCACGCCTACTTTCTGGCCCAGTACGCCCGCCACATCGAGCGGTTTGAGTTGTCGCGCTCGGCTACCAATATGGAGCGGGCCATTACGCTCTGGAAAAACTACCTCACCCGCCTCGAAGACAGCAACCTCAACTCGCTTACGACCCGCGAGGTGGAAGCCCACTACGAGCACCACCCAGCCATGAGCAGCGCCCTGCGCGTGGCCGACCGGGTGGTGTATGGCAACCTGCTGGCCGAAGACGAGACGCCGGAAATCGACCAGGCCTTTACGCAGCTGCGCGAGTTTGCCGAGCAGCGCTATCAATTGGCGGCGGCCCGGGTGCTGGTTGCGTAAGCGGCCGGCTTGTGGCGGGGCGTCACAATCCCGGCCGGGGCCGTAGCTTTGCTTTCTTCCCGGCCCGACTTTTCTTTTCCACCGCCTTCATGCTGACGTTGCTGGACGGCCTGCGCTACTCTACCCTCACCAGCTATTCCTGGGAGTGGCCGCGCGTGCTGCTGCTGCTGCCGGCCCTGCTGCTGCTGCCGGCCCTGCGGTGGCTGCTGGCGCACCGGGGGCGCACCCGGCTGGGGGTAGCCTTCGTGGCGGGCCGGTTGCGCACGGACTGGTCGGCGCTGCTGCGGTTTCTGCCGGATATGGTGCTGCTGCTCTGCCTGGCCTTTGCGGTGCTGGCCCTGGCCCGCCCCCAGCGCACCGACGAGCGAGTGGTACAAACCGGTGAAGGCATCGATATTCTGCTGGTGCTGGACGTGTCGGGTTCCATGGAGCTGCAGGACCTGCAGCCCAACCGCCTGGAAGCCGCCAAGCGCGTGGCCCGCGAGTTTGTGGCCGGCCGCGCCGGGGACCGGATCGGGCTGGTGGCCTTTGCCGGCGACGCCTACTCCCTGGCCCCGCTTACCACCGATTACGACCTGCTGCGCGAAAACCTAAGCGAGCTGCGCCTGGGCATGATTGCTAACGACGGCACCGCCATTGGCACGGCCCTGGGCGTAGCCACCAACCGCCTGCGCGACTCCCGCAGCCGCACCAAAGTCTGCATTCTGCTTTCCGACGGCGAAAACACGGCCGGCAACCTCGACCCGCTGCTGGCGGCCCAGCTGGCGCACGCCTACGGGCTGCGGCTCTATACCATTGGCGTGGGCCAGGATGGTACCGTGCCGTTCGGCAAAGACGAGTTTGGGCGCCCGCGCTACGTGGAAACCCGCCTCGACGAAACGGCCATGCGCCAGCTGGCTATGGCTGGCGGCGGCCAGTTCTTCCGCGCCACGGACACCGAGGCCCTGCGCGAAGTATTCGACCAGATCAACCGCCTGGAAAAGTCGGAAATCAAGCAGACTCGTTACCGCAATACCACCGACCACTACCGCTACTACCTGGCCTGGAGCCTGGCGTTCTGGCTCTTCTGGCTGGCTGTCAAAAATACCTTCCTCACCAACTCTCTGGAAGACTAACGCTTCGCTTAATGTGCTAATGTGGAAAATGTGCTGATGTGCTAATTAAGTCCCTCAGCACATGAGCGAAACCCGGCTCATTCTCTTGACATTAGCGCAGTAAAGTCTATTAGCGTATTTTTCAAATACTTCACATTAGCGAAGCGCAGCACATTAAAAAACATGCCCATAGCCGATAACATTCGTTTTTTTGAGGAGCAGCTAGCCGGCACCAGTGCCCGGCTGGTGGTGGTTACAAAGACGCACCCAGTAGAGCGGCTGCGGGAGGCCTACGACGCGGGTGCCCGCATCTTCGGCGAAAACCGCGTGCAGGAAATGACCGCCAAGCAGCCCGAACTGCCTGCCGACGTGGAGTGGCACCTTATCGGGCACCTGCAAACCAACAAGGTGAAGTACATAGCGCCCTTTGTACATACCGTGCAGAGCCTCGACAGCCTGAAGCTGCTGGAGGAGTTGGAAAAGCAGGCGGCCAGACACAACCGCGTGATTGACGCCCTGCTGCAGTTTCACATTGCTGAGGAAGCCACCAAAACCGGCCTCACCCTGCCCGAAGCGGAGGAGCTGCTGACGTCTGATACTTTCCGTCAGCTGCGCCACGTGCGCATTGTGGGCGTCATGAGTGTGGCTACGTTTACGGATGACGAGGCCCAGCTCCGCCGCGAGTTTCAGATGCTGCGGGGCTACTTCGGGCAGCTGCAGGCAAGGTTTTTCACGGATCAGCCCGCTTTCCGGGAAATTTCCATGGGCATGAGTTCTGACTACGCGCTGGCTTTGCAGGAAGGCAGCACCTTCATTCGGGTAGGCAGCGCTATTTTTGGGGCACGGGGTTGACTGGTTTGATGGTTGTCTTGTTGAATGGCTGTGTTGTCATCAACTAGGTAGTTCCTTTTGAGAATATGCGGTACATTTTTACTTTTTTGCCGCTTCTACTGCTGCTGGCGTGCCAAGATTCATCTGACCGCATGGCCCATACTTCCGCCAAAGTGGCCGAGTATTCCCGCATAGCGCCTGCTTATTCAGCTGATTCGATGCATGCGGCCCGGCTGGCAGCCCAACGTTACGTAATCGATACCATGGCAATCCTGACTAAAAAGCGGTTGCCGGCCTTACTGGAAAAACTGCAGCGTACCAAGCTCACAACGTACACTTCTGCCCAAGCACTGCCGCCGATAGTAGCCGCTTTCCTGGCATTGCAGACCGGGGCCACTGGCGCCCCCGAAATAGCTGACCGAGGAGCGCCCTTTGAGGCAACGGATGCTATTTATGATAACTCCTTACCAAGGCGGCAGTTGATCTATCTGGGGCGGAGTGATGATATGGCGTTGCTGGCCTACTACCACGGAGGCGTCGGCCTGTCTGTGCACGTGGCCATTTTCCAGCTGAAGCATAGCACGATTCAGGATATGTGGTCTGGATGTTTAACCGGCGACCCTGTTACCAAAGAAGATATTTTCCAACAATTGCACGAGCTACCCCTCGAAAGAACCATAACAGGCTGCGGATTAATCTTCTAGGGGCAGCCATTAAACCAGAAAACCATTAAGCCATTTCCCCATGCAACTAACTGCCCGCGTCATTCTTCAACTGGCCGCCGTGCTGGGCTTGCTTAGCGTCGGTATTGGCGCGTTTGCCGCCCACGGCTTGCACGATATGCTGCAGCGCACCAACCGCCTCGACACGTTTGAAACTGCCGTGCGCTACCAGTTCTACCACACGCTGGCGCTGCTGGCGGTGGGGGGTGCTGCTGGCGGCCCGGCCCGAGCTGCAGGGCCTGGGCCGCACCGCCGGGCTATGGCTGGGAGGCATTGTGCTGTTCAGCGGCTCCTTGTATTTGCTCTGCTTTACGGGCTACACCAAGCTGGGCGCCGTCACGCCCATCGGCGGGTTGCTGTTCATTGCAGGCTGGATCAGCCTGCTGCTGGTAGCCCGGCAGCTGTAGCTGCTTACGCGGGCTGCAATTGCCCACCAATGATGACCTGCCGAACCGGGTTTTCGCCGAGCCAGTAGGGCAATTCTTCGTAGCTGCGCACGTCCAGCACGAGCACATCGGCGCGCTTGCCGGGCTCCAGCGAGCCGCAGTCGTGCTGGCGGTTGATGGCCCAGGCGGCGTTGATGGTGACGGCGGCCAGCGCCTCCCGGGGCGTAAAGCCCATGTTCAGGCAGGCCACCGACTGCGCCAGCCACAGGTTTTTACTCGGGCAGGAACCGGGGTTGAAGTCGGTGCTGAGCGCTACGGGCACGCCCTGCTCGATGAGCTGCCGGCCGGGTGCGTACTGCTGCTGCCGCAGAAACAGGGGCACCAGGGGCAGCAGCACGGCTACCGTACGCTCCTGCGCGGCCACCCGTGCCGCGTCGACGGCCGAGAGGTAGTCGCAGTGGTCTACACTCACGGCGCCCAGCTCGGCAGCCATGGCGCTACCACCCAGGTCGTGCAGCTGCTCGGCGTGGATTTTCAGACCGAAGCCCAGTGCCCGCGCCCTTTCCAGGTACCGGCGCGAATCGGCTACGCTGAAGGCGCCCTCCTCGCAGAAAATATCCACGAACTCGGCTTGGCCTTGTAGCTCCGGCAGTACTTCCTTGGCCAGAAAATCAAGATAGTCGGCGGGGCGGCCCTTGAACTCAGGCGGCACCACGTGGGCCCCCAGAAAGGTGGGCACCACGCGCACGGCCTGGCGGTGGCCTGCCTCCCGCGCTACCCGCACCAGCCGCAACTCGGTTTCGCGGTCGAGGCCGTAGCCGCTCTTGGCTTCCAGCGTGGTAATGCCGTAGCGCCGGAACCCTTCCAGGTGGTGCAGGGCGCCGGCCAGCAGCTCCGCTTCCGACGCCGCCCGCGTAGCGCGCACGGTGCTCAGAATGCCCCCGCCCGAAGCCAGGATATCGAGGTAGGACTCGCCGCGCAGCTTGCGCTGAAACTCGTGGGCGCGGTTGCCGGCAAACACCAGGTGCGTGTGGCACTCCACAAGGCCGGGCATTACTACCTGCCCGGCGGCGTCCAGCACCTGGGTTTCGGGCCCTATGATACCGGCCGGCAGCTCACTCATGGGCCCAATGGACACAATTGTCTCTCCCTGACATGCCAGGTAGGCATCTTCCAGCACTTCCCAGCTGCTCAACTGCGCCCCGCGCAGCGGGCCTGGGGCAACACTACGCATGGTGAGTAGTTGACCACAATTTTGGATAAGCAGGGTGCAGTACATAGCAAGCAACGAATGTAAAAAATCATGGCTTTATTTGGACTAAGGCGCCTCAAGTGTGACCTTTACCAAAGCCACGCAAGGCTTTTGGGCATAACCTCACGCTCAGCAGCCTTACGTGGCGGCTCAAAGGTATTGTTGTTTTTCACTCTGCTTCGCCATGAAAAAACTTTCTACTACCCTGGTTTTGGGCCTGTTTACCCTACTGCACGCGGGCAGCGCCTACGCTCAGCTACCCACCGACAGCTATGCCGTGACGCGCGGCTGCAACGTGGGCACCACTACCGGCTCTACCCTGCAAAGCATCAACGTGGATGGCTCCCTGACGCCAATTGGCCCAGTATATGTTGAGGGCACTACTACCCCCCTGATCCTCAATGCCCTGGGCTACGATGAGGACAACGAAGCCGTGGTGTATGCCATGGACGTACCTGAGCAGGTAACTATTAGCAACTTTGCCACACCGCCTTCCCTCTACCGCATTGACCTGGGTACGGCCGAGGCTACTAACCTGGGCAGCGTGACGCCTCCACCTGCGCCCCCATCCGGAACGTCGGGGCTTAATCCGGCTTTTCGTGTGACGCTGAACTTTATTGGGGATGGCGAAGAAGACGCCGACCCGGTGTCGTTGTACTACGTGGGTGGCATTTCCTTCCGCTACAACTTCCTGGGCGTACCCGGTGCCCGCATCAACGACTTCCATTTCTACGTGGGCACGGTGCAGCTTAACCAGGCCGGCACCTTCAACGCCGCTCCTACCTGGCGTGAGCTGGACATCAGCGACCCGGCCACGACGCTGGTCATCAATGGCTATAAAGCGCAGGTAGAAACTTACCTGGCGGCCGGCGCTACCGGCCCGGCCCCGGAAGGCGGCATCCAGGACTGGGTGTACGACCCAGCCTCGGGCAACCTGGTCAGCTACCTGGGCAAGGAAGACAAGTTCCTGACCATCGTGAACCCGGCTACGGCACCCGTAGCGTCTACCGTAGTAGTGGCCAACCCGGTGCCAACCAATGAAAACGTGGGCGGCATGTTCCGCGACAACCTCAACCAAGTGTATACTATTGATGCCGACAACGGCCTCATTCACCGCATCGACCGCGAAACCGGCGAGTACACCGGCGAATCGTTCGGGGCCGCGTTTGGCTGCTCGCGCGGGGATGCCATGTCGTTTGCCGGGGCCCTGCCGCTGCCGGTTACGCTTACCCGATTCGATGTGCGGCCAGAAGGCGCCCGGGTGGCCGTGGAGTGGACTACCGCCTCTGAGCAGTTGGCCAAGGAGTTTCGGGTGGAGCGCAGCGCCGATGGGCACCACTGGATTACGCTGCACGAGGAGCCGGCCACCAATACGGCTCAGCTTCGTCAGTACCAGTTCACGGATGCTGCCCCGGCCCCGGGCCTCAGCTACTACCGCCTGGCTATGCAGGATCTGGATGGTACCCTCAAGCACTCCGAAATCCGGCAGGTGACGCGAACCGCCGGGGCGGCCTACCTACGAGCTTACCCCGTGCCCGCGCACGACAAGCTGACGGTGGAGATGAACGCCGCGCCCTCGGGCCCACTCACGCTCACCAACAGCCTGGGTCAGGTAGTGCGGCGGCAGGTGGCCGCCACGGCTACCACGCAGCTTTCCACGGCCGGGCTGCCCGCCGGCGTGTACTTCCTGAACGCCCAAACAGGTTCCCAGACTACCACGCAGCGGGTACTTATCCGCTAAAGTCAACCCATGCCCGAGCTGCCCGACGCGCCTCTTATTCTGACGCTCACCCTCGACGCGGCTTCGCAGGCGTATTTCGATGAGCTGCGGCGTCAGCATTTTCCGCCAGCCCGCAACTTTCTGGCTGCTCACCTCACTCTGTTTCATCATCTATCCGGGGCGGCCCTGCCCCAGCTTACGGATCAGCTAACCGACGTTACCCGGCACACCGCCCCGCTGCCGCTGGCCGTAACCGGCCTGCAGTTTCTGGGCCAGGGCGTTGCGTATCGACTGGAAAATGAGGAACTGCGCACTTTGCACCGAAGGCTGCAGCAGGTGTGGAAGGAAACACTGAAGCCTCAGGACCGCCAGCCGCTCCGGCCGCACGTCACGGTTCAGAACAAAGTAGCTCCCGCCGAGGCCCGCGCCCTGCACGAGCAGCTTTCCGCTGGCTTTGCGCCCTTCGGCGCTACGGGCAACGGCCTGCATCTGTGGGCCTACCGCAACGGCCCCTGGGAAAGCCTAGCGGAATTTGTCTTCACGGGCGCCTCAGACCTCCGGTGAATACATTAGAAGCTGGCAGGCTATAAAGACACCTACACTAAGCTTGCTCCGTCAAACGAAGTAGGGTATCGTCCAAGCCAACCCGTGGCCACTGCTAAGGTTTGCGGCGGGGCTTTATGGTATGCGTCAGGGCTTTGAACTGGGCGAGCGTAGCCTCCACGTCGTCGTGGGCCAGGCCCAGCATGGACACCGCCGTGTTGCCGATAACCGATACCTGCTGGTAGAGCAGTACGCGCTGACCGTTGAGCTGGGCGAAGCCTTCGGTTTCGTAGGTGAGCAGGTCGTTTACCTTAGCAGAGGAGATTTTGCGGGCCGTGAAGCCCTGCAGCGTGGGGTAGCGCCCCAGCATCTGCTGGCTTACGTCGGCGGCCGTGATGCCGGAATTGTAATCTGCTAGGCGAACGGCTACGGTAGGGGCACTACCTACGGCGGGCTGCCCTCCTACGGTGTAGTAGTACGTGCCGCCCTCGGCCCGCGCAAAACGGAACGTGGACTTGCTTTCGTCGAAGGCAAAGAGGGCCGTAGCGGGCGCAGCGGCAGCGGTGGCTTTCTGGTAAGTGGCCGAAAGCAGGCTGCGCCGCAAGGCCCGGGCGGTAGCCGTGTCGGAAGCCGGGTAGCGGGCCTCCAGCAGTACGGCAAACGTAGAATCGCCGAACAAGACCTGCGCCGACTCCTGCGCGGGCGACAGGCGCACCCGTGCCAGTCGGGCCGGATAGGCCGCGCCGGCTACTTCCTGCAGCTCCAGCACCTGCCCACCCCGGGCCACAAACCGCGCCGCCGTGAAGCCTGCCGCCTGCCGGTAGTAGTTGCCGCCCTGCCCGTCGAAGACCTGCAGCACGGCCGCTTCGCGCCGCAGTCCCGTGAGGCCGGGCGCCGGGGTGAAGCCGGCCGGGGGCACCAGCCACACGTGCGTACCGGCAATACGCTGCGCGCCGGGCGCACTCTGGGCCTGGCCAGCCAGCGGCATCAGCCCCAAACTCAGCAGCAGGCCCGAAATGCGTATCCCAATTGTTGCCATCATGCGTACTGGAAGCTACTGTGTACTGAAAACCGGGCGTTGCTGGCTTGTTCCGCCGACCTGAGCCGCCCGGAGCCGCCGCCCGCTCCCGCAAATATGGTGGGGTTCGGTAGCTTTGCCGCTGCCGGGGCGCGGTCTTTTTTCGTTGAAGCTGATTTTCTGCCTATGAAAGCGTTGCTGCTGATTGATATTCAACCCGATTTCCTGCCCGGCGGCCGGCTGGCCGTGCCCGAGGGCGACGCCATCATTCCGCTGGCCAACGCGCTGCAACCGCACTTTCCGCTGGTGGTAGCCACCCAGGACTGGCACCCGGCCCGGCACCAGAGCTTTGCCAGCCAGCACGCGGGCCAGCAGCCTTTCAACCGCATCGATTTGCACGGCCTGGACCAGGTGCTCTGGCCAGACCACTGCGTGCAGGGAAGCGCCGGAGCCGAGCTGGCCGCAGAGCTGGACACCAGCCGCGTGGAAGTTATTTTCCGTAAGGGCACGGAGGTGGAAATTGATTCGTACAGCGCTTTCTTCGACAACGGCCACCGCAAAAGCACCGGCCTGGCTGACTACCTGCGCGGCCGGGGCGTGCGGCAGGTGTACGTGGCCGGCCTGGCGGCCGATTACTGCGTGTACTTTACGGCCAAAGACGCCCTCCAGGAAGGTTTTGAAACCTACGTGATAGAAGACGCCACCCGCCCCATTTCGGCCGAAGGCTTTGAGCAGGCCAAAGCTGATTTACGCCAGCGCGGCGGCCACCTTGTTACCTCGGCGCAGGTGCTGGCCGGCTGACTTCTTTGTGTACGTGCACCTCGCTTTCTTCCGCTGACGTTTTCGTAGTCTGTTGAACTCCATGCCCGATAGCCGCCCGCCGGCCGCCGCTACGGTCAGCATCATCATTCCTACCTACAACGAAGCCGCGCAGATTGGGGCGCTGGTGACTTATCTGCGCGCACACGGAGCCGCCGAAGCTAGTGTGGAACTACTGGTAGCCGATGCGCAAAGCCCCGATGGTACCGCTGGTGTGGCTGCCGCTGCCGGGGCCCGCGTACTACAGTGCCCACGCAAAGGCCGGGCAGCCCAGCTCAACCACGGCGCCCGGCACGCGAGCGGCCAGCTGCTTTACTTTCTGCACGCCGATACGCTGCCACCCGCCAACTTTCTGACTTACATCCGGCAAGCCTTAGCGGATGAGGCTACGGGCAGTGGCTGCTTCCGCCTGTGCTTCGACTACCCCCATTGGTTTCTGCGCCTGAGCGCCTGGTTTACGCGCTTTGATCTGGACCTTGTGCGCTTCGGCGACCAGAGCCTGTTTGTGCGGGCCGAGGTGTTCTGGCGGGCGGGGGGATTCCAGGAAGAGCTGCTGGTGCTCGAAGACCAGGAAATCATCGGGCGGCTGCGGCGGCACGGACGGTTTCGGCTGCTGCCGTTTGCCGTTACCACTTCGGCCCGCAAGTACCGGGAAAATGGGGTTTTTCGGCTGCAGTTCACGTTTGGGCTGCTCTGCGCGCTCTACTACCTGCGGGTGCCGCAGCCAGCGATGGTGCGCACCTACCGCCACCTTATCCGCCAAGACAAGCTGTAGCGTAGAGGTGAAACCAGGGCATAAAAAAAGCAGCCTGCCACGGAAGGCAGGCTGCTTTTCTTCTCAGGCCCGAAGGCCTGGCGCGAACTAAGCGCGACGTACTTTCACGGCGTTCAAGCCTTTGCGGCCTTCCTGCACGTCAAATTCTACTTTGTCGTTGTCACGGATTTCGTCGATCAGACCGGTCACGTGCACGAAGATGTCTTCGCCGGTTTGGTCGTTTTTGATGAAACCGAAGCCTTTGGTTTCGTTGAAGAATTTTACAGTTCCCGTCTGCATGGTAAATGGAAGTGAAAAAAGGTAGTCAGTTAAGCAAATGTCAGCGGAACCCTACCAACATTCAGCACGCGAATCGGGAGTAGTGGTACGAAGCAAATTGCCGGGGGTAAAGGTAATATTTTTTTCAAGTTTGTATACCCTGCGTAGCCTGATACGCAGAATTAGTAGTATTTCCGGCCTGTGCCAGCGCTGCTACGGCCGTTCGCAGGCTTTCTGCCAGCTCCGTATCCGTAATTTCCCCCTGCGCATTCACCTTGCCCGAAACCTGCCCCACCTGCAGGGCAGCCGCCTCGTTTACAGCTGCTTCCATCACGCGCAGCATGGCCGTCAGGCCGGCGTGGGCCTGGTCGGCGCCGGTAGTGCCGGGCGAGGCGCTCCACACGGCCACGGGCTTATGGTACAGCTCGCCGGAAGGCACCAGCCATTCCAGCGCATTCTTGAGCACGCCGGGCATGCTGAACACGTATTCCGGGGTGCAGAACAGGACAGCATCGGCGCGGCGCACCAGCTCACGGAAAGCCGCCACGGCCGGGGCCCCGGGCTCGTCGTAGTTGCCAGGCTGAAAATACGGCAACTCGGCTAGGCTCGGGCCCAAGCTGATAACTACGCCCACCGGGGCCAGCAGGGCCGCGGCCCGCAGCAGGGCGGTGTTGGAAGAAGCGGCGCGGAGGCTGCCGGAAATGGCCAGAATATGCATGGCAGATAAAGCTGAAAGCGTGGAGCAAAGTACGCGGAATAAACCGGCGCCACGGCTCAGCTTGCGCAAACAATCCTCACCTTTTACCGCTTTCCTGCGTACTTCGTGAGTCTCTTCCTGAACTACGCATGACTACGACCGAACCTACTACTTCCGCCACGGCCGACGTGGTGCTGATTGGCGCCGGCATTATGAGCGCCACGCTGGGCCTGATGCTCAAAGAGCTGCAGCCCGACCTGACTATTACCATTTTCGAGCGGCTCGACGTGGCCGCCGCTGAAAGCTCCGACGCCTGGAACAACGCTGGCACCGGCCACTCGGCCTTCTGTGAGCTGAACTACACCCCCGAAAAGCCCGACGGCTCCATCGACATCAGCAAGGCCATCAAGATTGCCGAGCAGTTTGAAGAGTCGAAGCAGTTCTGGTCGTACCTGGCCGAAACCTACCAGGTGAAGGAGCTGACGCGCTTCATCAACCATATTCCGCACCTGAGCTTTGTGTGGGGCCCCAAGAACGTGGAGTTCCTGCGCAAGCGCCACGCGGCCCTCACCCAGTCGCCCTTGTTCCAAGGCATGGAATACACCGAAAACCGCGAAACGCTGGAAAGCTGGATGCCGCTGGTGATGCACGGCCGCGACCCGCAGCAGCCCGTGGCCGCCACCCGCATGGACCTGGGCACCGACGTGAACTTCGGTTCCCTCACCCGCGGCATGTTCAACCTGCTGCAGCAAAAGCCCGGTGTGACCATCCATTTCCACCACGACGTGGAAAAGCTCCGGCAGAAAGAGGACGGCCTGTGGCGCATCAAAGCCAAGGACTTAGCCACGGGAGAAGAAAAGAAAATCCGGGCGCCGTTTGTGTTCATCGGAGCCGGCGGAGGCTCGTTGCCGCTGCTGATTAAGTCGGGTATTCCGGAGGGTGCGGGCTTTGGCGGCTTCCCTGTGAGCGGGCAGTGGCTGAAGTGCTTAAACCCCGCCGTTATTGCCCAGCACCACGCCAAAGTGTACGGCAAAGCGGCCGTAGGGTCCCCGCCTATGTCGGTGCCCCACCTTGATACCCGGGTTATCAACGGCAAGCAGGAACTGCTGTTCGGGCCGTATGCGGGCTTCAGCACCAAGTTTCTCAAGCAGGGCTCCTACCTGGACTTGCCCCTGTCGGTGAAGCTGAGCAACATGCGGCCCATGATTATTGCCGGCCTCAAGAATATTCCGCTTACCAAGTATCTGGTCAACCAGGTTCGGCAGTCACCGGAAGACCGGTTGGCCGCGTTGCGTGAGTACCTCCCCGAAGCCAGGGCTCAGGACTGGCAACTCGAAACGGCCGGTCAGCGCGTGCAGGTTATCAAGAAAGACGAAAAGGAAGGCGGCATCCTGGAATTTGGCACCGAGGTAGTAGCTGCCAAGGACGGCTCCATTGCCGCTTTGCTGGGCGCCTCACCGGGTGCTTCCACGGCCGTCAGCATCATGGTGGGCCTTATCCAGCGGTGCTACCCGCAGCAGTCGGCCACGCCGGCGTGGCAGGCCAAGTTCCGGGACATGCTTCCCTCCTTCGGGCACCACCTCAGCGAGGAGCCGCAACTGCTGGCCGAGCTGCGCGCCCACACCAGCCAGGTGCTGGGCCTGACGGAAACCGCCCCGGCGGCGCGCTGAACCCGGCCCGGAATGTCAGTTGAAAAGCCACGCTGCCGCAACCCGGGGCGTGGCTTTTTTCTGCCCGTGCGCCGCTGTTTTGCGTTAGGGTTTGACGCCTTGCAAAGCCTGCCTACTTTTGCGGCGCCAGTGGTCCGGCCTTTTCGGTTTCGGCCCGCTACTTCTTTCGACCCATTTTCGTGCGCCCCGGGCGCTTCCCCAGCCATTTGCCTATGAACCCATTAGCCAGCGTCCGTCAGTTCAACCAAAGCATCTGGCTGGATTATATCCGCCGCAACATCCTTGTGAACGGGGAGCTGCAGCGCCTGCTCACAGAAGACGGCCTGCGCGGGGTGACCTCCAACCCGGCCATCTTCGAGAAGGCCATCGGCGGTAGTGCTGACTACGACGCCAGCATCCAGGCCCTGGCTTTGCAAGGCCTTTCGGCCGAGCAGATCTACGAGCAGTTGGCCACGGAGGACGTGCAGCACGCCTGCGACCTGCTGCGCCCGCTCTATGACCAGCCTGACAGCCAGGGCGACGGCTACGTAAGCCTGGAAGTGTCCCCGGCCCTGATCCACGACACGGAAGGTACCGTGCAGGAAGGCCTGCGCTTCTGGCAAGCTGTGAACCGGCCCAACGTGATGATCAAGGTGCCCGCTACCCTCGAAGGCCTGCCCGCCATCCGCCAGCTCATCGCCCAGGGCGTGAACGTGAACGTGACCCTGATCTTCGGCCTGGAACGGTATAAAGCCGTGGCCGAAGCCTTCCTGCTGGGCCTGGAAAACCGCGCCGCGGCGGGCCAGCCGCTCTCGCGCATCGACTCGGTGGCCAGCTTCTTTCTCTCCCGCATCGACGTGCTGCTGGACCCGCAGCTCGAGCAGTTGGCTGCCCAGGGCGGGGAAAAGGGCGCACTGGCCCAGTCCTTGGTGGGCGAAGTGGCCCTGGCCAGCGCCAAGCAGGCATATCAGCTCTACAAGCAGATTTTCAGCGGGCCGCGCTGGCAGGCTTTGCAGGCGCAGGGCGCGGCCGTGCAGCGGCTCTTGTGGGCCAGTACGGGCAACAAGAACCCCAAATACGACAACCTCAAGTACGTCGAGCACCTGATCGGCCCCGAGACGGTGAATACCATTCCCGTCGAGACGCTGGACCTATACCGCACGGGCGGACGGCCACAGAGCCGCCTGGAAGAAGGCACCGAGCAGGCCGCCCAGGTACTGGCGCGCTTGTCCGAGCTGGGCATCGACCTGAATCAGGTAAGCCAGCAGCTCGAAGATGAAGGCGGTCAGAAGTTCAATGAGCCTTTTGCCAAACTCCTGACGGTACTGGAACAGAAACGCCAGCAAGCCCTGCAAGCTCCGCTTGTATCCGCCGAACTGCACCTGGGCCAGTACCAGGCCGCCGTGGATGCCAAGGTAGCGGAGCTCAACGCTCAAAACTTCACCGCAGGCTTCTGGAACAAGCAGGCCGATTTGTGGGTGGAGGATGCTACCGCCCAGC
This sequence comes from Hymenobacter sp. J193, assembly GCF_024700075.1. Taxonomy (NCBI): domain Bacteria; kingdom Pseudomonadati; phylum Bacteroidota; class Cytophagia; order Cytophagales; family Hymenobacteraceae; genus Hymenobacter; species Hymenobacter sp. J193. Next base: position 724,512 of record NZ_JAJONE010000001.1, read on the forward strand.
AGAGCGTACGCTCCTTCATGGGCTGGCTGCGCGTGGCTGAAACCATGGTGGGTGCGGTGCCCGAAATCGAGCAGTTCGTGCACGAGGTGAAAGCCGCCGGCTTCAAGCACGTGGTGGTGATGGGTATGGGCGGCAGCAGCATGACGCCCATTGTATTCAAGCAGGCCTTTGCCGGGCAAGCCAATGGGTTGCCGCTGTCGGTGCTGGACACTACCAACCCCGGCTCGGTGCGCGAGATTGAAGATGCCGTGCCCCTGGCCGAAACCCTGTTCGTGGTAGCCAGCAAATCGGGCACCACGGCCGAGCCCCTGGCCTTCGGTGACTATTTCTACAATCGTCTCCGGGAAATCAAGGGTGAGCGGGCCGGCGAAAACTTCGTGGCCATTACCGACCCGGGCTCCAAGTTCGTGACGCAGGCTACCCAAGATGGCTACCGCCGCATCTTCCTGAACTTTGCCGAAGTAGGCGGCCGCTTCTCGGCCCTCTCCTACTTCGGGCTGGTACCGGTCGCGCTCTACGGCCTGCCCATCGGCGACATTCTGGCCCGGGCCGTGCGCATGATGCGCGCCTGCGGTGCCTATGGCCCCGTAAGCCACAATCCCGGCCTGGAGTTGGGCGCGGCCCTGGGCGTACTGGCCCAACATGGCCGCGACAAGCTCACGCTGGTAGTGCCCGATTCGCTGAGCGACCTGGGCCTCTGGCTGGAGCAGCTCATTGCCGAAAGCACCGGCAAGGAAGGCAAAGGCGTGTTGCCCCTGGCCGGCGAGCCACTGACTTCAATTAGCTCCTACGGCTCGGACCGTGTATTCGTGTACGTGGGCTACCAAGGCCAGTCCGATGCCGTGAATGAGCAGCACCTGGCCGCGCTGGAAGCCGCCGGCCACCCCGTAGTGCGCATTCTGATGGAAGATGCCCGCGACCTGGGCTCGGAGTTTTTCCGCTGGGAAGTAGCCACGGCCGTGGCCAGCGCCGTGCTGCGCATCAACCCCTTCGACCAGCCTAACGTGCAGGCCGCCAAAACCGCCACCGACCAGCTGATGAAGGTAGTGGTAGAAAAAGGTGCCCTGCCCCAGACCTCAGAGCCGGTAGTACGTGCGCAGGACGCCGCTTACTATACTAACGTGCCCGGCCGCAACGCAGAGGAAGTGCTCCAAAGCTTCTTCGGGCAAACCAAGCCTGGCGACTTCCTGTGCATTCAGGCTTACCTGATGGAAACGCCGGCGCTGAACGAAGAGCTGCAGCAGGTGCGCGCCCTGGTGCAGGAACAGCTGCACATTGCCACCGCTTCGGGCTACGGTCCCCGCTTTCTGCACTCCACCGGCCAGTACCACAAAGGCGGCCCCGACACCGGCCTCTACCTGCAGCTAACCACCGACCACGCCCAGGACCTGCCCCTGCCCGGCCGCCCCTACACCTTCGGCACCTTCCAGAATGCCCAGGCCGCCGGCGACCTGCAGGCCCTCCAGGATTACAACCGCCGCACCCTGCGCATCCACTTCAACGGCAACCCTACCCAGGGTGTGGCCGATTTGCTGGCGCAGCTGCGCACCGTGCTGGCGAAGTAGATTCATTTACAAGTGAAAAAGCAAAAGCCTGATCATCCATTGATGATCAGGCTTTTGTCATTCCGAGCAGAGCGAGCAATCTGGGAATTGCTTTATCAGATTCCTCGCTCTGCTCGGAATGACACGAACTATTTCTCCGGCAGAAAGACCTCCGCGAGCATGCAGCGGGCACTGCCGCCGCCGATAGTTTCGATGGTGGGAATGGGCAGCGGCAGCAGGTCGCAGTACTGCGCCAGGTTAGTGCGCTGAGCGAGCATAAGGACGTCGTAGGCTCTCTGCGACATAACCAGCAGCTCGCGGCCGGAGGCGGGCTGCAGGGTGAGCATGTTGCCGGCGAAGCTCGATACCTGAGCCAGGGAAATGTCGATGATTTCGTGCCCGGTGGCGGTGAGTGAATCTGTCAGGGCAGCCTGTTCGGCGGCATCCCGAATGCTTTCCAGGCACACCACCGCAAACCGGGCGCCAACGCACATCATCACATTGGTATGGTAGATTTCCTGGCCCCGCGCATCGTGGGAATGAAAGGCCACGGCGCGGTAGCCCAGCTGACCGGCTACTTGCCGGAACAGCGCCACATCGGTGCGGGGCGACAGGCAGGCGTAGGCCACGCGGTACAGGTGGTCGAAGATGATGCTGCCAGTACCTTCCAGAAAGCGGTTTTGCCTCTCGAAGCCCGATAAATCAATGACCTCCGTTACTACAAACTGCTCCTGAAGCGCGGCCAGAATATCGGAGCGGCGCTCCAAGCGGCGGTTGGGCGCACACATGGGGTAGAGCAGTACCCGGCCGTCGGGGTGCAGGGTCAGCCAGTTGTTGGGGAAGATGGAATCGGGCGTGTGCGGCGCGGGCGTATCCTCAAACACCAGCACCTGAACGCCGTGGTCCCGGAGCATAGCCACCATATTATCGAACTCTGCCCGGGCCCGGCGCTGGATTTCCTCCCACGAAGCCTCCTTTATAGCGCTCTGGAAATAGTTGGATTCGGCGGTTTCGGTGTTGAATCCGAAGCGCGCGGGACGAACCATGAAAACGGTGCGGGCTGACTGCATGAGCGAGGCGTGGATGGAGGCTGCAAAGAAACACTCCGTGCGCAAACATTGCGTAACCACCCCGGCCCTCACCCATATTTTCCGCCTACTCGTGCCTGCTAGCGCCTTGATTCACATCTTGATGTGATGTAAGCAAGCCCGGCTGTTGCGCAACTTTGCAGCGCGGCTGGCGCAACTACCTGCTTCGGCCTGCACTCCGCTTCTTCCAACCTTCTCGCGCTATGAAAATGACCTTATCAAACGGCAGAATTGCCATCATCGGAGCCGGGCCGTCGGGTCTGGCAGCCTGCAAATCGGCGCTGGAGGCTGGCCTGGAGCCGGTACTCTTCGAGCAGAGCGCCCACCTGGGCGGACAGTGGAACCAGGGTGCCCCGCACAGCGGCGTGTGGGAGGCCATGCACACCAACACCAGTGCCATCAACACCCGGTTTTCCGACTTCCCACACACGCCCGGCCTCCCGCTCTTTCCCTCCAACCAGGACATCCTGGCGTACTTGGAAAGCTACGTGGGACACTTCAACCTGCTCCCGCACCTGCGCCGGCATACGCGCATCAACAAGGTGGCCCGCGGCCCCAAAGGCCAGTTTATAGTATGGTCGGTGGATGGGCAGGGCGAGCAGCGGGCCGAGCTTTTTCAGTACGTGGTGGTGGCCTCAGGGCGCTACAACAAGCCCCGCTACGCCCAGTTGCCGGGGCTGACAGAGTTTGAAGGTTTGGTACTTCACTCCTTCCACTACCGCCGCAGCGCCGACTTTGCGGGCCAGCGCGTGCTTGTCGTTGGCAACAGCATCAGCGGGCTGGAAATTGCCAGTGAACTGGCCCAACACCCCGGGGTGACGGTGCTTTCCTCCTGCCGCAAGCCGCGCTACATCCTCCGAAAAACCCTGAACGGCCGCCCTACCGACTGCGTGGCCTTTACGCGGGCCGCCGAAGGCCTGAAGCAGTTGATCCTGCGCACCTGCGGCAACCCCGCCGACTTTGGAGCGCCTCGTCCGCAGGAGGATGTGCGGGCCGACGGCATTTCCATGAACGACCAGTATCTGGACTTGGTGCAGCAGGGCCGGATTCAGCCGTGCGGAGCCGTGGCGCATTTTACCGCCACGGGCGTGGTGTTTCAGGATGGCAGCCAAGCCGCGGTAGATGCCGTAATTCTGGCTACGGGTTTCGACCTCAACCTGCCTTTCCTGAGCGACGATATCCGGGAAACCATCCAGGCCGGCCCCGACCATATCGACCTGCACCAGCACACCTTCCACCCTTGCCTGCCCAATCTGGCGTTCATCGGCTTGTTTCCGCAGGCGGGGCCGTATTTCCCGGTGGTAGAGCTACAGGCCCGCTGGATTGCGGCCTGCTGGAGCGGCGCCCGTGCGCTGCCCTCGCACGAGCAGATGGAAGCCGGCCTGGCTGAGTTCCGGGCCTTCCGGCAGGTGCGCTACGAAACCAGCCTGCACGAAATGGCAATGCAGCTGGCCGCCAACGTTGGCGTGGCTCCGTCGCTGGAACGCTACTCTGAGTTGGCCCAGGAGCTGCTCTTCGGCCCGCTTACGCCCGCGCAGTTCCGCCTCCAGGGCCCCCACGCCCAGCCAAGCGCCCTCGCCGACTATCGGGAATGCCTGCGCCAGATTGGCTGCGCCGAGCTAGCCATACTCACCGAGGAGCAGATAGCCCATTTGCAAATGCTGGCCGAGGCCCTGCCCCACGAAAAAGCGCTGCAGGTTTTAGCCCGGGAGTTACAGGCGGAGCCAGTATAGTAACAATCAACTGGAAAGAAAAGGGGTTTGCCAGCTATTGGCAAACCCTTTTTAGTAGCGCCTGCGGCCTCTTTCAGAGGCTGACTGATTTCTTACAGGGCCTTGGTAAGCAGCAGCCCGCCGTAGGCATGCCCATTCGCGTTCAGACCCTGAACCGGCACCAGTGAAATGCCCGTGCGGCCGCCGGTTTTGTGCAGCTGCGGCACCACAATGCCCATGGTGGCGCCCAGCGCGTAACCCACGAGGTTATCGGACAGGAAGTGCTTGCCGGCCTCGATGCGGTAGTAGGCTACGGCTGCCGGCACCAGCGCCGCCGCGCCCCACACAAATGGCTCGGCCGGGGATTCGGGGTTGAAGTCGTGGAAAACCTTGGCGGCGAAGAACGTGGCCGTGGCCGTGTGGGCGGTGTGGCCCGCGAAAAACGAGTTGGTGGCAATGCGGCTGCCACGCTTATTTTCCGCGCCCTCGGAGCCGTAGAGGAAGGGCCGGTAGCGCGTCACAGTGCCTACCGACATGGTGAAAACGGCATCGGTGGCCAGCATGGTTTGCAGATACAGAGCAGCCACCTGTCCGTAGCGGCCGCGGGCCTTATCGTTCAAAGCCAGCAAGCCCGGCGCTACCACCAGAGAGCCGTAGCAGAGTACGTCACTTTTCAGTTGGGCCTGGTCGCTATAGTTGCCGGCCGCAAACCGGTCGAACTTGGGAACATCGTTTTTATCGAGGGCGGCCAGTTGCGCGGGAGTCAGGCCATTTTTCTGCTGCACCAGGTAAAGCCCCAGCCCGCTAACTGCCCCCAGCCCCACGGTGATGGGGGCATCCACCACGAAGCGCGTGCGGTACGGGGAATCGGCCTGTTGGGCCTGGGCGGCGGCCCCTGCCGACAGCCACAGAGAAACGGTCAGTAAAAGCGAGGAAAGTAGTTTCATGAGCGGTAAGTATGGTTGCCGCTGAAACGAGAAACGACCAAGCCAGGTTAGCTTCGGCGGAAGGCCGGATTGTTCCGGCCACGGCCCGCACAAACAAAAAAGAGCAGACCAATTGGCCTGCTCTTTATACTTCCTAGGGAAGTACGCGGTAATTAAGCGCGACGCACTTTTACTGCGCTCAGGCCTTTACGGCCTTCTTCCACTTCGAACTCAACTTTGTCGTTGTCGCGGATTTCGTCGATCAGACCGGTTACGTGGACGAATACGTCCTGGCCGGTAGATGAGTCATTGATGAAACCAAAACCTTTGGTCTCATTGAAGAATTTTACGGTTCCTGTTGCCATGATGCTTTAGGAAAAAGGTGAAAGTGAAGCAACTGACAACGGAACTCTACAATTAAGCAATGGTAGCGACACGAGGCAACTTGCCTTAAAACAATGCAAACGTACGGCTTTATTTCCGGAATGACTGCCCCAAGCGGACAATCCCCGGCACCAGACGGTTACGGGCGGCTAACGGACGGCCCACGCTTTAGGTTCAAACTCTTTCGCTTCGTGCCCCTATTTCCGGATAATGGCCGGCCGTTCGGCCACTGGTTTTCCTGGCTGAAAGCGCCGACCGCTACTGCTCGACCCGGCGCAAGAAAGCTGGCAAACATCTGTCTTTATGTAATATAACCAGCAAGCAGTATACCCCGAAGCCTATACCACTGCAGCCACTGTCTGCTGCGCCGCTGCCTGAAGTTACCCCGCCGTTTTTTCTGTTCGCCTGCAGCCGGCAGAGCCAAAGAGCCACCGGTTACGACCAGTAACAGGCAAAAGAAAAGTTGAATAATTGCGGTTGCCCGGCGTTGTTGGGCCGGAAAGAAGGCACAATGGCAGCGCAACCGCAGGACCAGCAGGAAGCGGAGAGGGTACAATCAGCGCAGGTATTCCCGGCCCGCAATGCCCGTGGAAGCCTGACCCATTACCTGTTTGGCGAGCAGAGTCATGTGTTTCTCGGGGTCGTGAGCAGCCAGATCGGCCAGGAAAAGCGCCACTTCGGCTTCGGTTAGGCGTAGGGCCATTTCGTACCAGGCACTGGTGCCGCACACCACCTGCAGGTAGTACGCGCCCGTAGCCTCCTCGTGCAGCAGGCTATACATCCAGGGAATATTTTTATAGAGCGTGGTCATATTTTGGGTGTTCATAGCTGGCGTGGCGTGGGTAAGGCGGTACGGTTTTCGGGTGGCAAGTACATCAGCTTGCCTCTGCCCGGCAGAAACCAAGGAGCGGAGCCCCCCGGCGTGGTGGATATCACCAAAGCACAATCAGCCGTATCTTGCCGAAAGCAGTATATTCTGTTTCCGCGAATATATACTACCTGGCACCCACGCAGCCCCGCACTTTTCGGTCCCGTGGTCCTACCCTTCTCTGCATGTCAACCTATTATTCTTTTCTCCGCCCGCTCATCGAAGGTAGCCATGCCGTGTACTTTGTGTATCACCTGCAGGAGCAGCGTGTGCTCTACGTGAGTGCCGGCTATGAGGACCTCACCGGCGACCCGGCCAGCCATATAGCCGAGGACTTGCCCTTCTGGCTGGAGCGCCTGCACCCCGATGACCGGCACTACCTGCGCCACCGGCTTGCCGAGGCCGCGCCCGGCGAAGTGGTGCAGAACGTGGAGCTGCGCCTGGCCCGGCCTGACGACCGCACGCAATGGCTGCGCCTGTCCGCCTGCCAGTTGCCCCAGCCCGAGGGCCATACCCTGCTTAGTGGGCGGCTCGAAGACATAACCCGGGCCAAGGAAATGGATATCAATTCCCAGAAATTCAACACCAAGAAAAACGCTACCCTCGAAATTCTTTCTCACGACCTGACTACCCCCCTGGTACTCATCCAGCAACTCACCGAGCAGCTCACCGAGGAAATGGACGGCGCCCTCACGCCGACCACCCAGCACCTGCTGCACCTGATGGAGCGCACCAGCCGGCAGGGCCTCAACCTTATCCGCGACTTCGTGGACAATGAGTTTCTGGAATCGGCCAACGTGCTGCTGAAGTGGGAACGGGCCGACTTTGTGGCCTGGATGCGCACCACCCTAGAAGAGTACGAGCGCGCCACCCAGCACCTGCACATACTGGTAACCCTGGAGGCACCCGCCGGGCCGCTCTACGCCCGCCTCGACATCAACAAGTTTCAGCAGGTCATCAACAACCTGCTCAGCAACGCCCTCAAGTTTACGCCGGATGGGGGCCGCGTGGAGGTGCGCGTGGAGGACCTGGGCAACAGCCTGCGCGTCATCATCACCGATACGGGCATTGGTATTCCCAGCCAGCTGCAGCCGGTGCTCTTCGATAAGTTCACGCCGGCCCGCCGGCCCGGCCTACGTGGGGAAAAAACCACCGGCCTGGGTATGTCGGTGATTAAGACTATTGTAGAGCTGCACGAGGGTCGAATCTGGCTGGAAAGCACCGAGGGTAAGGGCACCACCTTCACGCTGGAAATACCCGCCCTACCGGCGTAAAGGATTTGGCTTTTCAGGTTAACGATGAGCTCCAGCTGTAGCTAAGAAAAAATATTTATGACAATTTCATTTGACTTGGACGACACTCTCATTCCAGCGTCAAAGACTTTTCCTACAGAAGAGCAAGACTGGCTGCCAAGACTACTCGGAATCGAGAAAGTAAGAAAAGGAACAGTTGGTCTTTTCAAGGAGCTGAAGTCACGTGGCCATACAATCTATATCTATACAACCTCATATCGGTCAACGGGAAAGATACTGTTGACTTTTCATTTGTATAGCATACCTATCGACAGGTTTATCAATCAGGGGCACCATAACAATAAACTAAAAGAACACAGAAACAGGGCATCCAAATATCCTCCTGCCTTTGGTATAGACGTTCACGTTGATGACTTACCGGGAGTAAAAATGGAGGGTGAGCGTCATAATTTCAGGACAATCATTATCGATCCGCAAGACAGCAACTGGACTGAAACAGTATTAAGAGCCATGGGCGAATGAAAAACTGTAGCTATACCAACCATAGCTTGTCCTACCTGACAGTCATGAGAAGACCATGATGCTTTAGGGAAACCTGCCACACACAAAAGCGCCCTGCCGGAACCGTCCGGCAGGGCGCTTTTTGTATCATGAGTAAGCTACACGGCCGCGGAGGACACGGCGGCTTCGGGGGCAATTTTCTTGACGAGGCCCTGCAGCACTTTGCCGGGGCCGCACTCCACAAACTCGGTGGCGCCGTCCTGCACCATGCGCTGCACACTCTGCGTCCAGCGGACGGGGGCGGTAAGCTGGCGCACCAGGTTTTCGCGGATTTCATCGGGGTCGGTGTGGGGGGCGGCGTCCACGTTCTGGTACACCGGGCAAATGCCGGCCGAGAAGGTAGTGCGGGCAATGGCCTCGGCCAGCGCCGCCTCCGCCGACTGCATCAGCGGGGAGTGGAAGGCGCCACCCACGGGCAGCGGCAAAGCGCGCTTGGCGCCGGCAGCCTTCAGCTGCTCGCAGGCCCGCTCAATGCCGCGCTGGGAACCGGACACCACCAGCTGGCCGGGGCAGTTGTAGTTGGCGGCCACCACCACGTCGCCTTCGGCCGATATTTCCTGACAGATGCGGGCCGTGGTTTCGTCGTCGAGGCCGAGGATGGCGGCCATGGTGCCGGGCTGCTCCTGGCAAGCCGCCTGCATGGCCTGGGCACGCCGGGCCACCAGGCGCAGGGCATCGTCAAACTTTAGCACCTTGGCCGCTACCAGCGCCGAAAACTCGCCCAGGGAATGACCGGCCACCATAGCGGGCCGCAGCTCGGGCAACACGGCGGCCAGGGCCACGGAGTGCAGAAAGATGGCAGGCTGAGTGACGTCGGTGCGGCGCAGGTCGTCGTCGGAGCCCGTGAACATGATGTCGGTAAGGGAAAAGCCCAGGATGTCGTTGGCCTGGAGCATAAGGCTGCGGGCTTCGGGATGCTGCTCGTACAGCTCGCGGCCCATGCCGCTGAACTGGCTGCCCTGGCCGGGGAAAATAACTGCTTTCATGGAAGGAAGAATCGGAGAAAGAAAAGTGGATGGGGCGGCAAGATAGCCCAAACGCAAAAAAGCCCGCCGCCGGATGGCAGCGGGCTTTGCGCGGAACAGTCAGTCAGCCACCGCGGGTTAGCGGGTTATTTCCACCCAGCCTTTGTAGGTTTTCTTGGTGCCGGCAAAGTCGGCGAATTCCACCTCGGCCAGGTAATAGTAGACGCCATCCACCACCTTGCTGCTGGGCGTGTTCAGGCCTTCCGACACTACCTTATCGGTGCCATTCCACTCAATCAGCGGGTTTTTGTCGCTCTCATACACCTTGCGGCCCCAGCGGTTGAACACGGTGAACTTGGTGCGCCGGATAGGACTGGCCACCTTCGGCCGGAACGTGTCGTTGATCCGGTCGCCGTTGGGCGTGAAAATGTTTGGCAGCACGAAGAACAGGCAGGCATCGTGGCAGGCAATGTTGCTGGGTGTGCTGGTTCGCTCGTTTTTATCTACCGACACCACGTAATAGCAGCCGGCCGGAGAAGTCAGGTTGCGGTGCACGAAGCTGCGCACGGTAGTCGAATCGAGCAGGGTGAAATCGGCCAGATTCTGCGACTGGGTGGCACTGAAATAGATCCGGTAGTAGGCTATTTCGGTGCTGCAGTCGGCCGGGTTGTTTTCGTCCAGCGTCCAGGTGAGCTTGTTGTTGTAGGGGGTACTGGTGATGTTGGGGAAGTAAGGCAGCGCCGCCAGACTGTCGCAGTTGGTTTCGACTAGGGTGAGTACGGGCGGGCAGGGCACGGAGGCCAGCACCACGCACTTTTCCTGGCTCTTGTTTAGTAGCGGCCCAATGGGAGGCGTCTTGTATTCGCCGTCGGTTTCCACGTAGTAGCAGTACTCCTGGTTTTTGCGCAGCGGAGCCGTAGCCGTGCCCTTATCCAGGTAGGTGCCACTGGTAGCGCCCCCAGGCACGGTGGTGATGAGCGTGTAGGTTGTAGCGCCCTGGTCGCGGCGGTAGATGCGGGTGGGCCGCACGGTATTGTCCCAAGGCACCTGGTACTGCCAGGTTAGATTAATTCCGTCGCTCACGGCAGTGGGCGTGCCTTCCAGTCGCACTGAAGAAGCGGCCGGCGGAGCTTCCACTATTTCGTCGGTTCCGCCCTGGATTTTGCTGCTGAAGAACTCCACGCGGTAGGTGAAGGCCTTTTCCTGGGTATTCAGGTTGCTGTCCACGTACACCGTATCGTTCAGGTTCCGGATGGGAGCCGTAACCAGCACGGTAGGCGTGGAATTGATGCCCTCACTGCGGTACAAGCGGTAGCCTGAGGGCGTGAAGAAGGCCCCGGAGGCCAGCACTGGCTTGGTCCATACCACTTTAATGGAGCCGTCCGTCACGCCGGTACGCTCTACCGTTACGTTCGTGAGCAAGATGGGCCGGCCTTCAATCTTGGCGCATACTTCCTGCGAAGCCAGGCTTTTGCCGCCTGCGGGCAGCGGAAACTCGGCGTAGATGCGGTAGCAGAAGGTTTTGCCCCGCTCCAGTCCCCGGCCTTTGTTATCATCCCGGAACTCCCGGGTGTTGGCCGCTACTTCCCCGATCTGGACATAACCAGCCGACGTAGGGATGCCCGGGTTACAGGTATCCGGCTCAAAATTGCCAGGGCCTTCGCGCCGATAGATGAGGATGCGGCTGGCGTTCTGGCATTCGTAGAGGTTCCAGGTGAGGTTAATGCCTAAGGCCTCCGGAGTGGCCTGCAGATTTTCCGGCGGCGGCCCTACCACGGTAATACGCCACACGCCTTGGTCAATCAGCGGCACTTCGTTGTTGCCGGGGTCATCAGAGGCCCGGAATACAATCTGGTAGGGCTGCTCGGCCACATCGGCGCAGGTGGAGCGCCAGCGGAACACGCCGCTTACCGGAGCCGTGCGCTGCTTTTGCCGGAAAGTGGCGCGAAACCGCTCGTAACCCGGCGGAGTCAGCACCGGAGTGCGCGCCAGCAGGCCCCCGAAGGCCGTCAGGTCGATAGGGTCGCCGTTGGGGTCAACCGCCCGAACCACACCCCGGGCCGAGTCACCGGCAATGATGCAGATGTCGCGCGGGAGGGTGAGAATGGGCCGCAGGTTGTCGGTAGGAGAAACGGTAATCTGCATATCCCGCAGAATTTCTCCGATCTTGACGGGGGTTGCGCCTTCTACGCGGCGCCACTCCTCCACCACAAAGGCCACGTTGAACTCGCCGGCCATGCTGGGAGAGTTCCATACAATCTGGCCAGTAAGCACATCCTGCGTGAAAATAGCCGGGCGGCCTTCCTGGGCTGCCGGTGGCCCTGCGAAGGGCACCTGTACCCCACCCGGCGATACGGTCGAGGCCTGGTCGTCAGGATAGCGGTACGCAGGCACCACTTTGGGCTCTGGGGTATTGCCCCGAACGCTGGCTACGCCACCCGGTACATAGCGGCATTCTACCAGCTTATACGCCAGACTGTCGCCATCAGCATCGGAGCCAGCAGGGTTGTGGAGGTACACCTGTCGCACAGCGGCCAGATCGATAGGTGGTGCGCTTAGCACGGGTGAACGGTTACCCTTCAGGGCCGGATCTATTATTATCTTGGCGTAGAGGTAGATGTTGATGTTAGCCGATGAGCCACCGTTAATATTCCGGATACTGGGATTCCGATTTTCGCCGATGTAATGGATGGTGTACGGACCGGGAGCATTGTAAATATGCGAGAACCGGTAGACGTTGCGGCTAACGTTGTTGCCCAGTGGCGTGGTGCTTTCTCGTACAATAGCATCTAAACCGCTGGATGTACCATCCCCGAAGAAGATGGTTTCTCTGTCATCATCATTGGCCTTCGCATCTGTTACTGCATACGTGACGAGCTTGAAAAAATACCGGCCGGGAATAGGGTTGGCCGTGGTGTCGGCCGTCACCTGAATGTCGCCGGCGCGCAGGTGGGTAGCCTGAGCCGGTCGGGCGCTCAGCGCTGCCAGCAGCACGAGCACCACTGCCCACAGCCGCCGCAGCTGGTCCGGAAGTACGAGTTGAGTCATAGGAAGAGAGTATACAGCCGGCTGGCCGTCAGCAAAGAAGGTCAAGGAAATTACGACAGAAACCTAACAAAATTGTGCCTGATAGGGTTATCCTGAAGTCTAGCGCGTGTTACGGGAACGGCCCGGGATAGATGCAAACGTACAAGGCTGATTGTTTCGTACGTGGTTGGCGCCTACCTTTGGCCGGTACAACCGACCTACCCACACCCTTCAGTAGCTTCTATGAGTTGGATCAGTAATACGTTTTCCAGCAGCATTGGTCGCAAAATCATTATGTCCGTTACGGGCCTGTTTTTGTGCTCCTTTCTGGTCGTTCACTTAGTTGGCAACCTGCAGCTGTTTAAAGACGACAACGGCGTGGCTTTCAATGCCTACTCCGAGTTTATGGGCCACAACCCGGTTATCCGTACCGTTGAGTGGGTGCTGGTGCTGGGCTTCGGCTTTCACATTTACCAGGGCCTGGCGCTGGCAGCTAAAAACCGCGCCGCCCGCGGCAGCAGCTACGTTTCCGACCACATCGAGCAGAACAGCAAGTGGTACTCGCGCAGCATGGCGCTGCTGGGTAGCATTGTGCTGTTCTTTCTAGTAGTACACCTGTACAACTTCCTGGGTTCCCTGCGCTTCACCGATGTACCGCGCGATGCCAACGGCAACGAAGATGCCTACGGGCTGGTGGTGAAAGCCTTCCGCAACCCGCTGTACGTTCTTTTGTATGTAGTGGCGCAGGTGGCGTTGTGCTACCACTTGCTGCATGGCTTCCAGAGCGCCTTCCAGACGCTGGGCCTCAACCACCGCAAGTACACGCCCGCCATTAAAGTACTCGGCTTTGGCTTTTCCATCATAGTGTGCGCCCTGTTCGCCGCTATGCCGGTGTACTTCTACTTCTTCAAGTCCTAACCTCGTCCACCCGATGAACCTGGATTCCAAAATTCCCGAAGGCCCTCTGGCCGAGAAGTGGGACACGCATAAGTTCAACGTTAAGCTCGTCAACCCTGCCAACAAGCGCAAGTACGACGTGATTGTGGTAGGCACGGGCCTGGCTGGCGCTTCGGCGGCAGCTTCGCTGGCCGAGCTGGGCTACAACGTAAAGGCCTTCACCTACCACGACTCCCCCCGACGCGCGCACTCCATTGCCGCGCAGGGCGGTATCAACGCTGCCAAAAATTACCAGAACGACGGGGACTCGGTGTTCCGCCTGTTCTACGACACCATCAAGGGCGGTGACTACCGGGCCCGCGAAGCCAACGTGTACCGGCTGGCCCAGGTGTCGGTCAACATCATTGACCAGTGCGTGGCCCAGGGCGTACCCTTTGCCCGTGAGTACGGTGGGCTGCTGGCCAACCGCTCTTTCGGGGGCGCACAGGTAAGCCGCACGTTCTACGCCCGTGGCCAGACCGGGCAGCAGCTGTTGCTGGGCGCCTATTCGGCGTTGAGCCGGCAGGTGGCCTATGGCAAAGTGAAGCTCTACACCCGCTCCGAAATGCTGGACGTGGTAGTGGTAGATGTAGAGGTAGAAGATAAGGAAACGGGAGAAATTACGCTAGAAAAGCGGGCACGCGGCATCGTCACGCGCAACCTGATTACAGGCGAAATTGAAAAGCACGCCGCCCACGCGGTGGTGCTGGCTACTGGCGGCTACGGCAACGTGTTCTACCTGAGCACCAACGCCAAATACTGCAACGTGACGGCCCCGTGGCGCGCCCACAAGAAAGGCGCCCTGTTTGCCAACCCCTGCTTTACCCAGATTCACCCCACCTGCATTCCCGTATCGGGCGACTACCAGTCGAAGCTCACGCTGATGTCGGAGAGCCTGCGCAACGACGGGCGCGTGTGGGTGCCGGCTACCAAGGAAATGGCTGAGCGCCTGCGCGCCGGTCAGATTCGGGTGCAGGACATTCCCGAAGAGGAGCGTGACTACTTCCTGGAGCGCAAATACCCCGCTTTCGGTAACCTGGTGCCACGCGACGTGGCCTCGCGCAATGCCAAGCAGATGTGCGACGAAGGACGCGGCGTGGGCGCAACCGGCCTGGCCGTGTATCTGGACTTTGCCGACATCATCAAGCGCACCGGCGCCGACTCGGTAGCCCAGAAGTATGGCAACCTGTTCGATATGTACGCCAAAATCACCGGCGAAAACCCCTACGAGCAGCCCATGCGCATCTATCCGGCCGTGCACTATACCATGGGCGGCCTTTGGGTAGACTACAACCTGCAAACCACCATTCCCGGCCTCTACGCTACCGGCGAGTGCAACTTCTCCGACCACGGCGCCAACCGCCTCGGCGCCTCGGCGCTGATGCAGGGCCTGGCCGACGGCTACTTCGTAATTCCGTACACCATCGGTGATTACCTGGCGAAAACCGCCCCCAAGCCAGTGACGACGGAGCACCCGGCTTTCAACGAAGCTGAGGCGGCCGTACGCACTCGCGTGCAGCAGCTACTGAGCATCAATGGTACCCGCACCCCCGACGACTTCCACAAAGCGCTGGGCCATATTATGTGGGAATACTGCGGCATGGCCCGCAACGCCGAAGGCCTGCGCCACGCCAAAGCCGAGATTCAGAAGCTGCGCCGGGAGTTCTGGAGTGACCTGAAAGTGGCGGGTGTGAGCGAAGACATGAACCAGACGCTGGAGAAAGCCGGCCGCGTGGCCGACTTCCTGGAGCTGGGCGAGTTGATGATAGACGACGCCTACAACCGCAACGAAAGCTGCGGCGGCCACTTCCGCGAGGAGTACCAGGACGAGCTGGGTGAGGCCAAGCGCAACGACGACGAGTACGCCTACGTGGCCGCCTGGGAGTACGTGGGCGACAATCAGCCCGAAGTCCTGCACAAGGAAGAGCTGCAGTTCGAAAACGTCAAGCTCACGCAGCGTAGCTACAAGTAGGGAATTAGGAACTTGGGGACTTAGGGACTTGGTTGTCTTTGAGGCCTCAAGAATTTCCTTCGTGTTCCTAATTACTTTTCTCTTTGAAAATCCAGGACCCGAGACAGGCTGGCCACAAACCAAGTACCCAAGTCCCTAAGTCCCCAAGTCCCCAACAATACAATGGCCGGAAGTAACCCCAACGCCAAACCAATGAACCTCACCCTGAAGGTGTGGCGGCAGCAAAACCGCACTGCCAAGGGCGGGATTGTGGATTACCAGGTAAAAGACATTTCCCCGGATATGTCGTTCCTGGAAATGCTGGATGTGCTCAACGAAGACCTGCTGCGCAAAGGCGAGGAGCCGGTGGCCTTCGACCACGACTGCCGCGAGGGTATCTGCGGCTCGTGTAACCTGTTCATCAACGGCCGGGCCCACGGCCCCGAGAAGGGCACGACCACCTGCCAGCTGCACATGCGCAAGTTTTCCGACGGTGACACCATCACCATCGAACCTTGGCGCGCCAACGCGTTTCCCGTCAACAAAGACCTGAGCGTAGACCGCTCGGCTTTCGACCGCATCATTCAGGCAGGCGGCTACGTGAGCGTGAATACCGGCGGCACGCCCGATGGCAACGAAATTCCGATTCCAAAGGAAATTGCCGACCGTGCGTTTGAGGCAGCTACCTGCATTGCCTGTGGTGCCTGCGTGGCATCCTGCAAAAATGCCTCGGCTATGTTGTTCGTGTCGGCCAAGGTAAGCCAGCTCGCCTTGCTGCCCCAGGGCCAGGTAGAGCGCAAGTCGCGCGTGGAAAACATGGTAGCTCAGATGGACAAAGAGGGTTTTGGCGCCTGTACCAACATTGGCTCCTGCGCCGCTGAGTGCCCGGTAGGCATTTCGCTGGAAAATATTGCCATCCTGAACCGCGAATTCCTGGCTGCCAAGGCTTCTTCGAATAACCTTGCGTAGCCTTCGTGGTTGAGTTATAGGAAAGCGAACCGGCCCTCCGGTTCGCTTTTTTATTTTTCAGAAGCGAAGGCCGAAAGCTGCGTCAGAGCAGCGGCCTGCCCTCCTCTTTATACCAGGCTTTATGATAACGCTGATTTCCGGCACCAACCGTCCCAACTCCCGCGCCCGGCAGGTCACCAACCTCTATGCCCAGCTGCTGACGGAGCTGGGGGCCCCGCACCAGATCCTGGACCTCGTGGCGCTGCCGCCTGCCTTTCTAACCGAAGCACTCTACCACAATACCGGCCAGCACGAGGAGTTCAACCAGCTGGCCCGGCTGGCCGAAGAGGCCGATACGCTCGTTTTTGTGGTGCCGGAGTACAACTGCTCTTTTCCGGGTGCGCTCAAAGGATTCATCGACGGCCTGCCCTACCCCGGCGGCATCCGCGGTAAGAAGGCGGCGCTGGTGGGGTTGGGCACCGGGCAGCAAGGCGGCCTGCTGGCCCTCAGCCACCTGACCGACGTGCTCATGTACTTAGGCACCACCGTGCTGCCCGCCCGCGTGCGACTGCCCGGTATTGATGCCCACCTGACGCCGGACGGCCAGCTTACCCAGCCCTTGCTGCTCCAACTCCTGCGCGAGCAGGCAGCCCAGGTAGCCGCCTGGTAGCAGTGCGCCTTGTTTTCTAGCGGGCGTGCGTACATTTAGCGCACCCAAAGCACCTGAAAGGTTTACTCCGTGACGCGTCTGCTGGCTTTATTCCTGACCTGCCTGATTCTGCTCCAGACGTTTAGTCGGGAGCTGCTGGTCGTGAATTACCAGCTGCAGAAGGAACAGATTACACGCCTGTTCTGCATCAACAAAGCCAAGCCCCGAATGCGCTGCAACGGCCGCTGCCACCTGGCCAAACAGCTGCGCAAAGCCTCTGAAACCGAGCGTAAGGCGCCCCAGTCGGGGTTTGCCAAGCTCAAGTACGAAGTGCTGCCTCCTCTGGCCTGCTTCGTTCCCTCCCCTATGCCGGCCTACACCCCAGTGGCCAAGTTTGCGCCCAGCGTAGCCAGCTGCTACGCCTTTGCGCCGGCGTACAGCCTCCTGCATCCTCCCGCGCTACACGTCTGAACTCCGTTGCTCAAGCCCCTGCCCGGGGTTTGACAGGTCAGCTGCCGCCGCTCCGATAGGAAGGGGTGGCTGCCGGCCGTGCTTTTCAGTTTTCAGCCTAACGCGCTTCTTCGATGCATTTCCGTTCGTTTTCCCTTCTCAGTACTTCCCTGCTTTTTGCGGCCACACTGCTCACCAGCTGCGACGATAAGGACCCGGGGCCTACCCAGCCCGGCACGCTCGACATTGAAATAGACCACTTCGTAGGCCAACTGCCGCTGGTTCTGAATACCGGCAGCTACTCCACGCCGGCTGGCGACGAGTTCACGGTGTCTACCTTCCGCTACTACCTCTCCAACTTCACCCTGGGCAAAGTCGATGGCAGCACGTACCTGGTGCCGGAAAGCTACTTTCTGGTGGATGAGGCCAAGGCAGAGTCCAAGGCCTTCACGCTGGACAAAATACCGGCCGGCGACTACACTTCCCTGAGCTTTGTTATTGGGGTAGACAGCACCCGCAACGTGTCGGGCGCCCAAACCGGCGCGCTGGACCCGATCAACAACATGTTCTGGACCTGGGACTCCGGCTACATCTACACCAAGCTGGAAGGCACCTCCCCGCAGGCGTCCAACGGCGGGCTGATTTTTCATATCGGCGGCTTCAAAAAGCCCAACAACACCATCCGCACGGTTTCGCCTTCCCTGAAAGGCGCCACGATTCAGATTCGCCCAAGCCGAACCCCGGCCGTGCACCTGCAAACCGACGTGCTCAGGCTGTTTTCCGGGGTGAATACCATCCGCTTCGCTACGACCTCCGACGTGATGGGCGGCGCCAATGCAGTGCGCATAGCCGACAACCAGGCCGCCGGCATGATAACAGTGGACCACGTGCACGCCAACTAGGCAATGGTACGCCGTATGATGTGCCGGCTGGCCCTCGGGCTGGCCGGCTGGCTCCCATTGGCTTGCTCACCGGCTAATGAAGCCGCGCCCGTGGAGGAGGTGCCCGGCATGGTGGTGCCGACCAACTTTCCGGCTCCTCAGTATGCTGCCGAGGAAAATCCGCCTACGCCAGCCGGGTTTGCGCTGGGCCGGGTACTGTTCTATGATCCGCTGCTTTCCCGTAGCGGCGAGGTATCCTGCGGCAGCTGCCACCAGCAGTTTGCCGCCTTCGCCCACTCCGACCACCGCCTTAGCCATGGGGTAGACAACCGCCTGGGCACCCGCAATGCGCCCGCGCTCCAGAACCTGCGCTGGCGCCGGGAGCTGCTCTGGGACGGGGGCGCCAAGCACCTGGAAACAATGCCGCTGGCCCCGCTCACCAATCCGGTAGAAATGGACGAAACGCTGGAAAACGTCCTGCGCAAGCTCAATGCCGACGCCGACTACCAACGCCGCTTTGCCGAGGTGTACGGCCGCAAGCCTATCGATTCGCAGCAGCTGTTAAGGGCCCTGGCGCAGTTCACAGCTTCGCTTACTTCAGCCAATTCCCGCTACGACCAGTACGCGCGCGGCGAAGCCGGGGGCACGCTCACGCCCGCCGAGCTGCGCGGCCTGTCGGTGCTGCGGCAGAAGTGCGCCAGCTGCCACGCCACGGATTTGTTTACCGATGAGTCGTACCGCAACAACGGGCTGCCCGGCGGCTTTGCGGCCGACTCCGGCCGGGCCCAAATTACGCGGCGGGCCGCCGACCGGGGCCGCTTTAAGGTGCCGTCCCTGCGCAATGTGACCCGCACGGCCCCCTACATGCACGATGGGCGCTTTGCCACGCTGACGCAGGTACTGGCCCACTACGACCACGGCGTGGCAGAGTCCCCTACTCTCGATCCGCAGCTCCGCCGCGCCGATAAGCGGCTGGGCATTCCGCTTACGGCTGGTGAGCAGGCCGATTTGCTGGCGTTTCTGGCCACGCTCACCGATGAGCAGTTTCTGCACGATGCCCGGCTCAGCGAAACTCACCGCTAAGGGCTGGCTATCAACTTCTTTTTTCGGATTTTCACGATGAAGTCTTTACCTGTTTTTCTTGTTCTGCTGCTGGGCTCCTACCGGGCACAAGCCTGCGACATCTGCGGCTGCTTTATGGGCATTACGCCTTATGACAACCAAAGCAGCGTGGCGCTGATGCACCGCTACCGGGCTTTCAACGGCTACCAGCAGCTTGGCCAGCAACCCCGGTTCTTCCCGAACGGAGCCCGGACGTTTTTCCCCCGCCACCTCAACCACGACGACAACTACCGCCACGCCCACAATGGCGACCCGCACGACTACGAAGTATTTCGGGTGGTGGAGCTGCGCGCCAAGTATTTTCTGGCTAAAAAGCTGGAGTTAAACGCCTTTGTGCCGTACGCCATGAATACGTCCTTCGCCAACGGCCGGGAGCTGACGCAATCGGGGCTGGGCGACGTAACGGTGTTTGCAGGCTACCACCTGCTGCGCAACATTGAAACGGCCGGCGTACAAAGCCGCCTGATTGTGGGTGGCGGCGCCAAGCTGCCCACCGGTGACTTCCGGCGGCGCAACGAAGCCGGGCGGCGCTACCCTACCCTCACGCAACCCGGCACCGGCACCACCGACGGGTTCGTGTACCTCAACTACATTGGCAGCTACCGCAACGTAGGCCTGAGCTTGAATACCAGCTACCGCCGGGCTAATCGCAACGCCTTTCAGGAAAGCACCGCGCCCAGCACCAGCTCATTTGTGAACCTGTTTTACCGCCTCCCGCTGCAGGCCGACTGGCAGGTGTACCCCTCGGCGCAGTTTTTCTACGAAAAGACCAAAGGCGAAACGCTCGAAGGCCGCCTAACGGGGGAGCACGCCATGAACAACGCGCTGCTCGGGCCCGGCCTGGATGTCTACTACAAAAACGTGTCGTTGAACGCCAGCGCCCAGTTTCCGGTGTATACCGCCGCTACCGGCCACCCGGCCAGCGCTGGCCGGCTCGTGCTGGCGGTGGGCTACAGCTTCAAACAAACAAAATACTTATTTTAGCCCTGGGCGCTGCCGGCTGCAGGTATACGCCGGCAGCTGGTAGCTTCGTTTACTGAACCAGCCGGGGCACCACAATTGTTCTGCCCTGGCTGGTTCAGTAAGTTTATTGGTTTCTTTCATCAGACGTTGCGGCACATGACTTTCTTTTCTTTCTGGCGCCGTTTCTGGCCGGCCTTGGCGGTTGCGCCCTTGCTGGCGGGCGGCTGTGAGCCAGGCGGAGAAGCTGAGCCCGTAGCGCCCTTTGCCGCCACGCCCTACGAGCTGCAGATACCCTCGGGCATGCCTGCCCGCCCCGCTATTCCGGCAGATAATCCGCTGACGCAGGAAGGCGTGTCCCTGGGCCGAATGCTGTTTTACGAGCCCCGCCTTTCGCGCAACAGTTCCATTTCCTGCGGTAGCTGCCACCAGCAAAGCAAGGCTTTCACTGATGGCCGGGCCCGGGCGCTTGGGGCCGATGGGCAGGAGCACGCCCGCTCTACCATGTCATTGGCCAATGTGCTGTGGGAACCCAACCTGAACTGGGATGGCGCAGCCCACACCTTGGAAGACCAGGCGCGTTTGCCCATCGAAAACACGGTAGAGATGCACCAGAGCCTGGGCGAGGGCGTGCGCAAGCTACAGCAGACGGCGCTGTACCCGCCCTTGTTTGCCAAGGCCTTCGGCAGCCAGACGGTTACCGAAACCAACGTTCTGAAGGCCCTGGCACAGTTTGAGCGCACCCTGATTTCGGCCAACTCCCGCTACGACCAGTTCCTGCGCCACGAAACCGACCTTACCCGCGACGAGCAGATGGGCGCTTTCCTGTTCCGCAGCCACCCCGGCGAGGTAGGGGGCATTTTCGTGCGCGGGGCAGCCTGCCACCATTGCCACCTCGAAACCACGGGGCTGTTCGGCTCCCCGGAGTTTTTCAATAATGGCTTGGATGCCACGTTTGCCGATGCCGGGCGGGGCGGCGTTACCGGTCAGGCAACTGATCAGGGCAAATTTCGGGCCCCTACCCTGCGCAACATTGCCCTCACCGCCCCCTACATGCACGACGGGCGCTTCAGGACGCTGGAGGAAGTGCTGGCCCACTACAACGAGCATGTGGAGCGCAACAGCCCTTTTCTCGACCCCAACATGCTGCTTTCCAATACACCCAGGGGTACGAAGCTGGACCTCACCCCGCTGGAGCAGCAACAGTTGCTGGCGTTCCTGCGCACCCTCACTGACTCTACCTTTGTTCAAAACAAGCAATTCAGCAACCCATTTACTCCTTAATCATCACGGAACTATATAATTACTGGCTGGCGTTATATTTTCACCTGTAAGTAACACCGGGAGTATCCTCCCGTATCAGGCCCATTATGAAACGCACTTTGTACTCTTTGCTGCTGCTCACGCCGTTGTTTGGCGCCTGCAGCCACGCAGTTACCAGGCCCCTGAGCGTAGATCGGGAAATAGCAGAGCCAGCCCACCGGTTTATGGCTATTGCCGATACCAGCGCCAGCAGCCAGTTCCCGCCTCTGCAACCCTGATTTGTTCCACCTTTATACAACAACAGCGCCGCCGGATTACTCCGGCGGCGCTGTTGCATTTGGGTTAGTAGCGCAGGCTGATCGAACCACGAAAGCCGCATACCAGAACTGCTTAGCTAAGGGGAAGCTGTCGGCAGCTTACTTTGCCTTGCTGCTTTTCTCGCTGGGCACGATCAGGTGGGCGGGCGTTGGGGCCAGGATGGGAGGCACGCCTATAAGGTATAAGGTGCCTGATTGAGCTTCCAATTTCCAAATGCCCGCCTCGGCTTTGCCTACCTCGTAATACTCCAGCAGTTCGCCACTCGTCTGCTGCGTTATCCGGCGGCCGCTGGGTGATACAAGCGTGTATACTCCTTTTTTCCAGATCCCAAAAACAGTGGTACCCTCCGGCACCAGAAAGCACCACTCATTCCGGGCAAAGCTGTGCAAAGGGCTCTGCTTGCTAGCAAAAACACTGTATTTCACCCCGGCGCGTGAGCTTAGCTGCACACCACTATTGTTGTCGACGATTGTAGTTAGCTGGGGCCCTGCCTGGGGTACCGGTACCTCAACCAGCTTCCCAATCGGCAACTTTACGGCTGCATCCGGGGTCGTCCCAAACTGAATAGAGCCGCCTTTGCCGGAACCCTTCACCAAGCCAACCCGCAGTCCGAGGCTCCCCCTGGGCCCACCCGCAACCACCAGGCGAAAGTTTCCCCGAAACTGATGGTGAACCTCTTTACTGGCTACGGCAGGCTGGTACACCGAGTAGTCTGAATAGTTGTACTCAACTGATTTGACATTCGCTCTTGGCTTTTTCAGAGATGCTACATCTGCGGTCAGGTGCCTGAGAATTTCCTCATCCGTAACCGCTGCCGCCTGCTTCCAGAGGGCTGCCGCATTGGAAAAATGGAGCTCTTTGGTTGGAGCTCTGGAGTTAGCAAACGTGCGAACCAGCGCCTGGCTGGCAATCAGGCCGGTTTCCCGCAGACGCCAGGCCCAGCTTAGCAGCGCCTTATAGCGGACGTAGCCGGGGTCGGCGGGCGTGGCTTTCCAGCTACGCAGCAGATTTATATAGTGCAGGTAGGCCGCAATATCCAATACCCGGCGCCGCAATAAGGGGTTCTTTTCCCGATCAGCCAGTGCAAGGGCTTTTTGAACCGCTAGACTCCACGTCCGCACATCTTCTTCAGCTGGCATTCCCGACACCTGGGTTTGCCAGTCCGTAAACATAGGCTTGAGCACAGGCGCTGCCGGACCAAACATGCGGGTGTAAAACTCCTCGGTTAGCTCCTCGGCGTTTTGGCTGCCGTCGCGCAGTACTGTAGCTGCCGTGTACTGGCCTATACCGCGGGACATCCAACCGGCAATGGTTTCGGAATTGATAGCTACGGCACCCTGTGCTGCAAATTTGCGCAGTTCTGCTGCGTAAGCCGGCGCTCTGAGCTTTGATCGTCCGGGCAGATCTTCGTCCCACTGCATCACCCCCCCAATAATCCCTGATTCCCCAGCGGCCCCTCGCTTTCCCACCCCACCTCTCAAACAGCTCATCATAGGAAAGAGGCGAATGGTTATACGCGGTTGCCACCAGCACAAACACGTTTTGGTGTACCGGAAAATCAGGAGGCAAGGCGTGTTGGGCATAGGCATACATGCCCACCATCTTGTTGAACTCCAATCCTCTGCCAGGCTTGTAGGGAAAAGTTTTACCTACGGCTTCCGCAACCTGGTTAGCCAGGTAAAAAACGATGTTGGATACTGAGCCCAAACGCTGGCAGCTCTCACACTGGCAAACGGCCTTTTCGTCCATTCCGTCACTGGGATCCAGCGAGTACATATTCTGGGTCTGCAGGCGCTGAATGGCATCGGCCTGCAGGGCTGCTATCAGCTTTTTATTGGTTACGCAAAAGCTGACGCTCTGCATCTGTGCACTTGTGGCGTTGGCTGGCACCACCCGCCGGGAACCGTCACTGGCGGCGGCAAACCACTCCGGGTGCGCCGCAAACTCCGCTTTGTGCCGGGAGTAGAACCCGGGCCAGGAATGCCCGGTTGATACGGCATTGTCTATGGCCAGGCCATTGTTCAATTTCCAGCGGGTGGTTTCTTCTTCTAATTTCTTGCTGCCGGCTCCGTATCCGTAAAACATTCCCCGGTTAGCCATTAACGCCTTGGGAGGTCCTTGGCTGAGGTCGGGCAGGGTGGTAAGGCGCGGATAGTATTCCCAGTTACGGTTCGGCAGATAGTAGCGGAACCCCAAGGCAAAGCGCAACGCAGCTGATGCCGGATTGAGCGCCGCTGCCGAGCGTACCGCCACGTAGCCCGCATTCTGCCGAAGGTGCAGCCAGTACCCATCATTTTCCATGCTGGTTAGCGCCACTACCTCATCCGGCTGCATATACTTGCCCAGCACGGCTACAGACCCCAGGAAAATACCCGTCCGGTTCCAGGTGCCCGCTACACCCTGGGCTTTCCAGGCAGCGCCCGACAAGCTCAGCTCCTGGGCCAGGTCCCCGGCACTTTTGGCATACGCAGGGTCAGCATCTTCAAAGTAAATGTAA
This sequence comes from Hymenobacter sp. J193, assembly GCF_024700075.1. Lineage (NCBI taxonomy): Bacteria > Pseudomonadati > Bacteroidota > Cytophagia > Cytophagales > Hymenobacteraceae > Hymenobacter > Hymenobacter sp. J193. The sequence goes on from NZ_JAJONE010000001.1 coordinate 748,815, forward strand.
CGGACAACGGCAGGCTCAGCGAGGTTGAAGCCATTGGCCTGCGCTCCAGGATGTGCCCAACTAGCCTGAGGACAAAGCCAGAAGGCCAGCAAGGCTCCCAAAAAAGTGAGGCCAACAATTGATTTAAAAAATGGTCCTGGCAGGAAAAAAGAATGCATGTTGGAAAGTTTAAGGTAAATCAAGCGCTGATAGTTTTCACTAATCAACGAGCGGCAGCAGCCTTTATTCACTGAAATAGAAATTTGAAAGCACGCTTTTGCTGGTAGATGCGGCAAGGCCTTCGACACCTATCCCGTAAGCCACAGCTTGTCAAAAAATCTACACCCGCTAAAAAGCCAGCGCTCTGACGCCGCTATGGCAATGAGTATACCAATAAGCAGGTAAGTAACCCCTGCCAGTAGGTATTCCCCATGAGGCCTAGGAATGCAAGAAAAGTAACAACCTAATTGCCATTAATATAAACCAGGCCACCGCCAGCATTTCATTTCTGGTCTCGCTTCCCTTGGTCACGAAAAAGCAAACAGCCGCCGGATTGCTCCAGCGGCTGCCTGATAAGGGTAATTTCCTTAGTGTCAGTCCACGTTGTCGTGCAGGAAGCGGTTGTCGCCCAGCAGCTCGTTGTCGTCGGAGAGGTTGAAGCGGGAAATATTCCGCTCACTCGATGGCACCACATTTTCCAGCTTCACCTGGCGGCGCAGGTAGGCAGGCGTATCCAGTTGGTCTTTGATAGCCTCATTCGTCAGGCCGTTGCTCAGCTCCTGCAGGCGGCGGCGCCGCTCATCAGCGCGGGCATCCAGCGCGGGCCGCGAAGCCAGCGGTTGCGGGGCGGGCGCCGGGTGCTGGAATACGATAGGCTCGGGGGCGGGCGTGGAGGGCGCTGCTACCGGGGGCTCATACGTGTACGGCGAGGTTTCGAGGTCGAACGTGACCTTGGGCGGCTCCGGTGCACTGGGTGCCGAAGCTACCGGCACCGGCGCTCCGAATGAAGGCACTACCGAAGTCGTTGCTGACGGCGCATCCTGACGGTCCTTGTCGAAAATATCAATCTGCGGATTGGGGGTCACGGCAGGCTCGTTGGAGTAAGCCGCCACCTGCGTGATGGTGTGCGCGTCGCGGGCGAAACCGGTGGCAATAACCGTCACACGGATGCTCTGTCCCAGCGTGGGGTCAATTCCGTGTCCGAAGATTACCTCCGCGTTCTGGCCGGCCTTATCCTGGATGTACTCCGTAATTTCGGTCAGCTCATCCATTTCCAGCTCGGCCTGGTCGCCCGACATAATGGAGAGCAGGATTTTCTGCGCTCCGTGGATGTCGGTATTGTTGAGCAGCGGCGAAGCCAGGGCTTCCTCGGCCGAGCGGCGGGCCCGGTTCTCCCCTTCCGTAATGCTGCTGCCCATCACGGCCGCGCCGGAGTCTTTCATGACGGTTTTCACGTCTTCAAAGTCCACGTTCACATCGGCCGTCACGGTAATGATTTCGGCAATGGATTTGGCGGCCGTGCTCAGCACGTTATCGGCCTTGGCGAAGGCGGCGCGGATGGGCAGGTTGCCGTAAATCTCGCGCAGCTTATCGTTAAGAATCACCAGCACCGTGTCGCAGTTGTCGCTCAGGTCGCGGATGCCCATTTCGGCCTGCTGGCGCTTTTTCTTGCCTTCAAACATGAATGGCGCCGTCACGATGCCCACCGTCAGAATGCCCAGTTCCTTGGCTACTTTGGCAATAACAGGCGCCGCGCCGGTACCGGTGCCGCCGCCCATACCGGCCGTGATGAAGACCATCTTGGTGCCGTTGCTCAGCAGCTCGCGGATTTGCTCCCGGCTTTCAATGGCGGCCTGCTTGCCGCGCTCCGGGTTGGCGCCGGCGCCCAGGCCTTCGGTCAGGTCCATGCCAATCTGCAGGCGGTTGGGCACCGTCGAAGAAGCAAGGGCCTGCTTGTCGGTGTTGCAGATGATGAACTCCACGTCCTTGATGCCCTGGCTGAACATGTGGTTGACGGCGTTGGAGCCGCCACCACCAACGCCAATCACCTTGATGATGGACTTGGATTGGGAAGGTATATCGAATTTGAAATCCATGACGAGTGTCAATTAATAATTAATAATTAAGAATTAAGAATCAGAATTGAGAGTCTGCCAAGCACCTTTGATAGGGTCGCTTTGCCAACTCAATTCCTAAATTAGTAATTCTTAATTATTAATTGACCTTAGTACTGTTGGTCGTCGAAATCATTAATCAGCAGCCCTTTGGTACGGCTGATGATGTCCTGGAAAAACTTGCCGGCGCCGGAAGGCTTTTTGGGCTCGGCCGGGGCCGCTGGGGCGGAAGCCACCGGAGCAGGCGTGCTAATGGCCGGACGGGCTTCGGGCGCGGGGCGGTACAACTCTTCCTCGTGGGAGTTGCGGTTCTGCCGCTCGTCAAGGGAGCGGTAGCCCGACAGCACCAAGCCCACGGTGGTAGCATACATTGGCGACTTCACCGCCTCAATTTTGCTTTTGCCAAGGTGCTCGTTGGGGTAGCCGATACGGGTATCGAGACCAGTTACGTACTCAGTAAGCTGCACCAGATTCTGGAGCTGCGAGCCGCCGCCCGTCAGCACAATACCGGCCGCCAGCTTGTCGCCATGGCCGGTGCGCTGGATTTCAGCGTACACCAGCTCAATGATTTCCTCCATCCGGGCCTCAATGATGTAAGCCAGGTTTTTGAGGGAAATTTCCTTGGGTGCCCGGTCGCGCAGGCCCGGAATGCTCACGATTTCGTACTCGGAGGCTTCCTCAGCAATGGCTTTGCCGAACTTCACCTTGAGCTGCTCGGCTTGGTTCTGCATTACCAGGCAGCCCTGCTTGATGTCGCTGGTTACGATGTTGCCACCGAACGGTAGCACGGCCGCATGGCGGATGATGCCATCTTTGAAGATGGCCAGGTCGGTGGTGCCGCCGCCGATGTCAATCAGCGCGACGCCGGCTTCCTTTTCCTCCTCGCTCAGCACCGACATGCTCGAGGCCAAGGGCTCCAGAATCAGGTTGTCGATTTCCAGCCCGGCCTTGGTTACGCACTTGTTGATGTTGTTGATGGCCGTGCTCTGCGCCGTGATGATGTGGAAGTTGCCTTCCAGCCGCACGCCCGACATGCCCACCGGATCCATGATACCTTCCTCGTAATCCACCTTGTAGTCCTGGGGCATTACGTGGATGATTTCGGAGCCGGGCGGGGTTACCAGCCGGTACATGTCGTTGGTGAGGCGGTTCACGTCGTCCTGCGTGATTTCGCTATCCTGCGAAGCGCGGGTGATGCTGCCGTTGTGTTGGAGGCTCTTGATGTGCTGACCGGCAATACCCACGTTCACCACGCCAATATTGATACCGGACTGCTCTTCGGCCTGACGGATGGCTTTCTTGATGGCGTCCACGGTTTTGTCGATGTTCGACACGATACCGCGCACTACGCCTTCGGACACGGCTTTGCCCATGCCCAGAATCTCAAGCTTGCCGAACTCGTTTTTGCGCCCTACCAGAGCGCAGATTTTGGTAGTACCAATGTCGAGGCCGACTACAATCTTATCGTGTTGCATGAGACGGAAGCGAGTGAGGTTGGAGGGTTCGGGGAGGGGATGTTCTGCAAAAAACGCCTATTTGCAGCGTAGAAGCAAGCCGCTGCTTACTCACAAATGATTTGATCTTTGAATTCGACGTTGACGCGGTGGTACGTGTCCCAGCCTAATACGGGCGGTATCTGCCGGTAAAATACCATTAGTTTCGCAAATTTCTCCGAAATATTCTCGGGAAAGCCAAATTCTACACGCTGGTCGCCTACCTGCTGGGTGAAGGATAATTTTCCATTTGGCCCAATAAATACTTCCGCTACCTGGGCCCGCCAGAACGGATGCTCATCGATATACCGGAGGAAATCCAAATACCGGCGCCCGGTCGAATCCCGAAAAAATGCAGCTTGCAAAGGCTGGTTGCCCTGGCGCGATACCGGCACCACCCGGGCCGTGAACAGGTTCGACAAAGGCAGCTGCTCCCCTTCCGCGTCGATGTAGCTGTCTAAGCGGGTATTAGCGTGCACGAGGCGGGCAATGGGGCGGTTCTGGCGCACATCGGCGTGCAGGTTGCCGGCCAAGTCGCGGTACACCTGCGCGTCTTTCACGAAGCTGTGGGTCTTGAGGCGGTTTTCCAGCGCTTTCAGGTTCAGCTCCTCGGTGCCGGCCCCTTCAAGGCGCTGGCGGCCGTTGCGCGTGAGCAGGCTGGTTACTTCCCGCTCACTGATGAAGTAGTTGTTGGATTCGTTGCCAATGGAAACGACTACCTCCCCTATAGGGCGCTGGGTTTGGCGCACGCCGGCAAACACGGCCAGAGCCCCGAAAAGTACCAGACACCCAGTAGCAAAAAGTAAATTATTTGCCTTACGCTTCAGATCCATGCCAACGGTTTTGTAAAATATTTTTCAGGCGCGGCACCAATTGATCAATGTCTCCCGCACCAACGGTAGCCAGCACGTCGAAAGTAGTATTGGTTTCGGCGTCGTGCAGCACTTGTTCTTTGGTTTGCAGCAGTTTAGAGGGTGACGTAATATCCCGGAAAATTATTTCGGAAGAAACTCCCGCCATCGGTAATTCGCGCGCCGGATAAATATCCAGCAGCCGTACTTCATCGGCAATGCTTAAACTCTCAGCAAAGCCAGCGGCGAAATCCCGGGTGCGCGAAAATAAATGCGGCTGAAAAATTACGCGCAGTCTTTTGCCTGGATATAAGGCCCGTAAGGAACGTAAAAAGGCCTCGATTTCGCGCGGATGGTGCGCGTAGTCGTCCACGTATATTTTGTCGGGCGTGGTCACGATAAACTCGAACCGCCGCTTTACACCTTGGTAGGCGGCCACGGCAGCTTGCAGAGGCTGCGAGGCCACGCCCTGCAGCAGGGCTACGCAGGCCGCAGCCAGCATGTTCTCCACATTGTGGTAGCCCGGTACTGCCAGCTTTAGGTCCGGCACCACACCGGCTGGGCCGTGCAGATTGAAGTGAAACTGGTGGCCCCGGGCCGTAATAGCGGAGGCATGCAGCTCCGGCCCCTGCTCAGGCGTGAGGCCGTAGCGGATAACGCGCACCCCGGCCGGCGCGGCCGCCTCTACGCTGGCATCGGCAGTGTGATTGATGATAAGCGTTCCGCCCGGCGCTATCTGGCTTACAAACTGCCGGAACGATTCCACCAGCGCATCCTTGTGACCATAGATATCGAGGTGGTCGGCGTCGGTGCTGGTGACGATGGCAATGGTGGGGCGCAGGGTGAGAAACGACCGGTCGTACTCATCGGCCTCCACTACTACCGGAATTTCAGTTGGCTTTTGCGTGGCTGGTGGCAGCAGCAGATTGGAGCCCAGGTTCACGGAAATACCTCCCAGAAACGCGGCGCAGGGCACGCCGGCGTGGTGCAGCAGGTGCGCCACCATGCTGCTGGTAGTGGTTTTGCCGTGGGTGCCGGCCACCGCAATAGTGGGTCGGCCCTGCGTGAGTATGCCCAGCACCTGGCTGCGCTTGCGGATATCGTACCCCTGCTCGCGCAGCCAGGCCCACTCCCTGTGGTCGGCCGGAATGGCGGGCGTGAGTACGACCAGTGTCTGGGCCTGGTTTGCGCGCACCTCTGCCGGAATGTTGTCGACGGCATCCTCGTAGTGAATGAGGATGCCTTCGGCCTCCAGCGCCTGCGTGAGCGGCGTGGAGGTTTTGTCGTAGCCGCTCACGTGGTGGCCATTGGCCTGGAACCAGCGCGCCAGCGCCGACATGCCAATGCCACCAACTCCCAGAAAGTAGATGTACGGAAACGCAGCGACAGAATTCAAAATCAGAGCAGAACTAGAGGTGAGGAATTAAGAATGCGAGGGCCGGGTCATCAGCTTTTCGAGCTCATCCACGATGGTCGTGGTGGCATTTGGGTAAGCCAGGCGCCGGATGCTGGCGGCCAGCTGCTGCTGCCGAGCCGGGTTGCCGAGCAAGGCCAGGGCTTCGTCGTAGAGACGCAGGCCAGCTTCGGCATCCGTCACGAGTAGGGCCGCATCCTGGTCGACGAGGGCGCGGGCATTTTTAGTTTGATGGTCCTCGGCCACGTTGGGCGAAGGCACCAGCACGCAGGGCTTGCCCGTAAGGCACAGCTCCGATACCGACAAGGCTCCGGCCCGCGAAATCACCACGTCGGCGGCGGCGTAGGCCAGGTCCATGCGCTGCACAAACTCCAGGGCGTGCAGGCCGGTGCCGGGGTAGGGCTCCATGTCTTCGCGGGCAGTGGGGTAATACAGCTTGCCGGTTTGCCAGAGCAGCTGCACCCCGGCCGATTTCAGGCGCGGCAGCGCGGCCGCCGTGGCGTGGTTGAGGGTGCGGGCGCCCAGGCTGCCGCCCACCACCAGCAACACCGGGTGGCTGGCATCGAGGCCAAAAAAGCGCAGAGCTTCTTCCCGGCTGCCCTGGGCTATTTCGCGGCGTACGGGGTTGCCGGTCAGCACCAGCTTATCAGCCGGAAAGAACTTTTCCATGCCGCCGTAGGCCACGCAGATCTTGCTTACGCGCCGGGCCAGCAGCTTATTCACCAGGCCGGCGTAGGAGTTCTGTTCCTGAATGAGCGACGGAATTCCGCGCGAGGTAGCCGCCAGCAGCACCGGCGCCGAGGCGTAGCCGCCCACACCCACCACGGCATCGGGCTGAAACTCTTCCAGCAGCTTGCCCGCCTTTCGCACCGAACGAAACACGCGCACCGGAAACAGCAGGTTCTGGGGGGTGAGGCGGCGCTGCAAGCCCGTAATATCAAGGCCCACGATGCGGTAGCCGGCTTCTGGTACTCGCGTCATTTCCATGCGGCCGTTGGCTCCCACGAAGAGAATTTCCGCGGCCGGATGGCGGCGGCGCAGCTCATTGGCAATAGCCACGGCCGGAAAGATGTGCCCGCCCGTACCGCCACCGCTGATGATGACGCGGTAGGGCTTCAATTCTGAATTGGGCATTGGATTGGGTTGGGAAGCAGAAGAAAATCTAATTACTCAGGGTTATTTACGCCAGCGCCGTTTTCTTTGGAATTCGGGCTGTATCGGCCGGCTCACCGGTCATGGGGCGAAGCTCCCGCTCCCCGCGACTTACGGCCAAGATGATGCCGATGCTGATACCAGTGAAGATGAGCGAGGTACCGCCCATGCTCAGCAAGGGCAGCGGCAGTCCGGTAATCGGGCCCAGCCCCACGGCCACGCCCATATTCACCATGGCCTGCAAAACCAGGCTAAAGCTCAGCCCGGCCGACAGCAGCCCCCCAAACGCGCCGTAGCTGTTCATTACCGTAATCAGGCCCCGGTACAGGAAGGCGAGATACAGAAACAGAATGGTCACGCCACCCAGCATCCCGTACTCCTCAATGATAACGGCGTAAATGAAGTCGGAGTATGGGTGGGGCAGAATGTTGCGCTCGGTGCTTTTGCCGGGGCCCTTGCCCGATACGCCACCCGTGGCAATGGCAATGTAGCTGTGCTCCAGCTGAAACGGCACCGGCTTGGTTTTGTCGGTGAAGTTCTCGATGCGCGACTGCACGGTTTTGAAGCGCTGCCCGGTAGCCAGGCCCAGGCCGCCCACCACGGCCCCAATGGCAATCATGACGGCCATCTGCTTGAGCGGCACGCGGCCGATAAACATGAGCAGCAGGCAGGTAGCAAACAATAGCAGCGCCGTGGAGGCGTTACTCAGGATAATGATGCCGCAGATCAACCCCACCCATAGCATTACGGGCAGCAGCGTGGTCTTGAAATCGTCGACGTGCTGCTGGCGGCGGCTGAGCATGCTGGCCAGGTGCGCAATGAGGGCCAGTTTGGCCAGGTCGGAGGGCTGAAAGGTTTGGTTGATGACGGGGATGGTAAGCCAGCGCGAGGCCTCGTTGATGTTCGAGCCCATGAAATAGGTGAACAGCAGCAGCGGCACCGACAGCAGCAGGGCATAGAGCGACAGGCGCGAGTAGTGCCGGTAGTCGATGCGGTGGGCCAGCCACATAAAGAACAAGCCCACGAAAATCAGCCCGGTGTGCTTGATGAGGAAGTACTCCGTGTTGCCGCCCATCTTTTTGTAGGCCAGCGTACCCGTAGCCGAGTACACCACCGCAATGGAGATAAGCGAAAACAGAATCACAATGCCCCAGAGCACCGGGTCACCCTTCAGATTGCGCTGCAGCCAGCTTTTAATGATGTCCATCCGGCGGTGAAATGATGAAGTGGTGAAATAGTGCGTTCGGTCCTGGTAGCAGCGCCCAGGCTATTCGTTGGCTTCCTCGTTGGTTTGCTCATCGGCGAGTGACTGCACGGCGGCGGCGAATTGCCGGCCGCGGTCCTCGTAGTTTTTGAACAGGTCGAAGGAGGCGCAGCAGGGCGAGAGCAGCACCACGTCGCCGGGTTGGGCGAGTTTAGCGGCGCGGCGCACGGCCTGCTGCATGCTTTGGGTTTCCTCCACCAGCGGCAACACGGGCCCGAAGGCGGCTTTCAGCTTTTCATTGTCTACGCCCAAGCAAATCAGCGCCTTCACGCGCGACTGCGCCAGGGTTAGCAGCGGGGAGTAGTCGTTGCCTTTGTCGGTGCCGCCCGCAATCCAGACGATGGGCTGCCGGATGCCGTCGAGGGCGTACCAGGCGGCTTCCACGTTGGTGGCTTTGGAGTCGTTGATGAAGCGGGTGCCATTTATTTCGCCCACGAGCTGCAGACGGTGGTCGGCGTTACGGAAGGTAGCCAAGGCAGCTTCAATCTGCCCGGCTTCCACGCCGACTACGCGGGCGCACAGAATGGCCGCCAGAATGTTCTGGCGGTTGTGCTGGCCAATCAGCGGCGAGCTGCTGGTACTGATTTCCTCGGTCTTGCTGTAGTAGCCGGGCTCCAGGTCCACGCACAGCCGCTCTTCGCCGGTGTAGTAGCCGGCCAGGTGGTAGTCGGGCCGGGCATGGAGGCTGAAGGGCAGCTGCCGTACCGGCCGTAGAGCTGCCTGGAAGTAGCGCTGAATAGTCTCGTCGTCGGCGTTGTAGATAAAAAAGCCCTGGCTGTCCTGGTTGCGCGTGATGCGCAGTTTGGACTGGGCATACTTTTCCAGGGAGTAATCGTACCGGTCGAGGTGGTCGGGGGTGATGTTGAGCAGCACCGACACCCAGGGCTGGAAGTCGTAGGTATCGTCGAGCTGGAATGAGCTCAGCTCCACCACGTAGTAGTCGAACTGGTCGTCGATAACCTGCTCGGCCAGCGAACAGCCCACGTTGCCGGCCAAACCCACGCGCAGGCCCGCTTCCTTCAGCAAGTGGTAAGTGAGCAGCGTGGTAGTGGTTTTGCCGTTGGTGCCCGTGATGCAGATGCACCGCGCCCGGGTGTAGCGCCCGGCCAGCTCAATTTCCGAAATGATGGGAATCTGCTTTTCGCGCAGGGCCTGTACTACGGGCGCTTTCTCCGGGATGCCGGGGCTTTTCACCACTTCCGTGGCCTGCAGAATCTCCGCCAGCGTGTGCTGGCCTTCCTCGAAGCGGATGCCCGCCGCCTGCAGCTTCTCTTTATAGCTTGGCTTGAGCGTTCCGGCATCCGACACAAACACGTCGTAGCCTTTGGCCTGCGCCAGCAGCGCCGCTCCTACCCCACTTTCGCCCGAGCCGAGCACTACCAGTCGTTGGCCGTTTGCAGTTGCCGTCATGGGTTAGCGGAGTTTGAGGGTGACAAGGGTAATGACGGCCAGCATGATGCCCACAATCCAGAAGCGCGACACGATTTTGCTTTCGTGGTAGCCCAGCTTCTGGTAGTGGTGGTGCAGCGGCGACATGCGCAAGAGGCGCTTGCCTTCCCCGTACTTGCGGCGGGTGTACTTGAAGTAGCTCACCTGCAGCATCACCGACAGGTTTTCGACCAGGAAAATACCGCAGAGCACCGGAATCAGCAGCTCTTTGCGCACGATGAGGGCCAGCACCGCAATGATGCCCCCAATGGCTAGGGAGCCGGTGTCGCCCATGAATACCTGCGCCGGGTAAGAGTTGTACCACAGAAAGCCCACGCACGCCCCCACGAAAGCCGTACAGAAAATAACCAGCTCCCCGGAGTTGGGGATGTACATGATGTCGAGGTAGTCGGCCAGCAGCGCGTTGCCGCTCACAAAGCAGAAAATAGCCAGCGTGATGCCGATAATGGCCGAAGTGCCGGCCGCCAGCCCGTCGAGGCCGTCGGTGATGTTGGCGCCGTTGCTTACGGCCGTGATGATCAGGATGACGATAGGAATATAGAGGATGCTGTAGAGCCCGTTGAAGTACGGCCCGGCGTAGCTGAACAGGTTGCCGTAGTTCAGCTCGTTGTTTTTGGCGAAGGGAATGGTAGTAATCATCAGCTTCACGTCCTGGTACACGGTGCTGGCATCCACTGCCGACAGGTCGCCGTTGGGCAGCAGGTACTGGCGCACGGTCACATCCTTCGAGAAAAACAGCACCCAGCCCACCGTAATACCCAGGCCAATCTGGCCCAGCACCTTGAAGCGCCCGGCCAGCCCTTCCTTGTCCTTCTTCACTACTTTAATATAGTCATCCACAAACCCGATCAGGCCCAGCCACACGGTGCTCAGAATCATCAGCACGATGTAGATATTGTCGAGCTTGGCAAACAGCAGCACCGGCACCAGAATGGCCAGTAGGATGATGAGCCCGCCCATGGTGGGGGTTCCCTTCTTCTCCATCTGCCCCTGCAAACCCAGGTCGCGGATAGACTCGCCGATCTGCTGCCGCTGGAGCAGCCGGATCAGCGGTGCGCCAAAGTACTGGGCAATGATCAGCGAAGTTACCACTGCCATAGCCGCCCGGAACGTGGTGTACTGAAACACGCCGGTGCCGGGAATGTGGTAGTGCTGGTAGAGGTAAGTAAAGAGGTAATACAACATGAAGGCGAAGTCAGCGGGTCAGGAAAATCGAAAGCCGAACAGCAAAATTAGTGCTTCGGGCCGGGTACCGGGTGCGCAGGGAGGGAATCTTTATGGTTTGGGTTGCTGACTTGGCACCTTAAACACGAGGCGCTAAAGCTCATTTACCCAGCAGCGCAAACATTTCGGTCAGCACCTGTTTGTCGTCAAAATCAGTTTTTACGCCTTTGATTTCCTGGTAGGACTCGTGGCCTTTGCCGGCCACCAGTATGATGTCGCCGGGGCCAGCCAGCGCGCAGGCCGTTTTAATGGCCTCGCGCCGGTCGGCAATGGTGAGCACCTTGCCCAGGTCCTGGGGCTGCACGCCAGCCTGCATCTGGGCCAGAATATCCTGGGGCTCCTCGAAGCGGGGGTTGTCGGAGGTAAGCACCACGCGGCTGGAGCCCTGGCAGGCCAGATTGGCCATGATGGGCCGCTTGGCCCCGTCGCGGTTGCCGCCGCAGCCCACCACCGTAATCACCTGCTGGCTGGGCTGGCGGATATCGGCAATGGTCTGGAGCACGTTTTCCAGCGCGTCCGGCGTATGGGCGTAGTCTATGATGCCGGTCACGCGCGTCTTCGGCGACACCACCGGCTCGAAGCGGCCCGGCGCTGAGGTCAGCCCCGACAGCACCGTGAGGACTTCCGTGGGCTCCTCGCCCAGCAGCACCGCTGCCCCGTACACGGCCAGCAGGTTGTAGGCATTGAACACCCCAATCAGCCGGAACTGCGCCTCGCGCCCGTCGATTTCCAGGTGCAGGCCGTGCACGGCATTTTCAATCAGCTTGCCCCGGAACGAGGCCGGCCCGCGCAGGGAGTAGGTTTCGCGGCGGCCCGTCACGTTCTGCAGCATCACCGGGCCGCGCTTGTCGTCGGCATTGGAAAGGGCAAACGCCGACTTAGGCAGCGCGTCGAAAAAGCCCTTTTTGGCCTTCAGGTATTCCTGGAAAGTGCCGTGGTAGTCGAGGTGGTCGTGGGTGAGGTTGGTGAACACGCCGCCCGCAAAGTGCAGGCCGGTTACGCGGTGCTGCACCACAGCGTGGCTGCTCACTTCCATAAACACGTGCGTACAGCCGGCCTGCACCATGCGGGCCAGCAGGGCGTTCAGCCGAATGGCGTCGGGCGTGGTGTGGGTGGCCGGAATTACTTCTTCGTCAATCTGATTCTGCACCGTACTCAGCAGCCCTACGTGGTAGCCCAGCTCCCGGAACAGCTTGTGCAGCACCGTGGCGCAGGTGGTTTTGCCGTTGGTGCCCGTAACACCCACCAGCTGCAGCTTCTGCGACGGGTGCCCGTAGAAAGCCGCCGCCACGCGGGCCATAGCCTCGGCGCTGTCGGCTACCTGCACATACGTAGTGTTCGGGTTCAGCTCCGTCGGCAACTCTTCGGCCACTACTACGCTGGCGCCCAGCTCCACGGCTTTAGAGATAAACTGGTGTCCGTCAACGGTAGCTCCGCGCAGGGCGAAAAACACCGTACCGGGCGCGGCCTGCCGCGAGTCCAGCGTAAGGCCTTGTACGGCGGCTTCTGCAGAGCCGTGCTGGGCCAGCACCTGCAGGCCGGCGAGCAATGCAGAAAGCGAATGAGAGGGCGAAGTCAGATCAGGCATGAGCAAGACAAGCCGGCGCAAAGCCGCGCCAGCCGAGGTAAGCGTTATTTTCGGTTGGATTTGGTAGACTCCGCCGCACGGGCCTGGGCCTGCTCAGCGCCCCCGTTCAGCTGCTGGCGCAGCTTGCGCTGGCGCTCCAGCAAAGCCGCTTTCACCTTGGCCGGATCGGGATCGGCGGGAGTGATGAGCTTGTTTTCGGCCAGGTCAGGGGTTTCGGGCGCGGCTACGGGCGCGGCCGGCGCCGAGGTTTGCCCAATGGGCTGCAACGTGAGGGAAATGACCGCGCCGCGCTGCAAAGGCGCACCCGCGGCCAACGACTGCGCCCGCACCCGGCCGGTGCCGTTCAGGCGCACCCGCAGGCCACGGTTTTCGAGCAGAAACAGGGCGTCGCGCAAGCTCATGCCTACCACGCTGGGCACGCGGCCGCGCTGCACGGGCTGTTCCTGCCAGGTGAGGGTTTTGCTGCCCTGGCCGGTATCAGCGCGCACCCAGTCCTCGGCGCTGGTGGCCGTCTGGGAAGGCAAACCCATGTGCTGAGTTACGAGCTGCAGCTCGTCCTGCATGCCTACCCCAATAGTAGGCATACGCTGCTTTTTCTGTGGAGCGCGGGCCAGCAGGGGGCGCTGACTGGCCGCGTCGCGGGCCATAGCTTTATCGGCTACCTCGCGGAACACGGGCGCGGCCACGTCGGCCCCGTAGATACGGCCTTTCTTGGGCGAATCGACTACCACAATGCAGGAGTACTTGGGCTTATCGGCCGGGAAATAGCCGCAGAAGGAGGTCGAGTACACTTTGGTATAGGCGCCATTCTTGAACTTCCACGCCGTGCCGGTTTTGCCGGCCATGGTGAAATCCTGGGAGCGGATGCCGCGGGCGGTGCCTTCCGTCACGACGCCTTCCATCATGGCGCGCACTTTGGCCAGGGTTTCGTCGGAGCAGATTTTGGGGTTCAGCACCTTCGACTCAAAGCTTTCCAGCACCTTATCGGCCTGCTTGATTTCGCGCACGATAATAGGCTGCACCTTCACGCCCCCGTTGGCCACGGCGTTGTAGAAGGCCAGCGTCTGCAGGGGGGGCCAGCTTCAGCTCGTAGCCGATGCTCATGGTGGTAAGCGAAGTGCGGCTCCAGCTCCGGTCCCGGGGGTCTTTGATGTAGGGCCGGGCCTCGCCGCTCATCTGGAAGCCCAGCGGCTTGTCCAGCCCGAAGCGCTTGAGGTAGTCGGTGTACTTGCTGGGGTCTTTGCTGAAGGTGTGGTCGGCCAGCCAGGCGACGCCAATGTTGGAGGATTTCTCGAACACCTGCTTCACGGTAATGTTGCCGTAGCCGTGGGAGTCGGTTTTCACGGCCCCCCCCACGTACATGCGGCCGTTGCCGGTGTTCACCATGTCGTCGAGGGTTAGGTCGGGGTTTTCCTCAAAAATAGCCATCATCGACGCCAGCTTGAAGGTAGAGCCCGGCTCGGTGCGCCCCTGGTCGGCAATGGCGTAGTTGTAATCCTCGCGGTACACGCCCTCGGCCACCTTGCCCAGGTTGGCTACGGCTTTGATTTCGCCGGTCTTCACTTCCATCAGAATCACAGTACCGTACTGGGCGTTGTTGTCCACCAGGGACTTGTACAGTGCGTTTTCGGCCACGTCCTGCAGGTTGATGTCGAGGGTGGTTTTCACGTCGTAGCCGGGCACGGGCTTCACCTCGGTGCCGTCGTAGATGGGCTTGTTGCCGCCGGGCAGGCGCTCAAACAGCGCTTCGCCGTCTTTGCCGGCCAGGTGCTGATTGAAGGTGTACTCCAGGCCCGCGCCGTTCTTGTCCTCGTTCACGAAGCCAATGGTGCGTTGCGCCAGCCCGCCAAACGGCCGGAAACGCTTGTCGACTTTCTCGAAGATGGCCCCGCCCCGGTTTTTGCCGGCCCGGAAAATGGGCCACGTCGCCATCAGCTTCTTTTCCTGGAAGTTGATCTGCCGGGAGTTCAGCCGGATGTAGCGCACGTTACGCTTGGGGTCGTGGGCGTTTTTGAGCTTGCGCGTGTATTCCTGGGCGCTTTTGTCCCCGAAGAACTGCGACAAGAGCAGCCCCAGCGAGTCGGCTTTCTGCTCAAACAGCCGGTCGTCCACCACGCTCGGGTCCCAGGCCACCCGGTAGAAAGGCAGCGAGGTGGCCATGATGCTTTCGTTGTCGGAGTAGATGTTGCCGCGGGTAGCAAACACGGGCTGGTACACGATGCGCCGCTCCTGCTCCAGGGCGCGCCACCGGTCGCCTTCCTGAAACTGAATGCGCCACACCTTCATCACGATGGCCGCAGAAAACAGCGCCACGCCCAGGAAAGCCAGCCGGACGCGGGTAACAATGGATTTTTTAACGTTTCCTTTCATCTCTACGCGGGGCAGAACGAGGGGCAGAAGCGGCCGGAGCGGCCGCAGCTTCGGTAGTAGGCACGCCTACCGGCACGGGCGGGGCACCTACCAGATCATCATCGGGGGAGCCCGTGAGCGGAGCCACCGCCTGCTGGGCGCGCAGAGCCGAATCGGCAATGGCCTGGGCGGCCACGGAGTCGGCCGTGAGCAGGGGCACGCGGTCCAGCTCGGCTTCGTCGAGGCGGCCGGCGGGAACTGTAATACGGAAAGGCGGCGAGGAGCTTTCCACCAGCCCGTAGGCGGCTACGCGGCGGGCCACTTCGCTTTGCTTGCTAGCTTCCATGTAGTCCGACTTCAGGGTAGTGTAGTCGGCGCGCAGGTCTTCGGTTTCCAGCTTAAGCTTCTGGATGCTGCGGTTCATGCGCAGGGCGTAGTGCGTGTTGCCGATATACACCAGCGTCAGGAACATGATAAACAGCACGTGCGGCAGAAAGCGTACGGGCAGGCCTTCCCGGAACAGGCCATCCATGTTCGTGACGCGCTCCAGCAGCGAGAATACGCTCCAGGAGCTACGCGGTGCTTCTACCTTAGGGCGCCGCTCGCGCACTTCCGGCTCAGGCGTAGGCTTGGGTGCCGGGGGCTCTGGCAACGGCGCAGGTTCCGGCTCCACGTAGCGGGGCACGTTGGCGCGGGGCTGGCTGGCGGTAGGTTTAATGATATTGATAGCCACGTTTCTGGAATTAATAATTAGGAATGAATAATTAAGAATGAATGCCTGGTGCCGCTCATAGCCGGCCCGGCCACCGAAGCAGTTCCGGTGAAAACAGGCGGCACGGGCATGGAGCGGCAATTCTTCATTCTTAATTACTAATTCTTAATTGCAATGCGAAGCTTGGCGCTGCGGGCACGGGTGTTGAGGGCCAGCTCTTCAGCTGTGGCCTCCACGGGCTTGCGCGTGAGCACCTCAAAGGGCGTAGACGTGTGGCCAAACAGGTTTTTCTCGGCTTCGCCGAAGAATTTACCCTTGGCCAGAAAGTTCTTTACCAGTCGGTCTTCCAGGGAATGGTAGCTCATCACCACCAGCCGACCACCGGGCCGTAGCACCTCGGCCGTTTGCAGCAGCATATCCTGTAGCGCCGCCATTTCGTCGTTTACTTCGATGCGTAGGGCCTGAAAAACCTGGGCCAGGTACTTGTTTTCCTTGCCGCGCGGGGTGCAGCTGGCAATGGCTTTTTTCAGCTCACCAATAGTCTGGATGCCCGCGCCGCGCCGGCCACTCACCACGGTATGGGCCAGCGTGCGGGCGTTGGTCACTTCCCCGTACATCCCGAAGATGCGGTGCAGCTCGGCTTCGCTATACTCGTTCAGCACGTCGGCGGCGCTGGGGCCGTCCTCGGCGTTCATGCGCATATCCAGCGGCCCGTCGAAGCGGGTGCTGAAGCCGCGCTCCGGGGTATCGAACTGGTGCGACGACACGCCCAGGTCGGCCAGCAGCCCATCCACGGGCAGGGCGCCGTGCCGGGCTAGCTCCCGGTGCAGGTGGCGAAAGTTGGCGCGGATAAACGTGAACTGCGGCCGGGCCAGCTGCGCGGCTTCCCGCTCGGCGTCGGCGTCCTGGTCGAAGCTGTAGAGGTGGCCGGTGGTCAGGTGCTCCAGGATGCGGCTGGAGTGGCCGCCGCCCCCGAAGGTAACGTCTACGTAACGGCCACCAGGCTGCAGGTCGAGCGCCTCCAGGCACTCGCGCAGCATTACGGGGCGGTGGTAGGCGGCGTCGTTTTGGTAAGTTTCCGGGGAACTCATGCGGCCAGGGGGCTAGGCCCGGTTTCGGTGGTCAGGAATTTCTGGGCCAGCTTGGAGAAGCTCTGCTGGTCTTTGATGAGGAAGTCATCGTAGCGGGTGGGGTCCCAGATTTCGCAGCGGTTGCCCATGCCCACGATAATGGCTTCCTTCTCGATGCCGGCGTAGCGCAGCATAGTACGTGGCAGCCCAAAGCGCCCGATGGCGTCGAGCTCTACCTCCGTCATGCCCCGGAAAAAGTTGCGCTGAAACTGCCTGTACTCCTCGTTGAACTCATCCAGCGCCATCACCTTCTCGTGAATCACGCGCCAGGCGGCCCGCGGGTACAGCA
The DNA here is from genome assembly GCF_024700075.1 of Hymenobacter sp. J193. NCBI lineage: Bacteria > Pseudomonadati > Bacteroidota > Cytophagia > Cytophagales > Hymenobacteraceae > Hymenobacter > Hymenobacter sp. J193. The sequence continues at coordinate 765,823 of NZ_JAJONE010000001.1, forward strand.
CCAGGCAGGGCTCAAACCCGCGCACCAGCACCAATTGGTTGCCCGACGATTCGGGCAGGCTGGCCTTCACCTTGGCCGGCAGCACCAAGCGCCCTTTCGGGTCCAGCTTGCACTCGTATTCGCCGGAGAGAAGATTCATGGGGCCTGGGCACGGGGGAGGGTGTTAACAAAAGTACGCAACCCCCGGCAAAAGGCAACCACCTTTTACCATTTTCTACCACTTCACGAAAACCCTGTTTTCAGCCCAAAAACAGGGTTTTGCCACCATAGTCAATACTATAGCCCCATTGAACGACTTGTGGTCGAAAGCAGTTTGCCAGAATGTCAGGTGCTGGTTCAGATTAGGGTGCGGCCCGAATTTACCACGCTGCTTACCGGATTTTGCACGCATCCCAACGGGCACTGTCGTATCTTTGCTTTTGTGAAACGCCCTCTTACACATCGGCTGTTTGGTGCCTGGCTGGCCCTGTTGGTGCTCACCGCTTCGGTGGGCCTGACGGTGCAGCGGCATACCTGCCGGGTAAGCGGGCAGCACTCGGCCCACGTGGTATTCAGCGCGCCGCGGCACGGCTGCCCGCCGGCCGTGCCAGCGGCCGGGCAGCATCATTCCGGCAAGGCCAAGCTGCAGAAGGCCTGCTGCGAGTTCAGCGCCCAGCATCATAAGGTAGACCTGCCTACTGCCGGAGTCAAGGTCCTCAAGCTGCTACCATCTGCGCTAACCACCTGGCTGCCCGACGCCGTGTGGCCCCAGGCCCCGATCGTGCGTCTGGTCCTAGCCCAGGCCGCAATCTGGCACGCTTCGGATGCCTCGCCCCCCGCCCGCGCCGGCCGCACGCTCCTTACTTTCGTCTGCACCCTAGTGGTGTAGCAGTATTTCCTGCCTTGTAGCCGGGCCCGGGGTCCGGCTGGTACCGGCGCGTTCGGCTCTGAATGCGCCCAGTGGAAATCTGCTACTCTTCTTGCCATGAATCGTTTTTCCGGGTTTGGCGGCCTGTGCGCCGCTGCCCTGCTGCTAAGCAGCACTCCAGCCCTGCTGGCCCAAACTGCTGCCCTGGCCCCCGTGCGCGGGCAGGTTACCGACGCCGCTTCTTCCTCTCCCCTGCCTGGCGCCGTGGTGCGCTGGCTCGGCACTACCGATGCCGCCTCGGCTGATGAGCGGGGTGGGTTTTCCATCGTAAGGCCCGCCCAGGCTGGTGTGCCCCGACTTATTGTGAGTTTTCTGGGCTACCGCCCCGATACGCTGACGGTGGCCGCCGAAGGCACGCCCTACCTGCGCGTGGCGTTGCGTCGGGGCACGGAGCTGGCTGAGGTGAAAGTGGAAGGCCGCACCCAGGCGTACTCGGCCCTTACGCCCACCAACTCCCAGGTAATCACCAGCCGCGACCTGACGAAATCGGCCTGCTGCAACCTGGCCGAAAGCTTTGAAACCAACGCCGCCGTGGAGGTTTCGACCACCGATGCCGTGTCGGGCGCCAAGCAGATTCAGCTGCTGGGCCTGGATGGCGCCTACTCTCTGCTGACGGTAGACAACCAACCGGCTTTGCGCGGCTTGTCCACGCCGTACCGGCTGGGGTACTTGTCGGGCACCTGGATTGAGAGCATCGACATCATCAAAGGCATGGGCTCGGTGGTGAACGGCTACGAGTCGATTTCGGGGCAGGTGAACGTGCGCCTCAAGGAGCCCGACAAAACCGACCGGCTCTTATTTAACGCCTACGGCAACGACCTGGGCAAATTCGACCTGAACCTGAACCTGGCCAGCCCGGTGGGCAAGCGCGGCAGCACCGTGCTGCTGCTGCACACCGACCACCTGGGCCGCCGCGTGGACCGCAACCACGACAACTTTCTGGATTTGCCGCTGGCCACGCAGTACAACGTGCTCAATAAGTGGAAGTATAAGTCGGACAAGGGCCTGGTGGCAGAAGCGGGCGTAGGCGCCCTGCGCGAAACGCGCCAGGGTGGTCAGATAGGTTTCCGGGAAAGCAACCCGGCGGGCTACTACGGCACCACCATGACGGCCACGCGCTATACCGGCTTCACCAAAACCTCCTACACCTGGCCCGGCCGGCCCTACCAGAGCCTGGGGCTGCTGCTGAACGGCACCGCGTATAGCTTCGACTCGCAGTACGGCCGCCGCACTTACAATGGCACCCAGAACACCGGGCAGGCGACGCTGCTGTTTCAGAGCATCCTGGGTACTACGGCGCACACCTACCGGCTGGGGATGAGCTACCTGCACGACAACTACCGGGAGCTGTACCGCACGGGCCTGCTCGACCCCAACGAAACGCCTGCCCAGCGCTATGCCCGCGAAAACCGCCGCCGCCAGGAGCGTGTGCCCGGGGCTTTTGCTGAGTACACCTATCAGAACGCCAAAAACCTGACGCTGGTAGGTGGCCTCCGCCTCGACCAACACAACCTCTACGGCTGGTTTCTGACGCCCCGCCTCAACGTGAAGTACGACGCCACGGCCTCCACCATTCTGCGGGTAGCCGCTGGCCGGGGCACGCGCGTGGCTAATCCCTTGGCCGAAAACACGGGCATGCTGGTATCGTCGCGGGAGTTTACTCTTCTGCCCGACCTGCAGCCCGAGCGGGCCTGGAACGTGGGCGGCTCCTTCACGCAGTACTTCACCGTAGCCAGCCGGCCCGCCACCTTCGTGGCCGACTACTACCACACCGAGTTCCAGAACCAGGTGGTGGCCGATATGTACTCCTCGCCAGACCGGCTGCTGATTTCCAACCTGTACGGCCGCTCCTTCTCGCGCAGCCTGCAAATGGAAGTGCAGGTAGAGCCGCTGAAAGGCCTGCAGGCCAAGGCCGCGTATAAGTTTCTGGACGTGCAAACCAGCTACGGCGGCCAGCTGCTGCCCAAGTTCCTGACGCCCCGCCACCGCCTGTTTGCTAACCTGAGCTACGCTACGGCCTTCGACAAGTGGCGCTTCGACCTCACAGGCCAGTGGTTTGGCCGCCGCCCGCTGGCCATGAGCCCTGGCACCGCCCACTCCGACCCGTACCACGACCCGCTGCCCAATACGCCTACCGCCGACGAGCTGAGCTACACGCCTCGCTACGTGCTGTTCAATGCCCAGGTGACGCGCGCCTTCAAGCGCTGGGAGGTGTACGCTGGGGCCGAAAACCTGCTCAACTACCGCCAGCCCAACCCCATCATTGGCGCCTCCGACCCCTTCGGCCCGAACTTTGATGCTGCCATGGTGTGGGGCCCCACGTTCGGTCGCCTTACTTACGCCGGTCTGCGTTTCCGGCTGCAATAACTTCCCCTCTTCCCCTTCTTTTTCCTGATTCCCCTTATGAAGACCCTGCAAACCCTGCTGTGCACCCTGGCCCTGGTTTTGACCGCGCAATTTGCGCAGGCCCAGACGGCCGCAGCTGACACCAAAGTAAAAACCAAAACCAGCGGCGAGACGCTCAAAATCAAGACCTCAGCCGTGTGCGACATGTGCAAGGCCCGGCTGGAGAAGTCCCTGGCCTATGAAAAGGGCGTGCAGAGCGCGGTGCTCGACGTGTCCTCGCAGGTGCTGACGGTAACGTACCGCGCCGATAAAACCTCGGCCGACAAGCTGCGCGCCGCCGTGCAGCAAACCGGTTACGATGCCGACGCCAAGCCCGCCGATGAGCGCGCCTACACCCGCCTGCCCGACTGCTGCAAGAAAACCAACGAGGTGCATTAGGTTGTAGCCCGCCGGGTTTTCGTGCAGGCCCTGGTCACCGTCGCAAACCGGTGGCCAGGGCCTGCTGCTTTGTTGGGCTTCCGGCAGTTTTAGGGGAGCAATGCCGGCCGGCAGTAGACCAAACCCATGCTGTTGCCGGATATTTGCGGCGGGCACGGAGTTTGCCTTGTTTTCTTTTTTATATTTAATTGAACGATATAGTCCTGTTTGCCTGATGCGCGTCACGTAGCTTTCTTCTGCCATGAAAATATCCTGTGCCTTGCTCGACGACGACCCGCTGGTGCTGGACCTGCTGCAGGCCTACGCAGCCATGACTGATGTGCTGGACGTGAAAGCCGTGTTCAACGACCCGGTAGAGGCGCATACGTATCTGCTCAACCACGAAGTGCAGGTACTCTTCTCCGACGTGACGATGCCCCATCTGAGCGGCCTCGACCTGGTTCGGTCGCTGCGGCAGCCACCGCTGGTGGTCCTTATGACGGCTTTTCCGCAGTATGCCATGGAAGCTTTCAACCTGGACGTTATCGACTTTCTGCTGAAGCCCATTACGCTGGACCGCTTTCTGCGGGCCGTAAATAAAGTAGCCGGGCTGTTGCGCACTACCGAACCCGGCCTGGCTGCCTCAGAGCTGCAGGCGGCGGAATCCGGGTCGTTTTTTATTCGCACCGATGCTCAGTTTGTGCGCCTGCACTACCGGGACGTGCTTTATATCGAAGCCCTGAAGGACTTCACCAAGCTCCACACTTCTGACGGGCGCACGCACCTTACGCTGGTCAACCTCAAAAACCTGGAAGAGCAGCTACCAGCCGGCTTGTTTGTGCGCACGCACCGCTCCTACTTGGTCAATGCGGCCCTTATCGATTCTGTCAGCAACTTAGAAGTACGCGTAGGCAGCCACTGCCTGCCCCTGGGCCACACCTACCGCGAGCGGGTAACGGAGCGCATTGTGCACCGGTCACTTATCCGGCGGCAGCACTAAGGGCCACGCCCGTTTCCGGGTCCGCGGCGGGCAGCGTAAACCGAAATACCGACCCCTGCCCTTCCACGCTGTCAAAGGTGAGGCGGCCGCCGTTCAGCTCCGTAAATTCCTGGCATAGCCGCAAGCCCAGCCCGGTGCCTTCTTCGCGGGCTGTGCCGGGCGTGGTGTAGCCGATGGTAGCCTGCCGCAGCTTTTCCTGATTGGGGGGCGCAATACCCACACCGGTATCTGTTACCGCAATTTCCCATTCGGTGCCCCGGCGCCGGCCGGAAACCGTGACGGTGCCCCCGCCCGGCGTGAACTTAATGGCGTTGCTAAGCAGATTGCGCAAAATCAGCCGGCACATGTTTTCATCGGCGCGCACCAGGCAGGGCGGCAGCTCATTGCGCAGCTCTACGCCTTTGCGCTCGGCATCCAGCGTCAGCAGTGCTACACACTCCGCGGCAACTACCTCCAGCGGCAGCACCCGGGTTTGCACGCCTTCGTCGCGCATCTGCGTCATGGCCCAGTTCAGCAGGTTGTCGAGCAGTTCGAGGGTGGTGTTTAGGGTTCGGGTGAGGCGGTCCATGTGCGTTGCCAGCCGCTCGGGGGGCACGCTGCCTAGGTTGAGCAAGCTCAGGAGCGTATACAAGGAACTGAGGGGGGAGCGTAAGTCGTGGGAAATGACGGAGAACAGCATGTCCTTGCTGCGGTTCAGCCGGTCCAGCTCTTCCTTTTGCCGCTGAATAGCCAGATTTTTGCGTGAGAGCAGCCCATTGATGGCCGCCTGCCGGCGCCGGGCCAGGTACAGGCCGCCAGCCAGTAAAAGCAGCAGCACGGCCCCGAGTCCCAACCCATTGCGCCACCACATCTGCCGCTGCAGGTTGGCTTCCTGGCGGTGCCGCTCTTTCTGGAGTGCTACGATTTCCTGCTCCTTCTTCTCCGTTTCGTAGCGCATTCTGATTTCGGCCACCTCCGATCTGCGCTCCTCCGCCGCCACGCTGTCGGCCAGCAGGATATGCTGCGTAAGGGCCTTAAAGGCATTGGGGAAGCGCCCCTGCCGCCGGTGCAGCTCCGACAAGCTTAAGTAAAGGTTGCTGAGCTGACGCTTGTTGCCGCTGCGTTGCGCCAGCGGTACCGCCCGCAAAAAGTACCGCTCCGCCGCCGCCAGGTTCCCCGTAGAGTCGTGGGTGGCAGCCAGGGCCTCGTAGAGCATTGCCAGCAGCGACAGGTCCTGCCGCCGGGGCATGGCAGCCAGCGCCTCCAGGTATACCTGCCGGGCCGCCGGGTACTTTCCCATAGCCATGTACAATTGCCCTACGCTATGCAACACGTACCCGGTAGCTACGCTGTCGTGCAGCTGCCTGGAGCGCTGGGTACTTTGCTGCAGATACTGCAATGCCTGCGGAAAGCTGTCTTGAGCCAGGTACATCCGTCCTACCGCGTGCAGGCCCACCGCCGCCCGGGCTGGCTCAGTCAGCCGCTGCCAGAGGAAGCTGGCCTGCTGGTAGCTTCCGGCAGCCTGCTCCCAGGCCTGCTGGCTGGCATACAGGTCGCCGAGGTGCTCGTGCACAATAGCCTGATTACGCTGGTCCCGGAGCTGAACGAATTTAGTTAGGGCCCGGCGGTACCAGTGGCGGGCCCGGCCACTGTCGCCGCGCGCCACCTGCACCCGTCCCAGCAGGTCATAGGTAAGAGCGGTGGTAGCAGTGTCGCGGTAGGCTTCGCCCTGCTGCAGGGCCAGTTGGGCATGTTCCAGGGCTTCGTTGTAGCGGCGCAGATCCAGCAGGGCCACGGCCATCCGCATATAAGCGCGGGTGCGGGGAGCCGGACTGATCTGCAGCCTGCGCTGGGCTATCCGCAACGACTCCGCCGGGTTGGGTGAAGACAGCGGCGACGTGGGCAGCTGAGCCGGCAGTTTACGCTGCGTCAGGAAGCTGCTCGCAGTATCCGGCACGGGCTGCATACCTCGCACAGCGTGGGCGCATAGCCAAAGGAACAGCAGGGGCAGCAGGCGGGCGGGGCACATAAAGCAGGAGCACATCAGCCGCCGGAGATAGGCTCTGATATAGTTGTTCTAAAATAGCAAATTTTTTATATCATCTAAGTTGTTGGCTATACTGCGAAGCGTCATTACTCACTATTTTGTTTGCCACAGGCGCCACCATGGCAGGTAAGGTTGGTCGTGATGCTCGTAATGATACCCGAAAAAATAGCAGCTTACGAAGGCCCACACGTGGCGGCGCAACTGGCTGCGGGATTTATGCTGGTTGTCGGGGGCATGCTCGCCCCGGTGCGGTAGGTACGTACCGAAAAAGAATAATTGTACCGTAGCCAGAACAGCCGGCACCATCCAGAAGGCAATAACGCTGCTTTGCGGAAAGAAAACCTTCAGGACGTTGTAGGTGGCCGCCATCAGCAGCACTTGCCACACGGTGACGTAGTTCCAGGCAAAGCGCCCAAACCACGGCAGAAACCCTTGGTGCTGCCCGTCGTGAAAGTCGGGGTCGTCGGGGGTGGCTACGTGGCGGTGGTGGGCGTGGTGCTTGGGCAGCATCCGCGGAAACCAGTTGAAGGCAAACAGCCCGGCCGTAAGGATGCCCACCGCGTTGTTGAGGCGTCGGTTGGAACTCACCACGCCGTGCATGGCATCGTGCGCCGTGATAAACAAACCGGTATACAAATGCGTCTGCAGCAAAACCAACAGATACGGCCAGGGCTGCCGCCAGTTGGGCTGGTAGAAAGCCAACAGAAATGTGAGCAGCCCTCCCCAAGCCGCCAAAATCAACACAGCAGCCCCAAGTCCCTTGTAGCCTAGTGGCGCCGGTTTCACCCGCGGCGAATGCGTGAATGAGTGCATAAGTGAATCGTCATTCAGGGCTTGGCCAGCGCGGATTTCGGTCCCTTCACTCATGCAACAAACCACCAAATCATAGCTGAAGCAAGGCGTCGCGCACCTGCTCCATCAGCCACATGGGCGTGCTGGTGGCTCCGCAAATACCTACCGACTGGCCGGGCTGAAACCACTCAGCGCGCAACTCGTCGGTTCTGGAAATAAAGTGCGTGGCCGAGTTGGTTTCCTTGCAGACCTGGTAGAGCACCTTGCCATTGGAGCTTTTGGTGCCCGATACAAACACAATCTGGTCGAACTGCGCGGCAAAGCGCCGCAGGTCCTTGTCGCGGTTGCTTACCTGCCGGCAGATGGTGTCGTTGGCGTTTACCTGGTAGCCGCGCTGCTCCAGCTCGCCCTTGATGCGGTAAAATGAATCGGTGCTTTTGGTGGTCTGGCTGTAGAGGGTGATGTTGGCCGGCAGCTTGTGGCTCAGCAGCTCATCCAGGTTCTCAAATACCACGGCCGCCCCGCCAGTCTGGCCCAGCAGACCGCGCACCTCGGCATGACCGTGCTTGCCATAAATAAAAATCTGGTCTTTGCGGTCGAAGCTGGTTTTGATGCGGTTCTGCAGCTTCAGCACCACCGGGCAGGAGGCGTCAATCAGCGTCAGGTTGTTTTCCAGGGCCATCTGGTAGGTGCTCGGCGGCTCACCATGTGCCCGGATAAGCACCGCCTCGTCGCGCAGGCCGGCCAACTCATCGTAGTTGATGATGCGCAGCCCGCGCCCTTCCAGCCGCTGCACCTCCTCGTCGTTGTGCACAATGTCGCCCAGGCAATAGAGGTAGCCCTGTTCTTCCAGCAAGTCCTCGGCCATCTGGATAGCATAGATGACGCCAAAGCAAAAGCCGGAGTTGGGGTCGATACGGACGCTCAGGTGGTACGGCATAACTGTCGAGTAACTACCAGTACGTACGGAATGTTATACCCGGATTGCTAAAAGATACGGAGTTTTGCGCTTTTCTGCCCTCAATTTATCCTAGCCTTGCAACCTACTGGTCCTCTGCTGACTGCTCCCCGTGTAATAACGGCCGGCCACTACAGACGCGCCAGCTTCTCGGCATCGGGGCCCGTCACGTGGCCGCGCTCCACCAGGAAGTCGCGCACCAGGCTAAAGGATTCAGCATCGAGGCCGGACTCAGGGTGCTTGAGCAGCGTAGTCAGCAGAAACTGCCGGTCTTCGTCCACGTGCTGGCTCATGCCCAGAAAGCCGGGCAGGTTGCTTTCCACGCTCAGGCGCAGAAAGCGGATTTCGGCGTTATCGGCGTCCAGCTTCACAGCCTGGTCAAACTGCCGGCTGGCATTCTGCACGTAGCTAAGCTTGTTGAACATGGACGCGTCCCGGGCGCGGATGGCTTCGGCGGCGGCTTTGTAAGCCAGCACCACGGCATCCTGCTGCGAGTAGGCCGCCATGAGCTTATGAAACTTCTCACCGGCTTCCTTGCTGGCAGCGGCTTGCTGGTACTGGCGGCGCAGGTGCGCTACGGCGTAGGGGTTGGCTTCGGTCGACACGAGGGGGGAGAAGGTCAGAGTCAGAAAGAAAAACAGGAAACGCAGCTTCACGGCAGGCAGAGTTCGGGGGCTAGATAGCCCGGAGGCGGTAGCGAAAGTACGAACCGAGCAGCAACAGCAGCTTGGTATTGTCGGGTACGCGGATTCGCTCGCCCAGGATGCTGGCTGCCGGCAGCTGCCGGATTTTATGGAAGAGCTTGAGGTAATACACGTAGGCCAGGTACACGCCCAGCCGGGCCGCGCGCGGCAACTGTACGATGCCCGCATAGCCGGCCTCGAAATCGGCCCGGATGTCGGCCTCAATGGTGCACTTCACTTCATCGGTAAACCGCTCGTACTGCACGCCGGGGAAATACACGCGGCCCCGCTCCTCGTAGTCGGAGCGGATGTCGCGCAGGAAATTCACTTTCTGAAAGGCCGAACCCAGCCGCCGGGCCGGCTCCCGCAGCCGGTCGAACAGCGCCGCATTTCCTTCGCAGAAGATGCGCAGGCACATCAGCCCCACCACTTCGGCCGAGCCGTAGATGTACCGCTCGTACAAGGACTGGTTGTAGCTGTGGTCGTCGAGGTCCATTTCCATGCTGTACAGAAAGGCGTCGATAAACTCCCGGTCGATGCCGTAGCCGTGTACCACATCCTGGAAGGCGTGCAGCACCGGGTTCAGGCTGATTTTAAGATCCAGCGCCTCGTAGGTCTGCCGCCGAAAATCCGCGAACAGGGCCGCTTTGTCGTGGGCGTGAAAGGTGTCCACGATTTCATCGGCCCAGCGCACAAAGCCATACACGGAATACACCGGCAGGTGAAACCGCGCATCCAGCGTGCGGATTCCCAGCGTGAACGAGGTACTGTAGCGCTGGGTAATCAGCTTGCTGCAAGCCCGGCTGGTTTCAGTAAACAGGGCAACGTGGTCCATTCTTTTGAAATTAACAATTCAGAATCAGCCATGAAGAATCGGCCCATACAGCCTTGCTTGCTGCCATAAGCTTCTCCTGCTTTACCAATTCCTCCTTTATCTTCCTTACTTATTCTCCTTCTCTACTTCCCGGGCCACCACCTGCCCGGAGATGAGCGAAGGCGGCACGCCGGGCCCCGGCACGGTAAGCTGACCCGTAAAATACAAGTTGCTGACCTTTTTACTTTTAAGCGAAGGTTTCAGGATGGCCGTTTGGCGCAGCGTGTTGGCCAGCCCGTAGGCATTGCCTTTGTAGCTGTGGTAGTCGTCCCGGAAATCCTGGTGGGCGTAGCTGCGCTTGTACACCACCGCGTCGCGGATGCTGGTGCCGCAGTGGCGCTCCAGCCGCTCCATAATCAGGTGGTAGTAATGCTCCCGGGTAACTTCGGGGTCAGGCAGGTCGGGGGCCACCGGTATCAGCAGAAACAGGTTTTCGCATCCTTCGGGCGCCACGCTTGGGTCGGTTTGGGAAGGCGCGCAGGCGTAGAACAGCGGCCGGCTAGGCCACTTGGGCTCCTCATAGATTTCCTGGGCATGCAGGCTAAAGTCCTCGTCGAAAAACAGATTGTGGTGGCGCAGGTTGGGCAGCCGCTTGTTCACGCCCAGGTAAAACAAAAGCGAAGAGGGCGCCATGGTGCGTGAGTTCCAGTAGGCTTCGTCGTAGCGGCGCCACTCGGGTGCCAGCAGGTGCTGCTCGGCGTGGTGGTAGTCGGCACCGGCCACTACTACATCGGCGGGGCGGAAGCCGGCGGCGGTTTGCACGCCGGTGGCGCGGCCCTTTTCCACTACTATCTGCTGCACGGGCACGTTGTATTCCAGCTGCACGCCTTGCTCCTGGGCCAGCTGCACCATGCCTTCCACAATTTTGTGCATGCCACCCATCGGGTACCAGGTGCCCAGCGCCAGGTCGGCGTAGTTCATGAGCGAGTACAGGGCGGGCGTGTTTTCGGAGGTGGCCCCCAGAAACAGAATGGGAAACTCGACCAGCTCCAAAAGGCGCGGGTCTTTGAAAAACTTGCGCACGTGCCGGTGCATACTCTGCAGCAAGTCCAGGCGCACGGCGTCTACGAGCAGGCGAGGGTCGGCAAACTCCAGGAGCGAGCGGCCGGGCATATGCACGAATTTATTGATGCCGACTTGGTATTTATAAGCTGCCTGCCGTAGGAACTCGTCCAGCCGGGCGGCGCTGCCGGGCTCCAACTGCTCAAACAGCTCCCGCAGCTCGCTCATACGGGCCGGAATATCCACCGCTTCGGGGCCTTTGAAAATCACCTGGTACGAAGGGTCCAGCCGCACCAGATCGTAGTAATCGGCTACTTTCTTGCCGAAGCGGGCAAAGTACTGCTCAAACACATCCGGCATCCAGTACCAGCTCGGGCCCATATCAAAGGTGAAACCCTCGGCCCTGAAAAGCCGGGCCCGGCCGCCGGGGCCCTCGTTCTTCTCCAGCACCGTGACCCGGAAGCCCTGCTGCGCCAGCGAAGTAGCCGCCGCCAGCCCCGCAAAACCGGCCCCTATAACAATGACGTGTTTACTCAAAGCAGCAGAAAAATCGAAATTTAGGTGGCAGCCAGCGCCGCCTCACGGCACGAAGATGCAGATTCAAAGCTAAACCGAAACCGCTGGCGGACCTGAAAATATGGTTGAGCTTCAGCAGCGAAAAAAGCTTTGGAGGTCAGAACAGGCCGGACACAAACCGGGCCGCGAGCGAGGCAACTTGCGCTGCCGTCACCCGCGGCCCGTGATACGCCCGGGGCGGTTGTACTCTCTCCCTATTCCCTACACGCCGGGGGCGTATACCTTTAATACGTCTTTCAGCTCTTTTCGGGCAATATGAATCCGATTTTTTACGGTCCCGATTGGAATTTGCAGCTTCTCGGCTATTTCCAGGTACTTATAGCCGATGTAGTACATCATGAAAGGCGTCCGATAATCAGCCGACAGGCCCGCAATGGCCTCATTGATATCCGTCACCACAAAGTCGCTGGTGGCGCCGTTGTGGGTAATGTAGTTTTCGTCGGTGTTGAAGTACTGGAAGTACTCGGTGCTGTCGATGTTGCTGTTGCGCTTCGTTATCTTGTTGTAGTTATTGATAAACGTGTTGCGCATGATGGTGTACAGCCATGCCTTCAGGTTGGTGCCCGCTTTGAACTTGTCCTTGTTCAGCAGCGCCTTGAGCAGGGTTTCCTGCACCAAATCCTTGGCATCGTCGGCGTCGCGGGTCAGGTTCATCGCCACGGGCTTCAGCGAGTAGGAAATCTTCTGTACTTGATTGGTAAATTCCAGCGAGGTCATACTGTTTAGCTTTTCGTGGCAAAAAGTTAAACAAATATACGAGTTGAATTGAAACTAGTATGGTTGCACAAAAGAAAATTTTCTACAACCGGCTATTCCCCTTCGCCCGACCTGCATAACCTACGAAGCCGCTGAGATTCAGGATCGAATTCAATCCGTGCAAAATTCGGCCGGCCCTGTTCCGCTGGCCGGAAAGGGAGTTTAACTGCCTTGACTCTATAAATGGACGCCGGTCGGCGGAAAAGGCTGCGCCTAGGCTGCTGCTGCTGCCTCGCAGCAGGTGCATAGCCGGCTGGCCAGCGCCAGGAAGTCGGTCATCAGCCGGACGCGGACTGTATTGGGGGGCAGTTGCAGGCCTGGCTGTTGGGCCAGAGGACCGTACAGGTATAGCATTACCTCGGGGCACAGGCTATGTACCTGCTCCACAAAATTCTGTACCCGGTCACGCTCTGGCAAGGCCGTCATCACGGTGCACAAAGCGTGTGGGTGGTAGGTTTCGCACACCAATTTCAGCTCGGCAGTGGGCAGGTTCTGCCCCAGGTACAGCACATGCTGCTTGCGGGCACGCAGCACGTAGTTCATAAACAGCAAGGCTAGCTCGTGCATTTCGCCCTCAGGCAGAAACAGCACCCAGCGGCGGGCTTCCGAGGGCTTGACAGGGGGCAGCGTATCAATAGCCACCATCATTTTCTGGCGCAGCAGGTTGGTTACCAGATGCTCTTGCGCCGGATTAACCGAGCCGGCCTGCCACATTACGCCGATGCGCTGCAGAAACGGGTAAGCCACATGCATAATAGCGTCCTCGAAGCCGAGTTCCTTAATAGCGGTGTTCAGCAGGCAGCACAGGCGGCGCTCATCCATTTCCAGCATGGCCGCCAGCAGCGAATTCACTTGCTGGCAATAGTCCTGCGCGTCGTCGCAGCAGGAAATGACGGCTTGGCTGAGCTCCTCGGGAGCCAGTTGGGCAATGCGCGAAATACGGTGGCCGCGGGCGCAGAGCGTGGCCACGTTCAACAGGCGGCGCAGGTCTTCGTCGCAGTACGTACGGATGTTGGTAGAAGTGCGCACTGGCTGCAGAATGCCGTAGCGCTGCTCCCACATCCGAATGGTGTGGGCCTTGATGCCGGAGAGCTGCTCCAGGTCGCTGATAGAAAACTGTCCCACTACTTCCTTTCCTTTTGCTGATGACTAATAGCTGGCCGCACCGGCGCTGGCCGGCGCCAGGCCAGCAGATAATACTTGGGCGACACCCACAGCATGCCAAACTCCTCGGATCCGTCGCGGCCAGTGGTTTTGTGGTGCATCTTGTGGGCCATGTTCAGGGCACGCAGATACGCATTGCGTGACTTACGCCAGAAGCGCAGGCGGCCATGAATCAATACATCGTGCACGAAAAAGTACACGCAGCCGTAGCTGGCAATGCCCACGCCCACCCAGAAACGCCAGTCTTTAGCCGGCGCACCAAAATGGATGCACAGCATGGAGAGCGTACCGTAGAACAGGAAAAAGAAGTCGTTGCGCTCAAAGCGGTGCGGGTGGCGCACGTGGTGCGAGCGGTGCAGAAACCATAAGGGCCCGTGCAGCACAAACTTGTGCATGCCCCAGGCGACCAGCTCCATTCCCAGAAAGGTAGCCGTGGTTACGGCTACGGCTGCCAGCGTTGTCATGGGGTGCAAACCAGCAGAAGAACTAAAAAGTTAAGTTTATTGACCGCAAGCCGGTAAAAATCTACGCGTTTGCGGTGGCAAGTTAAAAATACCGGCCCGGCTTCACCAACAGCGTGGCAAAATCGGGCCGGTACGTTTCAGGACTGCCAGCCGCTACTCCCAGCTGATCTTCTCTTTGTTGAGGAAAGCCGCAATGCCCCGGCGGCAATCCTGGGAGCCCCGGGCTTCGGCATTCATCTGGGCGGCGTAACGCAGGCCGTCTTCCAGGGCCATTTCGGGCAGGCGGGCCAGCATTTCCTTGGTGGCCTCCATGCTCTGCGCCGAATTCTCGACGCACAGGCGGCGGGCAAAGGCATACACCTGGGTGTGCAGTTCGTCGCGGCCCACCACAAAATTCACGAGACCGTACTCCGCGGCTTTCTGGGCCCCAATGGTTTCGCCGGTGAGTAGTAGCTGCTTGGTGCGGGCCTCCCCTATCTTACGGAGCAGAAATACGCTCACAATAGCCGGCAGAAAGCCTATTTTGACTTCAGTGTAGCCGAATTTGGCTTCCGGCACGGTGAAGGCAAAGTCACAGATGGCGGCCAGGCCGCAGCCACCGGCCAGCGCGTGGCCCTGCACCTCGCCAATTACCACCTTTTTGAGGGTATAGATCTGGTGAAACAGCTGCATGAGGTGGGTGCTGTCGGCCAGGTTATCGGTGTAGCCAAATCCCTGCAGCTCCTGAATATAGCCAAGGTCGGCGCCGGCGCAGAAAGCAGCTCCGTTGGCCCGCAGCACTACTACTTTGCAGTCTTCATCTTCCTCAGCGGCCGTAAAGGCCAGCTTCAGCTCCGACACCATCTCAGCGCTGAGGGCATTGCGCTTTTCGGGGCGGTTGAGGGTGATATAGCCGATGGCGTCGCGGCATTCATACTGAATGAAGCGCAGCTCCTCCAGTTCCTGGGTAGGCAAATTGTCCATGGTCGTTGTTGCTGGCAGGTAAGGGGAAAGGACAGCAGCAGTGCCGGCGTGGGGTTCCGGACTACGGTAAAATCAAACGTAACAAAAATGGTGCTATGTGCGCAAGCACCGGGCTAGCGTTGTACGCGGCATTTCGGCCTACGGGTTTATGGGCGCGCTCTACTGACGAGGTGCCACGACGAATGCGCCCCGCATGGTGACGTCATACGTACGGAAGCCAGCCGCCTGCAGGATTGAGTCCTGCCGGGCTACGTACCAGGATTTGCAGGAGGAATCGAACACCACCGGCGCGCCCGTACCAAAAGCGGCGACCAGCTGCTCGGGCCACACGCGGGCGTTGCGGCGCAGCACAATCACATCCACGGGGCTGGGCGCCTGAGCCCGCGCCACTTTGCCGGCTACCAGCGCCACACGCAGCCCTCGCCACACCAGCAGCGTGTTTGCATCTAGGCGCCGCGTGGGTACGGGGGCGGCGGGCCAGCCCTGGTAATATAGCACCCGTCGGGCTTCGCGCTGAATGCTACCGGGCACAATGCGGTAGGTACGCTCGGTCTCGGAAAGGGGCAACGAATCGGCCATGACGATGTCGGCTGCCGCGCCTTCCCAGAAACCTACCACCGAGCGGCGCGGGATGCTGTAGATGATAAGCTGTTTGTCGGGAGCCAGCTGACGGGCAGCCCACACCTTGCTGCCGGCCAGCCCGCAAGCCAGGCAAAAGGCCAGCACCAGCCACCCCAGCTGCCGAATGGCAAAGAACACCAGCATCACCACAATCCAGGCAAAGAGCAGCCAGGTTTGCGGGGCCGACAAGTGAATTTCGGTGAGCAGCGCGCCGGGCATCAGGTGGCCTACCCCAAAGATGTACTCGTTGAAGCACCAGATCATCTTCTCGAAAAGCCAGCCAACTCCCTGCGGCAGCACGTCCAGCCAGGCGGCCACGGCCGGCAGCAGCAGGCCAAGGGCGGCTACTAGTCCCTTTAAAACCAGTAGCCCCAGGCCCACATATACGGCCGCGCTGGAAATAGGCACGGCAATGAGGTTAGAGGCCAGAAAGCTGAGCGGAAACTGGTGGAAATAATGCAGGCTCAGCGGCAGCGTGGCTACCTGCGCAGCCAGGGAAAGCGCCGTAGCCTGCCACACTTTGTCCCAGAACCAGCCGTTCGCCCGCCAGAACTTCTGCACCGTTTTGGGCTGCCAGGGCCGCTGCCGGTCAATAAACCAGCCCTGCACATCCAGCCAGCGCACGATGCGCGGCTGCAGGTACACAATGCTGAGCACGGCCAGGAACGACAACTGGAAACCGACATCCACCAGCAGGAACGGGTTGTAGCAAAGCAATACAAAAGCCGCCAAGGCCAGCGTATTGAACATATTGCTCTGTCGGCCCCAAGCCCGCGCCAGAATGATGAACGTGAACATAACAGCCGCCCGCAGCACCGACGCCGATAGCCCTGTGAGCAGCGCGTAGCTCCAGATAACGGCCAAACCCAGCGCCGCCGTACCAAACTGAAAGAGCCGGCCCCGCCGGCCTGGGAGCAAGCCCAGCAGCCACGTTACGGCTGCAAACAGCAGCCCCACCTGCAGCCCCGACACGGCCATGATGTGCGTGGTACCGGTATTGGCGTAGGCCTGCCGCGTCTGTTGGTCTACCTCATCTTTGATGCCAAGCACCAGCGCCGAAGCCAGCGCGTATTCGCGTTTTGCGTGCACGTACTGCCGAAATACCCCGTCGAGCACCCGCGCTGTTTTCATGCCCAAAGCCTGCCAGCGGCTGGGCAACTCCACACCCATTTTCAGGTACTGGTCGGGGTGAATGAACTGCTGATGATATACCTGATGATATTCCAGATAGCGGCGGTAATCGAACTCGCCGGGGTTGAGCGGGGGCTTGCTCGGGGCCGGCGCGCCCCGCACCAGCCACACGTCGCCGTACTGTGGGGCGGCTACTCCGGAGTCGCGCGGCACCGACACGCGAATACCCCCAATAGCCGCACGCCACTGCCCCGCCACCCGCACCGCCGACACGCGCACGGTGGTGGCATAGGTGGCCGGGCGCGTCACGGTGTAATCGTCTACCACGGCGCGGTAAAACTCAATCCGGCTTCCAAAGCGCTGCAGGTGGTTGTCGGCGCGGCTTTCCGTGGCCTGCTGAGTGAGGGCCAGGCCGGCGGCATATACCGTCAGCAAAGCCATCAGTCCCAGGGCATCCAGCAGCGCCGGTGCTGCCCGGCGGCCCAACCAGAGCTGTAGGCCACAGTACAGGAGCATCAGACCCAGCACGGGAAAAACCAGTGGGGGCAACGTGTTGCCTATATATAAGTAAGTGAGAATGCCAGCAGCCAGGGCCAGCGCCAGCCGCACAAATGCATAAGGGGCCCACTGTATCATACCTCACGTCTTGAGCTGAATAATAGTATCTACTAATGCCGGATAAGCTGTAGAAAATCAATTAATAAAGCAAGCAGCCTTCCCCCATGATAACGCAAAAAGCCCCGCGCACAACGGTGCGCGGGGCTTTCTGCAGGACTTATTGCGCCTATGGCCGCTGCCAGCGCATCCGGTAATGCTCGATGTCGCACTCCGTGAACCGGGGGCCGTCTTTCACGAAGCCGTGCCGCTCGTAGAACCGCACGGCGGGCAGCTGCGCGTGCAGGTACACGAGAGCCTGGGGATAAGCTGCATCCACATCACGCAGCACCTGAGCCAGCAGAGCCGCGCCGGCAGCCTGGTTGCGGTACGGCGCCAGCACGGCAAACCGCTCCAGCTTCACGCCCTTGTCGGTGGGGCGCCAGCGGGCCGCCCCGCAGGCCGTACCATCAGCTGCCCGCGCCAGGTAGTGCGTGGCGTCGGTACGGTCGTGCTCATCAGACTCGGCCTCGCGGGGAACCTGTTGCTCCTCCACAAACACGGCCGTACGGACGGCAAAGGCCTCTTTCAGCTCCGCGGGGTTGCTGATGCGGTGAGCTTCCATAACCTGGGATTGATAAGTTTGAACGGATAGAATGAAGCGGCGGCAATCTTGACGTCCGACAAGCAGCTGCAAAACTAAGCAGGCAAAGCAACTGCCGCCAAACCTGAGGTCGGACGCATTGCTTTGCCTGCTGGTTTTGTGGCCGTAAGTCCGGGGGCTAAACCTGCTCCTGGTTGACGGGCAGTTCCTGCATCCCGTCGTCCTCGCGGCGGGCATCGGGGTGCTTGCCGGGGTCGGTGGGCTGGGCGGGGCCGCCGGGGCGACGGTAGGGCTGGTACTCGCGCACGGGGCGGTTGGCCTGCTCCTTCTGCTGCTCCGTGTCGAACCGGTCGTAGGCCTGCACAATCTGCTTGACCAACCGGTGGCGCACCACGTCTTCGGACGTCATTTCCACGAATCCAATGCCGTTGACGCCCCGCAGAATATCCAGCGCCTGATTAAGGCCCGATTTCTGCTTGGTGGGCAGGTCAATCTGGCTACGGTCACCGTTCACCATCACCTTGGCCGAGGGCCCCATGCGCGTCAGAAACATCTTCAGCTGCGAAGGCGTGGTGTTCTGGGCTTCGTCCAGCAGCACAAAGGCGTGGTTGAGCGTGCGGCCGCGCATGTAAGCCAGTGGGGCTATTTCGATGGTCTTGTTTTCGAGGTAGAATTTGAATTTCTCGGGCGGCAGCATGTCCTCCAGCGCGTCGTAAATTGGGCGCAGGTAGGGGTCTACCTTTTCCTTCATGTCGCCGGGCAGGAAGCCGAGGCTTTCACCCGCCTCCACCACGGGCCGGGAAATGATGATTTTCTTGACCTCCTTGTTTTTGAGGGCGCGCACGGCCAGGGCCACCGAAATATAGGTTTTGCCCGTACCGGCCGGCCCCAGCGCAAACACCAGGTCGTTCTTCATCACCGCATCCACCAGGCGCTGCTGGTTGGCCGTACGGGCTTTGATGACGCCGCCCTTGGCTCCGAACAGGATAACGTCGGGCGAGGCAGCAAGGCGGGCTTCCTCCCGCTCTTCGTCGGATGCGCCAATGTACTGGCTCACAGTTTTGTCGTTCACCAGGCCATACTGGTGGTAGTGCTCCAGGAGCGCCGAGAGGATGTCGTTGATGCGCTGAATGACGGCCGTCTGGCCTTGAATTTTGATTTCGTTGCCGCGGGAAATAATCTTACTGCCCGGGAAAGCGGCAGCCAGCTGCCGAATGTTCTGGTTATCAGCCCCCAGGAAATCAACCAGGGACACGTTTTCCAGCGTGATGATTTTCTCGACCAAATCGGGGAATTGTTAGCGGTGTAATAAAAAAGGAAGAACCCGGGCAGAATGCGTTGGTTCGCGGCAAAACGCCTACTTTTGCCGCCCCTACCCGGGTAAACAATAGTACGAAGAACTGCGCATTTTAGGCATGGGGCTGATTACGTTTCTGTCGGATTTCGGCTACCGCGACCATTATGTGGCGGCGGTGAAAGCGCGGATTCTGCAGCTGGCTCCCCAGCAGCCGGTACTCGACATCACCCACGCCGTCGAACCCTTCAACATCGCGCACGCCGTACACGTTCTCGGTGCCGTGTATAATGATTTCCCGGTTGGCACGGTGCACCTTATCGGCGTGAGCGACTGGGGCCGCGGCGCGGGCAGCTGGCGCGCCGCCCGCTACCAGGGCCACTACTTTGTGGTGGCCGACAACGGCCTGCTGCCCTTGCTCACCGATGGCCATGCCGAAGAGCTGGTAGAGCTGTCCACGCTGGCGCCCACTGCCTCCCCTACCCGCGACGTGCTGGCCCCCGCCGCCGTGCACCTGGCCCGTGGCGGCCTGCTCTCGGACCTCGGCCAGCAGGCGGCCACCCAGTACCAGCTGCTCAACCGGCAGCTGCGCCTGCAGGATCACCGCATCACCGGCCATGTCATCCACGTCGACCACTACGGCAACCTCATCACCAACATCACGCGCACGGCGGTGGAAGCCGTGGGGCATGGTCGCGCCTGCACCATCCATTTCGGCCGCGAAACGGTGCGCGAAATTCTTCCTCATTTTCAGAGTGCCGACCCCGGCGAGGCCGGCTGCATCTTCAACAGTCAGGACCGGCTCTGCGTGGGCATCAACCAAGGCAACGCCTCCGAGTTGCTGGGTTTGAATTTCGATTCGCAGGTGGATGTGCGGTTTTCTCCAGGATAAGCAAGTCATAAAAACACCATTTCAACGCCGTAATAAAGGATTTGTCAGTTGTTTATTTATTATGTTAACTATAAAGCACTAGCGTAAACTTCCTTTTAACTCGACTCTTCTATGCTGATTCGGATTGTGCGCATGACTTTTCAGCCCGAGCGGGTTGCGGATTTCCTGGCTCTTTTTCAGGCCTCGGAAGACTATATCCGGGCCCAGCCGGGCTGCCGGCATATGGAACTCTGGCAGGATGCAGACACCCCGCACGTATTCTGCACCCATAGTCACTGGGATTCGAAGGAAGCCCTGGATGCCTACCGCCGCTCCGAGTTGTTTGGCCGCGTATGGCCGGCTACCAAGCGGCTATTTTCGGTTCCGGCTCAGGCCTTTTCCGTATACCCGGCAAATCTTCCGCCTACAGCAGCTGCCGTCCACTAACCTTTACAAAGGTTGATGGTACCCTTGCTGCTCTACCTTGCTTTTTGTTGATGAATTACTTCACTTTCTATCAGCTCCCTGAAACGTTCTTGCCGGACACCGCGGCGCTTAAGCGGCAATACTACGCCTTCAGCCGGGAGTATCACCCCGATTTCCACGCTACGTCCAGCCCCGGGCAGCAGCAGGAAATTCTGCACCTGGCCACGCTGAACACCAACGCCTACCGCACCCTCTCCGACCCCGACCTGCGGATGGCCTATATCCTGAACAGCCACGGCCTGCTGGACGAAGGCAAACAGGAGCTGCCCGCCGACTTTCTGATGGAAGTGATGGAGCTGAATGAGCAGTTGATGGAGTTGGAGTTTGAGCCGGATACTGAAACGCGGCAGCGCGTCGAAGCTGAAGTAAACGCGCTTGCCGAAACTCTGGACGCCGGGATTCAGCCGGTACTGACTGGTTATGAAATGCTTCCGGCAGATGCGAGGCCACAGGCGCTCCAACAAATCCGCACCTATTACCTTAAAAAGCGGTATCTGTTGCGCATTCGCGAAAGTCTGGCTAAGTTTGCAGCCCGATCCTGAACAACTAACCGAGTTGTTCATCCTGCCCGGATGGCGGAACCGGTAGACGCGTCGGTCTCAAACACCGATATCGAAAGATGTGCCGGTTCGACTCCGGCTCCGGGTACTAAGAATTACTGCCGGAAGGCCCTAAAAGCGGCGCATTTGTTTGCAAATGCCGTTTTTAGGGCCTTTTTGCGTCCGGCGCTTTTTGAATTTGCACCCATTTGAGGCCGCATTTGTGCTGAGCAAGCTCACTGATACATAGTCTTACATTTACTGTAAAATGCTTGTTCAATAAGTCTACGTAAGACCTCATCCAAAAAATAAGTCGTTACTCACAAAAGTATAGAACAACCCATAAGGCACATTATCGATTTACTTCTCGTTCCGCGAAAACGAATACGGCGCGTTCTCGGGCTTCGTGCCACGCGTCGTATTCGGCTTGTCGGCCATGTCGAAATCCACCGTTCCGCCCTGCATCAGAGTCTGGTGGCTAAGCCAATTGTGGGGGTAGGGCTGGCCGTTGAGGCGCACGGCCTGCACGTAGCGGTTGGCGGCGCTGTTGGCGGGGGCGCTCAGCACCACTGTTTTACCGCCCGGCAGGCGCAGGGTGGTTTTCGGGAAAAGTGGGGCACCCAGCACGTACTGGTCGGTGGCGGGGCACACAGGATAGAAACCCAGAGCTGAGAAGACGTACCAGGCCGAGGTCTGGCCGTTGTCCTCGTCGCCGCAGTAGCCGTCGGGGGTGGGTTGGTAGAGGCGGTTGAGGGTTTCTCGCACCCAGTATTGCGTTTTCCAGGGCTGCCCCGCATAGTTGTATAGGTAGGTCATGTGCTGGATGGGCTGGTTGCCGTGGGCGTAGTTGCCCATGCCCGCAATCTGCATTTCCCGGATTTCGTGAATCACGGAGCCGTAGTACGAGGCATCAAACACCGGGGCCAGGGTAAACACCGTGTCCAGGGCTGCTACGAAGGGTTTGGGGCCGCCCATAAGCGTCATCAGCCCATTTATATCGTGAAACACCGACCAGGTGTAGTGCCAGCTGTTGCCCTCCGTAAAGGCGTCGCCCCACTTGAAGGGGTTGAAGGGCGACTGGAACGTGCCGTTCTGGTTGCGGCCGCGCATCAAGCGGGTTTGCTTATCAAAGAGGTTGCGGTAGTTCTGGCTACGCTTCTGGTAGAGCGCCACTTCCTTTTTGGGCCGGCCCAGCGCCTTGCCCAGCTGGGCAATGGCGAAGTCGTCGTAGGCGTATTCCAGGGTGCGGGCCGCGCTTTCGTTGATTTTGACGTCGTAGGGAACGTAGCCGAGCTTGTTGTAGTAGCCTGCGCCCGCCCGGCCCACGGCTTGCAGCGGCCCCTGGGCGTTAGCACCTTTTAGCATGGCCTCATAAAGCGCGTTGATGTCGTAGCCGCGCACGCCTTTCAGGTAGGCATCGGCCACCACAGAGGCAGAGTTGTTGCCCACCATGATGTCGCGGTAGCCGGGGCTGGCCCACTCCGGCAGCCAGCCGCCTTCCTTATAGGTATTCACGAGGCCCGCCTGAATCTGACTGTTCACCTCGGGGTAGAGCAGATTCAGAAACGGAAACAAGGCCCGGAACGTGTCCCAGAAACCGGTATCGGTGTAGAGGTAGCCGGGCATCACCTGGCCGTTGTAGGGCGAGTAGTGCACGGGCTGACCGGCGGCATCCAGCTCGTAGAACTTGCGCGGAAAGAGCAGGGAGCGGTACAGGCAGGAATAAAAGGTGCGCTGCTGAGCCTCGGTTCCGCCTTCCACCTGCACCCGGCCCAGCTGCTCGTTCCAGGCCGTGCGGCCCTGCTGCTTTACCGCCTCAAAATCGTTGCTGCCGATTTCCTGGAGGTTGCGCTCGGCCTGCTCGGGGCTGATGAACGAGGACGCCACCCGCGCCTGCACCTGCTCGCCCTTGCGGGTTTTAAAACCCACCACGGCCCCGGTGTGGCCGCCGGTAGCTTCCAGCCGCTGCACGTAGAGCGTCTTGTCCAGGTAAATGGTGGTGGCTGTTGCAGAACTCGTTTCGTTCGGCTCTTTTTCCAGCCCGTTACTGTGCGAGTTTCCATCTGTGCGTCAAGGTCGGGCAGTTGAGCTATACTAGCGCCTGGCAGCGGCCAGTAATGGCTGTGGCAGGGCCATGGTCAGGCTCACTTGCCGGTTGGGCCGGTACTTAAGCAGCTTTTTCAGGTTGTAGGCTACGGCCGTGAGCAGCATCGTCTTGTGGGCTCCGGCCTGGCCGCGCACGTTCATCCGGCGTAGGCCGTAGTGATGGAGCAGATTCCCGAAGACGGGCTCCACCGTGCCCTGGCGCACCCGGCGCATGTGTTGGCCCCGGCGGCTTTGCTGGCGCTGCCAGGCCCGGCGGTACGGCTCGTCGTAGAGCGTGCGGGTGAGCTGCTTGCGCTTGGCCCCGGGCACGCAGGTGGGCTTGAGCGGGCACTGCTGGCAGTCCGAGCAGGTGGCCCAGTAGATCTTCAGCCCGGTGCCGTCAGCCGAGGTGTCGTACTTACGAAACGAGAGGACCTTGCCGGCGGCACAGGTGTAGTCATCGGTTGAGGCCCGGTAGGTAAAGCCCTCGATAGCGGCCTTATAGCGGCCAAAAACCGGGATCCAGGCCGTCACCTGCTGGGCTTCGAGCAGGGCGTAGTTGGTGCCGTTGGCGTAGCCCGCATCGGCCAGCAGCTCCTGCATGCGCAGCTGCTGGGACCGTAACCGTTGCTGCAGGCCGGTGAGTAAGCGGGGTAGGTGCAGGCTGTCG
This sequence comes from Hymenobacter sp. J193, assembly GCF_024700075.1. NCBI lineage: Bacteria > Pseudomonadati > Bacteroidota > Cytophagia > Cytophagales > Hymenobacteraceae > Hymenobacter > Hymenobacter sp. J193. The sequence goes on from NZ_JAJONE010000001.1 coordinate 789,646, forward strand.
CGACTATCGGCGAAATCGGCCTGCACGTGGCTGATCACGCCCTTAGCCGTGTCCACGGCCAGGCTGCAGAGGTAGTTCAGGGCCCGGGCTTTGCCGGGCTTGATGGAGATGCGCGCGTCGGGGTCGGTGGGGCTGTAGTGGGTCTTGTTGCTGAGCAAGCGGGCTTTTTCGTGCTGCGCGCCGGGTACGCTGGAGTGGGTGGCGAGCCGGGCCTGGTGAGCGGCCAGGTTGCGCAGCTGGTGGGCCGGAGCCGTCACCACGGACGCAGCCGGCGCGGTAGCCGCCTCGTCCGTGGCCAGAAAGGGACTTTTGACACCCGTTGTCCTCTTTTCCAGCACCGTTTCCAAGGAAGCATTGGCCTTGACGGGCGCCGAGTCGACGGCCTGCGTGTCGCCGGCGACCAGGCCCCGGGCCACGCACTGGGCAAAGACGTGGTCGAACAGGCGCTCGAAGACCGCGGCCGGAAAGAGCTGCCGCGTGCGGCTCACCGTGGAATGCCAGGGCAATTCCTCGTCCACCTCGTAGCCCAGAAACAACAAGATGTCGAGCCGCAGGGCGCAGTGTTCGACCAGGCGGCGGTCGCTGACCAGGTTTTCCAGCCGGCCCACCAGCACGAGCTTGAAGAACACGACCGGGTCCAAAGAGGGCTGGCCTGTGTGGCTGTACAGCGTCCGGGTCTCGTCGTAGAGAAACGACCAGTCGACGAGCTCGGCCAGCCGGCGGTACAGATTATGGCGCGGCACCCGCTCACTGAGCCGAAAGTGGGTCACCTCTTTGTCGAGAAACGGCTTCTTGCCTTGCATCTTCCCTGTACGAACCCGGGTTCTGCAACAGCCACGGTGGTGCTGCTGAACTCGTGGTCGAACTCGATGATGAAGTAATTCTTGAAGTTCTGGGGCACGCCGCCACTGTTGCGGGTGGTGTAGCCGATGATGCGGCGCTGCTGGGGCAGCACCTGCACGTGGGAGCCTTTATCAAGGGCGTCGAGCACCACGTAGGCGCTGTCGGTTTTGGGGAAGGTAAAGCGGAAGCGGGCGGCGCGCTCGGTGGGCGTCAGCTCGGTGGTGATGTCGTGGTCGGCCAGGTACACGCGGTAGTAGTAGGGCGTCACCACCTCGGCCTTGTGTGAAAACCAGCTGGCCCGCTCCTCTTCCTCAAAGCGCAGCTTGCCGGTGATGGGCATGAGGGCAAACTGCCCGTAGTCGTTCATCCAGGGCGAAGGCTGATGCGTCTGCTTGAAGCCCTTGAGCTTATCGGCCGAGTACTGGTAGGCCCAGCCGCTGCCCATGTTGCCCGTTTGCGGCAGCCAGAAGTTCATACCCCAGGGCCGCGCAATGGCCGGGTAAGTATTGCCATTGGAAAGGCTTGGCTTGGAGTCCGTGCCCATCAGCGGATTTACCAGACTGGCAAAGTCAGTGGGCTGGGCATGCGTAAAAAAAGGAAGAACTACGAGCAGGAATACGGCGAGGTAGCGGTTCATCAGCTTCAGTCGGAGGATGCGTTGAGGGCGGGAATATAGGGAGTTGAATGCGCTTGTTTGCGTAGTTCTGCTTTGAAAGGCGATTGGAACGACTGCTTCGACGTAACTTCGTGGGCGGCATGCCCGGCAGCTTACGGGCCGACTCCTGCCCTTCTCTTCTGCTTTTTCCGGCCCATTCTTGGCCGTTTTGCCTGCATGAAAATTCTCCGCGTCCGCTTCTGCAACCTCAACTCCCTGCGCGGCGAGCATACCGTTGATTTCAGCCAGAGTCCGCTGGTCGATGCGGGGCTGTTTGCCATTACGGGAGCCACGGGAGCGGGCAAAACCACCATCCTCGACGCCATTACGCTGGCCCTCTACGGCCAGGTGCCCCGCCACGAATCCACCGGCCCCGAGCAGGTGATGAGCCACGGCACGGGCGAGAGCTGGGCCGAAGTGGAGTTTGAAGTCAACGGCCAGCAGTACCGGTCCAAGTGGGGACAGTACCGGGCCCGCAAGCGCCCCGAGGGCAAGCTGCAGGACCCGCGCATGGAGCTGAGTGAGCGAAAGCAAGCTGAAGACGGCACCGAAACCTGGGAGTTTCTGGAAACTTATAAGTCGAAGGTGCCCCCGCGAATAGCCGAGCTGAGCGGGCTGGAGTACCGGCAGTTTCTGCGCTCGGTGCTCCTGGCCCAGGGCGACTTCACTCGCTTTCTGAAAGCGCCGGCCGGCGAGCGGGCCCAGTTGCTGGAGAAGATTACCGACACCCGGAAGTACTCCGACATCTCCCGCGCGGCCTTCGAGCGGGCCAAGCAGGAAACCCAGCAGGTAGAGCAGCTGCGCACCGGGCTGGCCGGCGTGGCCCTGCTGTCGGCGGAGGAAGTAGCGTTTCTGGAAGGCGAAGTTCAGGCCCTGACGCAGCAGCTTCAGGCAGCCACTGCCACCCAGGAGCAGCTGCAGGAGGCGCGTCAGTGGCACCTGCGCCTGCGGGAGCTGAGCGAAAAGCTGCACGGCAGCCGGCAGCGCCAGCAGCAGCTGGCCGCCCAGGCCGAAACCCTCACTCCGCTCCGCCAGCGCCTGGACCTGCACCAGCAGGCTGCCCCCTTCGCCACCGACTACGCCCTGCTGCGCCGCACCGATGAGCAGCTGGCGCGCCTGCAGCAGGAAGCGGCGCAGCTGCAGGAACAGTTGCCGCAGCTGGAAGAGCGCCGCACCGCCGCCGAAACGGCCCGAAACCAGGCTCATCAAGCTCACACACAAGCCAAAGCCGCCCAGGAAATCCAGGAGCCCCGGCTCCGGGAAGCCGAACAGCTGGACTTGCTGATGACCGAGGCCCGGCGGCAGCTGCTACAGGGCAAGGCAGAGTACGAGGAGAAAAACGAGCAGTGCAAGCGCCTGAAAGCAGCAGCTGAGTTGGCCGGCAAACGGGCGGGCACTTTGCAGGACCAGGTCAGGGAAACCGAAAAGTGGCTGCTACTGAATACCGTGGTAAGTGAGCTGGCCACCGACCTGCCCGAGCTTTCGGCCAACCTGCAGCAATGGGCCGGCTTGAAGTCTTCCCTTGGCCAGCTGAGCCAGCGCCTGCACGAAGCCCGGCAGCGCCAGCAGCAGGCCGCCACCGAAGCCGCCACCCAGCAAAAAGCGGCCGAGGCGGCCCGCCAGCTGCTGCGGGAGCATACTGCCCGCTTTGAGAAAGCCTGCCAGGCCCGCGACGAATGGCTTCTGCGCCTGCGCTACCACGTGGGCAGCCTGCAGCAGGAACAGGAGCGCGAGCAGCAGCACTGGGACGACCTGCGGCGCAGCCTGCAAATGCAGCAGCTTATTCTCTCGCACTCCGATACGCGCCTGCTGCTGGAAGCGGGCCAGCCCTGCCCGGTGTGCGGAGCCACGGAGCATCCATACGTGGCCGGCGTGCTGGGCGTGAGCGAAGACGCATTTCAGCGCGACCGGCAGCGGGAAGAAGAACTCAGCCAACGGGTCAGGGCCCTGGGCACGCGCTTCAACCGGCTAAATACCTACGTGACCATGCTGGAGCAAACGGGCCCCGAGCCTGCTGCCCCCACCGGAACCATTCAGCTGGTGCCCGAAACCACTGAGAAAAGCGCCGCCGAGGAAGTAAAGGCCCTGGTGCAGATCCTGCGCGAGCTGCGCGACCAGCTCACCAGCGCCGACCAGCGCGTGCAGCAGGCGCTGGTGCAGCAGGAAGCGGCCACCCGTCAGCACCAGACCTACGCCGAGGAAGCCGGTAAGCTGGCCCGGGAATTGGCCGATGCCGAAGACCAGGTACAACCCGTTCGGGCTACCATTCAAAGCCAGGCTCAGTACTTCAGTTTGCCGTTCACCAACGAAAACGGGCAGGCGCTGATGGAGCTGGCGCGCCAGCGCATCACGGAGTTCGACCAGAAAGGAAAGCAGCTCAGCGAAGCCAAACAGGAACTGGGCGGCGTGAGCGTGGAAGCGGCCAAAGCCGAAGCCGACCAGCAGGAGCTGCAGGCCTGGCTTAAAATCCGCAAGCAAGGTCTCGTGGAGCAGCACAACGCCATCCAGCTTCAGCAGCAGCGGCGCCAGGAGCTGCTGCCCGACGCCGACGTGGCCCGGGCGCGGGAGCAGCTGGAAGCGGCCGTGCGCACCGCCGAGCAGTTGCTACGCCAGGCCGAGCAGCAGCTTCAGCAGCACGAAACTGCCCGCACGGTGGCCACCAGCACGCTGCAGCAGCGCCAGCAGGAAACCCAGCGGCAGCAGGATGCCCGGCAGCAGCAGCACACGGCGCTGGTAGCCGGCCTCGCCGCTGCCGGCCTCGCCCCAGACCCGGCCACGCTACCGGCCCTTCTGCTGCCGGAAGCGGAAGCCGGGACGCTGCAAAGCCAGTTGCGCCGCCACGAGCAGGACGTAGCCCTGGCAGAGCAAACTATCCGGGAAACCACTGAGCTGATGGGCAAGGAAGAATTTCGCGCCCTCACCCCGGAGCCGCTGGAGGTTATTGAACACCAGCTGGCCAGCGGCAACCAGCAGCTGGCACAGCTCAATCAGCAGCTGGGCCAGCGACAGGAGCGGCTAAGTGCCCACCAGGCCGGGCAGGAGCGCCACGCGGCACTGGCAGCGGCGCTGGAAAAGCAGCAGCAGGAAGCCCGCCGCTGGCGGCAGCTGGCCGAAGTCATTGGCTCGGCCGATGGCAAGAAGTTCAGCGAGTTTGCCCAGGGCCTTACTTTGGCCCGCCTCGTGGACCTGGCCAACCGCCACCTGCACCGCTTCACCGACCGGTACCGCATTCTGCGCAACCCCGAGCAGCACCTCGACCTGCTCATTCAGGACGAATACCAGGCCGGTGCCGTGCGCTCCATGAATTCCCTGTCGGGTGGGGAGAGCTTCCTGGTGAGCCTGGCCCTGGCCTTGGGCCTTTCGGAGCTGGCAGGCCGCAAAACCCAGATTGACACGCTTTTCATTGACGAAGGCTTCGGCACGCTCGACCCCGACACGCTGGATGTGGCCCTCTCGGCGCTGGAGATGCTGCAGGGCACGGGCAAAACTATCGGTATCATCTCCCATGTGGAGGCCCTGAAGGAGCGCGTCACCACCCAAATCAACGTGCGGAAAGGCGCGGGCGGCGTCAGCACCCTGCAGGTGCTGGGGTTTGGGGAGGAAATATAGACGCATCCATACTGTCAGTCTTCGTGCTGAGCTTACCGAAGCATGACTGGCATACCCTATTTATCCTGCCAGGCCTCCAATTTCCCGAACTTCAGCCCAGGTCCAGTGCCGCTTCGGCTTGATGCCCGCGTAGCCCGCCCGGAAAAAGGCCACCACTTCCGCTTCCATTTCTTCCGGTGAAATCGAAGAGGCATAGATGGGCCGCTGGTCGGGGTCGGCGTAGCGCTGGGCTTTCGTGAGCTGCCGGCCATTGAGGCGCAGCAGCGGACCGGTATCGGTGATGCCGTCGAAGGACCAGCGGTGCGGACTGTTTTCCCGGGCGTTGAGTTGGGCACCAAGGCCGTCGAGCGGCAGGCGGGGCAGCGTGGGGCGGCTTTCGAGGTCAATCCAAGTGGTGTACTTGTATTCCAGCTCGTAGCGCTGCCCGTCGTACAGGCTCAGCACTATGTCAGTGCCAATGCTGGGGCTGAACAGGGCATAATACGGCAGCGGCTCCGGCGTGCGCACCACCGTCAAGCCAATTTCGGGGTAGCGCCCCACGGTGGCAACGGGGCTTTGCACACGAGTTGCCGCCTGCTTTACGCGCCGGTACTCGGCCTCCCACGCGGCGCGGCCAAGGCCAGGATTTTCCAGGATGGGGCCGAAGCGCGGCAGAAACCAGTCGAATTTCTCTGCTGAAGCCTCGTCTTCGCGGCGCCGCCAGGCCGGGGCCCCGAATGGCTCGTAGAAGCGGGCTTTTTCCTCGGCATTCAGCCAGCACACCAGCTGCAGAGCCTGGTCGGCGAGCGGGCTCTGCCAATCGATTTCGCGGAAGTCGCCCAGAGTAGCTGCCAGGCGCAGCAGTTCGTCGTAGCGCAGCGCCAGCGCCGGATTCAGCCACGCCCACACGCCCAAGAACCCGTCGACGTCGAAGTGGTTGGCCGTAACGTAGCTGGCCTGCGCCCAACCGGCGGCCGGCTGGCGTAGGGCACGCAGCACCGAGCCGGCGCTGGTATCATCCTGATACGCGGCCGGAGTAGGCGCCGCGCGCCAGTGCGCCAGCGTGAGGGCAGCCCGGGGCAGGATACTATCTACTACCACGGTACTGGCAGCGTGGCGGCGGGCGGCAGGAAACGCGAGAAACTCCATTATATATATTCAGGACGACATCAGGGCGCAAAGAAACGGCAGCCGCCACTAAAGATGCTCCCACGCCCGGGCTTCAACCCGGGAAAGCCATTCTGGAGCTCCTGCACTTTGCGCAACGTTTCCCGGGAACAATGAGCCACTGGGCGCTTTGAAGCGGCGGTGCATTGTTCTTCCAAAATAGCTGCATAATGCAAGTTTGCGGTCGGCCCCGGTTTTTAGGATTCTAAGCCAGCTCATACCGTACGAAGCGCCCGCACTTGCCGGGGGCCACAGCTGTTGCAGGCAGCAGCCAAAAGGTATTCAGCAGGGAATTGGTACAGTAATTGAATTACATTTTTTTACAACCCTTTCGCTGTTAGCGGCTTCTCAGGCTATTGTTCGGTTTGACTTCCTTCCGTTTTATAAAAAAAGAATACCAAACGTTTGTTTGATTCCCGGGCATCCTCATTATATTTGATTACGCGAGATGATATAATCCCACCAATCACACGTGTTCCGCTCTCTTACCCCCATTTTCCCTTTTCCTTGTTTTCACCTTTATCTCCTCTTACCGCATGCAAACTTCTACTTCCGCTTTGTCTAAACGTGGCCTGCAACTTCTGCGCGTAGCGGGTCTTTTGCTGATTATGCTGGCGTTTCGGCCCGCAACGGCGCAGGCCCAAACCTGGATGGTATCTACCGATGCCTATATCCGCCTGGGGGTGATGGATAAATATGGCGTATTGGGCACTTACACCGCCAAGTTCGTGGTCACCAGCGAGTCGACCGGCAAGGAATATATCCTGGTAAAGGATATTGAGAAAGGCCAGAACGGCGCCGACGTTATGTACCCGGCCGACCCCACCAACGGTGACTATTTCAAGTCGGAGGCAGGCGAGGCGGCCAAATCCACGCCGGGGCGCTACACCTGGGCCTGCATGGTGGCCGGCAAAAAAGTAGTGGGCGGGCGCTTTGAGTTCCCGACGACGACCAATGACGTAACGGTAGTCGAAAAACGAAAATAACCCTGCGGTTCTTCCGTATAGGAGCGTCCGGTGCAGCTTGCGCCGGACGCTTTTTCGTTTTCAACACTTACTGCCATGCCTAAAAAGTCCTTCACCGAACTCATCAACAGCCCCGGCATGCCGGTATTGGTCGATTTTTACGCCGACTGGTGCGGGCCGTGCAAAACCATGGCGCCCATTCTGCAGCAGGTGGCCGCTGACTACCAGGGAAAGCTGAAAATCATCAAAGTGGATGTAGACCGCAACCAGGCCGCAGCTCAGCAGTTCCGGGTGCAAAGCATTCCTACGCTTATTCTGTTTCATAAAGGGCAGCCGGTGTGGCGGCAGGCGGGCGTGGTGCCAGCCCAGCAGCTGGCACAGGTGATGCAGCCTTATTTATAGTCTTTTCCAAAGAAGCAGGTTTGCTATACTGCCCGGCGCGGTCGGGGCGTTTACCTTTGTGCCTGTTTGGTGGGTTATAGCTTGGTGCTGATGCGTTTTTTTCTTTTCTTGGAAGGCTTTTTTTGGGAATAATCTGCTTGGCGGCCGGCCCGGCAGCGGCGCAGCAAGGCACCATCACGCTCAGCGGCCGGGTGCAGGGCGAGGCAGGCATTCTGCCGGGAGCTACGGTAGCCGTGCCCGCCCTGAGCACGGGTGCCACGGCCGATGAGAAAGGCACCTACACGCTTTCTTTGCCCGCCGGGCGCTACCAGGTGGTTGTGTCCTTTATCGGGTATCAGACCATTACGCGCGACGTGAACCTACGTGCCAGCCAGCGGCTGGATTTCCGCCTGACGCCCGGCGGCACCGAGCTGGGCGAAGTGGTGGTGGAAGCCAGCGGCACCCTGGAACAAAAGCAGAAAAGCACCCAGATGAGCGTGGAGCGCCTCACCGCCGCCGAAGCCAAGCTGCTGCCCGCCCTGTTTGGGGAAGTGGATATTCTGAAAACCCTGCAGCTGAAGCCCGGGGTGCAGAACGGCGGTGAAGGCACCAGTGGCCTGTTTGTGCGCGGTGGCTCGGCCGACCAGAACCTGGTGCTCGTGGACGACGCGGTGGTATACAATCCCAATCACCTGTTCGGGCTGTTTTCGGTGTTCAACTCTGATGCGGTGCAGAGCGTGGATCTGTACAAAGGGGGCTTCCCGGCGCAGTTTGGGGGGCGGCTTTCGTCGGTGGTGGATGTGAAGCTGCGCGAGGGCAACAACCAGAAACTGGGTATAACGGGCGGGCTGGGGCTGATTTCCTCCCGTCTGACGGTGGAAGGGCCGCTAAAGAAGGGCAAGGGTGCGTTCCTGGTGTCGGGGCGGCGCACGTACTTTGACGTCTTCACCCGCCAGATCAACAAGCTTAATGAGGGTGACCCGGACTTCAACCCTATTCCCGACTACTACTTCTACGACTTCAACGCCAAGGCCAACTACACGCTAAGCGAAAAGGACCGGGTGTACCTGAGCGGCTACTACGGCCAGGACAAGTTCGGCTTTAACTCCCCGGGCGGCTTCAACTTCAATTTCAACTGGGGCAACGCCGTGGCCTCGGCTCGCTGGAACCACGTGTTCAGCCCACGCCTGTACGCCAACACCTCGGCCTCGTTTACGCACTACAAGTACGAAATTGCCAACAAGCTCGACCAGTTCAGCTTCAACCTGTCGTCCACCATCCGCGACTACACGCTTAAAACCGACTTCGAGTACACGCCCAACGAGCGGCACACCGTGCGCTTTGGGGCCATGGGCACCCAGCACCGCTTTGGGGTGGGCCGCCTGAAGGCCGGCTCCGCCGACGGGCGCCTGAACTTCGGCGACGACGTGGGCTACGACGGGCAGGAAGGCGGCCTCTACGCCACCGACAACTTCCGCGCTTCCGACCGGTGGCAGCTGGAGGGTGGCCTGCGCCTGACGGGCTTCCGCAGCGGCTCCGATGCCTACGCCGGCCTGGAGCCCCGCGCAGCGGCCCGCTACACCCTTTCGCCCAAGCTCACGCTCAAGGCCAACTACGCCCTCATGTACCAGTACCTGCATCTGGTCACAAACTCCGGCGCCTCCCTGCCCACGGATATCTGGTATCCTTCGCGCCTTTCCGTGAAGCCCCAGCGCAGCCAGCAGGCTTCGGCCGGGGCCAGCTTCCTGTTTGCGGGCGGCCAGTGGCTGCTTTCCAATGAAGTGTATTATAAGTGGGCGAAAAACCAGGTGGACTTCCGCGACGGGGCCCAGCTGTTCGTGAACCCCGACTTGGACGCCGAATTCCTATTCGGGAAGGGCTTTGCCTACGGCGACGAAATCTACCTGGAAAAGAAAACCGGGCGCACTACCGGCTGGATAGGCTACACGCTTTCCTGGACCAAGCGGCGCTTTCCGGCCCAGCGCGGCACCGCCGGCATCAACAACGGGGAGTTGTTCTACCCCACCTACGACCGGCGCCACAACCTCACGGTTGTGGGCCTGCATAAGCTCAGCCAGCGCGTGAGCCTTACGGGTTCCTTCACCTACAGCTCAGGCAACCCTACTACCCTGCCGCTGGCCCGGTTCCTGTTCCAGGATGTGTACGGGGCCGAAGACTCGGCCGTGCCGGTGTACCCGAACCGCAACGGCTACCGGCTGGCGCCCTACCACCGCCTGGATCTGGGTTTGGTCTGGAAGATGAAGCCCACGCGCTGGTTTACGGAGTCGGACTTGACGTTCAGCGTTTATAATGCCTACAGCCGCCGCAACCCCTACTTCGTGTTCTTCGATCAGGTGAAAAACGAGGATGAAAGCCAGGTAATCGGCTACCGCGCCCGACAGGTTTCCCTGTTCCCTGTCATTCCCTCGGCTACGTACAATTTCAAATTCTGAACCACGGATTCATGCGAATTTCTCGGATTTTGTGGCCGGTGCTGAACCGGGCCGTCGGGCTTCTGACAGTTGGCAGCCTCGCTATGCTTGGCGGTTGCGGCCTGCAGCAGGATATCGACGTGGAGCTGCCCGCGTACCCGGCCCAACTGGTAGTGGAGTGCTACCTCGACCCCGGCCGCGTGCCCCAGCTCACCGTCACGGAAACTACGGAGTACCTGGCTTCGCCCAACCCCAGCCTACCCCAGCAGGTGCAGGTGGTGCTGAGTGGCCCCGCCGGCTGGCGCGACACCCTGGAGTTTGCCCCGGCTTTCAACCCGGTCACAAAAAAGGCTACACCCACCGCGGCCATGCCCGGCTGCAGGCGCAGCCCGGCGACGTCTTCACGCTGGACGTAACGGATGCGCTGGGCCGCCACCTCACGGGCACGGCCACCATGCCCGCCCGCGTGCCCATCGATACGGTGGAGTGGAAATTCAACGACCGGCCCGAAGACCAGCGCGAAGCCTACGTGCTGGTACGGTTTCAGGACCCGGCTACCGCGGGCGACTATTACCGCTTCCAGATTCACCGCGACAGTATTTCCGACGACCCGGAGGTAGACTACACGCCCGATGACCGGCTCAACAACGGGCAGGAGTTCACGCTGGGCACCAGCTATGAGTTCGACCCAGGCGATACGCTCATCACCACGCTCTACCACCTGGACAAGGCCTATGCCGACTTTATGCAGTCGGTGGATGATGCGCGCGGGGCCAACGGCAACCCGTTTGCGCAGCCCGCTGGCATCCGCAGCACGGTGCAGGGTGGCTTGGGCGTATTCACCGTGCTGAGCTATGAGCGGCGCACAATTATCATTAAGTAACCGGCTTCAGGCGAAGCATGCAACGCTGGCGTGGCAGGTGGGCTCCTAGACCATAGTCATCCACCTATTACCTTCTATCATGAGCCGTACGTTTTCCCTTGCGCTGGTATTTCTCTTCGTCTTCGGGCTGGTGAGCAGCTGCGAGAACATGTCCTGTGGGTGCGACCCGGCCCCGTCCTACTCGGCTAATGCCCTGCTGTATACCTGGCAGCTGGATGAAATAGCCATAGGCGGTCAATCAGCCGCTAAAGGCAACGACATCAAGGACCGCTACAAGCTGCAGTTCAAAAATGACGGCGCCTACACCCAGACCCAATTGCTCGACAACTCCACCACCGCTGGCACCTGGAAGCTGACGGGTCAGGGAAACAGGCTGCTCGAAATTACCGACCACAAAGGCACCACCAACACCTATAACCTGGGCAACGTCGACAACAGCACGCTGGTGTACAGCTTCATCAACAAAGAACAGCTGCTGGAGCAGCGGATTTTCTCCCGGCAATAGGGGTTTAATGTGCTGATGTGGAGGAATGTGCTAATGCTTTAGCTGTCATGGCGAGCATAGAGAAGCAATCCGTCCTGAGCAGCGTACCTGACACTCTTCTACCAAAAAGCCCCTGACGTCCGTGCTGGCGTCAGGGGCTTTTCATATTCCGGGGCCTAGTGCGTTGCCCAGGACGGATTGACGCCGCTTGATGCGCGGAATGTCCTTCGTCCTCGCAATGACAGCCAAGGCGTTAGCACATTCCTCACATTTCTTCACATTAGCACATTAATCAAAGTTTTTCCAGCACCCGCTGCAGCAGAGCGGTGAGGCGGGGCTCGGCCACGGCGGCGGTGCGCAGGATATCGGCAATGTCAACTTTCTTGAGCTTGCCGGGGGCGCACAGGTCGGTGATGACGGATACGGCCAGCACGGGCAAACCCATATGCACGGCGGCAATAACCTCGGGCACGGTGCTCATCCCCACCGCATCGGCCCCAACAGTGCGCAGGTAGCGGTACTCGGCGGGCGTTTCGAGCATAGGGCCGGGCAGGCTGGCATACACGCCCCGGCGCAGGTAGTGCGTGAGGCCTAGTTCCCGGGCTGCTTCCTCCGCCAACCCGAGCAGGCGCTGGTCGTAGGGCTCCATCATATCGGGGAAGCGCGGGCCCAGCTCGTCTAGGTTCTTGCCGATGAGCGGGTTGGTGGGCTGCAGGTTGATGTGGTCTTCCAGCAGCAGCAGGTCGGAGTAGTTGTAGTCGGGGTGGAGGCCGCCGCTGGCGTTGCTCACAAACAGGTGCCGGATGCCCAGCAGCTTCATCACGCGCACTGGAAACACCACCTGCGGCATGGTATATCCTTCATAGAAGTGAAACCGCCCGCGCATCACCAGCACCCGCTTGCCAGCCAGGGTGCCCGCCAGCAGCTCGCCGGCGTGGCTTTCCACCGTCGATACCGGGAAGTGCGGAATGTCGGCGTAGCTGAAGCGGTGCTGCACGGCTACTTCCCGGGCCAGCGCACCCAGCCCGGTGCCCAGAATGATGCCGGCTTCGGGCTGAAAATCGGTGAGGTGCTGGCGGAGGTAGTTGGCGGCTTCGAGGAGGTCTTGCATGGTAGCAGAAAAGGTTGTGCAAGTATACGGGCTACGGCTCACTAGCTGGACGCAAGTTGATTATTACAACCGCTGTCATTATCCGTAAATTCTGCTGTTGTTTTTAATCACCTGAATACTACTTCTTATACTCTGCTATATTTGGACCATACTACATACTATGTAAGCCCAGCTATGAAAGTGTCCTTGTTTTTCTTGGCATCAATAGGCTTGCTTGGTGCTTGCAAAAAAGAGGCGGAGCAGCCTACTTTACCCAAAGCCGATTTCACTTCCCCCACCGAAGCCGAACAATACACACCATTTTCACTCCAGAACCAGTCGCAGCACGCAACGCAGTATAGCTGGGAATTTGACACCCAATACGGCAGCGAGGAAGAGAATCCATCGGTTCGTTACACAAAACCTGGCACCTACACTATCCGGCTGGTGGCGTTAGAAGGGACCAGAAGTGATACGGCCCGGAAAACGGTGGTTATTACGCCTTACGATATCTTCAGCCGCGTTCCGCTGAACTTTGCGGGCAATTATGCCTGTAAAGTAATAAGGGTCACTAGTCCACCATTTCAGCAGGGCCTCAAAATACGCGAGCCGGACGAACTGATTACGATTACGAAAGATGGCAGCGCCTTAAAGTGGGGCTCTATTCAACTGTTTTATACTCCTTTTTACAGCGCCACTCCCGAAAAGCCGGACGAAAAGGGAGCCTACGTATTTCTGCACTATAAACGTCAGCCTTTACCTCTGCAGACTTATTATGCGTCGTTTTTCACTGCAGGTGACAGCGCCCGTTTTGCTTTGGTTACAACGGTTGGTCATGGCACGGAAGAACGAATTTACTACGGCATCCGGCAACCATAGCTCAATAAAAAGGCCCGCTGTATAGCGGGCCTTTTTATTGAGCTAGCAATTCACTTACTGCACGTCCAGCACGAAGGGCGCGCGCATCTGTACGCCTTTCATCTGGCTGAGTTTCTGGTACTGCTCGAACATGGGATAGAGTGGGCCCAGTTCCGATTTCACCAGGCGCAGGCGGGCTTCCTCGTTGAAGGAGCTGAACAGGTTTTCGGCGAAGGTTTTCTGGCGGGGCAGCTTCTGGATGCGGTAGTCGCCTTCCTTGAGGTTGGCGCGGCGGGCCGCAATGCGCAGGGCATCATCAAACGAGCCCAGCACATCTACCAGGCCGCGCTGCTTGGCCTCCACTCCCGACCATACCCGGCCCGAGGCCAGGCGGCGCAGGCGCTCTACTGGCATCTTGCGCCCGGCGGCGGCCTTGGAAGTGAAGTCGGCGTAGATGCGGTTTACTTCCTGCTGAAACTGCTGCTGCTCGAAGGGCGTGAGGGCACGCGTGACGGTGGGGAAGTCGGAGAACTTGCCGGTGGTTACACGGTCCGTGGTGATGCCCAGCTTGTCGCTCAGGAAGGGCGCGATGTTGGGCAGCACCCCGAACACGCCAATGGAGCCGGTAATCGTCGTCGGGTGCGCCACAATGGTGTCGCAGCCCATAGCAATGAAGTAGCCGCCCGAGGCCGCCACGTCCGACATGCTGGCAATAACGGGCTTTACTTTCTTGGTCAGCATCACTTCGCGGTAGATGATGTCGGAAGCCAGGGACGAGCCCCCAGGCGAGTTCACACGCAGCACTACGGCCTTCACTTTCTTGTCGAGGCGGGCCTTACGGATGGCTTCGGCAAAGCGGGTGCTGCCGATGCTCTCGTTGCCGCCCCGTCCCATCACGATGTCGCCATCGGCGTACACCACGGCAATGCGGTTACCGCTGGTATTCTCGTCGGCGTCTTCGCCTTTGAGGTAGTCGGAAAGCGTAATTAGGCTTAGCTTTTCGTCTTTCTCTACGCCCAGCTTGCCCTTGATGTAGTCGGTGGCCTGGTCGTAATAGCCGAGGTCCGTCACCAGGCCCAGCCGCTTGGCATCGGCGGCATTGTGCACCAGCATCGAGTCGCTGATGACGCGCAGGCGGGCCGGCGCAATCTTACGGGCGGCAGCCACCTCGGCCAGCATGGCGTCGTTCAGCGAGTTCAGGAAGGAGGACGTCTGCAGGCGGGCCGAGTCCGACATGTTGGTGCGGAAAAACGGCTCCACGGCGCTTTTAAACGAGCCCACGCGGAAAATCTGCGCCTGCACGCCCAGTTTGTCGAACAGGTTCTTGTAGTACATCGTCTCCGACGACAGGCCGTTGAACTCCAACGTACCCTGGGGATTTAGGTACAGCTTATCGGCCACCGAAGCCAGGTAGTAGCTTTTCTCCGACTGCGCGTCGGTGTAGCTGACCACAAACTTGCCGCCCTTTTTGAAGTCGGCCAGCTCGTGGCGGATTTCTTCCAGCGTGGCCATGCCGCCCTGCACCATTTCCAGGTTCAGGAAGATGCCCTTGATGTCGTCGTCCTTTTTGGCGCGGCGGATGGCGGCTTTCAGCTCGTCCAGGCCCACGGTATTTTCGCCACCGGCAAAGGCCGACAACGGGTTTTCGAAGCCTCGCTCAGCCACGGGCTTATCGAGTTTCAATTCCAGAACCGAATTATCGGCCACGGTCACGTCCTTATCGGTGGAAGCGGCGGCTACGATAAAGCCGATCATCAGCACAACGCCCACGAAGGCAAACAGTACGAGGCCGGTGAGCGTGGCCAGTACGTACTTGAAAAACTGTCTCATCAGAAAAGTCTAACGGGTGAGGGATGCTAACAAAAGTAAAGGCTTTCCGGAGCCGATGCCGGCTAATCAACCAACGGGCCGTTTCGGCGGCTCAACACGGGCCTCCCCCGCGCCACCGGGGGTGGACGGCGCGGTATGGGGGTAGCTTGGTGCGGTGCCGTATGGCCGTCGCACGGCCGCCAGGCAGGACACTGGCTTCTATCCTTCGACGGACAGATGCGCCCGCTTTGCTGGCTATCTTCTGAATCGCCCAAGCCCTGGCCGCCTCACTCAATAACCATACTTCTCGCCCCAGAGCTGGCGCAGGCGCTCCTGGGCTTTGGCTTCAGCGGGGTTGTGGCCGGGCTCGTAGAAGCGGCGGCCGCTAATGGCTTCGGGCAGAAACTCCTGGAAGGCGAAGTTGCCGGGATAGTCGTGGGAGTATTGGTATTCGTTGCCGTAGCCCAGCTCCTTCATCAGCTTGGTGGGCGCATTACGTAGCGGGATGGGTACCGGCTGGGGGCCGTGCTGGCGCACAAAGGCGCGGGCCTCCCGAATGGCCTTGTAGCTGGCGTTGCTCTTGGGCGAGGAAGCCAGGTACACCACCGTTTGCCCCAGAATGATGTCCGACTCAGGCATGCCAATCACGGCCACGGCCTGAAAGCAACTCTGGGCCAGCATCAGGGCATTAGGGTTGGCCAGGCCCACATCTTCGGAGGAGAGAATAAGCAGGCGACGGGCAATGAACTTGGGGTCCTCCCCGCCTTCCAGCATGATGGCCAGGTAGTAGAGGGCCGCGTTGGGGTCGGAGCCACGGATGCTTTTGATAAAGGCCGAAATGACGTCGTAGTGCATCTCCCCGCCTTTGTCGTAGCGCGCCAGGTGCTGCTGGGCCAGCTGCTGCACCACCTCGTCGGTAATGACAATTTCCCCGGTTTCGGGGTTGGGGCGGCTGGCTTCCACCACAATTTCCAGTAGGTTGAGCAGCTTGCGCGCATCGCCCCCGGAAATGGTGAGCAGGGCGCCGTAGTCCTGCATCCGTACGTTCCGTTGCTTGAGCACCTCGTCTTCGGCCAGGGCTTTATCCACAATGCCAATTAGGATATCCTTGCCCAGGGACTCCAGCACGTATACCTGGGCGCGGCTGAGCACGGCCGGAATTACCTCAAACGAGGGGTTTTCGGTGGTGGCCCCTATAAGCGTGACGATGCCTTGTTCCACGGCGCCCAGCAAGGCGTCCTGCTGGCTTTTGCTGAAGCGGTGAATTTCATCGATAAACAGCACGGTGCCGCGCTGCTTTTTGGCTCGCTCTATCACCTCGCGTACGTCCTTCACACCGGCATTCACGGCACTCAGGGAGGCGAAGGGCTTGCCCAGCTCCTGGGCCAGCAGGTTAGCCAAAGTGGTTTTGCCTACCCCGGGCGGCCCCCACAGGATGAGGCTGGGCAAACGCCCGGCCTGCAAATAGCGCCGCAGCACGCCTTCCGGCCCAATCAGGTGCTCCTGCCCGGCGTAGTTGTCGAGGGTGCGCGGGCGCATGCGTTCCGCCAGCGGGGCGCCGGGCCGGGGCTCGTTGGGCTGCGCGGGTGACGGGGAATCGGGTTCAAACAAAGAGCCAGTGGCCATAGAAAACAGGATAAGCGCAAACGGTAACTTTCGGGGCTTTTGGCGGTAGCGGACGGACCGCACCCGGCCGATGCCTTCAGCCCACTATACGCGAATGGCCCCTGAAAGTCAGCAAAGCTACCGTTTGGGCTACTACCTTCGCCGTGCAATGAAGAATTCTGGTAAGGTCCACGCGGCCTTGTTTGTGGTGGCCCTCATTTACGCCGCCAACTACAGTATCAGCAAAGATGTGATGCCGCGCTACATGGGGCCGTTTGGGCTGGTGGTGCTGCGCATTGTGGGCGCGGCCGTGTTTTTTGGGGTACTCAGCCGCCTGGTAGCGCCGCAGGACCGCATCCGGGGCCGGGCCGACCACCTGCGGGCTGTGGCCAGCGGCATCCTGGGCATCGGGCTGAATCAGCTGCTGTTTTTCTCAGGCCTGAATCTGACCTCGCCCATTAATGCCTCCCTTATCCAGACCATTGCGCCGGTAGTTACGGTGCTGGCCTCGGTGGTGCTGCTGGGCGAGAAGATTACGTTCCCGCGGCTGCTGGGCATTGGGTTGGCGGCGGCCGGGGCGGCCAGCATTATCCTGAGCCGGGGCCCCGTAGCGGCCGGCGGGCAGGACGGGCTGCTGGGCAATGTGTTTATCTTGCTCAATGCCACGGCTTTCGGCATTTACCTGGTTATCGTAATGCCGCTGATGCGCAAGTACCACCCCTTCACGGTGCTGGCGCGCATATTTCTGGTGGGCACGTTCATAGCAGTGCCTGCCGGCTGGCAGCAGGTGCTGGCTCCCGACTATGCCAGCTTTCCGCCGGGTATCTGGGCAGCCATTGCCTACATGGTTGTCTGCCTTACTATTCTAGCCTACCTGCTCAACAACTGGGCCTTGAAGTACGCCTCCCCCGCCCTGCTGGGCGCCTACATCTACCTGCAGCCAGCCTTGGCAGTGGGCATAGCCGTGGCCCTGGGCAAAGACACCCTCACGCTCACCAAAGCCCTGCAGGCCCTGCTTATTTTCGGGGGCGTGTTCCTGGTGAGCCAGAAGCCGCGCCCCACGCCTGAGGCCGTGCCTCTGGAGCCGGCGCAGGATTAGGGTTGAGGCGCCTCAGGCTCTGCCAGATTTTGTGCCATCCGCTGCAATACGGCTAGCGTCAGGGCGTATTCTTCAGCCGAAATACCCCGCATCACCCGCTCCCGCACCCGTTGCTGCGCCTCCAGGCACTGCTGGTAGAGCTGTTGCCCGGCGGCTGTAAGCGCATAGCTTGCCTGGGCTTTCTGCAGCCAACCTTTCGCTCGAAACTCCTCCAATAGTTGTTGGATTTCGGGAGGTGAAGCAAAAGGTGCAAGCGCCGCCGCCAGCGCCTCGAAGGGTGCCAGGGAAGTTTGACTGACTGTTTGCAAAAGCTGCCAGCCCAGCCGCGTAAGGCCCGCCTGGTATTGGGCTTCCTGAATGCGGCGGGTTAGCAGCTCATCCAGCTTTTTCAGCCAGTAGCCAATGGGTTGGTTGCCGGGTGGATTCATAAAGCAGAAAAAAGTAGCAAGCCGGTTACGCCAGGCAGCACCCGCTCCCCTGTTTCTCGACGAATTTCCGGCCTGTATACTTTACGGCCAGCGCCGGGGCACCGACCTTTGCGGCTCCTTCTCCCCTACTCCGTGGACCCGGCCGAAACCCGCAAAATCATTCACCTCGACATGGACGCGTTTTACGCCTCCGTGGAGCAGCGCGACAACCCCGCCCTGCGCGGCAAGCCTGTGGCGGTGGGCGGCGCCCGGCAGCGGGGCGTGGTTGCGGCGGCCAGCTACGAGGCCCGCCAGTTTGGAGTACGCTCGGCTATGCCGTCTACTACCGCGCTGCGCAAATGCCCCGAGTTGATTTTCGTAAAGCCCCGGTTTGAGGTCTATAAAGCCGTTTCCCGGCAGATCCGCGAGATTTTCGCTCAGTACACCCCACTCATCGAGCCGCTGTCCTTGGACGAGGCCTACCTCGACGTGACCGACAACCTGCGGGGCCTGGCATCCGCCACGCAGATTGCCACCGAAATCCGGGCCGAGATTCTGCGCCAAACCCAACTGACGGCTTCGGCGGGCATCAGCTACAATAAGTTTCTGGCTAAGCTGGCCTCCGATTACCGCAAGCCTAACGGACAGTTTGTGATAAAGCCGGCGCAGGGGCTGGCGTTTGTGGAGCAGCTGCGAGTGGGCGAGTTTCACGGAATTGGGCCGGCCACGGCGGCGCGGCTCAACGGGCTGGGCATCTTCTCGGGCCTCGACCTGCGCCAGCAGACGGAAGCTTTTCTGCGCCAGCACTTCGGCAAGGCTGGCTCCTATTATTACCACATTGCCCGCGCCATCGACCACCGCCCCGTGCGCCCCGACCGTCAGCGCAAGTCCGTCGGCTCCGAAACCACGTTCGAGCAGGACCTGACCACGCCGGAAGAGCTGAGAACTGGCTTGCAGCCCTGCCTGGAATCGGTGTGGGGCTACTGCCAGCGCGCCGACGTGCGGGGCCGGACCGTGACGTTAAAAGTAAAGTACGCCGACTTTCAGCAGATTACGCGCAGCCGTACCCTGCTTGGGCCTATCAGTTCCCAGGCAGCATTGGAGCAAGTGAGCAGCGAACTGCTGGCCGGGCTGCTGCCTTTGTCCAAAGGCGTGCGTCTGCTGGGCGTTACGCTGTCGAGCCTGGAAACGGAAGAAGAAGCGGCCGGCAAACAGCTGGCCTTTCTGTTTTAAAGAGGCCCTGAAACAATCAGCCCAACTACCGGGTGGCAGTTAGGCTGATGAGGAATGAAGCGGTTTAGCCGACTAATCGACTTTCACCTTCGACTTTTTCTTTTTGTCTTTGGCTTTCACATCAGCCGGCTTATCGGTCATCGTGGTGCCAGCCTGCGTTACGCCTGTGCCCGACTGAGTTTCTACCGTAGTAGAGGTGGCCGGAGCAGGCGCGCCAGGCGTGGTCGTTACGGTGGTATTTACGGTGCCCGTAGTAGCTGGTACGGTTGTACCGGTCTGGGTTTGCACGGTGGTGCTTTGCGTCGGCTGCGGGGTTGTCGTAGTGGTTGTGGTGCTGGTTTGGGCCGAAGCGGCAGTGGCACCGGTTACGAAGAGGGCAGCGAGGACAAATAGCTTTTTCATGCTTTCAGGGTAAGGTGAACGATACAAAAGCCGGATTATATAGGCTTTTGACTAGCCTTTAACGGAACTTCAGTGCCGAGGTTATGTTCGCAGACTCTTGCCACTGCTGCCACCATGCAATTCCAGCCCGCAGCAGTGACCGGTATATCGGAGAAGAAAAGCGGTTTTCACGGACAACCTTTTCCGTGTTTTTTGGGCGAACAGGCCATTTTAAGACGCGTATCAAGAGCTTCTGCCCACCGGTTAACCAGCGTCACTATTTATCACCCGCATGCTCTATCAAAAAAATCCCCCCCCACCGCTCAACGCAATCCTGGGACGAGGTACGCGCCCTGTTCAACCTCTCACCCGAATTTCTGCATCTGGGCGCTTCTCAGTTTATAGCCACCCACCCCCAGCCTGTGCGCGAGGCCATTGCGCACTACCGCCAACTGCTGGATGCCAACCCCGTTTTCAACACGCTGGAGCTTGAAAACGAGGAAATGCAGAAAGTGCGCAAAGCCGCCGCCCGCTATCTGCGCATAGACAACCCCGACCACATTGCCCTGACCGACAGCACCACCATGGGTTTGGGCACCATCTATACTGGCCTGAACCTGAAACCGGGCCAGGAAATCCTCACCACCGAGCACGACCACTATTCTCAGCATGAATCCATCCGCCAGGCCACGGCCCGCACTGGGGCCAGCTGGCGTAAGGTGCGCATGTACGACCGTCTGAACCACGTAACCCAGGAGGAAATGGTGGAATCCATTGCCAAGGCCGTGCGACCCGAAACCCGCATGGTCGGCATCACCTGGGTACACTCCAGCACCGGCCTCAAAACACCCGTTGCCCAGATTGCCCGGGCCATTGCCGATATCAACCGCCGCCGCGACGAGGCCGACCGGGTGTTACTGCTCGTGGACGGCGTGCATGGCTTCGGCATTGAGCTGGATACGTTTCCCGAGTTGGGCTGCGACTTTTTCATCACCAGCGGCCACAAGTGGCTGTATGGCCCTCGTGGTACGGGGCTGGTAGCGGCCACGCACGCGGCCTGGCAGCAAGTGTCCCCCATCATCCCAAGCTACACCGAGGCCATGGACGTTATCATTGAGGAAAACGAGCGGCCCGACCACATGGACGGTAAGCAAATGACTCCCGGCGGCTTTCATTCCCTGGAGCACCGCTGGGCTTTCACCGCGGCCTTTGAGTTTATAGAAAGCCTGGGCCGTGAGCGGGTTTGCGCGCGGGTACACCAGCTTAATCGCCAGTGCAAAGAAGGCCTGGCCGCTATGCCCCACGTCACGCTGCACACGCCCCTTTCCAGTGAGCTGTCGTCGGGCATTACCTCGTTTGAAGTGCGCGGCTACAATACCGACGAGGTAATTGAGAAGCTGAAAGCCCAGGGAATTGTGGCTACCAAAGCGCCTTATACTTACTACAACTACGCCCGCTTCACCCCTGGCATTATCAACACGGAGGAGGAAGTAGACAAGGCTCTGGCGGCCGTACATAGTTTAGCCTAGCACCCCACTGCTAAGAAGTGTGTTAAAGCCCCTTGCCAGACAATTGGCAAAGGGCTTTTTCAGGGGTATAGAAGCAGTTGCATGATGCCATAGCATTTAACAGGCCTAAACAACGTAGTGGCAAAGCAATCTAAACTTTGAATTACAAAGTTCTTTGATATATTTGCATACCTGTTACGCCTCTTGGAAATTTTCCCATGGGCTATGTGTTGCGCAGTATCCTTTCATCATGTTATGTCACAGTATCAAAAATATTTTGTAGCTCCAGGCTCCGTGGTGCGCAGCATCTGGGGCAAGGCTGATACGGTTCTGTTTATTTTTGCCGGGGCCGCCGCCGAGTTTGCCCTCAATAAGGCCGTGGACTGGCTTTATTTCACCGGCCGCCTGCCCGCCGATCCGCTGGCGCGCCTCTTCTCCACCGTGGAATACGCCCGCCAGATTGTATTTGCCGAACGCGCCGGTGCTGAGCAGGCCATTGATACCATTACGGCTATCCACGCGGCCGTGGAGGCCAAGCGCGGCATGGTTATTCCGGCCTGGGCCTACCGCGACGTGCTCTTCATGCTCATCGATTACTCCATTCGCGCCTTCGAAACGCTGGAGCGGCCACTCAGCCCGGCGGAAAAGCAGGAAGTTTTTGCGGTCTTTACCCGCGTAGGCCAGCGCATGGGCATTCCCGAGTTGCCGTCCTCGCACGCGGAGTGGCTTCAAACCAGAGAGGAACATTTGGCCCAGCACCTGGAGTACAGCACGTTCACCGCCGATTTATACCAGCAATACGCGCGGCACTTAGGGCCCGTCCGCTACCGCCTGTTGCTGCAGGCCCAGCGGGTCGTGGCCCCACTTCAGGTAAGGCAGTTATTGCGCCTTGGCCGTACGCCCTGGCTGCGGCCGGCGCTGCTTATCTACCGCTACACGCAGCACCTACGCTTCAGCAAATGGGCGCGCGCCAGCCTGCTTCCCGACGAGTACAGGCAGAAAATTCTGCGGCTGGATATTGTTCCTTCAACCGTTGCTGCCGCTGCCGGCTAAGCAAAAAGGCCGCTCCTTTGGGAACGGCCTTTGCGTTGGTAGCCACTGGCTGATTTATTTCAGCAGCTCGTGCAGCACCGTTTGCATAGAAAACACTCGGTTGCCGGCTTCCTGAATCACTAATGAATTCGGTGAATCCAGAATGGCATCCGACACTTCCACGTTGCGGCGCACCGGCAGGCAGTGCAGGAACTTGGCGTCGTGGGTGCCGGCCAGGTGCTCAGGCGTCAGCATCCAGCTCGGGTCGCTGCTGATAACCTGGCCGTAGTTCTGGTAGCTGCTCCAGTTCTTGGCCTGCACGAAGTCGGCGCCTTCCAGGGCTTTGATCTGGTCGTGCTCAATGCGGGCACCCTTCGTGAACCTGGGGTCCAGTTCGTAGCCCTCGGGGTGAGTGATGACGAAGTCGACCCAGTCGATTTCCGAGAACCAGTCGCAAAACGAGTTGGGCACGCACTGGGGCAGGGCGCGCACGTGCGGGGCCCAGGTCAGCACCACTTTCACGCGCTCCTGCTGCTTGTGCTCCGCTACCGTAATCAAATCGGCAAACGACTGCAGCGGGTGCAGCGTGGCGCTTTCCAGGCTGATGACGGGCACGGTAGCGTACTGCAGAATCTTGTTGAATACCACTTCGCCGTAGTCCTCCGCCTTGTCCTTGAGCGTGGGGAAGGTGCGCACGCCCAGCACGTCGCAGTACTGGCTCATCACGGCAATGGCGTCCTTGATGTGCTCCTGCGTGCCGCCGTTCATCACCGCGCCATCAGCCATTTCCAGGGTCCAGGAATCGGCGCCAGCGTTGAGCACCCAGGCTTGAGCGCCCAGGTTGTAGGCCGCCTTCACGGAGCTCAGCCGGGTGCGCAGGCTGGGGTTGAAGAAAATCAGCCCCACGGTTTTATTGCGCCCGATGTACTGGTAGCCAAACGGATTCGCCTTGATTTCCAGGGCTTGCCGCAAC
Source organism: Hymenobacter sp. J193 (assembly GCF_024700075.1). Taxonomy (NCBI): domain Bacteria; kingdom Pseudomonadati; phylum Bacteroidota; class Cytophagia; order Cytophagales; family Hymenobacteraceae; genus Hymenobacter; species Hymenobacter sp. J193. The sequence continues at coordinate 813,039 of NZ_JAJONE010000001.1, forward strand.
AGGGCTCTATAGTCGCCCGCATCGGCGAAGGAGGTGAAATTTTTCATGTGGGGTGGTATTTATTAGAGCGTCATGCTAAGCTTGTCGAAGCATCTCTACCGCTTCGTTCGTACAGGACGTTCAGTAGAGATGCTTCGGCTCCGCTCAGCATGACGTTCTTTTGTTGAGTACTCTGGATCTATTACCAGCCAATTACATCGCCTTGTACTCGTTCCAGCTCTTGATCTTGAGGTCCTTCATTTCCAGGGTGCAGAAGGCTTGGATGAAGGCCTTGGCCAGGCGGGCATTCGTCAGCAAGCCCACGCCAAAGTCGATGGCGGTGCGGCGGATTTTGTAGTCGTTGTCCAGCTCGCCCTTCGACAGGTTCTTGGGGATATTGATAACCAGGTCGATTTTCTTCTCCTTGAGGTAGGTCAGCACGTTGGGCTCCTGGTGGTCGTCGGGCCAGAAAACGAGGGAGCTGGGCACGTTGTGTTCGGCAAAGAAACGGTGCGTGCCCTGCGTGGCGTAGATGCTGTAGCCGCTTTGCACCAGCAGCCGCGCCGATTCCAGCAGCGCTATCTTGGAGATAATGGGGCCGCTGGAAATCAGCACCGACTTCTGCGGAATCTTGTAGCCCACGCTCAGCATCGATTTCAGCAGGGCTTCCTCGGCCGTATCGCCCAGGCAGCCTACCTCGCCGGTGCTCACCATGTCCACGCGCAGGACCGGATCAGCGCCGGGCAGGCGGGTGAAAGAGAACTGCGGGGCCTTCACGCCCACGAAGGGCAGGTCGTAGACCAGCTCGCTCGCGTCGCGCTCCACTTTCTTGCCTAGCAGCACCTGGGTGGCCTTGCGGATGAGGTTGTGGCCCGAGACTTTGGACACGAACGGGAAGGAGCGGGAAGCGCGAATATTGCACTCAATCACCCGGATTTCGCGGTTTTTCTCCAGAAACTGGATGTTGAACGGACCGCTGATTTCGTAGCGCTTGGCAATCTTCTCGGCAATGATTTTGAGCTTGCGCACCGTGCCCACGTACACGCGCTGGGGCGGGTAGTACATGGTGGCGTCGCCGGAGTGTACGCCGGCAAACTCCACGTGCTCGGAAATGGCGTAGCTCACGATTTCGCCCTTGTCGGCCACCGCGTCCAGCTCAATTTCCTTGGCTTCCTGGATAAACTCCGACACCACCACTGGATATTCGGCACTTACCTCGGCAGCCGCTTTCAGAAACGACTCCATTTCAAACGCGTTGGAAACCACGTTCATTGCCGCCCCCGACAACACGTAGCTCGGACGGATCAGGACGGGGTAGCCTACCTCGCCCACGAACTCAAACATGGCAGCCAGCGAAGTCAGCTCTTTCCAGCGGGGCTGGGCAATACCCAACTCGTCCATGATGCTGCTGAACTTGTGGCGGTTCTCAGCCTCATCAATGCGGGCCGGCGCCGTGCCCAAGATAGGCGCATTGGCATCAGCTAAGCGGGTAGCCAGGTTGTTCGGAATCTGGCCACCGGTGCTCAGAATCACGCCGGTAGGCTGCTCAAACTCCAGGATATCCATCACCCGCTCGAAGCTCAGCTCTTCGAAGTACAACCGGTCCGAAACGTCGTAGTCAGTGCTTACGGTTTCGGGGTTGTAGTTGATAATAATGGTTTTGTAGCCCTCTTCGGCGGCCGTCTGCACGGCATTCACGCCGCACCAGTCGAACTCCACAGAGCTACCGATGCGGTACACGCCCGAGCCCAGCACCACAATCGACTTATCGGTTTCCGGCGCGAGGTCGTTTTCGGTGCCGTGGTAGGTGCTGTAGAGGTAGTTGGTTTTCGCCGGAAATTCGGCGGCCAGCGTGTCAATCTGCTTGATGACGGGTAATACGCCCAGCGCTTTGCGGCGGGCCCGCACCAGCAGCTCGTCGGCTTTCACGTCGCCTTCGCCCAGCACCTTCACGGCAATCTGCTGGTCCGAGAAGCCAGCTTTCTTGGCTTCGCGCAGTAGGACAGTTTCTAGGGCATCCAGGCCACTGCCGCGACGCTCAGCTAGCTTCTTGCTCAGCTCGAAAATGGTCAGCAGGCGCTGCAGAAACCATAGGTCGATCTGGGTCAGGTCGTGCACCTGCCCAATGGTGTAGCCCGTCTCAAACGCCAGGTTAATAGCGAAGATGCGCTCCTCGTTCGGCTCACTCAGCAGCTTGTCAATCGTGGCGTTATCAACGGCTTCGGGCTTGTTGGCCACGAACCCGCGCTTGCCGGTATCCAGCATCCGCAGGCCTTTCTGGATGGCTTCCTCGAAGGATTTGCCGATGGCCATGACCTCGCCCACACTCTTCATGGCCGAGCCAATCTGCCGGTTCACGCCCTCAAACTTGCCCAAGTCCCAGCGCGGCAGCTTTACTACCACGTAGTCCAGGGCCGGCTCAAAGAAGGCCGAAGTGGTCTGCGTTACGCTGTTTTTCAGTTCCGACAGCGAGTAGCCCAAACTCAGCTTGGCTGCCACAAACGCCAGCGGGTAGCCGGTAGCTTTGGAAGCCAACGCCGAAGAGCGCGACAAGCGGGCATTCACCTCAATCACGCGGTAGTCTTCCGATACGGGGTCGAGGGCGTACTGAATGTTGCACTCGCCCACGATGCCGAGGTGGCGAATGGTTTTGATGCCGATGCTGCGCAGCTTGTGGTACTCCCGGTTGCTCAAGGTCTGCGACGGGGCCACCACGATGCTCTCCCCGGTGTGAATCCCGATGGGGTCGAAGTTCTCCATGTTGCAGACCGTGATGCAGTTATCATACTGGTCGCGTACCACTTCATACTCCACTTCCTTCCAGCCCTTCAACGACTCCTCCACTAGAATCTGATCAGAAGTCGTGAAGGATTTCTGGGCTAGCGTCCGCAGCTCGTCCATGTTGTTGGCAAAGCCGCTGCCCAGGCCGCCCAGCGCAAACGCCGCCCGCACGATAATCGGGAAGCCGATTTTCTCGGCTGCGGCCAGCGCGTCTTCCATGGTTGTCACGGCCACGCTGCGGGCCGAAAGCACCCCAATCTGCTCGAGCTTCTCTTTGAAAATATCCCGGTCTTCGGTGTCGATGATGCTTTGCACGGGCGTGCCGAGCACTTTCACGCCATACTTCTCAAACACCCCGCCGCGAAACAACGCCACGGCGCAGTTCAGGGCCGTCTGGCCGCCAAACGCCACCAGAATACCATCGGGCTGCTCCTTCTTGATAACTTCCTCCACGAAGAAGGGTGTCACGGGTAGGAAGTACACGTCGTCGGCCATGTTTTCCGACGTCTGCACGGTGGCAATGTTGGGGTTGATGAGGATGGTGCGGATGCCTTCCTCTTTCAGCGCCTTGAGGGCCTGAGAACCGGAGTAATCGAACTCACCGGCCTCCCCAATCTTGAGCGCGCCGGAACCGAGGATGAGAACTTTGTTGGGTTTGTTCATTCTAAGGGTTGGGTAACAGACCGTTGGTTGAAACAGTCATGTTAAAAAAGAACGTCATGCAGAGCGCAGCGAAGCATCTTGCCAATTTCGTTGAGAATGCTAATTGCGTTTTTGACCGTAAGACATCACGCCAATCTTGTTGAATTTCATTGCCTTTGTGAACAACGTATTGCACAGTTTCACGTCTGTCGTTTTCAAGAGAGTACTTACCTTTTTCAGCGCTTCCTCCAAGGTTGATAGGTGAGAATCGTGACGACCAATCACCACATACACTTCTGGTTCGTCAAATAGCGAGTGAGCGTATTTAGCTACTTTATCAGCTTGGTATTCATTCGCCTGCTCGTGGTCTAAGCCGATATAAATCATTTCTGACCAGTCGAAATTCCGTAGCCGATGCTCGCTCGAAATGAATATATTCTTTGCATCCATTGGTTCGTTCAGGTCTGTTTCTTCGAGTGACTCGTCTGGAATTGGAACAGTTGGCGTTAAGCTAATTACCAGCACTTCTTCAGCAGCTATAACAGCTTCCAAGCCAACACTAGCATTGAATATGCATCTGATATTACTGCCAGCTTCTTCGAATTCTAAGCCAAAAAGGATATTTTGAAAACTGAAATAATTGAAGTCAATTTCTTCTATTCCAATAAATTGAAGCTCTAAGTTACAGTGCTTTATTAGTTTATAATAACCCCTTTCATCAACTTCGCTTGTCATCTCGAAAGCGGCAAATACAAAGGTGACTGAGTAGCGCCCAGTTGGATGAGTTTCAAAAGTTGTCTTAGTGACTTCAGCGTCGTGAAAGCTCGGCCAATATCCAAAATGCTGAAGAACAACTTCAGAATTGATTATTCGGCTAATTACTGAGTTTTCACTATCGGCCATTTGTGCTGGTCATTTATGCAGGCGAAGCGAGCAAGATGCTACGCTCCGCATGACGTTCTTTTCTGTTCGTTCTGCTTGTTCTACTTTCCTTCCTTATACTCCGCCACGGCTTTCAAAAAGTCGTCGAACAGATACTCGGTATCCTCGGGGCCACCGGCGGCTTCGGGGTGAAACTGAGTGGAGAAGAACGGCTTGGTCTTGTGCTTGATGCCTTCGCAGGTGCCGTCGTTCAGGTTCTCGAACAGCATGGTCCACTCGGCGGGCAGCGTGGCGGTGTCAACGGCGAAGCCGTGGTTCTGGCTGGTGATGTAGCTGCGCTGGGTGCCCGTAAGCTTCACCGGCTGGTTGTGGCTGCGGTGGCCGTACTTGAGCTTAAATGTGTCGCCGCCTGCCGCCAGGCCCATGAGCTGGGAGCCCAGGCAGATGCCGAAAATGGGCTTGTCCTGGCCCAGCGCGGTTTGCAGGTGCTGGATAGTAGCGCTACACATCTTCGGGTCGCCGGGGCCATTGCTGAGGAACAGGCCGTCGTAGTCGAGCTGGGTGAAGTCGTAGTCCCAGGGCACGCGAATCAGCTCCACGTCGCGCTCCAGAAAGCAGCGGATGATGTTGGTCTTGGTGCCGCAGTCGACGAGCACGATTTTGTGCTGGCCGTGGCCGTAGCGTTTCACCTCGGCGGGACTCACCTGGGCCACCAGGTTTTCCAGGTTAGGGTCGTGCAGGGGCACGTCTTCCTCGGCCATTATTTTGCCCAGCATGGCGCCCTTCTCCCGCAGAATTTTGGTGAGCATGCGGGTGTCCACCCCAAAGATGCCGGGGATGTTGTACTCCTTGAGCCAGTCGCCGAGGCTCTTGGCGGCGTTCCAGTGGCTGTGCTCCTCGGAGTAGTAGTTCACCACAAGGCCGGCAATGTGAATCTTGTCCGACTCGAAAATCCTGGAAATCGACTCGTACAATTCCTCGCCGGGCACGCCGTAATTGCCTACCATGGGGTAAGTCAGCACCAAAATCTGGCCGGCAAAGGACGGGTCCGTCAGGTTTTCGGGGTAGCCCGTCATGGCCGTGCTAAATACTACCTCGCCTGCGGAGGAGGTAAATGCACCGAAAGAAGTACCCTCGATTTCGGTGCCGTCTTCGAGGATGAGTTTTACTGTTTGGGACATCTATCGTTCTGATTGTAGAGCCGCAGTAGTTTGCGTCTCAATCGTTGCTGACGTTATTTTTTACCGGGGCTTTCTGGTGCCCGCTGTTCCATGACGAGACGCAAACTAGTGCGGCTCTACATCGTGTTAGACTGTGTCTAAAAACGCTAAAACGCTCATGTGCTGGCTGGTGGCTACTTATTGAAGCATACTGCTCTTTTTTAGCTTCTTTGTTTTTCGAATAGGTTCCACAAGTGGCACCAGCGAGGTCTGGCTTTGGGCAATGGCAGGCATGGCTTCTAAATGGCATCCAGCCCCGGCAAGCCGAGCAGCGCCGCCACCCGGCGCGCCACGGTTTTGACGCTGGCCACATCCGGACCGGTGATGTTCAGGTGGCCCATTTTGCGACCGGCGCGCGCTTCCGCCTTGCCATACAGGTGCAGGTGCGTGCCCGGTAGGCTTAACACGGCGGGCCAGTTCGGTTCCCGCCGCTCGCCGCTGGCGTCAAGCCATACATCCCCCAGCAGGTTGAGCATGATGGCCGGGGAATGCTGGCGCGGCTGTAGCAAGGGTAAGCCTGCCATGGCGTGGACCTGCAGGTCGAACTGCGACGCGTTGCAGGCGTCCAGGGTATAGTGGCCGCTGTTGTGCGGGCGCGGGGCCATTTCATTCACCACTAGGCCGCCGTGCTCGCTGCCGTCGGCCACCACAAAAAACTCCACGCACAACACCCCCACGTAGCCGATGTGCCCGGCAATGGAAACGGCCGCGGCGCGGGCCTGCTCGGCCAGGGCGGGCGGCAACGCCCCTTCATAGGCGTGCGTTACGGCCAGAATGCCGGCCACGTGCACGTTGCGCTGCGGTGCGAAGCTCACCACCTGTCCATCCCAGCCGCGCGCCACCAGCACTGAGCACTCGGCCGTGAGCGGCAGCATTTTTTCCAGCACGCAGGCTACGCCCCCCAGCTCCGCCCAAGCGGCGGTCAGTTCCGCGGCCGTCCGGACGCGAATCTGCCCCTTGCCGTCGTAGCCCAGGCGCGCCGTTTTCAGGATGCCGGGCAACAGGTCTGACCGCCCGGCCGCCACGGCCCGCAGCTCGTCGGGTGTGGTAATTACCGCGTAGGGCGCGCACATCACCCCCGACACGGCCGCGCAGGCCGTAAAGTGGGCTTTTTCCTCGATGCGGTCCTGGGCAATGCCCACCGCAGCCGCGGTCGGGGCCACGGGTCGGGCCTGGGCCAGCGTGTGCAACACCTCGGCGGGCACGTTTTCAAACTCGGTAGTGATGGCCTGGCACAAGTCTGCTAGTTGCGCCAACCCAGCCGGGTCATTGTAGTCGGTCCGGATGTGGTGGTGGCTCACCAGCCCGGCCGGGCTTTGCGGGTCGGGCTCCAGCACGGCGGTGCGGTAACCCAGGCGCTGAGCGGCGTGCACAAACATGCGGCCCAACTGGCCGCCGCCCAACACCCCCAGCGTGGCCGGCCGGCCCGCGGCATCCGCCTGGTCCGGGAAGACCGGAAGCCTGATTACAGCGTGCGTGTGGTCGCTCATACTGGCAGCGTCATGGCCCGGGCCGCTTCGGTTTGTTCGGCCCGGAAGGTGTGCAGTTGGGCAGCCAGGCGGGCATCGTGAAGGGCCAGCATGCTTATGGCAAACAGCGCCGCGTTGGCCGCCCCCGCGTCGCCGATGGCAAATGTGGCCACGGGCACCCCTTTGGGCATCTGCACGATGCTGTGCAGCGAATCAACCCCCTGCAGATGGCGGCTGGCCACGGGCACGCCCAGCACGGGCACCGTGGTTTTGGCCGCCAGCATCCCCGGCAAGTGAGCAGCGCCACCCGCACCGGCAATGATGACCTGCAAGCCCCGCGGACCAGCCTGTTCGGCGTAGGCAAACAAGTCATCGGGCATGCGGTGGGCCGATACTACGCGGGCCTCGTGGGGTACGTCAAACTGCGTGAGCAGCTGCACGGCGTGCTTCATGGTTTCCCAGTCGCTGCTGGAACCCATGACGACGCCAACCAGGGGCTTGTCGGGAGCGGAGGTATCAGAGGGGGGCAGGGTACTCATGTATAAATCTTGGCAGGGAACAGGGTATTCCCAGGTGGTCAAAAGATGTGGTTTCAGGCCTGAAACCACGTTTGGACAGCATAGTCATTTGGGTCGTTATGCTGAGCTTGTCCAGGTATTTCGTGCTGCTTGTGCTGCTTCATTTGGGTTCTGGCACCGAAGCGGAAGAGATGCTTCGGCAAGCGGACGCCAGATAAAGCACGGCGAGGCAGGGACGCAACGGGCCAGGACAGTGGATTAGCCGACGGGCGCAGTAAGCATAAAAAAACCGTTTCGAAATCCGAAACGGTGGCGGGGAAATACCCAGGAAAAACAACGAAAACGCCAGAGGCAAAATCAGGAAAACCGATGGTCTTGAAGACCTTGCGGCCCACTCGCGGTTCCTCGTCGAGCAAGGTTCCGCGCTTCATCAACAAGTTGTTTGCTTGAAGCATGCTGCAAAGCTACGGTATTGTTACGTTCGGCAACATACCGGCGAGGCTATTTTTTTCGCCCCGCTTTGCTCAACTTGTCCTGCTATCCTGTCTGGCTAAATGCGGTGCTTTTTCTGCGGTATTCCCCACCGGTGTTTCGGCAATCCGGCGACCGGGCCAATCGGCGCGGCTGCTCCGGGTTATTCCACCTGACAGGACGCTTTTTGTCGTATGCTTACCCCCTGGCTCCCTTCTGCTGCCAAATGGGAACTGGCTGCTGGTGTTTAGGTCGGAAAGTCAGGCATCCTACGGTAGCTACCCGGCTGCTTTGGCCAGTTGGTCAGGGGCCGAGACGGCCACCAGCGCATACAGCGCCTGTAGGAACCGGTCAACCTCCGCCCTGGTGATATTCAATGGGGGCAGCAGGCGGAGCACCGTCGGGTCGGAGGCGTTGCCTACGAATATGTGGAAATCCGAGAGCAGCTTGTCGCGCACATCTTTGATGGGGAAGTCGTACTTGATGCCCACCATCAGGCCCCGGCCGCGGATTTCCTCGGCACCGGCGTTGGCTTCCAGCTCCTGCCGCAGATAAGCGCCCAGCTCGGTGGCGTGGGCAAGTAAATCTTCCTGCTCAATAACTTCCAGCACTGCCAGGGCGGCGGCGCAGGCCAGGTGGTTGCCGCCGAACGTAGTCCCCAGCAGACCATAGGACGCTTTTAGCTCCGGCGCAATCAGAATGCCACCGATGGGGAAGCCGTTGCCCATGCCTTTGGCCACCGAAATAACATCGGGCCGAATGCCGGCGTGCTGGTGGGCAAAGAACCTGCCGCTGCGGCCGTAGCCGCTCTGCACCTCGTCGGCAATCAGCAGCGCACCGTACTGCTTGCACAGCGCCGCCAGGCCAGTCAGGAACTCATCGGAGGGCCTGATAATGCCGCCTACGCCCTGAATCGGCTCGATGATGGCCGCGCACACGTCGCCAACTTGTAGCACCTGCTCCACCGCCGCTAAGTCGTATTCCACGAAGGAAATGGCGTGGTCGGCGTTGAAGGGAGCCACGATTTTCGGGTTATCGGTAGCCGCCACCGCGCCGCTGGTACGACCGTGGAAAGCACCCTTGAAGGCTACCACGCGTTTCTTGCCGGTGTGGAAGGAAGCCAACTTCAGGGCATTCTCGTTAGCCTCAGCGCCGGAGTTGCACAGGAACAGCGAGTAGTCCTCGTAGCCCGACACCTGACCCAGCTTTTGCGCCAGCTCCCGCTGAATCGGAATCTGCACCGAGTTGGAGTAGAAGCCGATGTTCTGCAGCTGCCCGGTGAGGCGCTGCACGTAGTGCGGGTGGCTGTGGCCGATGGAAATAACGGCGTGGCCCCCGTAGAAATCCAGGTACTCCTGGCCCTTGTCGTCCCAGAGTTTCGCTCCCAGCGCCTTTACCGGCGTGATGTTGACGAGCGGATATACGTTGAAAAGCTCCATGATGTAGAAGTGAGAGCTGAGAAGTTAGAACTTAGATCAAGCCTTATGAACATCCTGCAAGGAGGTCATGCTGAGCTTGCCGAAGCATCTCTACCGAACGATTTTCACCTAACGAAGCGGTAGAGATGCTTCGGCAAGCTCAGCATGACAGTTCTGATGTTGTATCAGAATAGCCCGGCCTTCAGGCCCAATCCAGTCGTTTCAGGCAGCCCGAACAGCAAGTTCATATTCTGCACTGCCTGGCCGGAAGCGCCTTTCACCAGATTATCAATAACCGAGGTGATAAGCAGCTGCTTGCCGAATTTCTGCACGTGCAGCAGGCACTTATTGGTGTTAACCACCTGCTTCAGATGAATTTCCTGGTCCGAAACCGTGGTGAACGGCGCATCGGCGTAGAACTTCTGGTACAGCTCCCGCGCCTCCTCCTGGGTCAAATCCGACGGCGTGTAGACGCTGGCGAAGATGCCCCGCGAGAAGTTGCCGCGGTAGGGAATGAAGTGAATAGCTACATCCAGCTCATGCTGGAGCTGCGCCAGGCTCTCCCCGATTTCGCCGAGGTGCTGGTGCGTGAAGGGCTTGTAGATGGACACGTTGTTGGTGCGCCACGAGAAGTGCACCGTCTCCGTCAAGCTCTGGCCCGCGCCCGTGCTCCCCGTAATGGCCGACACATGCACATCGTCGGTCAGCTTGCCCGCCTGCGCCAGCGGCAGCAAGGCCAGCTGAATAGCGGTGGCAAAGCAGCCCGGATTGGCAATGCTCTGCGCTTGCTGGATGCGGCTTCGGTTCAGCTCCGGCAGCCCGTACACAAACTCTCGACCCGCAAACTCCGCATCGGCTTCCAGGCGGAAGTCGTTGCTGAGGTCGATGATGTGCGTCGTTTCGGGTAGTTCGTGTTTCTCAAGCCACGCCTTGGAGTTGCCGTGGCCCAGGCACAGGAACACCACATCCTCATCACCGGCCAGCTCCGAGGCAAATACCAGATCCGTCTCCCCTACCAGGTCGTCGTGAACCTGGTAGATGGGGTTGCCCGCGTTGGAAGAGCTGACGATGGCGCCTAGCTCCGCGGATTCGTGGTGCAGCAGAATCCGCAGTAGCTCCCCCGCCGTGTAGCCGGCCCCGCCGACGATACCAACCTTAATTTTCATCGTTGAACGAGCCGTGAATCCGCAGCTGGTTGCTGAAGATCTTGATGAAGCCTTTCGCATCACGCGAGTCCCAGGCATTGTTTTCCTCGCCGTAGGTAGCCACCTTCGACTGCATCATGTCGAAGTCCGACTCAATACCCACCAATTCAAACTGGTAAGGCTTCAGCGTGACGTACACCGTGCCCGACACGCGCGCCTGCGACGACTCCAGAAACGCCTCCATGTCGCGCATCACCGGGTCGAGGTATTGGGCCTCATGCAGCAGTGTGCCATACCAGTTGGCGATATAGTCCTTGTGTAGCAGCTGCCAGCGCGAGGAAACGTGCTTCTCCAGCAAGTGGTGGCCTTTGATGAGGATCAGCGGCGCGGGCGCCTCGAAGCCCACGCGGCCCTTGATGCCCAGAATCGTGTCGCCCACGTGGGTGTCGCGGCCGATGGCGTACTGACCGGCCAGCTCGTTAAGGGCAATAATCAAATCCACCGGCTGCATTTGCGCACCATTCAGGGCCACCGGCTCGCCTTCTTCAAAGGTGATGCTGATTTCCTGGGGCTCGGTTTTGCTGAGCTGCGTAGGCCAAGCCGATTCCGGCAAACCCTGGCGCGAAGTCAGGGTTTCTACGCCACCCACGCTGGTGCCCCAGATACCCTTGTTGATGGAGTATTTGGCCTTTTCCCAGCTCATTTCCACCCCATTCTGCTGCAGGTACTCAATTTCCTGCTGGCGCGAAAGGCCCAGGTCGCGGATGGGCGTAATGATTTCCGTATCGGGTGAAATCACCGAGAAAGCTACATCGAAACGTACTTGGTCGTTGCCGGCCCCGGTGCTGCCGTGGGCAATGTAGTCAGCCTTGTTTTCGCGGGCGTACTCTGCCAGGGCCAGGCTCTGGAACATGCGCTCCGCACTCACGCTCAGCGGGTACGTGTCGTTCTTCAGAATATTTCCCGCCAGCAGGTAGCGCAGACACTCCTGGTAGAACCGCTCGGTTACGTCGATTACCTCGTGGCGCTTGGAGCCCATTTCGTAGGCACGCTTTTCGATGCCGGCCAGCTCCTCCTGCGAGAAGCCACCCGAGTTGACGATGACCGTGTGGACTTCCAGGCCCAGCTCTTTCGTCAGATACACAACGCAATAGGACGTATCCAAACCGCCGCTGTAAGCGAGAACTACTTTTTTCATTAAATGAGAACTTAGAACTGAGATGTTAGAGCTTAGAAAGCAGTATTTGGCAGGAAGAAGTGAGCTGAGAGAATTCTGTTAGCACAACGCTAAGCTCTACCTTCTCACTTCTAGGTTCTCTACCGCTCCTGCGCCAGGATTTCGATGGTATGCTGGCTGAAACTGTCGTCCAGGTTGTCGTACACCATGCCGGTGCAGAGGCACATCTTGCGCTCATTCTCCATCAGGATGCCGTAGTTTTTGCAGCTGGAGCAGCCCTTCCAGAAGTCGTCGGACTGGGTAAGCTCCGGGAACGTGACGGGGCGGTAGCCCAGCTCGTTGTTGATCTTCATCACGGCCGCGGAGGTGGTGATGCCGAAGATCTTGGCCTGCGGATACTTGGTGCGGGACAGCTCGAACACGCGGTGCTTGATGGCGCGGCCCAGGCCCTCCTTGCGCAGCTCGGTGTTCACAATCAACCCCGAGTTGACCACAAATTTGTTGTCCTCGAAGGTTTCGATGTAGCAGAAGCCCGCCAGCTGCTCCTCAATAAAGGCGATGATGGCGTCGCCCTTTTCCATCTTCTTGATCAGATAGTTGGGGTCACGCTTGGCAATGCCCACTCCCCGCGCTTTGGCGGACTCGGCATACCATTGACAGAGGGTTTCCACATACTGCGCATCGGCAGCATTGGCGACTCGTAAAATCATGGTCAGGACTCGGTTAGTGGCCGGGTTTATACGGCTACAGACTCGGAAAGACGAAAAAAGAGGATACAGACGAGGCTGCTGGAGGCTTCGGCGGCAGGGCCGGAAGCAGGTAAAAACCCGGAAGTGCGGTGGGCCGGTCAGGCCGGGGAGCGGGGCGTTCCGGCTGAGGGCCGGAAGAAGTCACACGGGAAATTACACTCGGACTAGGGGTCGGTTGATTCGTGAAGTGTCTCTTGGGTGGGGCTCCAGAGGAAAGCCCGGCGTCGGTTCGCGGTAGAGGCGGAAACCGGACGTACTATTGCAGCCAGCGGTTAAGCTGGCATGATTCGCACGACCAGACAAGGTCGTCGCAGAAGCGCAATAGAAGAGAGTTGAATCATGACGGTTGCCGCGGGGCGGCGAGGGAGTGTTTCGCGGTTTAAATCGTTTAAACCGCGAATTCGTTGCAATACTAGATGTTTTTTTTGAAACTTTACCGCTTCCAGCCCAAAAAGATTATTCCTACCGGCGGCATTTCCCGGAAACCTGCTCACGGGCGGCCATCCATTTAGCCCATCCTGGCATCGCTAAGGCCATTTTTTCCTCTCTCCTACTGTATGCGTGAAGGCCTGAAAATTTTTAAAATCGGCGGTGGCATCATTGACGATGAACGCCAGCTGCGGCAGTTTCTGCGGGAGCTGGCCCAGGTGCCGGGCCGCAAGCTGCTGGTACATGGCGGCGGCAAAGGTGCCAGCCAGATGCTCCGCGACCTGGGCATCGAGCCCCAGATGGTAGAAGGCCGCCGCATCACCGACGCGGCCACGCTCGACATTGTAACCATGTTCTACGCCGGCAAAACCAACAAGCAGGTGGTGAGCCTGCTGCAAGCGGAAGGCGTAAATGCCCTCGGCCTTTCCGGCGCCGATGGCAACGCCATCCGGGCTGTCAAGCGCCCCGTCAAGGACATTGACTATGGCTTTGTGGGCGACCTGCCCGTCGATGCGGTAAACGCAGAATTGATAGGCCAATTGCTGGAAATGCACCTCACGCCTGTGTTCTGCGCCATTACTCACGACGGCGCGGGCCAGCTGCTCAATACCAACGCCGACACCATTGCCAGCACCCTGGCTCAAGCTTTGGCCGTGCAGTACGAGGTGGAGCTGCACTTCTGCTTCGAGAAAGACGGCGTGCTGCGGGATATCAAAGACGAAGCCTCCGTCATTCCGCAAATCACCGCCGCCGAGTATCAGCAGCTCAAAGCCGAGGGCGTCATTGCAGCCGGCATGGTGCCCAAGCTCGACAGTGCCTTTGCCGCCCTGGAAGCCGGCGTCGAGCGGGTGGTCATCGAAAACGCGCTACGCATCAACGAGCCGGTAAAAACGATTCTATGCCGGAGCTAACCGACCCGCTGACCGAAGAAGCCATTGCGCTGCTGCAACAGCTTATTCGCACGCCTTCCTTTTCGCGGGAGGAAGACCGCACCGCCGATTTGCTGGTGAATTTTCTGCGGCATAATGGCGCCAAGCCCCAGCGCGACGCCAACAACGTGTGGGCAGTGTCGAAACGGTTTGACGCCGCTAAGCCGACCATCCTGCTTAACTCCCACCACGACACCGTGAAGCCCGGCGCTTCCTGGACCTACGACCCTTTCGGGGCCTTAGTGGAGGGTGACCGGCTGACCGGCCTGGGAAGCAATGACGCGGGGGCTTCGGCGGTGAGTTTGCTGGCTACGTTTCTTTATTTCGAGCAACAGGAAACTGCACCGCCCTTCAACCTGATCTGCGCTATCACGGCCGAGGAAGAAGTATCGGGCACGAATGGTATCCGCCGGCTACTGCCGCTGCTGCCGAAGATTGACCTGGGCATTGTAGGTGAGCCGACGCAGATGGATCTGGCCGTGGCCGAAAAAGGCCTGGTCGTGCTCGACTGCGTAGCGCACGGCCGCACCGGGCACGCCGCCCGGGAGGAAGGTGAAAACGCCCTCTACAAAGCCCTTGACGATGTGCAGCGCCTGCGCGAATTCCAGTTTGAGCGGGTGTCGGAGCTGCTGGGCCCGGTGAAGACGACCGTCACGCAGATGCAGGCCGGTACCCAGCACAACGTTGTGCCCGACCGGTGCAGCTTCGTGGTGGATGTGCGCACCAACGAGCTGTACACCAACCCGGAGGTGGCGGACATTGTGCGAGGCCTGATCGGGGCCGACGTTACCCCACGCTCCACCCACCTCAACTCCTCGCGCATCCCGCTCACGCACCCGCTGGTGCAGCGCGGACTAGCCCTGGGTTGCCGCACGTTCGGCTCCGTCACGCTGTCCGACCAGTCGATGATGCCCTTCACCACCGTCAAAATCGGCCCCGGCGACTCGGCACGCTCCCATACCCCAGATGAGTACATTCTGCTCAGCGAAATCCGGGCGGGCGTACGGGGCTACGTGGAGTTGCTAGCGGGCCTTGAGTTGACCGTTTAGGCGTTTTCGAGGGCTGCTATGTCGATTTTGTGCATCTGCATCATGGCGGCCATCTTGCGCTGCATCTGGGCCGGGTCGGAGCTGCGCAGGAGTTGGAGCATATTGGCCGGCGTGATTTGCCAGGAGACGCCAAACCGGTCTTTCAGCCAGCCACAGTCGCCGGGCTCCCCGCCATCGGCCGTGAGCTTGTCCCAGAGCGTATCGATTTCGGCTTGGTCGGCACAGCTTACCGATAGCGAGATGCCGGTACTGAACGTGAAGTATGGTCCTCCGTTCAGGGCCACGTACTTTTGCCCGGCCAGTTCAAACTCAACCGTCATTACGTTGCCGACCGGCATGTATGTTCCGGCGGTGTAGTGCGTCAGGCGGGTGATTTTTGACTCCGGGAAAAGGCTGGTGTAGAGCTGCGCCGCTTCTTCGGCCTGGTCGTTGAAAGTCAGGAACGTGGTTATTTTCTGCATGGCGGCTGGAGAGTTGCTAAGAACTGAAGTAAAGGTAGGGAGCCGCCCCACCCTGATACGAGGCCGAAAACGACAAAAAACAGGCAGTTTGCGAGGCAGTAGCTCCTGGCAGCTCCTGCCGCCACACGTAGTACCCATTCCCGGCCGAGGCCGGAAACATCATAAGTCAGCGCATGAAAATCTGGGATAAAGGCATTGCCGTCGATAAGAAGATTGAACAATTCACCGTGGGCCGCGACCGGGAGCTGGATATGTACCTGGCGCAGTTCGATGTGCAGGCCTCCAAGGCCCAGGCGAATATGCTGGCCGGCGCGGGTTTGATTTCCGGGGAGGAAAACCAGCAGTTGCAGCAGGGCCTGCAGGAGCTGGCCGCCCAACTGGAAGCCGGCACGTTCACCATCGACGAGGACTTTGAGGATGTACACTCCAAAATCGAGTCCTACCTGACCGAACACTACGGCGACGCGGGCAAGAAAATCCATACCGCCCGCTCCCGCAATGACCAAGTGTTGACTGCCATTCAGCTATTTCTCAAGGACTACACCCAGCGTGCCGCCGCCCGCACCCTGGAGCTGGTGGAGGTGCTGCTGCAGAAAGCCGAAGCCCACAAAACCGACCTGATGCCGGGCTACACCCACTTTCAGGCGGCCATGCCCAGCTCCTTTGGGCTGTGGTTTTCGGCCTACGCCGAGCACCTGTTGCTGGACTTAGCTCTGTTCGAAGCCGCCCACACCGTAGCCGACCAGAACCCGCTGGGCTCAGGGGCGGGCTTCGGCTCGTCCTTCCCTATCGACCGGCTCCAGACCACCCAGGAAATGGGCTTCGGCAGCTTAGCCGTGAGCAGCGTAGGCGCCCAGATGCTGCGCGGCAAAACCGAGAAAACCGTGGCCTTCGCCCTAGCCGGCATGGCGGCTACGCTCAGCAAGATGGCCTACGACCTGGTACTCTACAACGGGCAGGACATGGCCTTCGTGGAGCTGCCAGCGGCTTTCACGACAGGCTCCAGCATCATGCCGCACAAGAAAAACCCCGACGTGTTCGAGCTGATACGGGCCCGCTGCAACGCTCTGCAGGCTTTGCCCAACACGCTGATGCTGGCCACTGGTAACCTGCCCAGCGGCTACCACCGCGACTTCCAGATTCTGAAGGAAATCCTCTTCGAGCCGATGACACAGTTTCTTAATATTCTGGACATCGTGCTGTTTGCGTTGCCCCAGCTGCGTATCAAGCCCGACCTGCTCAACCAGCCCAAGTACGACGCCGTGTTTACCGTCGAAAACATCAACCAGCTTATTCAGGCCGGGGTACCCTTCCGTGAAGCTTACAAGCAGGTGGGCCGCGCCGTGGAGGATGGCTCCTACGTGCCGCACAAGCAATTTCAGACCACTCATCTGGGCAGCGTGCATAACCTGGGATTGGAGGAAATCCGGGCGAAGGTGGCGCGGTTCCAGGCCGGGAGCCGATTACTTGCTTCTGCGCAATCGTAAAACTACTAGGAAAGCAAAGCAGGTATTCGGCTGAATGGCCGGCAGCAATTGTACTAGCCGCTTAGTTGGCGCGTTAGGCCAATTCCGGTAATTTTCCGGCTGGCGGCGCAAAAAAACCAGCGTATTTAGCGCATAAGCCCGAACTTGCGGGCTTACTGCAACCCGTAGCGTTTCGGCAATGCTTGCGCCCCACGTTTCCTTAACCTGAATTTTTCCATGAGCACCCGCAAACAGCATATTGCTCAGGTGGCCTTGCACCTATTTGGAGAAAAGGGCTACGAGAATACCTCTACGCAACTGATTGCGAAGGCCGCCGGCGTCTCGGAAGCACTTATTTTCAAGCATTTTGGCTCCAAGGACCAGCTGCTGGAGTTTGTCGTGAAGAATGGCTACAAGCGCATTATCGAGGACAACCGCGGTGGCCTGAACGAGCCGGATCCGCTTACTTTCATCCACAGCGTAATTGAGCTGCCCTACAAGCTGGTGAAGGATGAACCCTTCTTCTGGAAGCTGCAGTACCGCCTCGCCGACTCCGAAATGGCCCGTCAGCAGCACGAGCGGTTTATGCGCCCCGTGCCGGCCCTGCTGCGGCAGGCGTTCGGCAGGCTAGGCTACCCCGACCCCGAAAAAGAAGCCAAGCTCCTGCTGATCCTGGTAGAAGCTCTCTGGAAAATCGAAGCCAACAAAACCGACGAGAACGTACGCGAAATGCTCGATTTTATCAAGCAGAAGTATCAGACGCAGTAGATAGTTTGCACAATCTAAACGATGGTCATTCTATGGCAAAGAGGCTGATCGTCAATATTTGCTAAGGCTAAAAACCTCTAGTGTTTAGGCAGCCTTTTATAAGGCTTGTATACTAGCCATTTTTCTTGCAACGGCTCTAAGTCTTTTAATAAGACTGCAAAGAATGCTGCCCGAGCCTTGTTATTTGATTTATCTAATGCATAATGAATACCCTCCACACTTTCAACTACATACATCTTTTTATTGAATTCAACAAAGGCTATATCCGCAATTAATGGATTGGCCGGCGGCATAAATTTCAAATTATCTTCAGACTCTCGAATAAATATTTTTAAAAAATCTGTTTTACTAATAAAATTTTGCTCAGTCCCCAATATAGGTTTTGATATAGTGGAATCCGTTATCTGAATCACATTCATTTTGTTATTTTCTATCCAAATAAAATATGTTATTTCTTTACCTTGTTTTTTTGTTAATAAAGCTAAAGTTAAATAATATTCTTTAACATTTTTCAAACTATCCTGATAATATTTGATTATTTTATGATCAAAATAATAAGGAAAATATTTCGCATGATTATTCTGACATTTTGCATTTAATGCCGTAGCTATTATTAAAAACATCAAGCTATATTTCAAACAATTGGCTTTATATTTCATGATTAACATTTAAGTTTATATTCCTTTTTATTAAAAAAATCCAAAACTTATTAATTATTGCTATAAGCACTAATTTCATCATAATACTTTCTGACGTACCTTTTCAATTTATATATTACCTTATCATGCTTGTACAGAAGGTCGTAAGTATTAATGGTATTTATTACAACAAAATCACTCCTGATAATTTTCTTTACTGATTTTTCACTTCTAAGAGCTTTTCTCTTGGTTGAAGAATACACAGATGCCCGTACGTGCTGGTAGCATGAACAAACATCTCCTTCAAATTTAAAAAAAGTGACAAAATAAATTTCTAAACCAAACCTAATATTGAAGATAGATTTCTTTATATTTTCATCTACCGCGCAATATTTTTTAAAATTACAATTAATGTAATTATTATTTTTGTATATTGCTAATTCACTACTATCTCTCCCCGCATATTCCTTATACATATTAAGACCTCTGCAACAATTCATTAATTCAATCCCACTTGTTTCTTTTTTCAAAATTGCGGCATACCATATTGTATTATCAACTGAAATTTCAGAAGAATTTCTAAAATACTGTTGAGAAAGCAATAAACTATTCTCAATGTTATTATGCTCTTTACTATAAATATTTATTACATATCCATCAATACTCTGCCCAATTGTTTCGATTGAACAAAGTACAAGAAAATAAAATAATAGTAAAATATATTTCATTTATTCATAACTTTAAAACAATTACATTCTACCCGCACTTTGCTTGCACCATATCTAAATGGGGCGATGGTAAAATAGCTGGTGATTGTTATTTTGGAGCATGCTTCAGAGAACTCTCACCTGCAAGAAGTGCGGCAGCGCGGCCCTGCGCAAGAACGGCAGCCTGAAAGGCCAGCCCAAATATCAGTGTACGACCTGTCGCTACCAGGCTGTGTTTACGCCGGCAGCGGCGCGCAAAGCTGCTCAATACGCACAGGTGGAAAAGCTACTGGTCGAGCGCGTTTCGCAACGGGCCATTGTGCGTCTGACCGGCGTCTCGCGCCCCACCATTGTCAAACTGGCAAAAAAAGCGCAGCGCACACTTCCGTCCTGCCATCCGCCGAGCCGGCCACGGATGCTGGAACTGGATGAGATGTGGACCTTTGTGGGGCGTAAGAAGCACAAGATGTGGCTCTGGCTGGCCGTGGAGCGACATACGCGACGTATCGTGGCCTGGGTGCTAGGCACGCGGGGCACGGCGACGGCACGCCGCCTCTGGCAGCAACTGCCGGCCCACTACCGCACGGGCACCTGGTACTACACGGACGAATGGGAAGCCTATCGAAACGTCTTGCCTGCACTGGCGCATCGGCCCAGTGCCAAGGGGAGTGGGCAGACCAGTATCGTGGAGGCCATCAATTGCTCGCTGCGACAAAAATGCGCCGTGCTCGTCCGCAAAACCTGTTCGTTTAGCCGCTCTCCCTTGATGCACCGAGTCCGCATCCAACTCGTCATCGACGAACACAATCGGCGCATAGAAGCACAGGCCTAATCACCTACTATTTTACCACTGCCCTAAATGGTTGTACTGAGCTTAATCACATCATCTCTACCGTTTGGATAATCGACTCCAAAAAACGGCTAAGATATTGTAACCAAGCTCAGCACAAACCAAAGACAGAATTTTACGTGTCTTGAACCTACAGGTGAATCACCTCGCCATACGCGGCGGCAGCGGCTTCCATAATGGCTTCCGACATGGTGGGGTGCGGGTGTACGGCCTTGATGATTTCGTGGCCGGTGGTTTCGAGCTTGCGGGCTACCACCACCTCGGCAATCATTTCCGTCACGTTGGAGCCAATCATGTGGGCGCCCAGCCACTCGCCGTACTTCTTATCGAAGATAACTTTCACGAAGCCGTCCTTCGCGCCACTGGCGGATGCTTTGCCCGAAGCCGAGAACGGAAATTTACCCACCAGAATGTCGTAGCCCTGCTTTTTGGCTTCTTCCTCGGTGAGGCCCACCGAGGCAATTTCCGGGGAAGCGTAGGTGCAGCCGGGAATGTTCTGGTAGTTGAGCGGCTCGGGATGATGGCCGGCAATTTTCTCCACGCAGATGATGCCTTCCGCCGAGGCCACGTGGGCCAGCGCCGGGCCGGGCACGATGTCGCCGATGGCGTACACGCCGGGCACATTGGTCTGGTAGAAGTCGTCGACGATAACGCGGCCTTTCTCCACCTTGATGCCCAGCTCCTCAATGCCGATGTTTTCGAGGTTGGTAACCACGCCGGCGGCGCTCAGCACCATGTCGCAGGCAATCTGCTGGTCGCCTTTGGCGGTTTTCACCGTCACGGTGCAGCCGGCGCCGCTGGTGTCTACCTTGGTTACCTCGGCCGAAGTCAGCACGTTCACGCCGATTTTCTTGAAGGACTTCTCCATCTGGCGCGACACCTCTTCATCTTCCACAGGCACGATGCGCGGCAGGTATTCCACCAGCGTTACCTCCGAGCCCATGGTGCGGTAGAAGTAGGCAAACTCCACGCCGATGGCGCCGGAACCCACTACCACGAGGCGTTTGGGCAGCTCGGGCAGCACCATGGCCTGGCGGTAGCCGATGATTTTCTTGCCGTCGATGGGTAGGGCCGGCAGCTCGCGCGAGCGGGCTCCAGTGGCCAGAATAATGTGCTTGGCCTCCACGGTTTCCTTGGCGCCGCCTTCCTTGGTTACTTCTACTTTGCCGGGAGCCAGCACTTTGCCGGAGCCGGATACCACCTCAATCTTGTTTTTCTTGAACAGGAAGTTGATGCCCTTGCTCATGCCGTCGGCCACACCGCGGCTGCGCTGAATCACGGCCCCGAAGTCGTAGCCTACGCCGTCGGCCTTCAGCCCGTAGTCTTTGGCGTGGTTGAGGTATTCAAACACCTGGGCGCTTTTCAGCAGCGCTTTGGTAGGAATACAGCCCCAGTTGAGGCAGATGCCGCCGAGCGACTCCCGCTCCACCACACCTACCTTCAAACCCAGCTGCGAAGCCCGGATAGCGGCTACGTAGCCCCCGGGGCCGCTGCCAATCACGACCACGTCGAATTGCAATGCCATATGTTGGAAATTTGCTTGCGGAAGAAGACTTTCTTGCCGTAGTTTTGATGAAAACTGCCCTGTCGAAAAAAGGCAGACAACTGGCCGAAAGCCCTTGCTTTCGCAACCGGGGGTAAAGATAAAGAGGGAAAGTTATCCGGCTAAGCTCCCGCGGCGGCAAATAGCTGGCATAAAAAATGCATCCCGGCGCATTCCTTCAATTAATACAACTTTCACGGTTTTTTTGTATTTTCGCCACATGAAACACTGTCTACCACTGTTCCTGACCAGTGCGCTGGTTGGTTTGCTCTCTTTCTCGACCCAGGCGCAGGCACCCGCGCCCGTTGCCCAAGCAATGTCTGCGCCGACGGCAGTAGCTGGCGGCGGGGCGGCCAAGGTCGATCCGGCCGTATTGCCCGCCAAAAAGCTCACCTCCTCGGACTACAAAGCCCAGGTAGTCACCTCCACGAAAGTCATTACGGCCGACCCCAAGAACGTGGAGGCGCTGATGACGCGGGCCAAGGCGCATCTGCAGCTGAAAGCCTACGACGAGGCCATCAAGGACTATACCGCCGTTCTTAAGCTGCAGCCCACTAATGCGGATGCGTTGTATAACCGTGGCTTGGCTTACCTGAAAAACGAAGATCAGAAGCTGGCCACCAACGACCTGACGGCCACGATACGCCTGCGCCCCGAGGACAAGGAAGCCTTCTTTGCCCGCGGCGTGGCCAAGCTGCAGGTAAGCAACTTTAAGTCGGCCCTCGGCGACTTTACCAAGACCATTGCGCTGGACCCCAACTACGCTGATGCCTACGAGTACCGCGGCATCTGCTACGCCAACATCAACAAATCCAAGGAAGCCCAGCGCGACCTGGAAAAGGCCGTTTCTTTGAACCCGGAAGCCGCTAAGAGTCTCCGTAAATACGGCAAGAAGTAAGAGTTAACTCTTATCTGGCTGAGTAGTCAGGTTAGAAAAACAAAAAGGCCTGCCTCTTAAGGCAGGCCTTTTTGCTGTGTGGTGGTTTCGTGAAGTACCTGAATGCGTCCACACTGTCATGCAGAGCGCAATGAAGCATCTGGCTAGGTTTGGAATGAATCCACAGCTTCATCAGCCGAGATACTTCGCTACGCTCTGCATGACCAAGCATTAACCCCCTTTACTTTCCCAGTAGGAGCTTGAGGTAGAAGCCGGGCTGGCGCAGCCGCTCCCGTAGATCCAGGTCCAGGAACATATTGCTGATGGTTTCGGCCAGGGTGGGGTTGCTGGCAGCGCGGTTGGCCACAAAGTTGAACAGCCACGGGTACTGCAGCAGCCGCTGCATGGCCCGGCTCAGGCGCAGCTCCTGCCAGAGGCGGTGGTACACGGCTTCATCGTAGCCTTTCAGAAAGCCGGCAGAAACGTCGTCCGCCGCCAGTGCCCGGGCGGCCCAGTCGGCGGCGTGGCGGCCCGATACCATAGCGTGACTGATGCCTTCGCCGCTGAACGGGTCAATCAGGGAGCCGGCGTCGCCGAGCAGCAGGTAGCCAGAGCCGGAAAGCGAGCGGCGCTTGGAGCCCAGCGGCAGCCCGAAGCCGCGCACCGGCCCCAGGCGCTCGGCCGTAGCAAACCGGTCTTTCAGGGCCGGATGCGTGGCCAGGATTTCGTCCAGCCGCTCGCGCAGCTTCACTTTCTTCTTCGACACGGCTTCGGTGAGCATGCCCACGCCCACGTTGGCCTGCCCGTTGGGCAGCGGAAACACCCATAGGTAGCCCGGCAGAAACTCCTTGATGAAATGCAGCTCGATGAAGTTGTCGGGGTGCAGGCCCTGCACGCCCTGGTAGTAGGCGCGCAGGCCGGCGCAATGGTGAGCCGGCTCCAGCTGGTGGCCGCCAATCTGCCGCGCAAACGCCGACTGCGCGCCATTAGCTACCAGCAGCAGCCGCGTAGTAGCCAGCACGGTACCATCGGCCGAAAGCAGGCGCCAACGGCCATCGGGCAGCTGCTCGTGGCGGGCTACGTCGGTGTTTTCGTGCAGCTCAATGAGCGGCTGCCGGCGCACCTGCTCCACCAGAAAGTTGTCGAAGTCGATGCGCTTGCTGATGTGGCCGGCGGGCCGGTCGGTGGCCGGGTTATAGCGCGGCTTGAAAGGCACGGCCAGGCGGCGGCCATTAGGGGCGTAAAAGTCGATGCCCCAGCTGGGGAGCTGCGCGGGCTCGGCGGCCAGCTGGGCAGGCAGGGCTTCATCAATCCGGCGCAGCTCACTTAGCACTTTGCCGCTAAGCGCGTCGCCGCACACTTTGTCGCGCGGGAAAGTGGCTCGGTCGAGCAGCAGGCAGCGGTGCCCGGCCCGGGCCAGGTGCAGGGCTGCCGTAGTGCCGCCGGGCCCCGCGCCTAGTATACAAATGTCAACGTCGCTCATACCAGAAATTGCTGCCGGCGAAGGTACAGGGTTTCGGCGGCCGGCAGTTCGCGGGTTTATCGGGCTGCCATCGTCAAAAGAAGGCAGCTATTTGCGCGCAGTAGCCGTACAAGGCCCAACCCCTTCATTTCCTGCGAATAGACTTTACGCTTACATAGGATGCAGACTTTTTTACGCCGCCTGGGCCTGGCTGCAGGCTTGCTGGCCCTGGCCACCCAGTGCGCCACCACCACCGAAACGGAAAACCCCAACAGCCGCTCCATACCCACCACAGCGGCTCCCGTAACCCCGGCGCCGGCCCCGGCGGCCGATGCTGCCGTGGCCCCCACCACTCCGGTACCGGAGGCTACAGCCCCCACGGCAACCGCAACAGCCCCGGCCGCTCCCGCCGAAAAACGCCTTACTCCCGCTGAGTACAAGGCCCAGGTGAAATCGGCGGATATCCGGCTGAAAACCATGCCGAAGGATGCCAAAGCCTTGCTGCGCCGCGCCAAAGCCCACAGTCAGCTGAAAAACTACACGCTGGCCCTGGCTGATTACAATGCCGTGGTTAAGCTGGAGCCTGCCAACGCTGAGGCCTACTTCAACCGGGGCCTCACCCGCCTGCGCCTCGATCAGTACACGCCCGCCATTGCCGACTTCTCCAAGTCCCTGCGCTACAACCCCAACGATAAGGAAGCCTTTTTCAGCCGGGGCGTGGCCCGCCTGCAGATGGCCAACTACCGCGGCGCCATTCCCGACTTCACCCGTGCCTTGGCCGTTGACTCGCTCTACGCCGATGCCTACGAATACCGCGGCATCAGCTACGCCTCGCTCTACAAGCCCAAGGAAGCTCGCCGCGACCTGGAAAAAGCGGTGAAGCTGAACCCGGCGGCCGTGAAAAGCCTGCGCAAGTACGCCAAAGACTAACCCAAGGGCCTTTTGCCGGGGCGGGGAGTTGGCGCGTTCCCGCGCTTCGGCTACCTTCGCTCCATGACAAAAACGCTCGAAGGAAAAGTGGCCCTCATAACGGGCGCTTCCAAAGGAATCGGCCGCGCTATTGCGGTGCATTTTGCCCAGCTGGGCGCGCAGGTAGCTTTCACCTACCTCTCCAGCGTGGAGAAGGGCCAGCAGCTGGAAACGGAGCTGAGTGCCCACGGCACCAAGGTGAAAGGTTTCCGCTCCGACGCCTCCGACTACGCCCAGGCCGAAAAGCTGGTGGAAGACGTAGTGGCGGAGTTTGGCAAACTGGATATTCTGGTAAATAACGCGGGTATCACCCAAGACGGGCTGCTCATGCGCATGAGCGAGCAGCAGTGGGACCAGGTGCTGGCCGTAAACCTGAAATCGGTATTCAACCTCACCAAAGCCGCTACCAAGCCCATGATGCGCGCCAAAGCCGGCTCCATCGTGAACATGACCTCGGTGGTAGGCATCAAGGGCAATGCGGGCCAGAGCAACTACGCCGCTTCCAAGGCTGGTATCATCGGCTTCACCAAGTCGGTGGCGCTGGAGCTGGGCTCCCGCAACATCCGCTGCAACGCCATTGCGCCGGGCTTTATTGAAACGGAAATGACCGATGCCCTCGACCCCAAGCAGGTAGATGAGTGGCGCAAGGCTATTCCGCTGCGTCGCGGCGGCACCCCCGAGGACGTAGCCAAAGCCACCGCCTTCCTGGCCTCCGACGACAGCAGCTACATCAGCGGCCAAGTGCTGCAGGTGGACGGTGGCATGCTCACCTAGGAGCATCAACCGAAACAAACTACATTAAAAGCGAAGAGGAGAAGAGCGGTGCTGCTAGAGGCACCGCTCTTCCCCTCTTCGCTTTTATGCTTCTAAAACGCCCCCTTTAGTGCGTTATCTGAATACGCTCTGACTGCACGTTCTTGCCGCTGCCAGACCGCAGCGTGTAGAGGCCCGCCGGCAGCTTGCGCACATCCAGAACCGCTTTGCCCCGGTTGCTGGATTGCGCTTTCACTTTGTGCCCGAGGCTGTCGTAGAGCTCGGCACTGAAGGGCGCGGCGCTGGCTCCCTCATCCCCGGAAGTAACCGTCAGCTCGGAGCTCACTGGGTTGGGCGACACGCTGTACCGGTAGCCATACGGCGAGCTGGGCGCATAAAAGGCGTAGCGGCCTACTATAGGGCAAGGTGAATTGAGGGCGGTGGCCGTAATCTGGGTGCCTTGCCCGGGCTTCAGGATGAAATGAATGCTTGAGCTCGTCGTGTTGGTTATGTGGATGGCCGGATTATCCAGGGTGATGCTATACCTGTAGGAAGGATTGGTAACAAACACGCTCACGTCGGCCCCTTGCGCGTTGGTAATACCCAAGGACTGATAGGTATTGAGCGAAACGGGGCTGCCGTAGCCCGGGGAGTAGCCGCAGTTGAAATACCCCGTGGGCGCCGGCGTGGCAAAGTTTACCTGGTAGTTATTGGACACCGTACCGCAACCGCTCAGCGTGAGCGTAAAGCTGCCCCCGCTTGAGTTGCTGGCGCCCTGCAAGGTGAAGAAAGAAGAAGTAAGCGGATTGGCCTGCTGCAGAGACAGGCCGTTGCTGATGTTGGAAAGGGTATAGGTATACGCCGGGTTGAAGTTCATAATCTGATAGGTAATCGTCTTCGAGCAGGTGTTGTTGCTCGTTGGGTAAGCTATCAGCTGAGCCGGCTGCACCGTCACCGTTACCGAACTGGTGCGCACCGTGGCCGGCGACGTAGGCAGCGTGACGGTGAGCGTATACGTGGTAGTGGTGGTGGGCTGCACGGTTATCTGCGGGCTGTTGGGAAATTCCACGTCACTCCCCGCCAGGCTCCAGGTATAGGTAGCCTCCGGAATCCGGCAACCCGAGCCAATGGTCACGGGTGAGTAAGGACAAGTGGTTTTGCCGGGGCCCGCCGTAGCAATTTCGTAGATGCCTACGGCATCAATGAAATGATAGGACAGCGGCCGGGGCCCGCTGGGGGAAGACATGGGCGTGGACTGCTGAAAGTTGCCGATGTTCACGTAGTAATCTACCAGCCCCGAGGTGGTAGCCGGCGGCGTAATCAGGCCGTTGATGCGCGTCCACTGGGTGCTGCTCACCGGCGCGCTACTGTGAATGCTCAGATTGGCGGGCGCAGTGGCGTAATACAGCCTGGGCGTGTACCCCGAGGAGTTGGGCGCCACGGTGTAGGCGTCGTTGCGCGGTGAAGTGGGCGTGAGCTGCATTCCCACGTGCGTAGCCGTGTTCGACTTGCGGCTCAGGGCCACCTGCATGGTGGCATAGTACTCTTTGCCGGCCTGTAGCTGCACTTTCTGCGTGACGTACTCCAGGTAGGTCTGCGTACCATACACGCCGGTATTGTATGTGTACAAACCGATGGCTCCGTTGTTGGCCGTAGGCGCTGGGTTATAGTTGTAGGGCGTAAACTGCGGTAAGCCCGACCCATCAACGGTTAGCGGGTTCGTCTCGGTGCCGTTCGGGGCGTTGGTCGCGTAGTAATCGGGGGTGGTGTAGTTGGTGGCTTCCCAGCTAGCCAGTTCATTGGCACTTCCAATACTGCTTTTCACGTTGCTGATGAAGCCAGCTGGCGTAGTAAGCTGCGTGTCGAAGTCCCCGTTGGTGATGCTGTTGCAGGGCGCCTGCGCCATTACACCCAGCGGAATCCCTGCCAACAGTAGGCCGAGGGGTAATGCATGCGTAATCGAAGTCTTCATAAATAAGTTGGTATGAGATTATAAGGGGCGTGCGAAGGTATCCACGCACGGTTATCAATCATCAAGAAGTAATAAAAAATAATTTTTATACCATACTGGATTGTACTTCACGTTAATTATCTGTCCTGACTATTTGTGCAGCATCGGGCGCACGCAGTTGTACCTTGCCAATCAGCCGACCGGCTCTGTTGCTCTAGCCAGTACCGATCAGTAGCTGATATCTCCCTCGTATGCGACGCGTTTTCGGTGTTTTATTGTTTCTGGGGCTGGTTGCCTTGTTCCTGGTTGTATTTCCGCGCTGGAAGCAGCGCCCGGGGTATTTCGGGCGGGAGCGGCGGGCTGAACTAACCACGCTATTTATCTCGCTGAAGCTGAACGAAGGAGACCTAATCTTCCACACGTCGCAGTCGGCACAGAGCCGGGCTATTCAGCTGGCCACTCACTCCCCGTACAGCCACTGCGGTATGCTGTTTCGGCAGGGCGGCGAGTGGCAGGTGCTGGAGGCCGTGCAGCCGGTGGGCGTCACGCCCATGGAAAAGTGGATTACGCGCGGCAAGGGCGGGCACTTCGTGGTGAAGCGCCTGCGCGACGCCGAGCAGGTACTCACGCCCGCGGCCCTGCGCCGTCTCAAACGCGCCGGCCAGCAGTACCGCGGCAAAAACTACGACCTGTACTTCGGCTGGTCGGATGAGCGGATATACTGCTCCGAGCTGCTCTGGAAGATGTACCAGCAGGCCACCGGCCGCGAAATCGGGAAGCTTCAGCACCTGCGCGACTTCGACCTCTCCCACCCTGCCGTGCAAGCCAAAATGCGCGAGCGGTACGGCCGCCGGCTGCCGCTGGATGAGCGGGTGATTTCGCCGGTGCAGATGCTGGAAAGCCCGGAGCTGGTGACGGTGGTGGAGCGGTGAGGAAGCTCAATAGTTTGGCGGAAAGCATTGAGGACCCATTGCTCCTCCACCATACTCAAGCACTAACTCCTCTGTTTGAATTAGGTATGTACAGCTACGAGCATATTGTTCGCGCAGGCTATCTGGAATGGGTTTCTTAAATACGTTAAAAGAATATATACCCATTCCACTTCTCTTAAATCCCAAGATTGCCGGCTCTCCATTTTGGATCGAGATACAATCGGCTGCCTCTAGTTTCTCCTGAAGCTTATCAAGCATAGGTTCACTCCAACCTAAGCTGGAAACTATGCTATCTATTTTGGCTGGTTCGTGATTCCAAGCATGGGTATAAGTTGGGTTTTTACTCGGCCCAGCTTTTACCACTATTCGACTAATAGCCTCATCTTCGAATTCAATTTCGACTTCTTTTCCTATAGGCACTATCGATGTGTAAAAGCCAATTGCACCTTGGATAGCCTCATGGTGCTCAGAATAGCTAGTAATCAAATCCTGACGAGTATAGTCCTTATCAAATGAGCCAAAAGCATTTAAAATCATTAGCCAATACACTACATAGCCTATAAAAACTGCTACTATCAGTGAGCTAATTATGATTATGGCTTTTATGTAAGTATTCATTGAGTACAGCTATTTGCTTACCTTCTCATAAGGAAACGGCAAACTAACCCGGATTTCGTGGTCTTTGCCAGCTTGGTTGGTGAAGCGCGCGGCCCGCATCACGCGCAGGGCTTCCTCGTCGCAGCCGCCACCGAGGCTTTTCACCACCGTCACATCCTGGGGTACGCCCTGCCCGTCGATGCGCAGCTCCAGTGTAACGCGCCCCGTAATGTGCTGCTGCCGGGCCGCGGCTGGGTATTGCAGCTGCGCATACAGCGCCTCGTAGCCGCCAACTAGCTCTACCGGCGACTTTTCCTCCTCCGCGGCTGGGCGCGGCGCCACGTACAGGGCCGGCGGATTAGGGTTATGACTGGCCGTGGGCACCTGGTAGGCAATAGACCAGTGCTTAAGGTACTGCTCCAGCGGCTCCAGCCCGATTTTCGCCCGCCGGTTGTTCACGTTGGGCTCGTCTTCGATAGGCTGGAGCTGGTAGTGGCCGTTGACGGCGGGGCCAAGCTGGGAGCCATATAGCTGCTTTTCGCCTCTGGCAACTCTCAGCCGATCAACCAGCAAAGCCAGCGACGACCAGCGCAACTCGCCCTTATCGGCGGCGGCCGTGAGCAGGGGCAGGTACTTTTCGTCGGGGTTGTGCTGAATCACGAGAAAAGTCACCGACTGCTGATACTCCCCCACCAACGATTTGCCGGGGTAGCCATGGACGGTAATCAGGCTGTCGACCTGCCGGATGAGGCGGTTGTCCAGCTTGCCTTGCTGCTGCATGGCGGCCCGCAGCTGCGGCGAGTCGGGGCCGTAAGTGCGGTCAGCCTCGGCGGCTATGCGCCGGTACTGCTGGTCCTGAAAGCCGATTTGCCGGATAAGCGTCAGCAGTGGCTGGTTGAATTGGGCCTCGTAGCGCTGTTGGCGAGTGCGGGCCTGGGCCAGCAGCCGGGGCCAGGCAGCCTGGGCGGTTAGGCCAGCGAAGTCATCTTCTTCCTGCAGCGCTTCGGGAGAATAGTAGCCGGTAGCTATTGCCCGTTTCAGGAGCCGCAGCGCCGCCTGGGAGTTGCCCTGCCGGGCAGCAGTGCGGGCCTGCTGATACAAGGTCGGCGCCGACTCATCGGCGACTATAACAGTAGGTTGGCGGGCGGTGCCGTAGGTGGCCGGGCCGGTCAGGCTCAGGGCAAGCAAAGCGGTAGTCAGATACTGGGGCATAGGAAGAGTTTAGCCGGGCCGGCTTCAATTAAATAACGCCTGGCTAAGTAAGCAATTCTTTTTTGCCTGCTTCTCCGCCTTCATCTTCCTACCTTCGCTCCTGCCTGCGCGACCCGCCGCGCAACCCTGCGGCGCTGCCTGGGGTTCTTGGGGCAGCTGCTATTCCCTTCCGCTGTTGATCTTCTCTGCTTCTCCCTGGTTTCTGTTGGTGTGCCTGCTGGTTGGCGCGGGCTATGCTGCTTTGCTGTACTCGGCCAAGGCCCCCTGGAGCCGGCCGCTGAACTACGCGCTGGCCTTCATCCGCTTTGCGGTGGTGAGCTTTCTGTGCTTTCTGCTGCTCTCGCCCTTTCTCAAAACCACTACTTCCACCACCGAAAAACCCACCGTGGTGCTGGCCGTGGACGACTCGCAGTCGGTAGGGCTGTTTACGCCGGGCGCGGTGCTTTCCCAAACCACCACCGGCCTGCAGCAGCTCACCCAGACCCTCACGGAGCGCGGCTTTCAGGTGGAAACCCGTCCGCTCAGCCAGCCCACCCGCCTCACTCCGCCCGACTCGCTGCGCTTTACAGCTGCAACCTCCAACCTCGACGGGTTGCTCTCCACCGTGAGCGAGGCCTACGAGGGCCGCAACCTGGCCGGCGTGGTACTCGTGTCGGATGGCATTGTAAACCAGGGCCGCTCCCCGGTGTACTCCGAGTACCGCTTCCCGATCTATGCCGTGGGTGTGGGCGACACCCTGCCCAAGAAAGACCTCAGCCTGGCTACACTTACCTACAACCGCGTCGCCTTCAGCGGTAACCGCTTCCCATTAGAAGCTGAAATCGGCTACGAGGGCTTCAGCGGGGCGGCCACGGTGCAGGTGCGCGAAAACGGCCGGGTATTGCAAACCCGCCGCGTGGCGCTGCCCGCCGGCAGCCGCCGCACCAAGACCACCTTTCTGCTCACGGCCCCCGCGCCCGGCAAGCGCCGCTACGAGGTGCTGATCGAGCGGCAGCCCGGCGAGTTTACGCCCCTCAACAACCAGAAAACGGCTTACGTGGACGTGGTGAAGGGCAAGCTGCGGGTACTGCTGGCCGGGGCCGCGCCGCACCCCGACCTGAAAGCCCTGCGCGCCGCCATCCTGCGCAACGACAACTTCGACCTGACGACGTACCTGCCCGGCATTGGCGCCCTGCCCGCGCCTACCTACGACGTGGCCATCTTGCACCAACTGCCGGCCCAGGGCGGGTTGGGCGCCGAGCTGCTGGCCCAGGTGCGCAGCCGCCGCGTGCCGGCCCTGTTCGTGCTGGGGGCGCAGTCGGACCTGGCGGCCTACAACCGCCTGGGCACCGGCCTCACGGTGCAGCCCCGCGGCAGTCAGACCGACGAGGTGACGCCCGTGCCCAACCCGGCGTTTGCCCGCTTCACGTTTGAGGAAGACGCCCTGCGCCGCTTTGCCGAGTACCCGCCCGCGCCGGTGCCATTTGGGCAGTTCAGCTTGAGCGGGGGCGCCGAAGCTGCTTTGCTGCAGCAAGTGGGGCGACTGAAAACCCAGCGGCCGTTACTGGTGTTTGGCGGCATGCCCCAGCAAAAGCATGCTACGTTACTAACCGATGGCAGCTGGCAGTGGCGCCTGCAGGAAGCCGTGGAGCACGACGCCCAGCCCGAGGCCTACGACCGGCTTATCATCCGCACCCTACAGCTGCTTACCCAGAATGCCAACAAAAAGCGCCTCGACGTGTACCCCACGCAGGACAACTTCACTACCCAGGACGACGTGACGCTGGGCGCCGAAACCTACAATGCCGTGTTTGAGCGGGTGTACGGGCAGCCCGTCACGCTTACCCTCACGGATGAGCATAAGCAGACGCGCACCTTCCGCTTTGTGCCTACCGAGGACGGGGCTCCGCTGCACCTCGGTCCGCTGGCCGGGGGCCTCTACCGCTACCAGGCCCGCGCTACCCTGGGCGGCCAGCCTCATCAGGACCAGGGTGAGCTGCTGGTGCAGGAGCAGCAGCTCGAAGCCCTGGACGCCCGCGCCGACCACAACCTGCTCTACCAGCTGGCCCGCCGCAGCGGCTCCCACCTTTACTATCCCCAGCAGCTAACCCGACTGGGGCAGGATATTCTGAAGGCAAACTACAAACCCGTCATCTACGAGCAGGAAGATCTGAAGGAGCTCATCAACCTGAAGTGGCTGTTTTTCCTGCTGCTGGCTTTGGTCACGGCCGAATGGGCGGCGCGCAAGTATTCCGGCGGGATATAGCGGCGGGATGGTTAGACTGTCATGCAGCGCTTGTCGAAGCATCTCTACCGCTTTATTGTGGTAGTAACTCAACGAAGCGGTAGAGATGCTTCGACAAGCGCTGCATGACGGTTCAAGTGCCACTTTCCCTATCGAGTTGATCTATCACTTGGTACCTTTGCACCATGCGCTACGTCCTGCTCAACAAACCCTACGAAGTCCTCACGCAGTTTACCGACGAAACCGGCCGGCAAACGCTCAAGGATTTCGTGCAGATTCCCAACATCTACCCCGTCGGCCGCCTCGACTTCGACTCCGAGGGCCTCGTACTGCTTACCGACGACAAGCAGCTACAGCACCGTTTGTCGGAGCCGCGCTTTAAGGTGCCAAAAACCTACTGGGCGCAGGTAGAAGGTGTGCCCACCGAGGCCGCCCTGGAAAACCTGCGGCGCGGTGTAGACCTGAAAACCGGCTACTCCTCCCCTGCCGAGGTGGAGCTGCTGCCCGAGGCACCGGAGCTTTGGGAACGAAGCAAGCCGGTGCGCTTCCGGGCCAATATTCCCACCAGCTGGGTGCAGATTCGCATTTCCCAGGGCATGAACCGGCAGGTGCGCAAGATGACGGCAGCCGTCGGCTTTCCCACTTTGCGCCTGGTACGCGTCAGCATTGCCGACCTGCGGGTGGAGCAGCTGCAGCCCGGTCAGTGGCGCGAGCTGACTATCGCCGAGGTGCAGGCCCTGCGCGAGGACATGGCGGCCCAAACGGTGGCGGCCGGCACCTTCAAAACGCCCGGCAAAGGCGCCGAATTCTGGCCCGGCGGCGTACCGCCCTCCGCCAAGGCCTTAAAAGCTGTAGGGCAAAAATCCGCCCGCACTCCCGTCGCTGGCGGCGGTAAGAATGCCGCGGCCAGCGGCCAGCGCAAAGCCACCGGCAAGCCACCCCAAGGTGGCGCTGGTACCCGGCCCGGCGCCGGACCGAAGTCGGGGCCGGGCCGGCCGGCTGGTAAGCGCGGCCGGTAAGATGCGGCGGCGCAACGTTTGGCTGCTGACGGCCCTGCTGGCTTTTCTGGGGCTGAATGCGGTGGCGTTTTTTCATGCGTGGCGCTTCACGCATTTCTCCCTGGCAGCCGGGCCGCGCACCGGCCACCCGGAGCGGCTGACGGGCTGGCGCAAGCTGGGCGTGCTGCTCACGGGTGTATCCAACCCCAAGCCGGTTAACCGAAGTAAGCCAGCCTTCCTCTACCAAACTGTATTGCTGCGTAGCCCCAACGGCCGCCTGGAAACCTGGTACGCGCCGGTGAAGAATGCGCGGGGCACGGTGGCGCTGTTTCATGGCTACACCAGCAGCAAAGCCGCGCAGCTCATCGAGGCGGCCTATTTCCGCCAGCTGGGCTACTCCGTTCTGCTTACCGACTTTGCGGGCAACGGCGGCTCCGAGGGCAACCGGTGCACCGTGGGTTACCGGGAGGCCGAGGACGTGCGCACCGTATTCCAGTGGCTGCAGCATCAGCAATCCGGGCAGCGTATCGTGCTCTACGGTGTGAGCATGGGCGCCGAGGCCATTCTGCGGGCCGAGAGTGAGCTGGGCGTTCGGCCTGCCGCCAACCTCGTGGAGTGTCCCTATGGCAGCATGCTTCAGACGGCCCGCAACCGGTTTGCCGCGCTGCGGGTGCCGGACTTCCCGTTGGCCAACCTGCTGGTATTCTGGGGAGGTGTACAGAATGGCTTCTGGGCGTTTGATCTGGATGCCAAGGAGTTTGCGTCCCGCATCAGCACGGCTACCCTGCTCATGTGGGGCGAGGCCGACCCGCGTGTTACCCGCGCCGAAACCGACGCCATCTTCCAAAACCTGCGCGGCCCCAAGCAGCGCCAGGATTTCGCCGGTTCCGGTCACGAGCCGTACTGGCGCAAGCACCCAGCGCTCTGGCAGCAGCGGATTCGGGAGTTCCTTCTGGACCAATAGTATTATTCCTATTATCACAGAGCATACAACTCCTGCCGGCACAGGCAGCGGCTGTACGTGCGCTGGCTTTGTATATCCGGCATGTACTACCTGAAAATTCTTCGTTTTTCTTAACAAAAACGGTTTTTCACGCTGATACCCGCAGCCAAAGCTTCTTTTCTTTTCAGAACTGCCAGCAAAAAGTTCTGCTGACAGATTGGTTATTTCTGAAAAAACGGTTACTTGCCACTACGCAACATTACCGTAACATGGAAGTAGAAACTGTAAAATACCCAGCTATCCGCAATTATGTGGGAGGCCGTTTTGTAGATGACAGCCCGGCCTCTTCGCTTGATGTGTATAGTCCGCTTACCGGAGCCGTCATTTCGTCGGTGCCCTTGAGTACGGCGGCGGCCCTCGACGCTGCTGTGCAGGCCGCGCAGGCCGCTTACCCGGCGTGGTCGGCTACGCCCATCAAGGAGCGGGTGCAGATTTTCTACCGTTACAAGACCCTGCTGGAGCGCGACATGAAGGCGCTGGCCGACCTCGTGCGCGAGGAAAACGGCAAAACCTACGATGAGGCCCGCGCCGAAGTAGAAAAAGCCATTGAGCTGACCGAGTTTGCCTGCTCCATGCCCCAGCTGATTCAGGGCGAGTTTCTGGAAGTGAGCAAGGGTGTGGAAGCCCGCGTGGAGCGCAAGCCCCTGGGCGTAGTGGCCAGCATTGCCCCCTTCAACTTCCCCAATATGGTACCTCACTGGACCATCCCAAACGCGCTGGTGCTGGGCAACACCATGATTCTGAAACCCTCGGAAGTGGTGCCGCTGAGTGCGGGCCGCATTGCCGAACTGCTCAAGGAAGCCGGCCTGCCTGATGGGGTGCTCAACATCGTACACGGCGACCGGGAAATTGTGGAAGCCATCTGCGACCATCCGGCTATTCAGGCCGTGTCGTTTGTAGGCTCTACCAAAATTGCCAAAGTCGTCTATATCCGGGCTACCAGCAACCTCAAGCGCTGCGTGGCCCTGGGCGGGGCCAAAAACCACCTGATGGTGCTGCCCGACGCTCATCCCGACATGACGGCTTCCAACGTGGCCGCTTCCATGTCGGGCTGCGCGGGGCAGCGCTGCATGGCCGGCTCCACCATGGTGGGCGTGGGCGCAGTAGACGACATCGTGGCCAAGATTGTGGAGGAAGCCCGCAAGATTGTACCCGGCCAGAACCTGGGCTCCGTCATCAGCAAAGAGGCCAAAACACGCATTGAGCAGCACATTAGCGAGGCCGAAGCTGCCGGCGCCAAGGTCCTGCTCGACGGCCGCAATGCCCGCGTGGAAGGCCACGAAGACGGCTATTACGTGGGTGCCACGGTGGTCGACTACGTGACGCCCGACATGCGCATTGCCCAGGAGGAAGTGTTCGGGCCGGTGCTGGCCATCATGCGCACCAACACCCTGGACGAGGCCCTAGCCATTGAAAACGCCAACCCCTACGGTAACGCCGCTGCCGTATTTACCAGCAGCGGCAGCTCAGCCCGCTACGTGATGGACCACGCCAACGCCGGCATGATTGGCGTGAACATCGGCGTGCCCGTGCCCCGGGAACCATTCTCCTTCGGCGGCTGGAATGAGTCGAAGTTCGGGGCCTGCGACATCACCGGCAAAAGCTCCATCGAGTTCTGGACCCAGCTCAAGAAAACCACCACCAGCTGGAACCCCGAGTCGCGGGTGAACTGGATGAGCTAGACCGCATGTGGCTAGTTCGTCCAAAAATTATTGGCACGCTGAAGATTCAGAGGATGATGGCGGGAAACCTTGCGGTTGTTAACCACATCAAGAATTCCCCGAATAAGATAATCATCTAGTGCACTTCTGTTGAGCACGGCGAAGAAATTATTGCCAAGATAAAGGCTGCGCCTGCTGGCGAAAGAATAAGCCTTTAGGAGTTACTCCCAAAGGCCATTTTGCTCATTGCAATTGGATTGAAAACGGAAGAATATCATCAGCACGCGAGATGCCTCGGCTTCGCTCGGCATGACGTCTTTCTAAATACCAGACCCACCATGGAAACCACCTTCGACACCGATAAGCACCAGATTCTGCAGGATAACCTCGACCATACGCTCTTTTCCTGGTCGAAGCAGGCGGGGCTGAGCCCCATCAGCGCCGAGCGGGCCGAAGGCGTGTATCTATGGGACCGGGATGGCAAGCGCTACATCGACTTCTCGTCGCAGCTGATGAACGTGAACATCGGCCACGGCGACCAGCGCGTGACCGAAGCCGTAGCGGCCCAGATGCGGGAGCTGAGCTACGTGTACCCCGGCATGATTACTAAGGCCCGCGGCGACCTTGGCCGCAAGCTGGCGGAAATCACCCCGACTAACCTGACCAAAGCCTTCTTCACCCTGGGCGGAGCCGAGGCCATTGAAAACGCCATCAAGCTGGCCCGCGTGTACACGGGGCGCCACAAGATTGTGACGCTGTACCAGTCGTTTCACGGGGCTTCGTACGGGGCCATCAGCGCCGGCGGCGACCCGCGCAAGTTCGCCGTCGATTCCCAGGCCATGCCGGGCGTGGTGCACGTCGAAAACCCGTATTTCTACCGCTGTCCTTGGTACAGCAGCACGCCGGAAGAGTGCGCCGAGCGCGCCGCCGCGGCCA
This sequence comes from Hymenobacter sp. J193, assembly GCF_024700075.1. Classification (NCBI taxonomy): domain Bacteria; kingdom Pseudomonadati; phylum Bacteroidota; class Cytophagia; order Cytophagales; family Hymenobacteraceae; genus Hymenobacter; species Hymenobacter sp. J193. The sequence goes on from NZ_JAJONE010000001.1 coordinate 849,905, forward strand.
TGGAGCGCATCATTCAGTATGAAAACCCGGGCAGCGTGGCCGCCATCATTCTGGAAGGCGAGTCGGGCACTTCGGGCTGCATCAAGTATCCACCGACTTATTGGGAGCGGGTGCGCGCCATCTGCGACAAATACGGCATCCTGCTGGTGGCCGATGAGGTAATGAGCGGCTTCGGCCGCACCGGCAAGTGGTTTGGCTCCGACCACCACGGCGTGAAAGTGGATTTGATGTGCATGGCCAAAGGCATTACCGCCGGCTATCTGCCCCTGGGCGCGGTGATGGTGGATGAAGCCATTGCCAAGTCGTTCGATGACAAGCCCCTGCCCCTGGGCCTCACCTACTCGGCGCACCCCGTTTCCTGCGCCGCCGCTGTAGCCGTCCTCGACATCTACGAGCAAGATAACCTGCTCGAAAATACTGTCACGCTGGGCAAGCACCTCGACGCGCGTATGTGCGACCTGATGGGCCAGCACCCTAGCATCGGCGACTGGCGCAATACGGGTTTGTTCGGCTGCATTGAGTTGGTGAAAAACCGCCAGACCAAAGAGCCCATGGCGCCCTGGAATGCCGCCCCCGCGCAGATGGAAATCATGAACAAGGTGGCAGCTAAAATCAAGGAACTGGGCATGTACACCTTCGTGCGCTGGAACTACATTTTCGTAGCGCCTCCACTCAGCATCACCAAGGAGGAATTGGACGAAGGGCTGGACATCATCTCCCAAGCCATTGCCGTGGCCGACGAGTACGTGCAGTAGCAAGAACTGCCACTGGCACACCGGCAGCCCACCCTGCTCCTGGTACCGCACTCAATTCATGTACGTAGTTGTCCGTTAAGGCTTTTTCTGCGAAAGCCTGGTGCTGCTTATTTGCTTTTCCGCAGCCGAAGCGGTACATTTTCCTTTTAAACATCTTCCTCTTTCCTCGTTCCGCATGGCGTCTTTGCTCATCAAGAATGGTCGCGTGATAACCGCTGATTCCGACGCCGTATGCGACGTGCTGATTGAGGGCGAAACCATCGTGGCCATCGGCAAAAACCTGCCCGTGCAGGCCGATGAAACACTTGATGCCACGGGCAAGCTGGTGATGCCCGGCGGCATCGACCCGCACGTGCACCTGGATATGCCTTTCATGGGCACCTTCAGCTCCGACACACACGAAACCGGCACCCGCGCGGCCCTGCACGGCGGCACTACTACGGTTATTGATTTCGTGCTGCAGAAGCAGGGCCACAGTCTGCGCGAGGCCCTAACCGAATGGCAAAGCCGGGCCACCGGCACGGCCGTGGGCGACTACTCGTTCCACATGGCCGTAACGGACTTTAACCCCAGCACTAAGGAGGAAATCAAGGACATGGTGGCCGAGGGCATCACGTCCTTCAAGACCTTTATGGCCTACAAGGGCGCGCTCATGATTGACGACGCGCAGATGGTGGGCCTGATGCAGGAGGTGAAGAAGCACGGAGGCCTCGTCACGGCCCACGCCACCAACGGCGACATGATTGACACGCTTATTGCCCAGCACCGGGCCGCGGGCAAGCTCACGCCGCGCTACCACTACCTTTCCCAGCCCGAAGTAACCGAGTCGGAAGCCTCGGGCCGCTTTGCCGATATTGCCAACTACACCGGCGTGAATGCCTACATCGTGCACCTTACCTGCGAGGGCGCGCTCAACCAAGTGCGCCGCGCCACCGAGCGCAACCAGCGCGTGTTCGTGGAAACCTGCATTCAGTATCTGCTGCTGGATGCCTCGCTCTACGGCGACGATTTTGAGGGTGCTAAGTGGGTGATGTCGCCGCCGCTGCGGGAGAAAAAGGACCAGGCCACGCTCTGGGCCGGCATCAACCAGGGGCTGGTGCAGGTAGTAGGCACCGACCACTGCCCCTTCATGCTGGAGCAGAAGAAGATGGGCGCCGACGACTTCTCGAAGATTCCGAACGGGCACCCGGCCATTGAGCACCGCATGGAGCTGCTGTTTTCCGAGGGCGTGATGAAGGGCCGCATCAGCCCGCAGAAGTTCGTGGAAGTAACCAGCACCAACGCGGCCAAAATCTTCGGCATGTTTCCGCGCAAAGGCACCATCAGCATCGGCGCCGACGCCGACCTCATCCTCATCGACCCCCGAAAAAAGCACACCATCTCGGCCGAAACCCACCACATGAACTGCGACTACTCCGGCTACGAAGGCTGGGAGCTGACCGGAAAAAATCGACACGGTGCTGCTACGCGGCCAGGTAGCCGTAGATGCCGGCGAAACGAAAGTCGGCCGTGGCTACGGGCAGTTCATCAAGCGCGGAAAAACGGGGTTCTAGCATCCGATTTCACGCCGGGTACCGCAAGTGTTAAAGCGCAGTGTCGCGCAGAAAACACCGCGAAACCCTGCGTGAAACACTCCGGAACCCTGCGAGAAATTTATAGCAGATACAAGCAACCCGAAACCCCACACAAATGCCCAGAATTGTTAAATCCGGCCTGATTCAGATGAGCTTGCCGATGACGGAAGGCGAAGGCAGCATCGAGGAAATCAAGGAGGCCATGGTGCAGAAGCACATTCCGCTGATTGAGGAAGCCGGCCGCCAGGGCGTTCAGATCCTCTGTCTGCAGGAAATCTTCAATACGCCCTACTTCTGCCCTGGCCAGGACAAAGCCTGGTACGCCTCCGCCGAGTCGGTGCCCGGCCCCACCACGGACCGGATGGCCGAGTACGCTAGGAAGTACAACATGGTCATCATCGTGCCGGTGTACGAGCGGGAATCGGCCGGTTTCCTCTACAACACCGCCGCCGTCATCGACGCCGATGGCACCTACCTGGGCAAGTACCGCAAAAACCACATTCCCCACACCTCCGGCTTCTGGGAGAAGTTCTTCTTCAAGCCCGGCAACATGGGCTACCCCGTGTTCCAGACCAAGTACGCCAAAGTAGGCGTGTACATCTGCTACGACCGGCACTTCCCCGACGGGGCCCGCGTGCTGGGTCTAAATGGCGCCGAAATCGTGTACAATCCTTCGGCCACGGTAGCCGGCCTCTCGCAGTACCTCTGGAAGCTGGAGCAGCCGGCTCACGCCGCCGCCAACGGCTACTTCATGGGCTGCATCAACCGCGTGGGCGAAGAGAAGCCCTGGAACCTGGGCCGCTTCTACGGCACCTCCTACTTCGTGGACCCGCGCGGCCAGATCATTGCCGAGGCCGACGAGTACAAAGACGAGCTGCTGGTCGCCGAATTCGACCTCGACATGATTGACGAAGTGCGCGCTACCTGGCAGTTCTTCCGCGACCGGCGCCCCGAAACCTACGAGAAACTGGTAGAGCTCTAAGCTACTGCGCGGCACCTGCCCTTAGCCATCCTGAGCGGAGTGAAAAGCCTTATCACCTACCCAACTTGCTGTGGCCCCCCTACCGGCTCACTGGCGTAAGGTTTTTTGCTCTGCTCAGCCGTTGGCTGCCGTGTTTCCTCTTCTTTCTTCTGCATTTCACGCCGCTTATGGCCGAATACGCTACCCCCACTACCGAGCAGGAATTTGCCGGGAACTTTGCCCAGCTCAAGCCGCTGATGAGCAACTCTGAGGCCCTGCTGGAAAGCTCGCGCTGCCTGTTTTGCTTTGATGCGCCTTGCATCAAGGCGTGTCCTTCCGGCATCGATATTCCGCTGTTTATCCGGCAGATCAACTCCGGTAATGCCACCGGCGCAGCTCGCACTATTTACGAGGCGAATTACTTCGGCAATGCCTGCGGAAAGGTGTGCCCTACGGAGGTGCTCTGCGAGGGTTCCTGCGTGTACACGGCTACCGGGGCCAAGCCCATTGAAATCGGGCGGCTGCAGAGCCACGCCACGCGCCAGGTGATGGACCAGGGCAAGCACTTATTTCAGCCGGGCGCGGCTACCGGATTTCGGGTAGCTGTTATCGGCGCGGGACCGGCGGGTATTTCCTGCGCCTGCGAGTTGCGCAAGCTGGGCCACGAGGTAGACGTGTTTGAGGCCCGCAGCCAGCCCTCCGGCCTCACGCTGTACGGCGTAGCTCCCTACAAAATCACCAACGAGGAAACCCTGGCCGAAATGGCGTACCTGGAAGCGCAGTTCGGCTTTCAAGTGCACTACAACCACGCCATCAGCACCCGCCCCGACCTGGAAAAGCTGGAAAAAGAGTACTCGGCCATCTTCCTGGGTATCGGGCTGGGCCACACGTCGGCGCTGGGGTTGCCGGGCGAGGAGCGGGAAAACTGCGTGGGCGCGGTGGAGTTCATCGAGCAGCTGCGCATCCGGCAAGAGCAAACTGCCGTGGGCCGCAAGGTGATTGTGCTGGGCGGCGGCAACACTGCCATGGACGCCGCTTCGGAGTCGGCACGGCTGGGCGCGGAGCGGGTGGTGCTGGCGTACCGGCGCGGCAAGGAGGAAATGGGGGCTTACGAGTTCGAGTACGACCTGGCCAAAGGCGTGGGCGTGCAGGGGCTTTTCAACGTGGCCCCGCTGGAAATCGTGGGCAACGGCAAGGTGGAAGGCGTGAAGTTCGTGCGCACCGCCACGCTCAACGGGCAGGTGCAAACTGTCCCTGGCTCGGAGTTCGTGGAGGCCTGCGACATGGTAATTAAGGCCACCGGCCAAGCCAAGCAAACCAGCTTCCTCGGCCTCATTCCGGAGCTGCAAGTGGACGGCAAAGGGCGCATCGTGTTCAACCCCAATACCGGCCAGACCACCAACCCGCGCTACTTCGCCGCCGGCGACGCGGCCAACGGCGGCGCCGAAGTAGTAAACGCCGCCGCCGACGGCAAAGCCGCAGCCCACGGCATCCACGGTTTTTTAACTAAAAGCTAGAAAACCAGCTCCCCTCCTTATTTGAAGGAGGGGTGGCCGCAGGCCGGGGTGGTAAGCTAGAACTAGAAAACCACCGCCCGAACGACCAACTAGCGTTAATCTTCTAACTCTAGCCTGACCACCCCGCCCTCCGGGCACCCCTCCTTGAAAAAAGGAGGGGAACTAGCTTCTCCTAGCTACTAACTCCTGACTCCTAGCTCCCCCCCTCATGCCAGACCTCTCCATAAATTTTGCCGGCATCAAGTCGCCCAATCCGTTCTGGCTGGCTTCGGCGCCGCCCACCAACTCGGGCTATCAGGTGATGAAAGCCTTTGACGCCGGCTGGGGCGGGGCCGTATGGAAAACCCTGGGCGTGCCCGTGGTGAACGTGTCGAGCCGCTACGGCAGCGTGAACTACCGCGACAAGCGCATGATGGGCTTCAACAATATCGAGCTGATTTCGGACCGCCCGCTGGCCGACAACCTGCGCGAGATTGAGGAAGTGAAAAAGCGTTTCCCGAACCACGCCGTCATTGCCTCGCTCATGGTGCAAAGCCGGCAGGAGTGGCACGACATCGTGCGCGACGTGGAAAACGCCGGCTCCGACGGCATTGAGCTGAACTTCGGCTGCCCCCACGGCATGTGTGAGCGAGGCATGGGCTCGGCCGTGGGCCAGGAGCCGGAAGTACTCCAGACCATTGTGGAGTGGGTGATGGAAGTGGCGCGCATCCCGGTTATCGTGAAGCTCACGCCCAACATTTCGGACATTACGGAGCCCGCTATGGCCGCGCGGCGCGGGGGCGCCAACGCCATTTCGCTCATCAACACCATCCAGAGTATTGTGGGTGTGGACCTGGATTTGTTTGCCCCCTACCCGATTGTGGATGGCAAGGGCAGCAACGGCGGCTACTGCGGCCCGGCCGTGAAGCCCATTGCCCTGAACATGGTGAAGAATTGCGCCCAGCACCCCGACGTGCGCCTACCCATTTCCGGCATCGGCGGCATCGAAACCTGGCGCGACGCCGTGGAGCACATTCTGCTCGGAGCCTCCTCGGTGCAGGTGTGCACGGCGGCCATGCACTACGGCTTTGGCATCATCCGGGAAATGACCAGCGGGCTGGAGCAGTACATGAGCGAAAAAGGCTTCCGCACCATTGACGACATGGTGGGCCGCGCCCTGCCCAACGTGAAGCACTGGGAAGACCTCAACCTCAAGTACAAAGTCACCGCCCACATCAACCCCGATAAGTGCATCGGCTGCCAGCTGTGCTACACCGCCTGCGAGGACGGCGCCCACCAGGCCATCCAACTCAACGCGGGCACGCGTATCCCCGAAATCATCGACGAGAACTGCGTGGGCTGCAACCTCTGCTCCCTGGTGTGCCCCGTGGAGCAGTGCATTACCATGGAGCGCCGCGACGACGGCACCCAGCACCAGACCTGGAAAGAGCGCACCGAGGCCGATGATATTCCCGTCACCTTCAACGATGAGCGCGCCGGCGGCCTACACCACTGGGTACCCGAGCCCGCCGCCGCCCTGGGTAAGGAAAGGCAAAAGACACTGCCCGGCAAGGCGCGGCAGTATCAGGAAGTAGCGGAATGATACACTGTTCCATTTAGCGAAGCGGCCCCAAACTCGGTTGAATTTGGGGCCGCTTTTCTGAATAGAGCAAAGTCAAAAGCCCGAGCGTTTTACCGAATTTAATCTTAACTATAAGGTAATAACAAGCTTTTGTTTGGTATATGATGCCAATCCAATATATATATTTTATTGAATTTAGCATTTCAGGCATTATATCGCCAAATGGGCTGTTTCGCACTTTCTTTATTATTATTTAATATAAGCTCAATTATATTAATATCTATTTTTTCACCCCAAACAGCCCTGTCATTATTAGCGTATTTATAAGTAAAATTATTAAAATTTTCTAATTCAGGCTTTTCTATTCTGTTACTATCAAGAATTTTTGTTATTCTATTCAAATATTCTAAAGACATCGGTGAACCGTCCCTTACTCCTCCATACAAAGAACAAGTGCCAATTTGATCAATTAAATCTATTATTTCACAAATTTCTTGATTTACCTGTTTATAAATACTTTTGAAATAGTTGTACTGCTGCTTGGTTATAAATTCAAATAAGCATTCTTCATATGGCTTGTCGTCCATAATACAAAAAGGAATACATTCAGATTGCTTGTCGGACCATAAGCATAAGTCTTTAACCGCATCTCCTTTTGGATATTCCAAAAGGAAGTCAAACAACATTTGCCAGTCTAATTTTTCAAAATTAAAATGATAAATTGCTTTTTGCAATGAACAAACTCCAAACAAAAATCGCCCACGAATTGTGACATTTATAAACTGATCTTTCACCATTTATCGCCTTTGTAAACTACCACCCAATGTCAAGATAATCGATACCCCAACCAACATTCATAGCTTAAAGCATCCCAATATAGCATGCTTCCAGCTATTGTAGAAACGACCGACCTCAAAGTAACTATTGCTTCCTTTACTCAGGCTAAGCTTGAGGTCTGCCCACCTGGCAGGGTATCCAAAGCCACTTACGCCCGTAAAAGTCAGACCGTCGGGTTTCCGCGTCATTAAGCATCCAGAAATGACAATCTGTCACGGAAAACCGGCCTCAACCGGGCTGGTACGCGTCTTGTAATTCCCCGGCGTGAGTGCTTCGGCGCTCCTGAACCTGACACCTCAACACCCTAACGATACTCCTGAACAATGGGAAAAATAATTGGTATTGACCTCGGCACCACCAACTCCTGCGTGGCCGTAATGGAAGGCAACGAGCCGGTGGTGATTCCAAATAGCGAAGGCCGCCGCACGACTCCGTCGATTGTGGCCTTCCTCGACAACGGTAAAGGCGAGCGTAAAGTAGGTGACCCGGCTAAGCGTCAGGCCATTACCAACCCGCACAACACCATCCAGTCGATCAAGCGTTTCATGGGCCGTAACTTCTCGGAGGTAACCGAAGAAGCCAAGAACGTGTCCTACGCGCTGGGCAGTGGCTCCAACAACACGGTGGGCGTGAAAATCGGCGACCGGCAGTACACGCCTCAGGAGATTTCGGCGATGGTGCTGCAGAAGATGAAGCAGACCGCCGAAGATTACCTCGGCCAGCCCGTGACGGAAGCCGTGATTACGGTGCCCGCCTACTTCAACGACGCCCAGCGCCAGGCTACCAAAGAAGCCGGTGCCATTGCTGGCCTTGATGTGAAGCGCATCATCAACGAGCCCACGGCGGCTGCCCTGGCCTATGGCCTCGACAAAGACCACTCGAACCACAAAGTAGCCGTGTATGACCTCGGCGGTGGTACGTTTGATATTTCGATTCTGGAGCTTGACAACGGCGTATTCGAAGTACTGAGCACCAACGGTGACACCCACCTCGGTGGCGACGACTTCGACCAGGTTATCATCAACTTCCTGGCGGAAACTTTCGCCTCGGAAAACGAAGGCCTCGACCTGCGCAAGGATGCTATGGCTCTGCAGCGCCTGAAAGAAGCTGCGGAAAAAGCCAAAGTGGAGCTGTCGTCGTCGACGGAAACGGAAATCAACCTGCCCTACGTAACGGCTACGGCCTCCGGCCCCAAGCACCTGGTGGTGAAGCTGAGCCGCGCCAAGTTCGAGCAGCTGGCCGATTCGCTGATCCGCCGGTCGATGGAGCCGGTGAAAAAGGCTCTGCAGGACGCCGGCCTGAGCACTTCCGATATCAACGACGTGATTCTGGTAGGTGGCTCTACCCGCATTCCGCGCATCCAGGAAGAGGTAGAGAAGTTCTTCGGCAAGAAGCCTTCCAAAGGTGTGAACCCCGACGAAGTAGTAGCCGTGGGCGCTGCCATCCAGGGCGGTGTACTGACCGGTGAGGTAAAAGACGTGCTCCTGCTCGACGTAACCCCGCTTTCGCTGGGTATCGAAACGATGGGCGGCGTGATGACCAAGCTCATCGAGTCGAACACCACCATCCCAACCAAGAAGTCCGAGACGTTCTCGACGGCTTCCGACAACCAGCCTTCCGTCGAAATCCACGTGCTGCAGGGCGAGCGGCCCATGGCTTCGCAGAACCGCACCATCGGCAAGTTCCACCTCGACTCTATTCCGCCAGCCCCCCGCGGCGTTCCGCAGATCGAAGTAATCTTCGACATTGATGCCAACGGCATTCTGCACGTAACGGCCAAGGACAAAGGCACCGGCAAGGAGCAGAAAATCCGCATTGAGGCCTCCTCGGGCCTGTCGGATGCCGACATTGAGCGGATGCGCCAGGAAGCCCAGGCCAACGCCGAAGCCGACAAGGCCGAGCGCGAGAAAATCGAGAAGGTGAACCAGGCTGACTCGATGATCTTCCAGACCGAAAAGCAGCTGCAGGAGTACGGCGACAAGCTGAGCGGCGGCAACAAAACAGCTGTGGAAAGCGCCCTTGCCGACCTCAAGAAAGCCCACGAGAGCAAAGGCCTCGGTCAGATTGATACGGCTATGGCCGCCATCAACGCGGCGTGGCAGGCTGCCTCGCAGGAAATGTACGCTCAGAGCGGCCCCGCTGGCCAGCCCGGCGCGGAAGGTGGCAACCCCTTCGGCGGTGCCGGCCAACCTGGCGGCAACGGCCAGCAAGGCGCCGGCCACGACAACGTGACCGACGTGGACTACGAAGAAGTAGACGGCCAGAAGTAATCGGCTGATCTAAGTTAAAAAAGGTCCCGACTGCAGAGTTGGGGCCTTTTTGCGTTTAGCTGCTTATTCCAGAACGCCATGCTGAGCGGAGTCGAAGCATCTCTACCGCTTCGTTGCAATTCTATTCAGACGAAGCGGTAGAGATGCTTCGACAAGCTCAGCATGACGGTTTACTAAATAGGACTGCGCCGCTACCTTTGGGCCGCATCAGTTCTCAGGATTTACATGGCTCACTTTCTTATCATCGGGGGCGGCATTGCCGGGCTAGCCACGGCGCAGGCCTTGCTTCAGCAGAATCATCAGGTTCAGGTATTTGAAGCGGCTACCGAACTGCGAGAAGTGGGCGCGGGCGTGGTGCTGGGCGCCAACGCCATGCGCGCCCTCGACCGGTTGGGAATGCACGATATAGTACACCAACAGGGGTTTACGGTAACGGGCATCGGGCTGCTGGATGAGTTCGGCCGTGACCTCAACGCCATCGACACCCGCCCATTTACCGAGCGGGTCGGCTACGATAACCTGGCCATTCACCGCGCCGAGCTACAGCGCCTGCTGCTGGAGGCATTACCGGCTGGTACCGTGCAGCTGGGTAAGCGCCTAGCTAGATTCGAGCAAACGGCCACGCAGGTCACCGCCTATTTTGAAGATGGCAGCCACCTGACCACCGATGCGCTGCTGGCCGCCGACGGCATCAACTCCCGGGTGCGGCGGCAGCTACTGCCCGGGAGTCAGCCGCGCTACGCGGGCTATACCTGCTGGCGGGGTGTGGTAGATGCCTCGGTGTTGCAGCTGCCGGCGGGGCGCACCACCGAAACCTGGGGCCGCGCCGGCCGCTTCGGCATGGTACCGCTGGGGAACGGGCAGGTGTACTGGTTTGCCTGCGTCAACAGCCCCGAGGCGCGCAACGCCCACTTTCGCGCCTTTCGCGTGGCTGATCTGCAGCGGCAGTTTGCCCGCTACCACGCCCCCATTCCGCAGTTACTGGCCCTGACTACTGATGAGCAGCTGCTCTGGGGTGACATTCTGGACCTGAAACCGCTCCGCCAGTTCCATTTTGGCCGGGTGCTGCTTATCGGTGACGCGGCCCACGCCACCACGCCCAACATGGGCCAGGGTGCCGGCCAGGCCGTGGAAGATGCCGCTGCGCTGGCGTCATGCTTGGCTGCGGCCATTTCGGTTGAAGCTGCCTTTCAGCTGTTCGACCAGCGCCGCCGGCCGCGTACCACGCGCATCGTCACGCAGTCGTGGCAGCTGGGGAAAGCCGCCCAGCTTACCAATCCGGTGCTGGTGAAGCTGCGCAACGCCGTGATGCGCGCCCTGCCCAGCCGCCTGAACGAGCAGCAGATGGCTTTCCTCTACGAGGAGGGCGAGTAGCTATTCGTGCCGCAACGCGTTTCTTTACCTGGCACTATGTCTTACCCTTTCCCGATGCGTATTCCCTTCCAGTCTTTTACCGCCCAGAATGCCCGCATCCGCGAGGCCACGCTGGAGGCCATGACGCGGGTGTTTGACTCGGAGTGGTACGTGCTGGGCGAGGAAGTGCGGGCATTTGAAGCGGAGTACGCCGCCTTCAGCCACACGGCGCATTGCGTGGGCGTGAGTAGTGGCCTTGCGGCCCTGCACCTGGCACTGCTGGCCCTGGGCATCGGCCCCGGCGACGAAGTACTCGTACCCAGCAACGCTTACGTAGCTACCTGGCTGGCCGTGTCGTATGTGGGGGCCACCATCGTGCCAGTAGAACCCGACGCAGCTACCGGCAACCTTGACCCGGCGTTGTTGGCAGCCGCTATTACGCCGCAGACCCGCGCTATTATGCCGGTGCATCTCTACGGGCAGGCCTGTGATATGGCGGCTATTATGCAGGTAGCACAAGCACACAACCTTTGGGTGGTGGAAGACAATGCCCAGGCGCATGGTGCCACCAGCCACGGCCAGCTTACCGGTTCCTTTGGGCACCTGAACGTCACCAGCTTCTACCCCACCAAAAACCTGGGTGCCCTCGGCGACGCCGGCGCCCTTACCACGAACGATGCCGCGCTGGCCGAGCAGCTGCAGGTGCTGCGTAACTACGGCTCCCGCCAGAAATACCAGAACGAAGTCATTGGCCAGAACGCCCGGCTGGATGAGCTGCAGGCCGCCGTCCTGCGCGTGAAGCTACCCCAACTGCCTTTCTGGACGCAACAGCGCCAGCAGTTGGCGGCCTGGTACGATGTCGGGCTGGCCGATATTGCCTGGCTGCAGCGGCCGTATTGCCTGCCTTATTCCACGCACGTTTATCACCTATATGTGGTGCAAACGCCGCATCGTGATGCCCTGCAGCAGCACCTCACGGCCCACGGAATCGGCACGGCTGTTCATTACCCGGTACCGCCGCATCTGCAGCCGGCTTACCAGCATCTGGATTTCTCCCAAGGTCTGTTCCCTGTTGCCGAGCAGCTAGCTTCTACCAGCCTCAGCCTTCCACTTTGGCCCGGCATGACGGAAGCGCAGGTAGCCGAAGTAGTTCAGGCAATATGGAAGTTTCCCTTGAAGTAGCGGGTACCGGGACAAACTATCCGTCATGCCGAGCCAGAACTGTCATCCTGAGCAAAGCGAAGGATCTTGGTAATGTGGTAGAATCATTTACTACAATACCAAGATCCTTCGCTTTGCTCAGGATGACAACTCCACTTCCTACGTCGTCAGTTCCTTCTTGGGCTGGGGGCTGCTGGCTTCATCTTCCTCCTCCTCGTTTTCTTCCTCGAAGCCTTCCTGAATTTTCTCCAGGGCTTCTTCGTGGTCACTGGCATCAGCTTCCTCCGCGTTTTCCTCCTGGATAACCTTGTGGTCGGGCTCGTAGCTGAGCTTGATGTAGATGGGAAAATGGTCGGAGCCCACGTAAGGCAGGCGTTCCATATCGTCTACTTTGAAGTGCGGCGACACAAACACGTGGTCGAGGGGCCAGCGCATGAGGCGGTAGTCGGCGTGGAAGGTAGGCAGTAGCCCGCGGCCCACGCGGGGGTCGAGCAAGCCGCTTATGCGCCGAAACAGCTCAGACGTGTGCGACCAGGCCACATCGTTCATATCCCCGAACACGATAGTCGGCTCGTCGCGGCGGTCAATTTCTTTGCCTACCAGCAGCAGCTCAGCGTCGCGCTTGGTGCTGGTTTTGGATTCCTGGGGCGCTGGCGGCTTGGGGTGCAGCCCGTAGATTCGCACCCGTGTCTTGGTACCAGGCAAATCCACGTAGGTATGAATGGAGGGAATGTCGTCGTCGAGTAAGTACTTAATCGTGCAGTTTTCCAGCGGCAGGCGCGAAAAAAACAGCAGACCGTAGGTGTTGTCGAGGGGTTCGTGACAGGTGTAAGGGTGGGTTTTCTCGAGCGGACGCAGCTGATTCAGCCACCACTCGTCGGTTTCCACCGCCATGATAATGTCGGGGTCTGCTTCTTGAATCACAGCCAGGGCTCTGGCTCCCTGCTTGTTAAACTGCAGCACGTTCATCATCACCAGGCTTAAGTGCGCCTGACTTTTGCTGGTCGTACTATCACCCACCTGCTTGCGGACCAGGGGCGTGTAGGGCATGATGCGAAACACCTGATACCCTACTACCACGGCCAGCATCGCCAGGAGCGTAAGACCCCAGTAGCCCGGCAGCCGGTGCCATTTCAGCGCCAGGCCGGCCAGCAGCACCAGCAGCGTAACGCCCACAATCTGCAGGCGCGGAAAGTCGCAGATACGAATCCACCACGCGGTTTGGCGCAGCAGCGGCAGCAGCGTCGCCACCACAGCAGCCACCGCCAGCAGCAGCATCAGCGCATGCAATACAATCAGCCAGACCGGCATAGAACTAAAATCAGGCACAAGCAGGGAATGAGAGGCTAAGGGAATGAGTGAGGTACCAGTGTAGTGAGCGGAAAAGCAGCGGCTGGCTTCTTCCCCTGATTCACGCACTTACTCATTTACCTCTAATCGTCGCTGAAGCCGCCTTTGCGCAGCTCCTCGATGGTGCGCATTACTTTATCCTTGAGGGAGGTGCGGTACTTTTCCAGCACATCAGCCAGCCGGGCGTTGCTCAACCCCAGAATCTGGGTGGCCAGCACGGCGGCGTTGGGTGCCCCATCAATAGAAACCGTGGCCACGGGCACGCCGGCCGGCATTTGCAGCATCGACAGCACCGAATCCAGCCCCCGGATGGAGGTAGTGGAGTTGATGGGCACCCCAATAACGGGCAGCGTGGTGAAAGCGGCGACCATCCCGGGCAGGTGAGCCGCTCCGCCCCCGCCGGCAATAATCACGCGCAGGCCGCGCTTGCGGGCCGTTTCGGCATACTCCACCAAGCGGTGCGGGGTGCGGTGCGCCGAAACCAGGGTAATTTCGAAGGGCACACCAAACTGGCGCAGCAGCTCGGCCGCGCCGGTCATGATCTTCAGATCGGACTGGGAGCCCATAATAATGCCCACGATGGGGGTAGCGTCGGGGGCAGCGGGCGAGTCGGCGGCCGAAGCCGCGGGGGGTGGGTAGTCATGGAATCAGTAGCGGAAAATAGGAAGGCTCAACCGGCTTGGGCGGTTCTACGCGCCCGGGGCCCGGTGGTTGGCTCCCTAAACATAGCATTTTTCCTGTTTGCTGATTCTCAAAGGCTCGTACCTTTGGTTTGCCTCTGCCTGACGCGCGCCGCCCATGGAAATTCTGCTCGCCACGTTCACCACCCTGTTTTCCGTTGTGAATCCCTTCGGGGCCATGCCGGTATTTCTGACCCTCACCGAGGAAGACACGCCCCAGGAACGCGCCAACATCGGCCTGAAGGCGTGCCTGTACATGATTGGGGTGCTCACCGTGTCGTTTGTGGCCGGGCAGTACGTGCTCAATTTCTTTGGCATCAACATCCACCACCTGCGCATTGCGGGCGGTATTCTACTGATGCGTTCAGCCTTCGACCTGCTCACGCCGGGCGGCAACCGCGCCAAGGTTTCGGACGCCACCCTGGAGGAAAGCATGCACAAAAACGATATTTCGTTTACCCCGCTGGCTATGCCCATGCTCTCGGGCCCGGGCTCCATGGCCGTGTGCATCGGCCTCTTTACGGAGCACCTCTCCTACCTCGATATGGGGTTGATCATCCTCGGGTTTGTGCTGGTGGCGCTGGCGGCCTATATTATTCTGATGTCGTCGCTGCGGCTCACGCGGTTTCTGGGGCGGCCGGGCATGGCGGCGCTGGCGCGGATTATGGGCTTTATTACCCTAGCTATTGGGGTGAATTTCCTGGCTACGGCCATCAAGGCGCTTTTTCCCGGGCTCACGCATTGAGGTGAGATAGTGAAATAGTGAGTCTGACGACCAATTCGCGCAATCTGTGCAGGCAGAACGTCAGACACACCATTTCACCAGCTCACTATTTCACTGTTTGTACCTTTGCCCCGATTATGCTGAAGAACGACCTCCTGCTCCGTGCCGCCCGCGGCGAAGATACCGAACGTACCCCCGTGTGGCTGATGCGCCAGGCGGGCCGCATCCTGCCCCAGTACCGCGCCCTGCGGGGCCGCCTGAGCGGCTTCAAGGAGCTGGTGGAAACGCCCGAGCTGGCCGCCGAAGTCACCATTCAGCCGGTGGATGCGCTGGACGTGGACGCGGCCATCATCTTCTCCGACATTCTGGTGGTGCCAGAGGCCATGGGCCTCACCTACGAAATGGTGGAGGCCCGCGGCCCGCTGTTTCCGCAAACTGTGCAGTCGCGCCACGATGTAGACCGCCTGCGCATTGCCGACCCCGAGGAACACCTGGGCTACGTACTGGAAGCCATCCGCGTAACCAAGCGCAGCCTCAACGGCCGCGTGCCGCTGATCGGCTTTGCCGGCGCCCCCTGGACGATTCTGGCGTACATGGTGGAGGGCCACGGCTCCAAAACGTTCAGCAAAGCCCGCCGCCTGCTGTACACCGACCCGCAGCTGGCTCATGAGCTGCTGCGCAAGATTACGGCTACTACTATTGCCTACCTGCAGGCTCAGGTAGAAGCCGGCGCCAACCTCATTCAGGTGTTCGACTCCTGGGCCGGCATCCTGCCCCCCGACCACTATCAGGAGTTCAGCACCCGCTACATCCGCGAAATCTGTGAGGCCCTGCCCAATGTGCCCGTGACGGTATTTGCCAAGGGTGCTTTCTTTGCCGTGCCCGAGTTTGCCACGCTGCCCTGCCGCACCATCGGGCTGGACTGGAACGAGGACCCGCGGGCTGTACGCGCCGCCATCGGTGACGGCAAAACCCTGCAGGGCAACCTCGACCCCTGCGCCCTCTACGGCACGCCGGAGCAGGTGCAGCACGCCACCATCCAGATGCTGCGCCGCTTTGGGCCCCAGCGCCACATTGCCAACCTGGGCCACGGCGTGTATCCCGACACCAACCCCGACAACGTGAAGGTGTTCATCGAAACGGTGAAAGAGTTCAGCGCCCTGGCCCGCGAAGGCCAGATTTAAAGCTTCATAGTGAGGCAGAGCCGATGCCATCCGTCCTCTGCGAAGTAGGAAATGTCCTTTTACCAGAAAGCCCCTGACGTTCGTGCTGACGTCAGGGGCTTTTCACATTCCAGGCCTTGGTTCGTTGCTCAAGACGGATTGCTTCGGACACGGGCTTGATGCGCCACATGCCTCGCAATGACAGAAAGCTCTTTGAATAGCCACAGCCTAGCGGCTCAACTGCAGGCCTTTTTCCTGGGCTTCGGCCAGCAGCAGCTGTTTTTCGATGGGTACCACGCCCACCTGCTCACATACCAGGCCGCCGCCGAGGTTGGCCAGCGCGGCCGTTACGGGAGCGGATAAGCCCAGGGCCACGCACAGGGCCGCAATGCTGATAACCGTATCGCCGGCGCCCGAAACGTCGGAAATGGTGCGCAGGTGCGCGGGCAAATAAGTGCGCGTCAGTTCACGGTCTTCCACGAAAACGCCGCGCTCGGAAAGGGTGACCAGCACGGTATCCGGCATCAGGACTTCCCGTAGTCGGGCTACCGCCGCCTCAAAGTGGGGCCGGTCGGCATCGGAGTCACCGAAATCCAGCTTGAGGCCTTCGCGCAGCTCTTTCAGATTCGGCTTGAACAGGGTGCAGTGCTGATACGCCAGAAAGTTCTTTTTCTTGGGGTCGACGACGGTAGGGATGCCCTGGGCCCGCGCCAGCCCAATGAAGCGTTGAATGCTGGCCGCGTTGAGCACACCCTTATCGTAGTCCTCAAAAATGACCACGTCGGCGCGGGGCAGTAGTTGCTCGAAGCGGGCGGTGAGGTCGGCATTTTCGGCTTCGTTGAGGTCAGTTTCCACCTCGGAGTCGATGCGCAGGAGCTGCTGCCCGTGGGCCAGAATGCGCTGCTTTACGGTAGTAGGCCGATGCGTAGAGCGCACCATGCCCTCGGCCGAAAGCCCCCCGGCGTGTAGCAGATCCAGCAGTTGGTCGCCGCCCTGGTCCTGGCCAACCACGGCGCACAGCAGTGGTTTGGCCCCCAGGGCCTGCACGTTCAGGGCCACGTTGGCGGCCCCGCCCAAGCGCTGTTCCTGCCGGCTCACGTTCACCACGGGCACTGGCGCCTCGGGCGAGAGGCGCGCGGCCTTGCCCCACACGTAGGCATCCATCATCACGTCGCCCACAATGAGCACGGTGAGCTGGTTGAAAGCGGCAAACAAAGCGGGCAACGAAGTGGGAGGTGCGGCAGCAGGCATCAAGGCAAAGTCAGGTACAGAGCCGCAAAGGTAGGCAGCCCGGCCACAACGCGCCGTACGCAAAAACGTCCTAATGTCTTGCCCAAGACATTAGGACGTTTTACCAAAGACATTACTATGTCTTGTCCCGGACATTACTATGTCCGCCCTCAAACGTTACTACGATTTTCCGGAGCTAGGCCAGCTTGGCTACGCTGTTTTTGATGCGCTGGAAGGCTTCGCGCAGCTTTTCATCGGCGGCGGCGGTGCTGAAGCGGATGCAGGCCGGCGCGCCAAACGCGCCCCCATCTACGGCAGCCACGTGGGCATCGTTGAGCAGGTACATAGCCAGGTCGGCCGCAGAGCTAATGGTTTGCCCCTCGGGCGTGGCTTTGCCGAAGCAGCCGCTCACATCGGGGAAGACGTAGAAGGCGCCGCTGGGCGTGGGCGTGCGGAAGCCGGGAATGTCCTGGGCCAGCTCCAGCACCAGGTCGCGGCGGCGGTGGTAGGCCGTCACCATCTCATCGGCGGAGCTGCGGCCGCCCAGGAGAGCGGCCAGGGCCGCCCGCTGGGCAATGGAGCAGGTACCGGACGTAATCTGGCTCTGGATTTTCTCGCAGGCGCTGGCAATTTCCTTGCGGGCCACTAGGTAGCCCACGCGCCAGCCCGTCATGGCGTAGCCCTTCGAGAAGCCGTTCACGGTAATCACGCGGTCCTTTATGTCCTCAAACTGGGCGATGCTCACGTGCTCCCCCACGAAGTTGATGTACTCGTAAATCTCGTCGGCCAGCACGTGTACGTGCGGGTGGCGGGCCACTACCTCGGCAATGGCGCCCAGCTCTTCGCGGCTGAACACCGAGCCCGTAGGGTTGCAGGGCGAGGAGTACATGATGAGGCGGGTGCGGGGCGTAATGGCGGCTTCCAGCTCGGCGGCCGTCACCTTGAAGTCGTTTTCCAGGGAGCCCACCAGCGGCACCGGCACGCCCTCGGCCAGCTTCACCATCTCCTCGTAGCTTACCCAGTAGGGCGCAAACACCACTACTTCGTCGCCGGGGTTTACCAGGCTCATCACCACGTTCACCAGGGCTTGCTTGGCGCCGGTGCTCACCACAATGTTTTCGGGCTTGTAGCTGAGGTGGTTTTCGCGCTGCAGCTTGTCGCAGATAGCCTGACGCAGCTCGAGGTAGCCGGGTACGGGCGTGTAGAGCGTGTAGCCCTGGTCGAGAGCCTCCTTGGCGGCGTCCTTGATGTACTGGGGGGTCTGGAAATCCGGCTCGCCAAAGCTCAGGTTAATCACATCAAACCCTTCAGCCGCCAGCGCCCGGGCTTTTTTGGCCATAGCAATGGTCTGCGACTCCTGCATGGAGTTGATGCGGTCGGACAACACGAGGGGCGCGAGGGTAGTAGCTTCAGCGGACATTAGGAAGAAGGTTGAAAGCAGTGAGCGTGATAACACAAAAGTAGGCGGAATGTACGCAGCCCCTCCGGAACTACAAGTACCTGCTTTCGGCGGTTTTACGCTTTCTAGTTTTGGGTGAAACGTAACAGGAGACAGGTAACACGTAACAGGCTGGTAGGCAAGCAGCGTATTACTGCCGGGCCACTTTGCGGCCGCCAGTCGGGAGCTTGGCTTCTATCCTTCAGCAGGCAGACGAGGCCTGCGGCCTAAGTCTGCCGCCAGAGGCACACCTGTTACCTGTTACCTGTTACCTGTTACCTGTTACCTCATCACCTCACTCCTCTTCCCGGCCCAACTGGCGGAAGCAGCGCAAAAGCAGGCGCAGGTCGGTGCCGGTTTCGTAGTCCTTGGCGTAGAGCAGCTCCAGGCGGCGGCGCGTGGCCCCGGTGAGCGGACCGGCGGCCTGGGCCGCATCGGCGGGCGAGAGAATGGCCCGGGCCAGGCGGCGTGGCGCGGCGGCGTAGCGCAGGCCCACCCAGGTACGGGAGCCACCGAGCACGCGCAGGCAGTTGCGCAGAAAACCGCCTTTGCGCGGCTGCCACCAGATGAGGAGCGGCGCGCCTAGCAGAAAGCCCAGGCTGGCTACAAAATCGAGTACCCGCTTGTTGCGTACCTGCTGGGGCCGGAACAGATTCAGGGTGATGTCGAGAGCGTAGTAGTCGCCGGGCGAGTCTTTGCCGGAGCTGCCGATGATGTACTCACTGTCCTGGGGCAGAATTTTGTAGGCCACCGGCGGGTGCTGGGGCACACTCACCATCAACCCGATAATCTGGCTGGCGGTTAGGTCGCGCCCGCAGAAAATCAGCTCGTGCAGCTCGTAGATGCGGATGATGTCGGCCAGTTGCCGCACCTCGCCCAGCAGGTCATCAACCGGGGCTTCTAGGGTTTCTGCGTCAGCCAGAAGGGCGGCCGTAGCGGTGGTATACCGGCCGGCACCGGGGCGGCTTACCGGCTCATAAGACGGCGTGGCGCGGACAGAGCGCACGGGCGCCCCGGCTTTGGCGGGCTCGATGTAGCCGATGATGCGGGCCGGCACGGCAGCGTTTTCCAGCAGCTGGCGCACCCGCTGGCTTTCCTCGAACGAGCCCACGATGCCCACATTTTTCTGGTGTTGGCGGGTAAGGCTGAGGGTGCGGTAGCGCAGGAAGTTGGACGCCAGCCGGCGCAGCACCAGCGCCGCCACGGCCCACACCCCACCCAGCACAATAAGGGCCTTGGAAAAGCGCCACGCGTCCAGAAAGTTGCTGACGGCCGAAATCAGCAACGTGCCCAGGAATACGCCGCGCACAATGCGCCGGGCCCTGGTGGGCTGGTCGTAGGCCCCACTGAAAAACGCCGACACGAGCCACACGGCCACGTACACCGGCACGGCCACCAGCATATATTTCTCGGGGTAGGGCCCGCGCACGTACTTGTGGTTGTGCTCCCAGTAGGTTTTCAGGAAGTACATGCCCCCATAGATCAGGCCGGCATCCAGCAGCACGGGGGCGGCCTGCGCGGCCAGGCGCTGGGCCACCGCCGCCCCGGCCCGCAGCCAGATGGCCAGGTTGATGAGGAGGCTGAACGTGCCCGCCCGCTCCGGTGCGAAGTGCTTGCGGGCAAAGATGACCATGGCCCGGTAAAACACGAACACATAGTTGACGCTCGTGCGTTTGGTGCTTTCGCCCTTGTAGTGGATGATGCGCGTGCCGGGAAAATAGTAGTTCAGCCAGCCGCCCCGCGTGAGGCGGTACGAGAGGTCGATGTCCTCGCCGTACATGAAGTAGTCCTCATCGAGCAGCCCTACCTCGTCCAGCGCGGCTTTGCGCATGAGCATAAAGGCCCCGCTCAGAACTTCTATTTCGTGGGTCTGGTCTTTGTCGAGGAAGCCCAGGTGGTAGCGCCCGAAGCGCCGCGACTTCGGAAACAGCTTGGCCAGCCCGAAAATCTTGTAGAATGCCACCCAGGGCGTGGGCAGCCCCCGCTTGCTTTCAGGCAGAAAACGACCCTGCCCGTCGAGCATCTTCACGCCCAGCCCCCCGGCGCGCGGGTGCGCGTCCATGAATGCGCAGCACAGCCGGAAGGTGTCTTCCTCCACCACCGTATCGGGGTTGAGTAGCAGCACGTACTGCCCGCGGGCCTGGTGGATGGCCTGGTTGTTGGCCTTCGAGAAGCCGGGGTTGTCGTGGTTTTCGATAAGGACGACCTCCGGAAACCGCGCCCGCACCATAGCCACTGAGCCATCTACGGAGTTGTTGTCGACCACAAACACCTCCACCGGCTCACCCAGCTTTTCCACCGCCCGCCGCACCGACAACAGCGCCTGCTCCAGAAAGTAGCACACGTTATAGTTGACGATAACAACGGAAAGCTTCACAACGGGTGAGGACACGGGCAGTAGAATAGGCCGCGAAAGGTAAGCAGTCGGGTGGTTATTGCGAACCTGCGCCGTTGTCGGTTATGTATTTTGTGGTCGACTCAACACTTTCGCGTGAAAATGAATTTAGAACTGCTACTTACTGCCGACGTAGTTTTCTACGTTTCATACCCGCCGCGTTTCGCTTTCCCGATCACCAAATCTTTTCGGGTTTCGCTGTGGTTATCCGAGCCGGTGCTGTATTTCCCGGCTGAGTTTCAGATAAAGCAGGCCATGTACCCCAATCAGCAGTATCAGCTTCAGATTATACTGGCAGTCTCCGAGGAGTTAGAGCAGCATTTTCAACCCGAAACGAAGTTTCTTTTTGGCCATATCCTTCAGGCCAGTGGTCAGGGTCGAGTAATCCGTGTTGACCCTTACATGCACAAGCCAGTTTGGGTGACTTCATAAAAAAGACCTGCCTGAAGAGGCAGGTCTTTTTTATGAAGTAGCTTCTCTCCTACCGCTCCTGGCGCTGGCGCTCTACAATGGAGCGGCCCAGCGTGATTTCGTCGGCGTATTCCAGCTCGCCGCCCATCGGGATGCCACGCGCAATGGAACTGACGTGCAGCTCGGGCAGGTCGCGCAGCTTGCGGGAGAGAAAAAAGGCCGTAGTGTCACCTTCCATAGTAGGACTAATGGCCAGAATAACCTCACGAATTTCGGAGCCTTCCTTCGTCACACGCTCCACCAGGGAGTCGATGGTCAGGTCGCTGGGGCCAATGCCTTCGATGGGCGAGATAACGCCGCCCAGCACGTGGTAGAGGCCCCGGTACTGGGCCGTGTTTTCGATGGCAATAACGTCGCGGATGTCCGACACCACGCACACGGTGCTTTGGTCGCGCAGCTGGTTGGCGCAGATAGCGCACTCGGGCGTGTCAGAAATGTTGTGGCAGGTATCGCAGTAGCGGATTTCGAAGCGCATCTTGGCTAGGGCCTCTGCCAGCGAAGCCGTGGTATCGGTTTCGGCTTTAAGCAGGTGCAGGGCCAGACGCAGGGCAGTTTTCTTCCCCACGCCCGGCAGCTTCGACAATTCGCCAACGGCGTTTTCTATCAGTTTGGAAGGAAATTCCATCTACTCTAATGTGCTAATGTGCATAATGTGGAAATGTGCTAATGTTTCTTACTGTGCCCATCAATCAGCACATTTCCGCATTATGCACATTAGCACATGACTTAAATGACATCGGCCGAGATGCCGCGGTCGTGGATGGCGGTGCAGAGGGCCGCCAGTTCGTCGTAGGTGCCGTGCTTAACGGTGCACTGGCCTTTGTAGTGAATGAGCAGGGTGCACTGCTCGGCCTGCTCAGGCTCGTGCCCGCATACATCAATGAGCGTGCGGATGACGTGGTCGAAGGTGTTCACGTCGTCGTTGTACACCACCAGGTCGCGCACGTCGGTGGTTTCTTCCAGGAGCAGAACGTCCTCGTCGTACTCAATCTGCGGTTTGCTGTTCATGGGGCAAAAATACGGAAATTCAGGCAAAAAGCCCGGTTTCGAAGGTAAGCCAGACTATCTATAACCACTTGAGCGGCTGAATCGTTTCCGGGCCGGGAAAGGAAATACGGGCGTAGCAAAGCCTGGGGCTGTCGGGCCGTCGTTGGCCGCCGCGCGGCAACCATGGTAGCACCTGCTGCCCTATGTTTGCTTTTTATTCTGTCTCAAACCAGCCATTGCGAATGGCGTGCAACGGACGCGGCAACGACCACGTGCACCGCACTAACAAACTTCTTCGGTACTTTCCATGAGAAGCTGTGAGTTGATGGGCTATAGAGTTGAATGGTTGGATGGCTGACCGTTCAGCGTTTTACCCGTATAGTCCGTCACCATTTCACCGTTTTATAGTATGCCTGTTCCTTCCGCTGAGTTCAAGCACGCCCTCAAGCGCCTTTCCGACAAGGAAAAGGAAGCCCTGCTGTTGCGCGCCGCCCGCCGCGACGCCGAGCTCTATGATACGCTCTGCTACGAGCTGCTGCCCGACGTAACCACGGAAACCGTGTTTGAGCAGGCTTCCGACCAGATTCACGAGCTGTTTGCGGTGGGCGCCACCGGCAGGCTGCTCAACCGCAGCCTCACCAAAGCGCTGGGCAAGGCCATCAAGGAAGTAGCCCGCGCCCGCCGCATCACCAAGGACAAGCGCCTGGAAGTTGACCTGAACCTGTACACACTACGCCACATTTTCGAGAACTATACCGGGCAGTTCGAAAGTGTGTATGCGAGCTTCTACACCGGCACGGCACGGCTGGCGGCCCGCACAACCCAGCTTGTGCTTCAGAACCTGCACGAGGACCTGTGGCTGGAGTACAAGCCCGAGTTGGATGACTTCCTGCAGCAGCTCCACGCCCGCAGCAAAAGCCGCAGCCTCAAGTTTGTGCTGCCCCGGGAGCTGGAGCTGCCGGAGTAGCGCCGCCAGCTTAGCCGGGTGGCCCATATATGCACAGTAAAGCCGGCCGATTCGGTGCTTCCGATTCGGCCGGCTTCCGTTTTGGCCCTACTCTATCTACTAAAGCCGGTCTAGGCGGCCGCCATCCACGCGGATTTCGGCGCCCTGCACGAAGGCGGCATCGTCGGAGGCCAGGTAGGCAATGAGGGCGGCTACGTCTTCGGGACGGCCTACGTCGGCGGGGTCAATGGTTTCGGCGCCGCTTTTCACGTTGGGGTTTTCCCAGAGCATGGGCGTATCGATGGCGCCCGGCAGCACGGCGTTTATCCGCAGGCCCTTGGCTTTGCCTTCCAGCGCCGAGGTGCGCGTGAGGGAGTTGATGGCGGCTTTGGCAGCGGCGTAGGGCGCTACCAGCGGGCTGGTTTCCACGGCATGAATGCTGGACACATTCACGATGGTGCCGCCGGGCTTCATGTGCAGAAAAGCCTGCTTGGTGAAGTAGAAGGCCCCGAGCAAGTCTACCCCCAGCACGCGCAGCCAGTCTTCCCCGGTCAGCTCCTGCAGGGGCTTGAATTCCATCAGGCCGGCGTTGTTCACGATGACGTCGAGGCGGCCGAACCGCTCCAGCGTGCCGGCTACGGTGGCCTGCACCTGCTCTTCTACCGCTACATCACACAGGCTTCCCCATACCTCGGGCGCGCCGGCGGCCTGCACCTCGGGCGCGGCCTCATCCAGGGCTTCCCGACGGTGGCCCACCAGCACCAGCCGGGCTCCTTCGCTGGCAAAGCGTTTGGCGGCGGCCAGCCCAATGCCGCCGGTCGCCCCGGTAATCAGTACTACTTTATCCTGAAAGCGCATAGGGTTCAAAAGTGAATAAGTAAGTGAGCGGATGAGTGAGCTGGATATGCAGGAGACTGACATCACGCAGACAGCGCAGGCAGCACAATCCGGGCAAAGGTCCCATACATAACGGTTGAGCTGGCGCGGACCGCAACCGCATACTGCATTCCGAGCCGCCGTGTTGCGGCCGGAGCTTGGCAGGCGCCCGACATTGGCACAGGAAAAGCACCCGTTCAGCCAGAAAAAGCGCCCGTTCACCTAAGGCCGGCGCTAAGAACTTTCCTATTCCTGTACTTTCGGTGAAGCTCCCTTTCTGTGTCTTGTCCTATGGCCGCCTCTGCCCTCAGCCCGGTTTCTTTTCCTGCCGATCTTGCCCAGGCCCACCAGCGCATTCAGGAGTTGGAGCGGGCCCTGGAGCAAGCCGCCCCGGACCAAGCCCTGCTCAACAAGCGCCTGGCGCTGCTGCTGAATCAGCTGCCGGAAGGGGTGGCTTTGCTGGATGCGGCCGGCACGCTGGTCCTGCTCAACGACCAGATCTGCCACCTGTGGGACCTGCCGCTGCCGGCCAGTCAGTGGGTGGGGCAGTCCTGGCCCATTTTGGTCCAGCGCTTTCGGTCCCTGCTGGTGCGCCCCGAAGCCTTCATGCGCCGCCTGCCCGAGCTACTCCGCGCCGGTCAGCCAGTGTACAATGAGCTGATCGAGCTGACCGACGGCCGGCTGCTGGCGCGCGACTTTCTGCCGGTCCGGGAAACGCCTGATGCCCCTACTACAGTGCTCATCTGCCTGCGCGATGTAACCGAGCACCACCGCCTAACTCGTCAGCTGCAGTCGGTAGCCAGCATTCCGGCCCAGAATCCCAACCCCATCTTCCGGCTTGATCTGGCGGGGCAGGCTATCTACCGCAACAAGGCGGCCGAAGTGCTGGGTCAAGAGCTCAGCCCGGAGGAAGCGGAGTATCTGCTGGCCGCCGCGCAGGGGCTGGCCGCGGGAGCCATTGCCCAGAATGCGGCCCGGCAGGTGGATCTGGCCGTGGCGCGGGGCCATTTTGCGGCTTACACGGTGCCGTTTCCACAGGAGGGCTTTGCCAACGTGTACCTCGTCAATATTACGGCGCGGGTGCAGGCCGAGCAGGAAATGCAGCGGGCCAAGGAAGAAGCCGAAGCGGCCGTGAAGGCCCGGGAAAACTTTCTGGCCAACATGAGTCACGAAATCCGCACGCCTATGAACGGGGTGCTGGGCATGACCGCACAGCTGGGCAAAACCCGCCTCGACAGTCGCCAGCAGGAGCTGCTGGGCATCATCCGCACCTCGGGCCAGCACCTGCTCAGCATTATCAATGATGTGCTGGACATGGCTAAAATCACCTCCGGCAAGCTGGAGCTGGAGCAAACCGCCTTCAACCTTTGCGACTCCTTTGCGCAGGCCCTGCAGCCGCTGGTGCATCAGGCCACCGAGAAAGGCATCATCGTGGCCGGTACGCCGCTGCGCAACTCCTGCTCCTACCCCTGGGTGCTTGGCGACCCGTACCGCCTCAACCAGATTCTGCTCAACCTGGTCAGCAACGCCATCAAGTTCACCGAGCCAGGGGGCCGCGTCATCGTCATTGCCCGCGAAATAGCCAGCACCGACGACACGCTCACGGTGGAAGTAACGGTGGAAGACACCGGCATCGGCATTGCGCCGGAGCAGCAGGCCCGCATCTTCGAGGGCTTCACCCAGGCTTATGCCGATACGACGCGCCGCTTTGGCGGCACGGGGCTGGGCCTGAGTATTTCGCGGGCGCTGGTAGAGCAGCTAGGCGGCACGCTGCGGCTGAAAAGCGAAGTGGGCAAAGGCAGCACGTTTTCCTTTACCCTGCCCCTGCCCCGGGCCCAGGGCGCGCCCCAAGCCGCGGAGACGGCCGTGGTGGACCAGGGCGCGTTGCGCGGGCGGCGAGTACTGCTGTTCGAAGACAACGAAATCAACCGGGAAGTGGCCCGCCTGCTGCTGGAAGAGTGGGGAATGCACGTAGATGAGGCCGAAAACGGGCCGCTGGGCCTGGAACTGCTGCACCAAAATAGCTACGACATCATCCTGATGGACATTCAGATGCCGGGCATGAGCGGGCTGGAGGCCACCGCCATTATCCGGCAGCTGCCCGACACTACCAAAGCCCAGCTGCCCATTCTGGCCCTCACGGCCAACGCCTTCCGGGCCGACAACGACCGGTACCTGGCCGCCGGCATGGATGCCTGCTTAACCAAGCCGTTCGAGGAAGCCAAGCTCTACCACCAGCTGGAGCAGCTCATCAGCAAGCAGAGGCCCGCCGCCGCCCCAGCCTACAACCTGGACAAGCTACGCGCCCTGGCTCACGGCCGCGAAACTTTCGTGGTGAAGATCATTCGTTCCTTCCTGACGAATATGCCCGTCAGCCTGGCCCAGCTGGAAACCGCCGCCACCGCCGGCGACTGGCAGCAGGTAGCCGCGCTGATGCATCACATCAAGCCCAACCTGGAGGCGCTGGGTGTGCCCGGCATTGACGAGGCCGTGCAGCAGCTGCAGCAAGCCGCCGCCGATGCGGAGCCGGCCCGCCACGCCGCCATGGCACGCCTGGGCACCCAGCTGCGCCGGGCACTACAGCAGCTACCCCGGGAGCTGCCTGCGGAGTAAGGCTGACGAAGCCTATAGTCCGCGGAGCGTCTTGAAAAAGTCGTCCTGGTACGATTTGCCTACCGGTACCTCATAGCTGCCGAGCTTGAGCATATTATCCTCAATGGCCTCGATGCGGCGCGTATTTACCACGTAGCTGCGGTGCACCCGCGCAAAGTGCGCGAAGGGCAGCCGCTCAGCAATGGCCTTGAGCGTGAGGTATACAATATGCTTCTGGGTTTTGGTTACCAGCACGGAGTACGTCGACAGGGCTTCAATATAAAGCACGTCCTCGAAGTCGAGGCGGACCATGCGCGGGCCCACTTTCACGAACAGCTCCGAGCCCTGGGGCTCCACCAGACCGCCGTCGGGGGCGCTGGCAGCTTGGTCGGTAAGGCGGCGCAGCTCCAGCACGCGGGCCACGGCCTGGCTGAAGCGGGCCAGGTCCACGGGCTTTACCAGGTAGTCGGCCGCCTGTAGCTCGAAGGCATCCACGGCAAAGTCGCGGTGGCTCGTGACGACTACTATAGCGGGTGGCGGCTTGGGCAGCAGGCGGGCCAGCTCCAGCCCCGAGAGGAGGGGCATTTCGATGTCCAGCAACAACAAATCAGCTTGTTTGCCCTGGCTAAAGTATTGAAGGGCTTCTACACTGCCGGGCAGGGAGGCTGCCAGCGTGAGCGTAGGCGTAAGCTCCACCATGTGCTCCAGCGTGAGGCGGTTGATTTCATTGTCATCGACGATGACGCAGGTAAGCGGTGAGAAAGGGGGCATGCAAACAGGTGTGGTAAGAGAGGGCAGGGAGGGCGAGCGGCCGGAGCGCAGACGTTGTGCTATTGGAAAGCAGATTTGCATTCTGCGCCGGTTGCTGACGAAGGTAGGTGAGCCGCGAAAAACTCAACCGTAGATTCGGTGAAGCGGCCCAACGGCCCGACCAGATGCCGGGAACGGCCGCCCGAAAAGCCCGAATTCTATTCAGATAGAAAAAGCGGCCATTCGCACAGGCCGGCAGACCGTTGAGACAAAAACCCGACACGGCGCTGCGGGCCGCTCTAAGTTTACATCGTCTTCCAGCTCGACCAGCACTCACACCCGCTTCACTCTTCGCCATGAAAAAGCTCTATACTCTCGCCCTCGTGTTGTTTCTCCTCAATGGCTCGGCTATGGCCGCTGGCACGGGCACGGGTCATTCAAAAGGTCTGCAGGACAAAGAGTTTGTAGCGCCGGCCCCTTATTCATATCAGGTGAGCAACCGGGCGCTGCGGGTAACAGCCTTTTTCACGGATGTGCTGCGCCTTTCCCACACGCAGGCCATGGCCGTGCAGAAGGCTACGCTGGCCAAGCTGCAGCAGCTGGAGCAAGCCGGCGAGCAGCCGGAGGTTATGCCTCTGCTGGCTGATGATGAAACGCTGCTGGCACTGCCCGGCATTGCCCACACCATGCAGCAGTACGACGTGGCCATGCTGCGCATCCTCACCCCCGGCCAGTACAGTTCCTTCCGCTTTCTGGAGGAGCGCCAGCCCGCCGCCGATTTGCTTGCCCTCGGCAGCGCCCAATAGCCCTTTTCCCATCCGACTCTGCCGTTTTTCTACGCTCCTGCTATGCAACTCCTCCGCACCCTCGCTCTCACTGCTTTCATCCTGTCACTGGCTTTTTCTACCTCTGTGGCGGCCGATGGGCCCGGCACCTCAGCTACGCCCGTCGTGACCGGCCACAGCACGCTCCGGCACTTCACGCGCGGGCTGCTGCGCCGCGCCCTGCAGCCCCTGAAGCGTGATGCCCCGGCCACAGTCTACTACGAAGCGCCTACCCTTCTGACGGGCACGGTGGTGGGCACCGATGGGATGCCGCTGGCTGGCGCGTTGGTATGGGCCGTAGGCAGCCAGGAGCAGGTGCGCACCAACTCCAAAGGTGACTTTGCCCTCACGCTGCCTACCAGCGGGCCGGTTTCGCTGAGCTGCGCTTCCCGCGGCTGCACCCAACAAACCATGCAGTTGAACACCGGTAGCCAGCCCAATGGCGTGTACTTCGCCCTACGCGCCGCCACTACCCAGGAATAGCCGCTGCTTCTTCTATATACCTTCTTGCAAAGAGTAAAGCCGGCGTGGTATCACGCCGGCTTTACTCTTTGCAGGGTTTAAGGCGCACTGTAGAACATGAGCAGATTCCAGTAGTAACGGACCTGCTAAGGCCTACACAAGCGGCTGTATTTCTGATTTTTATTCCATGAAAACCCAAACAAGGAAAGCCGAGCGGCTATATGCAGGCCAACATGCCTGATATGTCAGCGTATGCAGGATCTGTGTTGAAGCTTGTTGGCTCTATACTCGTCTTTTCCCGCTTCGCTTGCTATGCCCACCAAAAAACGTTCTTCTCACAATCTACCCTCCTGCCCTTATCCTACCGGAAAGCTGCTGCTCATTGGCGGGCACGAAGACAAAGGCCAGTCGCCGGAGCCCGCCGATGAATCGGCGCTGAACGAAAACTTTGCACCCGAAACCATTCTGCAGCGCCTGGCCGATGAGGTTGGCAAACGCGGCCCGCTCGTGGTCGTTCCTACGGCGTCGGGTGAGCCCCGCGGCTCGGCTCATGACTATCAACGGGTATTTCAGAAGCTGCACGGCCCGGCTATAGAAGTGCTTGACATCCGCACGCGGGCCGAGGCCAACGACGAAGCCAATCTTAAGCTGCTGGACCAGGCCGGCGGCGTCCTCTTCACGGGTGGCGACCAGCTGCGGCTTACGGCCCTGCTGGGCGGTACCGCGCTGCAGCAGCGCCTGCGGGCCCGCTACGCCCACGATGCCCTGATCATTGCCGGCACCAGCGCCGGGGCCACCGCTATGTCGACGCCCATGATTTACCAGGGCCGCGACGATGCCGGCTTTCTGAAGGGCGAAATCCACATCACTACGGGTCTGGAACTGCTCCACGATGTGGCCGTTGATACGCACTTTATTGCCCGGGGACGCATGGTACGAATGGCGCAGATCCTAGCCACCAACCCGGCGTGCATTGGCCTGGGGCTGGAAGAAGACACGGCCGTGCTGGTGACGGAGGGCCGGGAGCTGGAAGTGCTGGGCAGCGGCATGGCTGTTATCCTGGATGCGCGGGCGTGCAGCTCAACCAATATTCACGAAATAGCGCCCAATACACCTTTTACCATGCGGGGTATCCAGCTGCATCTGCTGGCCAGTGGCGAGCGGTACACCCTGCCTACCGCGCCCCGGCTATACGCCTGAGCTGCCCCGGAGCACGCGAGTTAGGCCGGAATGGTCTGGTGCTCAGTGCCCGTGAGCCGGGGCTGATACGTAACCGGGCCCAGCAGCCAGGCTTTTCCGCTGGCTTGCATCCGAATAAGTGAGTACGTTTTGCTGCCGCCCGAAACCTCATCCTGCAAGTGCACCATGAGCTTGCCCGAAGCCAGCGCCTGACGTAGCACGCTGGCAGTGATGGGGCTGGCTTGGTTTACGAGTGAGCAGCAACCACTGGCTAGTGGCGTGGCGGCCGACAAATCGTCTGAGGTTTCCAGACATACACCTTTAGCGGGTGCCCCCGCTCTATGCCCGGGGCCGTTGTGGGGCAGCACCCATTGCGCCACGCAGCGGCGGCGAAAAAACAACGCGAACTGTACCAGCGCGCCTCTGTGCGGGCAGCAGTACCAGGCATAGCGTAATTGCGACATCAGCAGAAGGAATACGGGTGAGAAAAGACAGAGACACAACAGCCCCGAAGAAATCCTCCGGGGCTGCAATTGCACGACTTTGGTAGCGGCCCTAGCGCGTTCCGGCGGCCTTAGCAGCGGCCGGCTGGGTGCGGCTGGCCTGGCCACCTTTCCGGCCAGCGGCCCGGGCTTCTTCCGACGTCCACTGGTGGCCGCGGCCACTCAGGTGCGATGCCCGGCCGCCTTCACTGGCAATGCGGCGCTGCGTTTCGGGGTCCATGGAGGCAAAACCCCGCATGCTGGTTTTCTTGGCGGCCGGAGCGGTAGCCGAGGTGGTTTTGCGGGTAGCCGGAGCAGTTCCGGCGCGCTGAGTGTTTTGGGTTAGTGCCATGGGACTAAGCAAGGTAGATGATTGGTTCAACTGCCCTATGCTACGCTATTACTGTGATTTATCGTTGCTCTCTGACCCATTAAAAACGCCGAATCCAGCCAAATTACCGACTTATCCGGAGCTTACTGACGGGGTTTATACGGAGGCTTCGCGAAAGACCCGTACTGTTCAGCTAAGCCCTGCTGTCTTGGCGTTGGGTCGTATTACCGAGAGTTTGCCCGGCACTTGGGCTCCTATTGTGAATGCTGAGTTTCGCAGCCGTTTGAGGCCGTCCGCTGCAGCTCCAGGCCAGTGGCTTGGCTCTTTTTCAGCCCTAACTGCTACGCGCCCCTTGGCGACCATGTTAGCTTGTCCGTATTTCCCGCTCCGGGTTTTTCAGGAATAAATACCGATTAACCCTTATGATTTTCTGCTATAACGCCCGAAAAATGACCGTATACCAGTGAAAAGCCGGCCGCACCTCCGCGGCCGTTTCCTTCTCCTTTTATGCGCACGTTTCGCTTTCCTCTTCTTTCCGCGGCGCTGCTGGGCGCCCTGCTTTCCTTCAGCGCCTGCGGCTCGGGCGACCCGCAGAATTCCTCAGATGCCCGCACGGCCGATCTGGACGGTAACGGCAGCGCCGACATCAATGGCAGTGACGCCGTATCGGCCGACTCTACGGGCATGAGCACCCAGGCCGGGGCCGGCACGCTGGAGGAGCAATCAGCCAGCACGGGTGGCTCAACCAGAACTGGCAGTACGTCGGCTGATGCCGGTGCTTCTGCCGGTAGCGGCAGCAACTATGGCGGCTCCGTTGAAACAACTACGCCCGCTGCCGACAACCGCTAGGCCCCGCGTTTCTCACTTTGATTCAGCTTTTTATGTCCGTTTCCGCCAACCGCGCCAACACGCCGGCCCTTTTTCCGGTAGTACCCGGGCTATGGGGCCTGCGCAACGTCTTTGCCAATCTGTACTACCTGCAAACCAGCCCTACGGCCTGGGTGCTCGTGGATGCGGGCCTGCCGGGTTCCGGGTCCAGGGTTGAGCAGGAGGCCGCCCAACTATTTGGGCCCGATACCCCGCCAACTGCCATTCTGCTCACGCACGGCCACTTCGACCATGTAGGCGCCCTGCCTCATCTACTGAAGCGCTGGCCCGACGTGCCGGTTTACGCCCATACCCTGGAACTGCCCTACCTGACCGGCCGCTCGGCCTACCCCCCGCCCGATCCTACCGTGGGCGGCGGGGCTATGGCCGCCATGTCGTTTCTGTATCCCAAACAGCCGCTTGATTTGGGCTCCCGCGTGCACCCGCTGCCCGCCGATGGCACCGTGCCCCACCTGCCCGGCTGGCGCTGGGTGGCTACACCGGGCCATACCGCCGGCCACGTTTCCTTTTTTCAGGAGGAAAGCCGCGTGCTGCTGGCCGGCGACGCTTTCGTGACGGTAAAGGCCGAGTCGGGCACGGCTACGCTCACCCAGCAGCAGGAAGTACACGGCCCCCCGGCCTACTTCACGCCCGACTGGCCGCAGGCCGCCCGCTCGGTGCGGCTGTTGGCTGCCCTGCAGCCCACGGTAGCCGCTACCGGCCATGGTATTCCGATGCGCGGCCAGGAGTTACGCAGTGAGCTGGCTGAGCTAGCTGAGCACTTCGAGCAGCAAGCGGTGCCCCGGCACGGCCGCTACGTGGGTAAGCCGGCCCAGGCCGATGAAACGGGCGTGACGTACGTGCCCCCGCGCAACCTGCGCGTGGACCCGGTCTGGGTTGCCGGGCTGGGCGTGGCTGGCGGCTTGCTGTGGCTGCTCAGCCGACGGCGCCGGTAGAGTGGCAGCAAGGCATTAGTTTGCCGTTGGCATACTTACCCCCGGCACTTCATTTATACCCAATGATTAAGGCCCGCCCTTAAAGTCAGCGGTGCCACTGCCAACATACCCGGCAGTGGCGTCTTTTCTTGCCCGGGCGTTGTATATTTGATTGGTGTGGCCGGTCCCGTTTTCCCGCGCCGCTGCTTTCTGCTTGAATACACAAAGAATATCGGGTTGGCTGAGCGGGCTGTTGCTGGCCGTTGCGGTGCTGTTGCTCAGCAGCTGCAGCCGCCAGGCACCGGCCCCACGCTACCGCATTGGCTTTTCGCAGTGCAGCACCAATGGGCCTTGGCGCCAGGCTATGCTGGCGGGCATGGAGCGGGAGCTGAGCTTCCACCCCGAGGTTGCGCTACGGATGCTGAACGCCAACGACAACAGTCAGGTGCAGCAGCAGCAGATTCGGCAACTGCTGCGCGAGGGCGTGGATTTGCTTATCGTGTCGCCCTACGAAGCCGGGCCGGTGACGCCCGCCGTGGAGGAAGCCATTGCCCAAGGCGTGCCCGTGGTGCTGCTCGACCGGCGCACGGCCTCGCCCCGCTACACGGCCTACGTCGGCGGCGACAACCTGGAAATAGGCAAGACGGCGGCTCGCTACGCGGCGAGCCTGCTCCGGCAGCGCGGCTACGTAGCCGAGGTGCTGGGTACGCCCGGCTCCTCAGCCACCGCCGAGCGGCACCAGGGGTTTGTGCAGGCGCTGGCAGCTTACCCTGGCATCCGCTCCGTGGGCCAGGTAGAAGGCGACTGGACCGTGAATACCGTGAAACCGGCTTTGCGCACGTTGCTCAAGGCTCACCCGGAAGTTTCCCTGCTGTTTGCTCATAACGATGGTATGGCCCGCGGGGCCGCCGAAGTGTGCCGGGAGCTTGGGCGGGAGCGGCAGATCAAAATCGTTGGGGTTGATGGCCTTGCCGGGCCCAATGAAGGACTTGATCTGGTGCGGCGCGGCTTACTGGACGCCTCTATCCTGTACGCTCCCGGCGGCGAGGAAGCCATGCGCACAGCCCTAAGCATCCTGCGCCGCCAGCCCTACCGCCGCGAGAACACGCTCGGCACGCTCGTTATCGACTCCACCAACGTGCGCACCTTACAGCAGCAAACCGATAAAATGGCCAGCCAGCAGCAGGACATCCTGCGCCAGCAGGGTCTATTGCAGTCGTTGCGGGCCACGTATGCCAGCCAGCGCACGGTGCTGTACGGGCTGCTGGCCACCCTGCTCGGAGCCATTTTGCTGGGCGGCGTGGCCTGGCGCTCAGCGCGTAAAAACCGGCAGGTAAACCAGCAGCTGGCCCGGCAGAACGCCGAAATCGACGCCATCAACCACCAACTAGTCAGCCAAAACGAGGAAATCCGGCAGCAGCGCAACCAGCTCGAAACCCTGGCGGCGCAGGCCCGCACCGATACGGAGGCCAAGCTGCGCTTCTTTACCAACTTTTCTCATGAGTTGCGCACCCCGCTCACTCTCATTCTAGGGCCCGTGGAGGAATTGCTCACCAGCTCCTCCGACCTCACGGCCACCCAGCGCCACGACCTGGGCTTGGTGCGCCGCAACACGCAGCGGCTGCTGCAACTGGTTAATCAGCTGCTCGATTTCCGCAAGATTGAAGTCGGCAAGATGGCCGTGCGTGCCAATGAGGGAAACCTCGTGACCTTTGTGCGCGAAATTGTGGATGCCTTCGAGCGGCCGGCCCGCCAACGAAGCGTGGAGCTGTGCTTTCAGGCCCCGGAGCCCGAACTGAAAGGCTGGTTTGACGGCAATATCCTCGACAAGGTCTTCTTCAACCTGCTTTCCAATGCCCTGAAGTTTACGCCGGATCAGGGCGTTATCACCATCAGCGTGGAGGCTGCGGCCGATGGCCGCTACCTGTGCGTGAGCGTGGCCGACACCGGCCGGGGTATCAGCGACCAGGACCGGGCCCACATCTTCGAGTGGTTTTACCAGGGTGACCAGAGCGCTGTGGCCAAGGGCTCGGGCATGGGGCTGGCGCTGGCCCAGGGCCTCACCCGCCTGCACCAGGGCCAACTCACGTTCAGCAGTCAGCCGGGCCAGGGCAGCACGTTTGTCGTAACCCTGCCCCGGGAGCTACCCGAAGCACTGCGCTCGACCGAGCCGGTCAGCCCCACAGTTTTTGCCCTGGATGAGCCGGAGTCGCTGCCCGAACTGGCTTCTCCGGATCCGGCGGCCGGCCCGGAAAGCGGGTTGGATACGCTGGTGCTGGTGATTGAGGACAACCCCGAGGTCAACAGCTTCCTGGCCCGCAAGCTGCGGCCTCACTTCCGGGTGCAGACGGCCACCGACGGGGCCAGCGGCCTGCGCATGGCCACCGACCTCATTCCCGACCTGGTAGTCTGCGACGTGATGATGCCCGGCCTGAGCGGGCTGGAAGTAGTAGCCCAGCTGAAGGCCGACTGGCGCACCTCGCACATTCCGGTGGTGCTGCTCACGGCCCGCAATGCCCCCGAGCAGCAGGTGGAGGGCGTGCAGGCCGGGGCCGATGTGTACCTGACCAAGCCCTTCAACCCGGCCTTCCTGCTGGAAAGCGTGCGGACGCTCCTGGGTAACCGCGCCCGGCAGCGGGAGCATTTCCGCCGGGAGCTGCTGGTAGATATGGAGGCCACACCCGCCTCCGACCCCGACCAGAAATTTCTCACCGACCTGACGGCCGTGGTGGAAGCGCAGCTGGCCCAGCCCACCCTGAACGTGGAAGATGTGGCCCGCGGCCTGGGCATCTCGCGCATGCAGCTCTACCGCAAAATCAAAGCAGTGCTGGGCACCGGCGTATCCGATTTCATTCAGGGCCGGCGCCTGGCCAAAGCCCGGGAGCTGCTGGTAGATGATACCCTCAGCATTACCGATGTGGCCTACGAGCTGGGATTCTCCTCGCCCTCCTACTTCTCCACTTCCTTTAAAGCCCGCTACCAGATTTCGCCTTCGGAGTTCCGGGCACTGCACAGCGCCCCGCACGCTTAAAGCACAACATTTTCGTGCAATAAATTTGAAAACAGGCTCAATAATGAGCCTGTTTTTGTTTTTATAATTTTGTATATCAGTTTGTTATAAAATAATTCATCTTTACTGCTTTTTGATATGAATATGCAAGTCATTCTCCGGCAGTATGCGGAACTTCGTGGCGGACAGTTTGGAAAAGAAGGATGCTTCCGTCATTCCATTACTTCCCCGAATCCGGTTTTCAGCTGGTCAGCCTTTGCCGGCCACGCCCAGATTTGAAAACCGTTATTGCCTTGCTTCCCCATCCCGCCCTTCCCCGCATGTTTCGCCTTCCTTCCCTTGCCACGGCCCTGCTCCTGGGGCTGAGTCTGACTTCCGGCTGCCAGCGCCCATCCACGGGCACTGCCAAATCGGTGGAGTTCTGGCTGACCAACCCGGATAAGTCGGCGCTGTTTCAGCGCCAGGCTACGCCACTGGGCTTTGGCTCGGAGGCGGCCACGCTGACTACCCCGGTTATTGAGGTAGACGAGCAGCAAACGTTTCAGCCCATCGACGGATTCGGCTACTGCCTTACGGGCGGCAGTGCCCAGCTGCTGCACGCTATGAGCCCGGCTGCCCGCAAAACCCTATTGCAGGAGCTGTTTGGTACGGCGGGCACCAGCATTGGGGTGAGCTACCTACGCCTGAGCATCGGCGCCTCCGACCTGGATGCGCAGGTGTTCAGCTACAACGACCTGCCCGCCGGGCAGACCGACCCCACGCTCAGCAAGTTCAGCCTCGCCCCCGACCGGGAGCACCTGCTGCCCGTACTCAAGGAAATCCTGGCTATCAACCCCAGCCTCAAGCTGATGGGCTCGCCCTGGTCGCCGCCGCCGTGGATGAAAACCAATGAAAGCTCCAAGGGCGGCTCCCTGAAGCCGGAGTTTTATCCGGCTTACGCCCAGTATTTCGTGAAGTACATCCAAGGCATGAAGGCCGAGGGGGTGCGCATCGACGCCATTACTATCCAGAATGAGCCCCTGCACCCCGGCAACAACCCCAGCCTGCTGATGCTGGCGGAGCAGCAGGCGGAGTTTATCAAGAAGCACCTGGGCCCGGCCTTTAAGGCGGCGAAAATCGATACTAAGATTATAGTTTACGACCACAACGCCGACCGGCCCGACTACCCCATCAGCATCCTCAACGACCCCGAAGCCAAGCAGTACGTGGATGGCTCGGCCTTTCACCTCTACGGCGGCCCCATCGAAGCCCTGAGCAAAGTGCACGACGCCCACCCCGACAAGAACCTGTACTTCACGGAGCAGTGGGTGGGCTCGAAAAGCAACTTCGCCGAAAACCTGCCCTGGCACGTGCGCACCCTCATCATCGGGGCCACGCGCAACTGGGCCCGCACGGTGCTGGAGTGGAACCTGGCCGCCGACCTGCAACAGAACCCGCACACGCCCGGTGGCTGCACCGAGTGCCGGGGCGCACTCACCCTGGACGGCGACAAGGTGACCCGCGAAGATGCCTACTACATCATTGCCCACGCCAGTAAGTTTGCCCGGCCCGGCTCGGTGCGCATTGCCTCCACCACGCCCGAGAAGCTGCCCAATGTGGCCTTCCGGTCCCCAAGCGGCCAGCGGGTGCTGGTGGTGCAGAACGACAACGCCAGCCCGCAAACCTTTGCGGTGCGCCATCAGGGCCGTGTGTTTTCCTCCACACTGGGCGCCGGCGCGGTGGGCACTTACGTCTGGTAATCATTTCACATCCCCTTTATCTTTTTCACCTTCACCCCTTTTACCAAATTCCCATGAAAAAAATCTTTACCCTTTCTGCAGTTGCCGCCCTGATGGCCACCTCCCTGGGGGCCCAGGCCCAGTTCACCGTAAACGGCACCCTCGATGCCAATGAAGTTGGTACTGGCCAAGGCAAGTACCAGCTGGTAGGCACCTACACCGGGGCCCACTCCATAACTGACCGGGGCCTGAAAGCCCTGTACGTGGGCACCACGGCTACCACCCTGAACGTCATGGTTGTTGCCTCTGCCGAAATCGATGGCTACAACTCACTGGTGTTATACTTGGATACGCCTAACAAGACGGGCATCGCGGCCAACACCCAGCTGCCCGGCAGCACTAACGGAGGCAACGATGGCCGGGAGTCGTTGCGCCAGCGCCCGACCCTGGATATGGAAGTAGACTATGCCTTCCGCTGCACCACTTCACCCTTCCGGAATGAAAATAATGCCATCTACCTCAGCCGGGTGGATTACACCAAAATGCCCTACGACGAAGTGGGGATGGGTGCAGGCAGAAAAGACGGCACGCTGACCACGGATGTCGTCAATGACCCTGCCAAAGCAACTACCGCTTATCAGACCAGCGCGACGGGCAGCGTGGCCGCCAATACCAGCACGGGTTGGGAATTCGAAATTCCGCTGTCGGCTATCGGCGGGGCGGAGATGGGCGACAAACTCCAGATGATGGTGGCTTACATTGATGACTTCAAAAGCTTCAACTCCGATGTGCTGCCGACGATTACCGGCCAGACCACTGCCCTGGGCATCAACCCTGACTTCAGTGCTATTCCCGGCAAGCAGTTCTACACCTACCAGGTAGGCACGGGCGTATTGGCCAGCCGCTCGGCCACGGCAGCGCTCAAGGCCGCGCTGTACCCAAACCCGGTAGCTGCCAGCAGCCGCCTCTCCTACAGCGTACCCAGCCAGGCGCCGGTACAGGTATCCGTGTATAACGCCCTAGGTCAGAAGGTTCTGAACTTGCTCTCGGCTACGCAGGCCCCGGGCGCGCAGTCGGTGGCGTTGGCGCCGCTCCGCCAGCTCCGGCAGGGTGCTTACACGGTCACGCTTCAGGTAGGCACGCAACTAAGCACGCACCGCGTACTGGTTGATTAGTACAGTAGCCGGGCGCGGCCGGAACAGCTGGCCGCGCCCGGTATTTTTTCTTTTCAGTTCTTTCTTATGCATAAGATTCTGGCAGGCTACGTGGGCACTACGCTCCTCAGCGCACTGGTGCTCAGTGGCTGCGGCGGTGGCTCCGATGGGCCCGACTCCAAACCGGTGCCGCCCAAGCCACCCGTGGAAACCGGCCCCTCGCAGGTAGCCACGTGGCTGACGACCACCGACCAGTCGATGCTGTTCCAGAAAAGCACGCAGGTTCTGAATTTCAAGGACGGGACTACTAGCGGCGCGACTATCGTGGTGGATACCACCACTACCTACCAGGGCATCGACGGCTTCGGGTACACGCTCACGGGCGGCAGTGCCACGCTCATTCATCAGCTGCCCGACGCCAACCGCGTGGCGCTGCTGCGGGAGCTGTTTGCCACCGACGACACCAACATCGGCACCAGCTATCTGCGCATCAGCATTGGGGCCTCCGACCTGAGTGAGCGGCCGTTTACCTACGACGACCTGCCGGCGGGCCAGACCGACCCTACGCTGGAGAAATTCACCCTGGCCGAAGAGCAGAAGGACTTGCTGCCGGTGCTGCGGGAAATCCTGGCTATCAACCCCGACATCAAGATCATGGGCTCGCCGTGGACGGCGCCGCCCTGGATGAAGACCAACGGCAGCTACAAAGGCGGCTCCCTGAAGGCCGAATACTACAGCGTGTACGCCAAGTTCTTCGTCAAGTACCTGCAAAGCATGCAGGCCGAGGGCGTACGCATCGATGCCATTACGGTGCAGAACGAGCCGCTCCATGATGGCAACAACCCCAGCATGCACATGACGGCATCTCAGCAGGCCGTTTTCGTTGGCACCTACCTCGGGCCGGCTTTGCAGGCAGCCGGACTTACGACCAAGATTATTCTCTACGACCACAACGCCGACCGCACCGACTACCCGCTGGAAATCCTGGCCAACGCCACCGCCAACAAGTACTCCGATGGCTCGGCCTTTCACCTCTACGGCGGCAGCATTGACGCCCTGACCAGGGTGCATAACGCCTACCCCGACAAGAACATATACTTCACCGAGCAGTGGATAGGCGGCCCGGGCAACTTTGCCGGGGACTTCGGCTGGCACATTGGCACCCTCATTATCGGGGCTACGCGCAACTGGAGCCGCAACGTGCTGGAGTGGAACCTGGCCGCCGACCAGAACTATGGCCCCCACACCGAGGGCGGCTGCTCTACCTGCCTGGGCGCCCTCACCATTAATGGCGGCACCGTGAGCCGCAACCCGGCTTACTACGTCATTGCTCACGCCAGCAAGTTTGTGCGGCCCGGCTCGGTGCGCATCGATACCAACCTGCCCAGTACGCTGCCCAACGTGGCCTTCAAAAACCCCAACGGCCAGAAGGTGCTCATTGTGCAGAACACCGGCGCCACCCAAACCTTCAGCATTGCCTACCGTGGCAAAGAAGCTACCACCACGCTGGCCAGCGGCTCCGTGGCCACTTACGTATGGTAAACGCTTCATTATAAACTATATATCATACACTCCCCACGCACTTTGGTCTTTGTTCTGGCTTCCCGCTTTTCTTGTACTCGAACTCCCGAGAATATGCCTGTTACCTTTCGCCTATCGATACTAAAAACCAGCATTCTGCGTGGGCTGTGCCTGCTGCTTGTGCTCTTGGCTGGTTTAGGCTTCGGTCGGCAGGCCCATGCTCAAAGCTTCCTGCGGGCCAGCGGCACCAAAATCGTGAATGCCAGCAACCAGGAGGTTATACTCAACGGCATGAACCTGGGAGGCTGGGCTCTGCAGGAAGGCTACATTATCAAGCCCGGCTGGCCTGGCATCGACGGCAAGCAGACCCAGGGCACGGTGAAAAAGGCGCTTTACAACGCGGGCATGAGCGACGCGGAAGTGGAAGCCTTCTACCAGGACTACCGCAACAACTTCATTACCAAGCCCGACCTCGACTACATTGCCTCCAAGGGCTTTAACTGCGTACGGCTGCCCCTGCACTATGATCTGTTCCTGACGCCCAGCCAGCGGGCCGTGCGCAATAGTGTTATTCGGGGGACGGTAACCTATGCTTCGTACGTGAGCCAGCTTACCGAATGGTACAACGCCGACCAGCTGTTTACCGACGCGGCCAGCATGGAAGCGGTGCGCCTGATTGACAACACCCTGGCCTGGGCAGCCGCCAACAAGATGTACGTGGTGCTGGACCTGCACGCCGCGCCCGGCTCCCAGGGCACCGATGCCAACATCTCCGACTCCCTCACCCCGCTGGACTTCTGGAATCAATCCATTTACCAGGATATCACTAACCGGTTGTGGAGCACGATTGCGGCCCGGTACAAGAATGACGCGCGCATTGCCATGTACGACCTCATCAACGAGCCGAACAACGTGCCCAGCAACCAGCAGATCCATGACGTGTTTCAGCGGCTGATTAATACCGTGCGGGCGCAGGGCGACAACCACCTGCTGCTGCTGGAAGGCAACGGCTGGGGCAACGACTACAACTACATGGAGAAGCGTACCTTCACCAACAACGCCAACCTGGTGTACAACTCCCACCGCTACAGCGGCACGGGCTACGAGCTCGACAACGGCGTGAACTCCACCGGCGGTGGCCCCAACAGCCTGCGCTTCATTGGCACCATGAAGCAGTTTCGCATCGATAATGACGTGCCCATCTGGGTAGGCGAAACCGGGGAAAACACGTTTACATGGATGCAGGATGCGGCCAAGAACCTGAACTCGGTGGGTATTGGCTGGTGCCACTGGACGTATAAGCGCTTCGAGGACCGCAACAATGCCGCCTTCATGCGCATCAACCCGCCCTACGTGGTGGATGGGCCCGCTGGCCTCAGCCAGGTGCTGACCAACATCCAGTTTGCCAACTGCGTGCCCAACAACACTGTGGCCGCCGTGTCGCCCAACCAGAACGGCATTGTGAACTACCCCGATGGTGGCAGCTATAATGGGGCCGGCAGCCTCCCGAGCGGCCTAGCGGTTGGTACCCTCTACGGAATCAGCTCTAAAAACGGCGGCAAGGCCCTGGAGGTAGCGG
This sequence comes from Hymenobacter sp. J193, assembly GCF_024700075.1. Lineage (NCBI taxonomy): Bacteria > Pseudomonadati > Bacteroidota > Cytophagia > Cytophagales > Hymenobacteraceae > Hymenobacter > Hymenobacter sp. J193. The sequence continues at coordinate 891,558 of NZ_JAJONE010000001.1, forward strand.
CCAACGCAACGGCCAACGGCAGCCAGGTGCAGCAAGGCACGTGGGCCGGTACCAACAACCAGCAGTGGAAACTGGTAGATGCGGGCGGCGGCTACGTGCGCATCGTGAACCTGAACAGCAACAAGAGTCTGGATATCGTTGGCCCCAGCACCGCTGCCGGGGCGCTTGTTCACCAGTGGGAATGGCTTAGCCAGGACAGTCAATACTGGCAGATCATCAGCAACGGTGACGGCACCTACCGCATCATCAACAAGCTCAGCAATATGGCTCTGCACGTGCAGAGCAGCTCCACCGCCGACGGCGCCGCCATGCAGCAGCAGATATATATAGGGGCCAACAACCAGCGCTGGCTTTTCGCGGAACAGGGAGTGGTGCAGGCCGCCCGGGTTGCCGTGAGCCCCGAAGCCGATGCCCGGCTGCAGCTCTACCCTACCACGGTGCGGGACCAGCTGGCCTTTGATTACACGGCCGCCCAGGCGCAGCAGCTCCGGGTGGAGCTGGTGGATGCGCTGGGCCGCACGGTGTTCCGGGCCAATAAAGCCGTACGGGCGGGTTCTACCCGGCTCCGGTTTGCCGTGGTCACCCTCCTGCCCGGCCTGTATAGCCTGCGGGTGCATACCGCCGAGGGCTTGCTGAACCGGCGTCTGCTCATTGCCCGCTAACTCACCCCCTGGCAAGTGCCGGCCACCCTCGGGCGCGGCGGCGCTGCTGGTGGCATTACCCTACCTCTTCTCTTTTTACTAACTACTCGCTAACTATTCAGTTTTCTTCCGCTTTCCCGCTCCCGCTGCCCGCTTCCGCACACCTGTTCTCCGTTCTGGCTCCCCCTTTCTTTCCATACCCAAAACACCCACAACCATGAACACCCCTACCTTTCTCAAGGCCCTGCGCACTGGTGTGCGGCGCGGCCGGCACCTGCTGCCCGTGCTCCTGGCCAGCCTGGGCCTCAGCCAGCAAGCCGATGCCCAAAGCTTTCTGCGCGCCGACGGGCAGCGCATCGTGAATGCCAGCAACCAGGAAGTTATCCTGAATGGGATGAACCTGGGAAACTGGGCCGTGCAGGAGGGCTACATGATGAAAGTGGGCTGGCCTGGGGCCACGATAAATGGCACCACCAAGCAGACGCAGGGCGCAGTAAAAAAGACCCTCTACAACGCGGGCATGAGCGACGCGGCGGTGGAAACCTTCTACCAGAACTACCGCGCCAACTTCATTACCAAGCCCGACCTCGACTACATTGCCTCCAAGGGCTTTAACTGCGTGCGGCTGCCCCTGCACTACGAGCTGTTTCTGACGCCCGCCCAACGGGCCGTGCGCAGCAGCGTGATGCGCGGCACTGTGAGCTACGACTCCTACGTGAGCCAGCTCACGGGCTGGTACAACAACAACCAGCTCTTCACCGACCCCAACAACATGGCCGCGCTGGCCATGATTGACAACACCCTGGCCTGGGCCCAGGCCAACAACATGTACGTGGTGCTGGACATGCACGCCGTGCCCGGCTCCCAGGGCACCGATGCCAACATTGCCGACCAGATTGTGGCCAACGACCTTTGGAACCGCCAGATCAACCAGGACGTGCTGGACCGGCTGTGGCGCTTCGTGTCGAACCGCTATAAGAACGACGCCCGGGTGGCCATGTACGACCTCATCAACGAGCCGAACAACTACCCCAACAACCAGAAGATTCACGACGTGCAGCAGCGCCTGATTAACTCCATCCGGAGCCAGGGCGACAACCACCTGATTTTGGTGGAAGGCAACGGCTGGGGCAACGACTACAACTACATGGAGCCGTTTACTTTCTCCAACCGCTCCAACCTGGTGTACAACTCGCACCGCTACAGCGGCACGGGCTATGAGATGGACAACGGCGTGAACTCCACCGGTGGTGGGGCCAACGACCTGCGCTTTATCGGCAACCTGCGCAACTTCCGCTCTACCCACAACGTGCCCATCTGGATTGGCGAAACCGGCGAGAACAACGACAACTGGATGCGCGACGCCGCCAAGAACCTGAACTCGGTGGGCATCGGCTGGTGCCACTGGACGTACAAGCGCTTCGAGAACATCAGCAACCCGGCCTTCATGCACATCAACCCACCCTACGTGGTGGACGGGCCCGCCGGCCTGAACCAGGTGCTGACCAACATCCGCTTCGCCAACTGCGTGCCCAACACGACGGTGGCCGCCGTATCGCCCAACCAGAATGGCATTGTGAACTACCCCGGCGGCGGCAACTACAACGGCACCACCGCTACGCCCAGCGGCCCGGCTATTGGCCGCATCTACGAAATCAGCTCCAAGAACGGCGGCAAGGCCCTGGAGGTATCGAACAACTCACAGGTAAACGGCGGCCGGGTGCAGCAGTGGACCTGGGTGGCTGCGGCCAGCCAGAAGTGGAAGCTGGTGGATGCTGGCGGCGGCTACGTGCGCATCGTAAACCTGAACAGCAACAAGAGCCTGGACATTGCCGGCCCCTCTACGGCCGATGGCGCCAAGGCGCACCAGTGGGACTGGCTGACCCAGGACAGCCAGTACTGGAAGATTGAAAGCAACGGCGACGGTACCTACCGCCTCATAAATAAGTTTAGCGGCAAGGCCCTGGACGTGGAAAATGGCTCCACTGCTGACGGCGCGGCCGCGCACCAGTGGACCTGGGGCGGCTACAACAGCCAGCGCTGGTGGTTCTCGGACCAGGGCGCGGCCCGCACGGCCCTGGCTACCGTGTCGCCCGAGGCTGACGCGCGTCTGCAGCTGTACCCTACCACGGTGCAGGACCAGCTCACGTTCGACTACACGGCGCCTAAAGCCCAGAAATTACAGATTCAGTTGGTAGATGTACTGGGCCGGTCCGTACTTTCGGGTCCGGACCGCGCGGTGCAGGCCGGCCTCAACCACTTCTCGTTTGCCGTGGCCTCACTCCCTCCGGGCGTATACAGCCTGCGCGTAGGCACTCCTGAGGGCCTGCTGCAACGGCGCCTGCTCATTGGCCGCTAACCGGCGGCCGTAGCGGGAGCCTGCTTTGCTTTTTCACCTACTGCCGGTCCGTACCTACGGGCCGGCAGTATTAGCGGAATCATCCCGCATTTTTCTTTTTATGTCTACCAAGTTTTTTTCCGTTCTCCTGCTGGCGGCTTTGTCGGCCACGGGAGCAGTAGCGCAGAAAGCCGCCAAACCGGCCGCCAAGCCTACGACCAAGCCGGCCACGAAAGCGCCAACCTACTCGGCCGTGGGCCGCAAGGTGCAGGTCTTTACCACGGCCGCCAGCACCAACCAGCGCCTGGCCGCCGCCGGTGAGCTAAGCTTCCAGCCGCTGCCGCAGCCTCTGGAAACCCAGGTATGCGTGTTCATTGACCCCAACCACACCTTCCAGACGGTTTTGGGCATTGGCGGGGCCCTCACCGATGCCTCAGCCGAAACCTTTGCCAAGCTGCCAAAAGCAGTTCAGCAGGAGTTTATGCGGGCTTACTACAACCCAAAGGAAGGTATTGGCTACACCCTGGCCCGCACTACCATTGCCAGCTCCGACTTCTCAACGGCACCCTACGACTACATAGCTGACAAGGACGAGAGCCTGAAAACCTTCAGCGTCAAGCACGACGAGCAGTACCGCATTCCCTTCATCAAGCAGGCTATTGCCGCCGCCGGCGGTAAGCTAACCATGTACGTGGCTCCCTGGAGCCCACCAGCCTGGATGAAGGACAACAGCAACCGTCTCAAGGGCGGCAAGCTGCTACCCAAGTACCGCCAAGCCTGGGCCGACCACTATGTCAAGTTCATCAAAGAGTATGAGCGCCAGGGTATACCCATATGGGGACTGAGCACTCAGAATGAGCCCATGGCTGTGCAGACGTGGGAATCCTGCGTGTTTACGGCCGAGGAGGAGCGCGACTTTATCAAGGGATATCTGGGCCCGACCCTGAAGAAAAGCGGCCTGGGCGACCGGAAGCTCATTGCCTGGGACCACAACCGTGACCAGGTGTACCAGCGCGCCAGTACCATCCTAGACGACCCCGAAGCCGCTCAGTACGTGTGGGGCGTGGGCTACCACTGGTACGAAACCTGGACCGGCAGTTCCATGATGTTCGACAACGTGCGCCGCGTGCGCGAAACATACCCCAGCAAGAATCTATTGCTCACCGAGGCCTGCATCGAGAAGTTCGATTTCAACAAGGTGAACGACTGGGCCCTTGGCGAGAAGTACGGTTACTCGATGATCAACGACTTCAACAACGGCAACGTGGGCTGGACTGACTGGAACATCCTGCTCGACGAACAGGGTGGGCCTAACCACGTCAAGAACTTCTGCTACGCGCCACTAATCGGCGACACCCGCACTGGTAAGCTGATCTACACCAACATCTACTACTACATCGGGCACTTCTCCAAGTTCATCCGGCCCGGGGCCAAGCGCATCAGCAGCGCCACCACGCGCGACTGGCTGCAGACCACGGCCTTCCAGAATACCGACGGCTCGGTGGCTGTGGTAGTGATGAACAGCTCCGACAAGCAGCAGGACTTCTCGCTCTGGCTCAATGGCCAGGCCGCTCCGGCCGTGAGTTTGCCGCATTCCATCAGTACGTTTGTGGTAAAGTAGCCAGCTGATTCTTCTCAGCTTAATAGGCTTCCCTCAGGCGTTACCCCGCTATAAAACACAGCTGACGATTCCTGACAGATAGGTCAGGCTCCTAGTGGGGTCTGACCTGTTCTGTTATCGACCCACTTGCTCAGCGCAACTTTTGCGGTGGCCGTAAGCCAGCTGGCACTCCTATCTTCCTGCTGCCGCTGCCTGTTCTCCGCAACGCTTTCGGAAAAATTGCGGGCGACGCTTGCATAATGGGCGGGGTTGCGTTATTTAGAGTGCGGAAACTCTTCTTCATCAAACTTGCTGCGCTATGGCTGCTCCCCGGCAAAAAATTTCGATTCGCGACATTGCCCAGCAACTCGGGCTGTCGACCTCCACCGTGTCGCGCGGGCTGGCCAATCACAAGGACATCAGCGAAGCCACGAAGGAGAAAATCCGCCAGGCGGCGCAGGAGCTTAACTACCGGCCCAACCAGCTGGCGGCGGCCCTGCGCAAAGGCCACAGCAAAACCCTGGGCGTGATTGTACCCCATATCAACGGCTACTTTTTTCCGGCCGTGATGAACGGCATCGAGAAAGTTGCCACCCAGGAAGGCTTCACCCTGATGATGTGCCAGTCGAACGAAGATGTGCGCCGGGAGCGGCAGAATATCGACGCGCTGCTGGCCGCGCAGGTGGAGGGCATTCTGATGTCGGTGTCGGCCACCACGTTTCAGGAAACCCAGCACCTGGAGCAGGTGCGCCTGCAAGGCACGCCGCTGGTATTTTTCGACCGGATGCCCGAGCTGCCCAACACCATGGCGGTGATTCTGGACGATTACCAGGGCGCCTACCAGGCTACCACGCACCTTATTGAGCAGGGCTGCACGCGCATTGCCCACCTGGCCGGTCCGCAACATCTGAACACCAGCCGCAACCGTTTCCTGGGCTATAAAGCCGCCCTCGAAGCCCACGGTCTGCCCTTCGACGAGCAGTGGGTTTACGCGCTGCCCTCCCTTACCCACGACGCCGGCCGCCTCGGCATTCAGCACCTGCTGGCTTTGGAGCCTGAGCTCAACGGCGTGTTTGCGGCCTACGCCATTCCCTCGGTGGGGGCGCTGGAGGTGCTGCGCGAAAAAAACCTGCGCGTACCTCAGGATATTGCTCTGGCCTGCTTTAGCAATGAGCCCTTCACCACGATGACGCAGCCCCGCCTGACGGTGGTGGATCAGCGCGCCGAGCAGATGGGCGAAACCGCCGTGCGCCTGTTTCTGCAGCTGCTCAAGCGCGGTCCGGCTTACTCCCCGCCTCACCTCATGCTCAAGCCCGAGCTGGTTATCCGGGATTCGTCGCTGCACCGCTCCCGGGAATCCCGGATAGCCTAGTCATTAGGGCATTATTGCCGAAAGTCTGCGCCGACACGCGGCCTGTTGCTCAATAAGCGACTATTGCTTGGACAGATAGCCGCCAGCAGGAAGTCTCCGGATAACGTCGGAGTTATCAGTATGTCTGATTTATCTGCTCCTCTCCCCGACTCCGGCTTTGACCGGGTAGCCGCTTTCTACGACCCGCTGGCCCGGCTGGTGTTTGGGCGAAGCCTGCAAAGGGCCCAGCTGCGGGCCCTGGCGCACCTGCCTTCGGGCGCACCGCACGTGCTTATCATCGGGGGAGGTACGGGCTGGGTGCTGCCCGAGCTGCTGCGCCGCTGCCCGGGTGCCCGCGTGCTGTACCTCGAAGCTTCGGGCCAGATGCTGCAGCGTGCCCAGGCCACACTGCACCAGCACTGCCCAGCTCATCTCAGCCAGGTGCAATTCCGGGTGGGCACCGAAGCGGCCTTGCAACCCCAGGAGCAGTTCGATGCGGTGCTTACGTTCTTCTTTCTCGACCTATTTGATCTGCCCCGTCTGCGCCCGCTCCTTGCCCGCCTCCACCAAGCCCGCCGCGCCGGTTCTCCCTGGCTGCTGGCCGATTTTGCCCCTCCCCGCACCTGGTGGCAGCGTGGGATGCTGCGCCTCATGTACTGGTTTTTCGGGCTGACTACCGGCATCAGCGGGCGGCAGCTGCCGCCCATCCGGGCAGAGCTGGCGCGGCTGGGCCTGCACGCCGGGCCGCCGCAGTACGGGTTTGGCGGTATGGTGGAAACGGTCATCTTTCGCGAAGCGTGAGGCAGGAATGGCGGGGCCGCGCATATTCAATGGCTACAGCTTCGCCGTTGGGTTGCAGCAGGCTTGCTGTGGCTTTGTTTTGCCGTGTATACTCAGCAGCAGGGAGTACCTGTTGTGCTTTCCTGTCGACCAACCCTGGATAGAAGGCTGGTTGCCGGGCGTCTGCTACATTTACTTTGTTGACTTCTTTTCTCTTTCTGCTCTATGCCAAAATCTACCGTTTCTCTCCTGCTGGCCCTGGCCGGGTCCCTGACCTTCGGAACTGAGGCCCTGGCGCAGGCGCCCGTGCGCTACGCCCTGAGCTTCCCCAACGCCGCCCACCACGAGGCCCAGGTGCAGGTTACGTTCAGTGAGCTGCCCACGGGCCAGCCCCTGCGGGTGCACATGGCCCGTTCCTCGCCCGGCCGCTACGCCCTGCACGAGTTTGCCAAAAACATCTATGACGTGCGGGCTACTGACGCCCAGGGTCGTCCCTTGCCCCTCACCCACCCCGACCCGTATTCGTGGACGGTTCCGGCTCACCAGGGCACGGTGCAGTTCAGCTACACGCTCTACGGCGACCGGACCGACGGCACCTACGCGGGCATCGACGCCCAGCACGCCCACCTCAACATCCCGGCTACCCTGGCCTATGCCGATGGCCTGGAGCAGCGCCCCGCCGAAGTGCGCTTTGATGTGCCGACCGACTGGCAGGTAGCTACCCAGCTGCAGCCTACCGGCACGGCCGGCATATATACCGCCCCTCACCTGCAGTACCTCATGGATTCGCCTACTTCCCTGGGGCCGCAGAAGGTGCGCAGCTGGCAGGAGCAGGGCAAAACCATTGAGCTGAAAGTGCTGCACGACGGCACCGACGCCGAGCTGGATGCCTACGCCGAGCAAACCAAAAAAGTAGTGAAAGAAGCCGCCGCCATTTTCGGAGGCCTGCCCGACTTCGACTTCGGGCACTACACCTTCGTGGCGGATTATCTGCCTCAGGCCAGCGGCGACGGGATGGAGCACCGCAACTCCACTTCCCTGACCAACCCGCGCCCCCTGCGCAACGGCGGCGCCCTCGACAACCTGGGCACCGTGTCGCACGAGTTTTTCCATGCCTGGAACGTGGAGCGTATCCGCCCCCGCGACTTGGAGCCGTTTCGCTTCGACCAGGCCAACATGAGCAACAGCCTGTGGTTTGCGGAAGGCTTTACCCAGTACTACGGCGACCTGCTGCTGCGCCGCTCCGGAGCCTACTCCGACGCCAAGTACGCAGCCGAGGGCTTGTCCTTTCTGGTGAATGACCATCTGAACGCGCCCGGCGCCAAGCGGTTTTCGCCGGTGCACATGAGCCAGCAGGCCCCCTTCGTGGATGCCGCCGCCGCCATCGACCCCAACAACCGACCGAATACGTATCTGAGCTACTACACCATCGGCGGAGCCAAGGCCCTGGCGCTGGACCTGGAGCTGCGCCAGCGGTTCAAGACGGACCTCGATGCCTTTATGCGGGCCGTGTGGCAGCAGCACGGCCAACCTCAACGCGACTTTGCCCCGGCCCGGCCCTACTCCCTGGCGGATTTGCAGCGTATCCTGGGCGAAACCACCCGCGACACAGCCTTTGCCGGCCGGTTTTTTCGGGAACATATTTTCGGCCACACCCTGCCCGATTTTGCTGCGCTGCTGGCTCCGGCCGGTATGGTAGTGCGCAAAGCCCACGCCGGCCGCCCGAGCCTGGGAGCTGCCCGGCTGCAGTTTTCTCCCACTAATCAGCTCACCATACTCTCTGCCACCATGCTGGGCGACGCGCTGTATACCGCCGGCCTCGACCGCAACGACCAGCTGCTGAAGCTGGACGGCAAGGACATTAAAGATCAGAAAACTTTTGACAAGCTCTTGAGCAAGCACAAGCCCGGCGACGTGGTGCAGGTGGAAGTTCGCTCCCGCGGGCAGGTGCGCACGGTACCCGTTACCCTGCAGGAAGATGCCGCCCTGGAAGTGGCAACGGCCGAGCAGGCCGGCCAGCAACCCACCGCCGAGCAGCTGGCTTTCCGCGCGGCCTGGCTGAATGGGAAGGCGAAGTAAAAGCTGCCTGCGCTTTTACTTGATTTGCTTTCCTTTTTCGCAGTCTTCAGGACTTATAAGATAAAAACAGCAGCGGCTTCCGAAACCTCGGAAGCCGCTGCTGTTTTAGAGGCAAGCTTGCTGTGCTACCGGCGACGGCCAAAGATGCGCAGGATGAACAGAAACAGGTTGATGAAATCGAGGTAGAGCGTGAGGGCGCCCAGCACAGCGGCTTTCTGGCTTGTGCTGTTGTCTTCCTCGCCGTAGCCCAGAAAGGCCAGGCTCTTCACCTTCTGCGTGTCGTAGGCCGTGAGGGCCACGAACAGCAGCACCCCGATGTAGGACGTGATGGTGTAGAGCAGGGAGTTCAGCCAGAAGATATTGACCACGGAGGCAATAATAAGTCCGAGCAGGCCCATCATGAGCAGGTTGCCCCAGCGCGACAGGTCGGTGCCGGTGAAGTAGCCGTAGAGGCTCATCACTCCAAACGTGCCGGCCGTGACGAAGAAGGTGGAGGCTATGGAATCGGCCGTGTAGAGCAGGAAAATGACGCCCAGCGTGATGCCGTTGAGCAGCGCGTAGCCCACGAAGGCCGCCGTGGTTTTGCTCACCGACCACTCAAACGCGTTGCGCGACAGAAAGCCCACTACCACCAGCTCCAGCAGCACCAGGCCCAGAAACACGAAACGGGTGCCAAATACCAGCTCCTGCACCGCCGGGGAAGCACCCACGAACAGGGACACGCCGCCGGTAAGGGCCAGGGCTACGGCCATCCAGGTGTACACTTGCTGCATAAACGAGGCCTGCACCTGGGCAGCTTCCTCAGCACTGATGACGAGTTGCTGCTCGGGTTGCTCTTCGGGTATGAATTGATCCATACAGGTAAAAAAGATAGAAGTGAAAAATGGGCATTGTTGCCCGGTTCAACTTACGGGAAGTTGCGGGTTCTACCAAACCGCCGCCGCTAATACCCCACGTACAAACCCAGCCCCAGCCATACCACGGCCGACAGGCAGCCCAGCACCAGAATGTTGCGGCCGTGCTGGCGGTCGGAGGCAATGAAGGCTAGGCGTTGGGTGCCGTCGGGCAGCAGCTTCTGGTGTGAGTAGAGGTGCCAGCCGATGAAGATGGCCAGCAGCCCACCCAGCAAGGCCATCAGGTAGCCCGCCACAATCCAACTGGTCTGACTTTTCCCGGGCCGGGCCAGGGTATGCAGGCGCTGACGGCGCAGGCGCTCCATCACCCCCGCCGACACATCGTGGCCCCGATCACGCAGCAGCTGGCGGGCCAGCGTCACGTCGTAGCTGCTCCACTCGTCGGCTTTGGTTAGCACGTCGAACAGCTCATTATCAGTAAAATGCAGCAGATAGCAGTCAGGAGCCAGCCCGCTTACCTCGGGCTGGCTGGCGGCTTCTTCCAGGGTGCGGACCCTTGCAAAATCCGTTGGGTGTAACCGCACGTTCAGCCAGGAGCTGTTGTGGGAATTGCCCAGAATAGCATTGAAGCCCGGCCGCTCATACACAGTTTCAAAGGGAATCTGGTGTTCCTGAAGCAGCATGAGCAGCTCGTAGGCAGCTTCGGAAGTGGGAAAGGACTGATAGGTACGTAGCTCGGCCATCGGAAATAGAATAGGGAAGCTAGATACAAAATTTCCGGGGCGCCCGGGCTACGGGTACGGCACAAGCCGGGGAATTTCTCTTCACTTTTGTGTATGGCTTCCTCCCCGCGCTTTGTCCGAAACCCCGCTCTGCCCACTATTCTGCCCCAGTACCCCGGCAACAAGATGATCGGGCGCGAATACTGCAACGGGGAGGCGCTGTATGAGCCCAGCTTCGGCACCGTCCTTAAATGGCAGCTGAGCAAGAACCCGCAAAAGGAGGAAAAGAAAGCCGATACCTGGGTTCCCGCCGTGGTGGACTGCACCGGTTTTCTCGAAAGCCGGGAAGATGGGCTGGTGTGGCTGGGGCACGCTTCGTTTCTGCTGCGCGTAGCTGGCCGCACCCTGCTCTTCGACCCAGTGCTGTTCTCCTCCCTGGGTTTGCGCCGCCGCCACCCGCTGCCCTGCCACCCCGAGCAACTTACTGGCCTCGACTACCTGCTGCTCAGCCACGGCCACCGCGACCATCTGGATGAGCAGTCGGTGAAGCTGGTGGCCCGGCAGAACCCGCAGCTGCAGGCCTTCGGGCCGCTGGGCATGGCCGGGCTGCTGCGCGGTATGGCCCCGGCGCTGCCGGTCCAGGAAGCCGGCTGGTGGCAGTCGTTCGACCTGGGCTCGGAGGCGCCGTTTGAGCTGTTTTACCTGCCCGCCTCGCACTGGCACCGCCGCGGCCTCACCGATATGAACCAGGTATTGTGGGGCTCCTTCCTGCTCCGCTTGCCCGAGGGTCGCACGCTCTACTTCGCCGGTGATACCGCCATGGCCGGGCATTTCGCGCTGATTGAAAAGCAGTTCGGGCCGCTGGACGTGGTGCTGCTGCCCATTGGGGCCTATAAGCCCGGCTACATGATGCAGCTGAGCCACGTGAACCCGCACGAAGCGGCCAAAGCCGCCAACATCCTGCGCGCCGGCCATGTGGTACCCATGCACCACGGCACCTTCGACCTCAGCGACGAGCCGGCCTCCGAGCCCCTGCGCACCCTGGAGCAGGTGGCGGCCGGCGGCATGCTGCGCGGGGAGCTGCACGCCCCGGCCGTGGGTGAGGTGATGCCCTGGCAAAACTGGGAGTAAGTACGCAGCTTACACCGAAACGCCAAACGCCCTGCCGGATATGGCAGGGCGTTTTCAGGATGTATAGTTCCGAAGAGAAGCGGATTATTGTCGTACCAGGCGCTGCATGCTGGTGCCAGCGCTGGTACTCAGCCGCACGGTGTACACGCCGCTGCGCAGCTGCTGCACCGGCAACAGACAGGTGCCAACTCCACCAGCAGGCGCTATCCGGTGGCGCTGCATCAGTTGCCCTACACTGTTGAACACCTCCACCTGTACCGGTTCGGTTCCGCGCAATCCGGTAAGCTGTAGCGAGGCGTTGGCACCCGTTGGATTAGGGTATAGGGCGATGGTAGCATTCAGCTTTTTCGGCGGGGCCGCCGCCAAGGCGGTACCTAGCATGTAGGTATTCATCGTAGCATTCGTGAATACTTCGGGAGCTTGCTCGGTATTGGTTTGCGTTACCTCCTGCACCAGCTGGTTCTGGGCGTTGTAGCGCCGCACGTAGCGGTAGGAACCATTAACCAGCTTCCAGCCAGTACCTGCCGGGGTATAAACCATCCTCTCAGCTACATCGCCTTTGTCGTCGGTTTTCGTAACAAACCGGATTACATCCACCAGGCTGCCATCTTTCCTTTCCTGATGTTCACGGGTAGTGGTGCCAGTGCTGTAGGAGTGTACGGTACGGTTGCGGACAATCCAGCTTTGCGTGGCCTTGTCCCAGTCCCGTACCTCAGCCAGCACCGGCCGGCCTTGCGCATCCATTTCTTGGTGGGCCTGATAAGTGGTTTCAGACGTGACCACCCCACTGCTGTGGTAGGTGTTGTACGCGGTTCTATCCGTGTAGGAAGTAGCGGCGCCGGTATAGGTATAGCGTATTTTCTCCTCCTGGTACAGGGCTTTCTCCTTTCCAAGCAAGCATTTGCTCACCATCTCCGTTACGCGGTTGCTGGCATCGTAAGTGTACTGTACGCTCCAGTTCTCCAGCTTTATGATGGTACCGTTTTCCCAGAGAGTGACGTCAACGGCTACCGGGTTGCTATGCTCATCCAGGGTAGACGCTATTTTAAACCAAGGCTCCCAGGCGCCGTTTTTCCAGTACTCACTGGACTCACTGTGAGCGTAATAAAAACCGCCTGTGGCCTTCGGGTTGGGGGTAATCTGATGCCGCGAATAGTTCATCCACTGACCATCTTCCACCCACTGGCTAATTACTTCAACCTGACCTGGAACGCCTTCGAAATCATGGGTATAGATATTACGCACTCTGGGTGCCCCGGTCAGGGAGTCGATATTGGTGATGCGGGTAATCCGGTCTTTGGCATCCCGCTCCACCTGTATTTTGGCCGGCGGCAACGCCCAGGTACCCTTGGCTCCATCCCAGGTATACTCCATGTGGTTGACGTTCGGGTCCGTAAGAGCAGTGCCTAGAACCTGGCCACTAAGTTTAGCCGCGGGCAGGCCTGCCTGTCGTGAAGGCACCGGCGGCAAATAGGATGCGGGAACCTGGGCCTGCGCTTGAGCGACGCCCACGCCGAAAAGCAATAAAGCGAGTACTGTTTGTTTCATGCGAAATAGATAGGAAAGTGAAATGATGGGTGCGCTACATCAAGCAGGGGAGCCATGGCGCCATAAGCAATAACTGTCTGCAATATAGCCGCCTACCTGAGTTATTGCTGACAAATCCCCTATTTGATATCCGTTTTCTTCTATGGAATCCACTGATGAAATACCCCATTATGCGAACCTGCCTTGGGAATAGTAGCTTTGCTATCCTTTTTCGGTTGAGTGTTGCCTGGCCCTCTTACCAACAGCTAACCGCCAAAAGCTAACCGCCCAGCTCATGTCCCCTACCCTCGTACTTAGCCTGATTGCGGGCTACTTCGTTGTTCTCATCATTATCTCGATTCTGACCTCACGCAAGGCCACGAGTGAGTCGTTCTTCATTGCCAACCGCAACGCGCCCTGGTACATGGTGGCGTTTGCCATGATTGGCACCTCCCTGTCGGGCGTCACGTTCATATCCATTCCCGGCATGGTGGCCTCCCAAAGCTGGAGCTACATGGCCGTGGTGCTGGGCTACATTGTGGGCTACCTCGTGATTGGCACCGTGCTCATGCCGCTTTACTACCGGCTGCGGCTGGTGAGCATCTACACCTACCTGGAGCAGCGGTTTGGGTTCTGGAGCTACAAAACCGGGGCCTTGTTTTTCCTGATTTCCCGGGCCGTGGGCGCGGCCTTCCGGCTGTTTCTGGTGGCGGGCGTGTTGCAGTTGGCCGTGTTCGACGGGCTGGGCGTGCCGTTTGCCGTCACGGTCACCATCAGCATCTTGCTGATTTACCTCTACACCTTCCGGGGCGGCTTGAAAACCATCCTCTGGACCGACACCTTCCAGACCATGGCCATGCTGCTGTGCGTGGGCGTGAGCATCTACCTGATGGCCGATGAGCTGAACCTGGGCTTTGCCGGGCTGGTGAAAACGGTGAAGGAAAGCTCGATGTCGCAGATTTACTTTTCCGACCCGCGCGACGACAAGTTTTTCTGGAAGCAGTTTGCCTCGGGCGCGTTCATCACCATCGTCATGACGGGCCTCGACCAGGACATGATGCAGAAAAACCTGAGCTGCCGCTCCCTGCCCGACGCCCAGAAAAACATGTTCTGGTTTACGCTGGCCATTGTTGTAGTGAATGTGTTTTTCCTGTCGCTGGGCGTGCTGCTCTACCAGTTTGCCGCCGCCAAGGGCATCCAGCTGCCGATGAACCCGGACACCGGCAAGGTCATCGGCGACAACGTATTTCCGTTGCTGGCTACTCACCACTTTTCCCTGTTCGCGGGCATCGTGTTCATCCTGGGCATCATTGCCGTCACCTATGCCTCCGCCGACTCCGCCCTCACGGCCCTCACCACTTCGTTCTGCGTGGATATGCTCGACATCCAGCAGTACGACGAGCAGCGCCAGAAGCGGCTGCGCCACCTCACGCACTTCGGCTTTTCCATCGTGCTGATCATCATCATCCTGATTTTCCGGGCCATTAACGACCAGAGCGTTATCACCTCCGTGTTTAAGGCGGCGGGCTACACCTACGGGCCGTTGCTTGGGCTGTTTTCCTTCGGCATCTTCACGCGCCGCGGCCTCCACGATAAGCTGGTGCTGCCCGTATGCATAGTAGCCCCGCTCCTGACGTGGTTTATCAACGAGCACTCCGTGGCATGGTGGGACTACAAGTTTGGCTTCGAGATTCTGATGCTCAACGGGCTGATTACCTTCCTGGGGCTGCTGGCTATTTCGCGCCCGCGCCAAGTCGCCGAATTGAACCCCGCCGGGTAGCCGGTGGTTAGGGTAAGTCGGTGTACCTTTGTGCCGCGTTTTGCCCTACCTGCCATGAAACATCTGTTCTTCATCCTGCTGCTCGTAGCTTCGGCCCAAGTGGCCCAGGCCCAGCAAACCACGGTGCTGAAACCTGGCCAGCGGGGCGTGCCGCGCCATTCCTCGGCCAACCGGCCCGATGTATTGCCCAAGTTCCCGGGCGGGGCCGAGGCCCTGGGCGAATTTCTGCAGATGAACATCCAGTATCCGGAGGCCGCGCGGGCTAAGGGCGTTACGGGGCAGGTGCTGATGGGCTTCCGCGTGGAGGCCGACGGGCGCGTAACGGATCCGCACATCATTCAGGGCCTTACGCCGGAGTGCGACGCCGAGGCCCTGCGCGTGCTGCAGATGATGCCCGCCTGGCTGCCGGCCAAGCGCAAAGGCGAAACCCTAGCCATGCCGGTGCAGCTGCCCTTCACCTTCGGCTCGGCCGCCAACCTGGAAATTGAAAAGGGTAAAGTAAAATTTGAGTAAACGAGTCTTTAGAACCTAGAAGTGAGAACCCAGAGCTTAGCGGCCGTGAGGCACCAGTCAAAAATCTAAGTTCTCAGTTCTCCTATCTAAGCTCTAATCCAGTAGAATGGCAGCCAGAAGCGGAATGAATACCAGTGGCCAGTCGGGGGCCGACGTCCCCAAGGTCAAGCTTACCAAAGAAAACTTCCAACGCGGGCTGCGGATTTTCCGCTTTGTACTACCGTATAAGGCACTTTTTATAGCAGGCCTGCTGCTGCTGCTGCTCAGCAGCGTATCCACGATGGTGATGCCCAAAATGCTGGGCTACATCGTCAATATTGCCAACCACCAGACGTCCGCGCTGCCGACTTTCGTGCCCAAGACTATTACCGGCATTGCGCTGGTGCTGTTCGGGGTAGTGCTGTTGCAGGGCATCTTTTCCTTTTTCCGGATTTACTTTTTCTCGCGGGTAAGCGAGTTCACCGTGCGCGACATCCGTCGCACGCTCTACCAGAAGCTCGTCACGCTACCCATTCCATTCTTCGAGCAGCGCCGGGTAGGCGAAATTACTTCCCGCCTGACCTCCGACGTAGCCAACATCCAGGACACGTTTACGCTCACGCTGGCCGAGTTCCTACGACAGATTCTGACTTTACTCGCCGGCGTGGCCTTCATTATGTGGGAGTCGTGGCGGCTGTCGTTGTTTATGCTGGCCACGTTTCCGCCGCTGGTGCTGCTGGCGTTTCTGTTCGGACGCAGCATCCGCAAGCTGGCCAAGCAAACCCAGGACGAGCTGGCCAAAACCAACGTTATCGTGGAGGAAACGCTGCAGGGCATCAGCTCGGTTAAGGCGTTTACCAGCGAGCAGCACGAAGTAGCGCGCTACGGTGAAGGCCTAAGCCGCACGGTGCAGGCCGCCCTGAAATCGAGTTTGTACCGCGGGGGCTTCGTGTCATTTATCATCGTGGCCATCTTCGGAGGCATCTTCCTGGTGCTCTGGCGCGGCGCTACCTACGTGGAGCTGCCCCTCTCCGACCCGCGCCACCTGGACATGGGCGACCTGGTATCGTTCATCCTCTACACCATGTTCATCGGTGCCTCGGTGGCCGGGCTGGGCGAGATGTACGGCAAGATCCAAAGCAGCCTGGGTGCCTCGGAGCGCCTGCTGGAAATCCTGGATGAAACCTCCGAGCCGGTACACCAGCCGCACCCCGCTAATGTGCCGCCCCTGCGCCTGCGCGGCAACATTGCGTACGACCACGTGGAGTTCCGCTATCCTACCCGCCCCGATTTGCCGGTGCTCAAGGACATCAGCTTCCGCATCGAAGCCGGGGAAAAAGTGGCGCTGGTGGGGCCTTCGGGCGCGGGCAAAAGCACCATTGTGCAGCTGCTAATGCATATCTACGAGCTCAGTGCCGGCCACATTAGCATTGATGGGCACGACATCAACTCCCTGGATCTGACGGAGCTGCGTCAGCACATCGGCATTGTGCCCCAGGAAACCATGCTGTTCGGCGGTACCATCCGCGAAAACATCCTCTACGGCCGCCCCGGTGCCCCCGACGTTGACGTTATCGACGCCGCCCGGCGGGCCAATGCCTGGCAATTTATCAGCTCCTTCCCCGAGGGCTTGGATACAGTGGTGGGCGAGCGGGGCATTAAGCTCTCGGGCGGGCAGCGCCAACGCGTGGCCATTGCCCGCGCCATCCTGAAAAACCCCGTTATCCTGCTCCTCGACGAAGCTACCTCGGCCCTCGACTCGGAAAGCGAGAAGCTGGTGCAGCAGGCCATGGACGAGCTCATGCAGAACCGCACCAGCATCATCATCGCGCACCGCCTGAGCACCATCCGCAAAGTGGATAAAATCCTGGTTATCGACGGCGGCCGCATCGTGGAGCAAGGCTCCCACGAGGAGCTCAGCGACAACGAAAACGGCCTCTACGCCAATCTGCTGAAGCTCCAGTTTGAGCTAACGTAGGATGCAGAGCAGTTTAGGAAAAGCAAAAAGGAGAAGCTCGGCTTCTCCTTTTTGCTTTATGGCATATTAAAGCTAGTAGAGGCGCGTTAGGCAAGAAACCTATTGCCTTATGTATATCCATCGTACCCGCCGCCCCTTATTTACCATTCCTGCATTGGGAATATGGGGCTTCGTTCTACTGCCTTTCAGCGGGTTCTGTCTGCTGACATCCAAATTTTCCTCACCGTTGCCGACAGTTATGGTTCCTCAAACCACAAACATGAACTGTCCGCCACCTGGGAAAGTACTATTGATTTCCCTCGATGCCCAAAACCGCTGTTATCTGTCAGTAGAAGGCCAGGAAACACAAACGGCCGTAATCAAGGCCGTGGCGCAACAGCACGGTATACGCTTCACCCCGGCTCAGTTACACAAGATGCAGCGGCTACCATTCATTAGCCAGGACATTCACCGCCTGCCAGCCTGGCTTTCCGCTTCTGCGGCTGAGCAATATGCCTTTCCCAAAGGTATTCCAGCTCCCCAATTGCGGCAATACCTGACCATTGGCAAAGCAACCGGTGTAGCTCTTACCATGAAGCCGCTGTTCATTGCCCTACGAGCGGATGAGAGTCTTTCTGCCAAGCACGTTATGGCTATGGTTGAGTTGATAGTAGCCACCGGGCATCGGCGGATCAACTTCATCACTAATTATCAGGAAAACAAACGCTAACATCTATCATTAACGTGATAAGCTAATGCCTGCGTAGTCAAACTATCGTACCCGCCGCTCTGCTATCACCCTGCCCGATCTTGGTCCCTTGGCGGGGATTCTACTTTTGATCTGCGGGGCGCAGTTATCACGTCCAATGGCCGAGCCCGTGCCACGCGCCATTTTCTCTCCTTATAGTCTGAGTGATGATGGCATACACGCTCATTTTGGCAACCGTGCCGTTATTCATATTGATGCCAGCCAGCGTACCTACATTACCGGCTACCCTAGACTGCTGGCGGCCGCGGTACAACGGGTAGCTCGTTTGCACGGCGTTACCTTCACCCCGCACCAGCTAAGTCAGCTGCAGCAGATCAACGTTATCAACCAGGATATTGAGCAAATGCCTGCCTGGCTGGACACTGCCCCTTCTCAGCGTTTTCGGCTGCCGACGGGGATTCCACCAACCTCTGATAATCATCAGCTAGACGATTATATAACGGCTATTACGCATACATTAATTGAGCAGGTAGTAGGAGAACCTTCTGCTTTGATGGATGCTCCGCCACTGCATGAGCCCACTCTGCCGGGCGTGACGCCGATGCCAGCCCTGATCAGTCAACTTCATCAAAAACTGGATTCGCAGCCCTTTGCCATTAGGCCCGATCAGCATGCCCAGGCCAGTCGCGTGATGGCGGTAATGGATTTGCTTGCCTGTAACTATATGGGACGCGGAATTAAGTTGATAACCGGGCGGCAAGACCGTTATTGGGAGCTATATGAACGTGCCCTCTTCACCACCCACCTTCGCCGAATATCAGCTGATTCACCAGACGCAGCAGCACCAGCGCAACCCTGACCGCCTGCGCAAGCCGGATACGTCCGACTCCTGGAAAAAGAAAGTCCAGCTGTGGCTCACATTTACTGTTTCCTCTGGTATCATTTCCTGGTCGGCCGGGCCGAAGAAATGGCTGGGGTGGGCGCTGCTGGCTGCCATCTTTACCGGCTTGGGCCTTCTTCACCAATGGTGGGAATACCGCAAAGCCTACCGCCAGTTTGCGGCCCACCTGCACCCAACGGGGTACCTGGTGCGCCCTAAGGGCGTGGAAGTGCAATGGCCAGGCAAGACGGTGTACTACCGCTGGATGGATTTCTACCGTCTGCAATTGATTGGGGAGTGGCTGTTGCTGTATACTTCCGTAGAGGACTGCTACTACCTGGCACTGACCGACCTGCCAGATGCCGAAGCACGGCAAACCTTGCTCAGCTGGCTTCCTGCTGACAATCTGGTTGTGCCGCCTGGCTGGCTTGCTGATAGGGAAGTAGCCTGAGGCTGGCGCAAAACCATTGATTACTAGGTCAATTTTTTGCTTTTCTGTGCTAACGGTATGGCTTCCGAAGGCTGGACTAGTGGTTTCGCGTCGCTTTCCCGCTTCCTCATATACTGCATATACTGCTGGTGTGTCGCTTGTCTGTTCTCCTTATGTTTACAGTAGAATAGGCTCAACTGCATCTGTGCAGGGCATTCTTACAGCTTATCTTACTTACGGGTTCTTCTACACTCCCTAATCGTCTCTTCCAATTTTGCTTATATGCGGACGCCAGTTAGCTCACTCTCTCTAGTATTTGTCTGGTTATTCTTTTTTCCATTGCTAGGGCTGGCGCAGGAGCATTCGGCCGTTGTGCGCTCCGATGGTTCACTCTGGGCCTGGGGGCATAATGATGCTGGCCAAGTAGGTGACGGAACTCGCATTAACCGGCTAACGCCTGTTCGAATCGGCTCCGACAACCAGTGGCAGCAGGTAAGCTGCGGCGAGAGGCATACCGTTGCCATCCGAAAGGATGGTTCGCTCTGGGCCTGGGGCAGCAATAGTAATGGGCAGTTGGCCAATAGCATGGCCCGCCCCTTGCTGATCCCAACGCGCATTGGCACTTCTACTAACTGGAAGCAGGTAAGCGCAGGCGGTGAGTACACCGTGGCCATTCAACAAGACGGTTCACTCTGGCTTTGGGGCGAGGGACCGATGAGCGACAGGCCCCTGCCCGCCCCTACTCGTGTTGGCACCAGTACCAACTGGCAGAGCATCAGCACCAGCGCCAGCCACATTGTAGGTATTCACAAGGATGGTACCCTCTGGGCCTGGGGTGGCAATTTTCATGGTGCCCTCGGCGACGGAACGCAGATCGGTCGGAAAATACCCAAACGAATTGGGGACGCCTCCGACTGGGTTTATGCCAACGTTGGCTGGATGTCAACCGTCGCGATTCGCCGGGACGGTAGCCTATGGGCCTGGGGCTTCATCAATAACCCAAAAGAACTTAACACGCCCCAGCGGATAGGGCAAGAAATTGGCTGGAAATGTGCGGCGCTAACGGCAGAAAATAATATACGCTTAGTAGCCGTCCGGCAGAACGGAAGCCTCTGGCAGTACGAAAGAACTACAATTGAAAAACCTAAGCCGGTGATGGTTCAGGTTGAAGAAGAGACCAACTGGCAGTGGGTAACAGCCGGAAATACGCATGTACTTGGAACGCGCACCGATGGAACGTTCTGGGCCTGGGGTGACAACGAGTTCGGGCAAGTTGGGAGTCCGGCATTACGTACCAACTATCAGCCTCTTCCCGTGCCTTTGCACCCAGCTACTACTTGGGTGGCCATTGAGGCTGGCAGAGAATTTTCATTGGGTCTTCAACAAGACGGTTCGCTCTGGGGTTGGGGAGGAAGTTCTGGCGGCTCGCTAGGATTTATGGCTTTTAAAGACATCTCGGTGCCTACCAGGATAGCCGCCGGTTCTACCTGGAAAAATATTAGTGCCGGATTTGAGCATCTTAATGCGGGTATTCAGCAGGATGGTGCACTTTACACTTGGGGAACCCACTCCATCTTTCATGAGCCGGCTACAACCAGCTTAGTAGATACAACCGACGCCGAGGGTGGTGCCCAGACCATTCTTGTGGCCACTGGCACAGCCATGCGCTATGATAGGGATGATTTATTACCAAAACGCATAGGTAAGAGCTCCGAGTGGCAAAGTGTAAGTGCTGGAGCCGAACACTTAGCCGTTATCCGCCAAGATGGTACGCTGTGGACGTGGGGTTCTAATGAACGGGGCCAACTAGGCACAGGAGCTGGTGCCAAAACGACTAATAGCCTGGTTCAGGTAGGTACCGCTTCTGATTGGAAACAGATCAGTGCCGGTTATGCTTACACAGCTGGCATCCGGCAGGATAGTAGCTTATGGGTATGGGGTTCCGTACCATCCAGCCGGGAGAATGACCCTTTCAATCTAATAAACCTGCCGACACCTATGGGTGGCAAAGCCAAATGGCAGTGGGTTGAAGCCGGCCATAGCACCCTTTATGCGCTCCGCGCCGATGGTAGTCTCTGGGCGTTGGGCGACAATCAGTTCGGCCAGTTGGGCGATGGTACCAGTGAAGGGAAATCAGCCCTAACCCGGATTGGCACCGCCACCGATTGGCAAAGTTTGGCACCCGGTTCTCGAGGCGTGACGGCCCTTCGTACAGATGGGTCGCTGTGGGCGTGGGGGCTGCAGGAAAACAGCTTATTAGGACCGGAAACCTACGGCTTCCAGCAACAGCCCACTCGCATTGAGCAGCCAACTGGATGGCACACCCTGGCAGCCGGCAGCAACCACACACTAGCCATTCGGCGCGACGGAACCCTGTGGGGATGGGGCGAAAACAAAAAGGCGCAACTAGGCACGCCCGATACGCGTCCGTTGCACTCGGAAACGCCGCTGCTCGTTCAGTTGCGTCAATAGTTATTGGGCAAGCATCTGGCCGAAAGCCGTACTTTTACCCCGTATCAACCCCACTTCACCCGCTTCCATGTACGCTATTTCCCGTAACACTTTGCTGGCCGGCACCGCTTTGGCCGGCGCGTTTCTGTTTTCAGCTTCGGCCGTGCAGGCTCAGCTGAGCACGCCCGCCGCTTCGCCCAAGAGCACCATCCAGCAGCGCGTGGGCCTCACCGACGTTACCATTACCTATTCCCGCCCCAGCCTGCGCGGACGCAAGGCATTTGGCGGGCTGGTGCCTTACGACAAGCGCTGGCGCACCGGGGCTAACGCCACCACCAGCATCAAGTTCTCGGACGACGTGACGGTGGAAGGCAAGAAAGTACCGGCCGGCGAGTACGGCATCTACACCATCCCCAAGAAAAACGAGTGGATTGTGGTACTTAACAAAAGCACCAAGCAGGGCGCCGATGTGGATGCCTTCAAGGACGATGAGGACGTGGCTCGCTTCACGGTGAAGTCGTACATGCTGCCTAGCCTGATTGCCGAGAAAATCACGGCTCCCAAGCAAGGCAAAGTCGAAACCTTCACCATCAACTTCACCGACCTTACCCCCGCTACCGCCAACGTAGCCATGGAGTGGGAGCTGACGGGTGTTAAGTTCAAAATCTCCTCGGATGTAGAAACCAAGGTGATGGCGCAGATTGACGAGAAGGTGGTCAAGAATGCCTCACCCAACGCCAACGACCTGGCGGCTGCCGCGGCCTACTACTACGACAACGACAAGGACCTGAAGCAGGCTCTGGCCTGGATGCAGAAAGCCAACGCCAACGAACCTAAGTTCTGGAACGTGCATACGGAGGCAAAAATCCGCCTGAAAATGAAAGACTATAAAGGCGCCGTAACGGCCGCCGAGCAGTCGAAAAAGCTGGCCCTCGACGCCAAAAACAACGACTACGCCGTGATGAACGACCAGCTCATGGTACAAGCCAAGAAAGACGGTAAGCTGTAAGCCAGTCGCCCCTACCCGGCAAAAAAGCCCGCTTCCTAAAAAAGGAAGCGGGCTTTTTTTATGCCTGAAAACGCTCGAAAGCGGTAGCGGCTACGAAGGCGCGAGCCGCAGTATCCGCGCAGGCCGGGCGCCTAGCCCCCCTCTCAACGGGAGAGGGGGCCGGGGGGTGAGGCCCGCTGCCCCAGCTCCGCCAGTCCCATCACCAGAAAGCAGCCCAGCACGTTGTACCAAAGGTAGGCAATGTCGGTTAGCCAGAAGGCCAGCAGCGTGGCCACCTGCGTCACCACGGCCGCCCAGAACACAGCCCGGCCGTGCACGTGCTTCTGAAAAAAGGCCACCGCGAAAATGCCCAGGATAGTGCCGTAGAACAAAGACCCCAGAATGTTGACGGCCTGAATCAGGTTTTCCATGCGGGCCGCGAACAGGGCAAACCCGATGCCCAGCAGCCCCCAGCCCACCGTGGCCCCGCGCGACACGCGCACCAGGTGCTTATCGGTGCAGAGGGCCGGGGGGCGGCGCGTGAACGGGCGGTACAAATCGATGACGGTAGTGGAGCCGAGGGAGTTGAGGCCGCTGCTGGCGCTGCCCAGGGCGGCGCTCAGCACCACCGCCAGCAGCAGCCCCACCACGCCCTGGGGCAGGTAGCGCAGCACGAAGCTTAGAAACACGTAGTCGGTGTCTTTCGCGTCGGCAGTGGGGGCGGTGCGCTGGACCAGAGCTTTCCAGTCGGAGCGGAGGCCGGCAGCGGCGGCCTGGGTGGTTTGCAGGCGCTGCTCGGCCCAGGCCTGGGTAGGCACATCCTGGGCGCGGCGGGCGGCGACCAGGGCCGTAGCGGCTGCCTGCTGGGCCTGCTGTACCAGGGCGTATTCCTTTTCCAGCCGCGCCATTTCGGGGGCTGCCGCGGAGCTCAGGCGCACCTGCTCGTACACCGGCCGGTTGAAGGACAGCGGCGCCGGCTGAAACAGGTAGAACACGAACAGCAGCACCCCCACCAGCAGAATCCCGAACTGCATGGGCACCTTCACCAGCCCGTTCAGCAGCAAGCCTAGCCGGCTTTGCGTAATGCTCTGCCCCGACAGATACCGCTGCACCTGGCTTTGGTCGGTGCCGAAGTAAGACAGGGCCAGAAACAGGCCGCCCGTCATGCCGGTCCAGAAGTTGTAGCGGTTTTCCCAGTCGAAGTTAAAATCGACGAGGTTGAGCTTGCCCATGCGGCCGGCCACGTGCAGGGCATCCGTGAAGCCCACACCGGCTGGCAGGTAGTGCACCAGCAGATAGCCCGCCACCACCATGCCGGTGAAGATAACCGCCATCTGCCCCTGCTGCGTGACCGTGACGGCGCGGGTGCCCCCGCTCACGGTGTAGGTAATCATGACCGCGCCCAGCAGGCAGACCGTGAGCGTGGTATCCCAGCCCAATATGGCCGACAGCACCAGCGCCGGGGCGTATAAGCTCAGGCCGTTGCTGAAGCCCCGCTGCACCAAAAACAGACTTGCCGCCAGCGTGCGGGTGCGCCTATCGAAGCGGGTTTGCAGAAACTCGTAGGCCGTATACACGCCCAGCCGGCTGTAGATAGGCACGGCCACCACCGCAATGAGCACCATGGCCAGGGGCAGCCCGAAGTAGAACTGGATAAAGCGCATCCCGTCGGCGTAGGCCTGGCCGGGCAAGCTCAGAAACGTGACGGCCGAAGCCTGGGTGGCCATAATGCTCAGCCCCACGCCCCACCACCGCGCCTGCCGCCCGCCCAGCAGGTAGCCATCCAGGGAGTTGCCCGCCCGCCGGGTGCGCCAGGTGCCGTAGCCCACAATAAACAGCAGCGTGCCACCCAGCACTAGCCAGTCGAGGAAACTCATGGGGCGAAGCTGCGAGTGAGGTACGTGAAGAAGGCCACTTCCACCGCCAGCGCCCCCAGCACCAGCCAGTACCAGGCCCGCCACGAAGGCAGCAAAGGCGGTTTGTCGGAAGGGGGCGGTGGGTTGATGGGCATTTCTGTGGGTTTGTTTAAGCTGTCATCCTGAGCGGCGCGAAGGACCTTCCTCTGATAAACGACCAGGCCAAGGCAACGCCTCTGTTTTTGGGAGCCAACTTCAGGGCATTGAATGACGGGCAGTGGTAGAAATGAGGAAGGTCCTTCGCGCTGCTCAGGATGACAGAGAAGGAAATATGGTCTACTTCTTCCCTAACGACACCATATTTGTGAGAAGGCGGTACGCGCCGGGCACGCCGGCGGGCAGCTCCCGGAAAAAGCTCAGGCCGGTGTAGATGTAGTGGCCCTTGCCGTAATCGGCGACGAGGATGGCGCTTTCCTTGGCCGGCTCGCCGGGGTCGTGGCTGCTGATGACGGTCTGGTATTTGGGGTCCCACTTGCTGGGGTAGTAGAGGCCCTGCTCCTGCACCCAGCCTTCAAAGTCTTGAGCCGTAATCTGGTTGGGCGCGTTCAGCAACGGCTGCTTGGGGTTCAGCAGCGTCACGGGCGCGTTTTCCACCGTCACCCGGTCGTTGGAGAGCGTGAGCGGGTACGGGCCGATTTCGGGCAGCACCGTGCCGCGGCTCACCACGTACTGCACCACCAGGTTGCCGCCCTGCTCCACGTAGCGCAGCAGCGTGGGCTGCAAAGAGCGAAGGCGGTCCACGGTGTTGTAGGCGCGCACGCCCAGCACCACGGCATCGAAGCGGCGCAGGCGGTCCTCCGTCACGTCCTCGGGCTTGAGCAGGGTGACGGTGTAGCCCACCTGGCGCAGGGCGTCGGGCACCTCGTCGCCGGCGCCCATGAGGTAGCCGATTTCCTGGCCCTTGCGCTTGAGGTTGAGCTTCACGAGCGGAGCCACGGCCTCGGGAAACAGCGTTTGGGTGGGAATGTGGTTGTACTGAATGGTCTGGATGCCGCGGGTGTACGGCTGGCCATCCACGGTAGCCACGGCCCGCAACTCGGCTTTGCCCTCGGCCGCGCCCGCGCCGGGCTGCACCTGGAAGTACACCGTCTGGTCGGCGTCTTTGGCGGCCAGGTCGAAGGAGATGCTGGCGGGCTCGGCCTTCCAGCCGGCGGGCAGGGTGAGGGCTACGCTGCCCTTCACGCCCGCTTTGCCGGCGCGCAAGGTCACGGGCACCGTTTTGGGCTGGGTATCGGCAAACACGTAGGCCCGCCCGCCGATGTTCACGGCCACCGGCGGCACCACCGTCAGCGGGCGGTACTTCTCCCCTTCTACTGGGTCGGTGCTTTTGTATTGGACGGGGGTATCATAACGCACAAAATCTACTCCACCTATTTTACCCTTGAAGTGTATATAAGCTACTGGTGGCGTCTGCGCTTCAGTGCGTAGCTCTCGGTCACTTACTGCATACATTCCGGCAGTTGAATGTTCTTTCAACCAATGTAATACTGAAGGATTTGAATTCGGCGACAATGGCAAATCAATTATATATTTATTTGGTGTAGTCGGAGTTGGATTTTTAATTAAGTCAATTGCATATTGATTTGACATAGTCGAATTTGAATTCTTAATCTCAACTCTTGATGACCACATTTCTTCAATAACCAAGGGCAATGTTGAGCGGTTTACCAGTTCAACAGTCACTTTTAATTTCTGCCCCGGAACTGCAGTTTCTTCGGCTGCTGTCGCCTCAAAATACAGCCCAGCACATACAGTTATCAGTTGTTCTACGTCCGCCTCCTTCTGGCCTAATATTTCAAGCAACCCTGGCGTAATTGGTCCATTGCGCTCTGCTTTAGCCAATTCATCAGTGCGTTTCTTTTTAGGACGTATTTGAATAATTTGCTCCCGCACCTTCAGCAGCCCCGCCACACTCGCACTCGGGTTGCTAGGGTCGTACTTGCGAATCACTTCATCAATCAGCTTACCCACAACTGCGCCGCCGGGCACCCGGTTCCAGGTCATGTCCACGCCCTCGAACAGGTCGGTTTTGGCGGGCTCCCCTTTCAGCAGCTGGAAATACTCCAGTGCCTCGCCCCGCGTGGCAGCCGAGCCAAAGCCCTGGCTTTTGTGCTGGGAGCGGCTGCGGGCCGCAATTTCGCCGTAGCTCTGGCCCAGCAGCGGGTTGTAACCGCCCGCATCGAGCTTGAGGTAGCCATCCATGTTCTCGCCGGGCTTCACGAAAAAGGAACCCGTGTTCCAGACCAGGCGCCTGGCCTGCCAGGGCTGCACAAACTTCAGCTGCTCGGGGAAGCGCTTGGGGTCGGCGGCGGCCGAAAACGCCTCAATAGCCAGCAGCGCCGAGGCGGTGTGGTGGCCGTGCCCGGCGCGGGCGTCGGGCGGAAAGCGGGTAATCAGCACGTCGGGGCGGCGCTGGCGGATGACCCACACCATGTCGGCCAAAACCTGCTCCTTATCCCAGATGGTAAAGGTTTCCTCCGGGGTTTTGGAGAAGCCGAAGTCGTTGGCGCGGGTGAAAAACTGCCGGCCCCCATCAATGCGGCGGGCCGCCAGCAGCTCCTGGGTGCGGATGACGCCCAGCTGCTCGCGCAGCTCCGGGCCGATGAGGTTCTGGCCCCCGTCGCCGCGGGTGCAGCTCAGGTAGCCGGTTTCCACCAGGCGGCCGTTGGCGAGGTAGGCAATCAGGCGGGTGTTTTCGTCGTCGGGGTGGGCGGCCAGGTACAGGGCCGAGCCCAGCACGTTCAGCTTCTTCAGCCCCAGCAGTATCTCACTGGACGACCAGGTTTTGGGCGCCTGGGCGTGGGCTGCGCCAATTAAGCAGGAATAAGTAAGAAGTAAGAACGTCGCCAGAGCGGCGCGGCGGAAGTGAGGAAAGCGCATGCGCATACGAAAGCAGAGAAGAACGCGGGGCGTAAAGGTATTGGGTTTCACCTTCGGCCGTATAGAACCCGCCCGGCCCGCCGAGGTTGCGCCGGAAGCCGCGCCATCAGGCCGTCATGCTGAGCGAAGTCGAAGCATCTCTACCGCTTTGACTGAGCGGAGCCCGCCCGATGTAGCGGCGTACAGGTGCGCTATACCCGCAACATCTGCTCCCAGATTGGGCGCTGACGTTGGTGCTCTGGGGTGAGGCCCGGAACCACTTGGCCGCTTAACTGGGTTTCTACCCGCAGCCGGCAACCCAGGCGGCCAGTCCGCGTCGGTAGCTTCCCGTATCTTCCCGGCCCCAAAGTTGCCAGGGGGCCGGTAGTCTACTTGATTTTCTCGCATGCGTATCCCCGTTTTTATCTGTTTGCTGGGCCTGAGTGCTCTGCCGCTTACCTCCCAGGCTCAATCTTCGGCCCCGGTAGCCCCGGCCCTCCCTGCCCCGCAGTGGCATTTGCTCGACCCCAAAGCCGACGGGGTGCAGGGAATCAGCGCCCAGCGGGCTTACCAGGAGCTGCTCAGCAAGCGGGTAGCCTCGCCGGTCATCGTAGCCGTGATTGATGGCGGTATTGATACCACGCACGCGGACCTGAAGCGGGTGCTCTGGCGTAATTCCAAGGAAATTGCCGGCAACGGTAAGGATGATGACCGCAACGGCTACGTGGACGACGTGTACGGCTGGAATTTCCTGGGTGGCAAAGACGGCCGCAACGTGGACGTGGAATCCTACGAAGACACCCGCCTCTACGCCAAGCTAAAACCTCTGTATGAAGGCAAAGCCCGCACGGCCGTGCCCGAGGCCAAGCGGGCCGAGTACGACCTCTACCAGCAAGTAAAGAAGTCCTACAAAACCCACTACGACGAAGACCACGCGCAGTACACGCAGATCAAGGCCGTGTATGAGCAAACCCAGCAGCTGGCCGACAAGCTGCGCCGGGAGCTGGGCGTTTCGCGCCTCGATACCGCTACTCTGCGCAACCCTACTACGCCCGATGAGCAGCTGCGCGAGTGGCTTTGATGTACTACCTGAACCTGCGTCAGTACGACCAGCCCGACCTGGAATCGGTGCTGAAGGAGATGAAGGAGGCCTATGAGCAAAACAAGAACCTGGTAGAGTTTTCCCTCGACCCGGCCTTCAACCCGCGCCCCATCGTGGGCGACAACCCGGACGACACCAAGGACCGCAGCTACGGCAACCGCGACGTGATGGGCCCCGACCCCATGCACGGCACGCACGTGGCGGGCATCATTGCCGCCGACCGCCAGAACAACCTGGGCGTGCTGGGCGTGGCCGGCGGGCCGGTGCGCATCATGGCCGTGCGGGCCGTGCCCAACGGGGATGAGCGCGATAAGGACGTGGCCAACGCCATCCGCTACGCCGTGGACAACGGGGCGCAGATCATCAATATGAGCTTCGGCAAGTACTTCTCGCCCCAGCGCCAGGCCGTGGAAGACGCCATCAAGTACGCTGGCAGCAAGGGCGTGCTGCTGGTACACTCGGCCGGCAACGAAGCCAACAACCTCGACCAGGTGGCCCAGTACCCGGCGGCCCGCACCCTAGCCGGGCAGCCCTTCCCCAACCTATTGACCATTGGCGCTGCTGCCCGCACGGCCAATGAGCACCTTGTGGCCGATTTCTCCAACTACAGCCCTCAGCAGGTAGACGTGTTTGCGCCCGGCGTGCAAATCTACTCCACCTTGCCCGGCAGCGAATACGGCAACCTAAGTGGCACCAGCATGGCCGCGCCCGTGGTAGCTGGCATAGCTGCTGTACTAAAATCGTACTTCCCGCGCCTCACGGCCCAGGACCTCAAGCGCATTATCCTGCAATCGGCGGTACCCAGCAAGGTGCAGGTGCGCCAGCCTGGCACGGATAAGCTGGTGGATTTCGGCACGCTTTCCAGCACCGGCGGCCTCGTGAATCTGTACCAGGCCGTACTCCTGGCCCAGCAGCAGGAAGCCGCCGCTACGAAGTAAGCGTTAAAAGGGCTAAGTAGAGCATCCTGTGTGGTTGCCGCTTTGGCACAACGCTTATACCCTGGTATGCGGTTTTTTCAGCGTAAGCCAGCCACCGGCGGTTCGGTGGCTGGCGGCCTTCCGCTACCTTTGCGGCATGGCTGCACCTCTCCTCCTCTCCGATCTGTATATCTACCCTGTGAAGTCCCTGGGCGGCATCCGTGTGACGGAGGCGGAGGTGACGTCCCGGGGCCTGCGCCACGACCGGCGCTGGCTGATTGTGGACCACCGCAACCAGTTCATGACCCAGCGTCAGCACGCGGATATGGCCTTGCTGCAGGTTTCGCCGGCTTACAATGGCTTCCTGCTTTCCCACCGCCAACGCCCCGAGCTGCTGCCGCTGTACGTGCCCTTCGAGGCTACGCCCGAGCGCACTTTGTTCGTAACCATCTGGGACGATATGGTATTTGCCTGGCGCGGCTCCCGCGAGGCCGACGAGTGGCTGAGCACGGCCCTGGGCCGGGAGTGCCGCCTGGTGTATATGTCGGATATGGTGGTGCGCTCCGTGGAGCCCGAGCTCAACCCCGCCGATGCCGTGGTAAGCTTCGCTGATGGCTACCCCTTCCTGCTGGCTGGCACCGAAGCGCTGGCCGAGCTGAACTCCCGGCTGCCGGAGCCCGTGCCCATGAACCGCTTCCGGCCCAACCTCGTGTTCGAGGGCGGCACGGCCTGGGAAGAAGACTCCTGGCACGAGTTCCGGGTAGGCGAGTTGCCCTTCCGGGCCGTGCGGGCCTGCGGCCGCTGCGTGATGACGACCATCGACCAGCAAACCGCTAAGAAAGGCGCTGAGCCCCTGCGCACCCTTGCCTCTTACCGCACCCAGGGCAGCAAAGTCATGTTTGGGCAGAACGTTACCGGTCCTGGCCACGGCACCCTACGCGTGGGCGACACAGTACAGGTACTGAGCTGGAAATAGCCCAGCGCTGCTAGCCGGGACATAGGCACGCAGGCAGTTGGATAACAAGCGGTAAGCTAGTACTTTTGAGGTATCTGCCTGCAAGCCGGGCACGTGTGGCCTCCCAAGATTGAGCGGATAGAACACGACTAGCTTGCAGGCAGCTACCTGCCCTTCTACACACCTGTTGCGCTTTATTGTGTTGCTTCTGACCCCGGCTTTTCGCGTTGCGAGCAGGCTGCTCGGCATTGTGGTGCTGTGCTGGCTGCTTACGCTGGCTACGGCTGCGGCCAGGCCAGCGCCTTCCCATGCCGCCTGGACGGCGCTGCTTTCCCGCCACGTGCTGGCCGATGGCCGCGTGGACTACCGGGGCTTTCGGGCCGATGAGGACGCCCTGGCCGAGTACCTGGAACAGCTGGATGAAACGGCTCCCGACCCGGCCGCCTGGTCGCCCAACGACATCAAAGCCTACTGGATAAATGCTTACAACGCCAACGTGGTGAGCCTGGTGCTGCAGTACTACCCGCTGAGCAGCCTCACCGATACGCGCATCAAGTCCAAGGCCACGGGTAGCTTTTCGCCCTGGGAAGCCCCAGTTGTGTACGCGGGCGGGCAGACGTATTCCCTGAATCAGGTGGAAAAGCAGTTTCTGCAGGCCGCTTTCCGCGACGCGCGGGTGCACTTTGCCCTGGTGCAGGCCGCCGTATCCTCGCCCCCGCTGCTGAACGAGGCCTATGAGGGTGCCCGCCTGGAGCAGCAGCTGGAAGCCCAGACGCGCCGCTTCCTCAACGACCCCACTTACAACCAGCTTACCAAGCCACAGCCGCAACTTTCGAGTTTGTTTGACTGGTATGGGGCCGATTTTGGCACCAGTCAGCCGGCCCTGCTGGCATTTGTGAACCGCTACGCCCATGCGCCGCTGGCCGCCGGCACCACGTTCAGCTTCCTGCCCTTCGACTGGCACCTCAATGACCGGCTCCCCCTCAGCGACTCGCAGGCCCTGAAGAAGCCCTAAGTTTTTTCGCTGGTTGAGCCAACTTCCGGCCGGCCGTGAGAGTTCAAGCAGGCATGAACAATGCCCTTGTCCTGGAGTTTTTGCGCCAGCTGCGCGCCAACAACCACAAAGCCTGGATGGATGAGCACCGCGCCGACTACCAGCGCGCGCGCGTCGCCTACACCCAGCTGATAGCCGAGCTGTTGCGCGGCGCCGCCACCTTCGAGCCCGGCCTGGCCCCGCTCGCGCCCTCGGACGTGATGTACCGCATCAACAAAAACGACCGGTTTCAGCAGAGCGACGAGCCCTACAAGCGCCACATGGGCGCGGGCATCAAGCGCGGCGGCCGCCACAGCCCATGGGCAGGCTACTTTATTGCGCTGGAGCCCGGCGGCGAAACCTACATAGGCGCCGGGCGCTGGATGCCTGAGCCGGCCCAACTGACCCGCGTCCGGCAGGAAATTCACTACAACCCCACCGAATTCCACGCCCTGCGCCAGGCCCCGGAACTGCTGCACCACTTCCCCAAGGGCCTCGACCAGTCCCAGGCCCTAAAAACTGCTCCTAAGGGCTACGACCGCGAAGACCCCGACATCGAGTGGCTGCGGCTGAAAAGCTTCTTTGTGTGGCAGGCCGTACCCGACACCGACGTGTTGCGGCCCGACTTTCCGGCCCGCGTACTGGCCGCTTGGCAAGCGGCCCAGCCCTTCGTCCGCTTCCTCAACGAGGCCATGATGGAAGATTGAATTGAATGGCTTTCCGGCTGCATATGACCCGACGAGCGACGCAACGCCATCCTTCCCGCACAAACCCAGGCCATGTCTTCTACAAAAAAAGGCCCTGATGTCCACACGTCAGGGCCTTTTAAACTTCAGAGCGTCCAACAGTGGCCAGGACGAAGAGCTTCTTCGTGCTTTCCGGCCATGATAGCTATTCAGCCAGAAAGCCATTCAACTTAAAAAAGCCCGAACAGGGTGCTATTGATCTTATCGACGATGATGCCCAGGTCTTCGGGGTTGTTCACGTAGTCGAGGTGGTTCACGTCTACGATCAGCAGCTTGCCATACTTATAGCTGCTGATCCACCGCTCGTAGTGCTCGTTCAGGTTTTTGAGGTACTCGATTTTGATGTTGTTCTCGTAGTCGCGGTTACGCTTTTCGATCTGCGAAATCAGCTTGGGCAGGTCGGCTTTCAGGTACAGCAGCAGATCCGGCGGATTCACCATGCTGATCATCGAGTCAAACAGGTTCAGATAGTTCTGGTGGTCCCGCTCCGTCATCAAACCCGACTCATGCAGGTTGGCCGCGAAGATGTGCGCGTCCTCGTAAATCGTGCGGTCCTGAATCACGCCCTTGCTGGCCTGCTGCAGCTGCTTGATGCGCTGCGTCTGGCGGAAGCGGCTGTTGAGAAAGTACACCTGCAGGTGAAAGGCCCAGCGCGGCATGTCGTCGTAGAAATCCTTCAGGTACGGATTGTGGTCGACGTCTTCCAGAAACACTTCCCAGTTGAAGTGGTGGGCCAACTTATTGGCCAAGGTGGTTTTGCCGGCACCTATGTTACCGACGATGGCAATATGCATGAGAAAGGCAGGCGTGAGCGGAACGTGAGCCACAAAAGTAGCGGAAACTCCGGCCCCACGCTGCACCCAAACCAGCCGGAAAAGCTGGCAGCCAACTCCTAAGCAGCATCTTCCTGCCAGCTTCCTATTTCGGCTGGTCATCATCCAACAACCAGCCCCACAACACCCACCGCCAGCCCCGGTCCCGGAATAGTAACCCCTAAATGCTTAGCAGGCAACCCCGAAATACTTGCACCTAGCCAGTAGCACCCGAAGCAGAGAAACACGTATGTTTAGCAGTTCCTATCTTACGCTCGGCTTTATGACGTCTCCCGCGCATTTCGAAGACCTGGGCATCATCCCTGACCGGTATGGCATGCCGGTAGCCGCCTTTCGGTACTACCCGCAGGATGAGCTGCTGTACATTCAGTGGTACGGCAACCTCACGGCTGAAGCCGTTATTCTAGCTGCCAAAGCCGAGCTTGCCGCGCACAAAGAACACCGCATATCCCTGATTCTTAACGACAAGACCGAAGCAACCGGCGACTGGACCGAGGCTATGTCGTGGCTGGAGTTTGAGTGGCTACCACTGGCTATGGAAGCAGGGCTGCGGGCTTTTGCCTACATATTCTCCCCCGATCTGCGCAATCTGTACATCAGTCAGGAGTTCGTCGAGCACGTGTCTCACCTGCTGCCGGCCCAGCTGTTCTACGATGCCGCGGCGGCCCGGCGCTGGCTGCTACACCAGCACCGGGCCGCCTCCTAGCATCACCGACTACTTTTCGCTGAGGTATTCTTTGGTGGCGCGGGCGCCTTCCAGGGTACGAAACTCGCCCTGGAGCGTGCGGATGCGCAGGCGCTCTTCCAGGCTCAGCTGCTGGCGCACCAGCTCGTAGCGGGCATTCAGGCGGCTAAGCACTTCGCTGGCTGCGGCCCAGTCGCGCTGCGTCCACTGGCGCTTCTGCTCGCGGGTTGTTATTAGTAACCGCTCGTACAGGTCGGGCAGCTCGGTAGCCCGGGCGCGGCTCACCTGCACTTTCTCATTGAGCAGGCGGTCCTGAGTTTGCTGGGTGGTTTCGGGCTGACGGGCCTGAGCTTCCAGGCGGCGCTGCTCGGCCGCCCATTCCTTGTAGCGGGCTTTTTCGGCGGCATACTCGCGCCTCGACTGCACGGAAAGGCTGTCGGCGGCGCGGTCGAGACGCTGGCTCTGGCGGTCGAAGTCCGACATCAGGCGGGGCCACTCCCGGCGGGCTCCCGCCTCCGCTTTGGTCATCGTCTGGCTTACCCAATCGGTAAAGGTGCGCAGGTCGCGCTCCACGGCCGAGGAAGCGGGCGTAGGCGTCGTAGTGGTAGAAGCGTCGGTGGTTTGCTGGGCCGAGGCCGACAGCGGCGCCCCGGCCAGTGCGGCGGCAAAAACGGAAAAGGAAAGCAGGCAACGTTTCATAGGCAGAAGAGCGGGAAGGTAAGGCAACGAGCCTCCCGTAGGCTGTGGCAGGCCGCAAGCGGCAATTTCCGGCCCAAAAACGAGGAATTGGCCCGCCAGGGTTCGGTTTTGGTTTAAATAATGCCGTTTTTGCAGCGTATGACGACTTCTGCCGCCGCTGCCATCAGCATTCAGCCCGCCACCCTGGCCGACATTCCGACCATTATCGGCCTGGCCGAAGCTACCTGGGAGCCTACCTACCGCTTCATTATCTCGCGGGAGCAGCTGGAGTATATGTACCGCGTCATCTACACGCCGGCCTCTTTGCACCGGCAGATAAACGAGGATGGCCACACGTTTCTGCTACTGCGTACCGACGGACACGCGGCCGGCTTCGCGTCGTTTTCCCGCCTGCTGCCTGCTGACGAGGCCATATTTAAGCTGCATAAGCTGTATCTGCTGCCTTCTCACCAGGGCCAGGGGCTGGGCCAGCAGCTGATTGGCGCCGTGGAGCAGGCCGCCCGCCAGGCCGGGGGCCGGGCGTTGGAGCTGAACGTGAACCGCCACAACCCCGCGCTGGCCTTCTACGAGCGGCAGGGCTTTCTGCGCCACCACGAGGAGGACATTCCCATTGGCCCCTACTGGATGAACGACTACGTGATGCGCAAAGAGCTGCGCTAGGTGCTTCCACGCCAGATTACTAGCTCCGCCGCTCCTGCCGCTGGTTCGGGCTGGTAGCCCGGCATCTTCTCAAATAGCGTTACTTGCGGCTTGCGGCCATTTGGCAACAACGGCCGCGTGTTCTTTTCTGCCCGGGCTCCGGCTGGGGTTTCTTTTCCTTCTTCCTTCTTATGGCTACCAAAATCACCGTCCTCAGCAATGGCTCCCTCCGCGTAGAGGGCCCCGACTTCGAACTCGTAGATGCCCAGGGCAACGCCTACGGCCTGGCGGGCCGGGAGCGAATCAGCATCTGCCGCTGCGGCCTCTCCAAAAACAAGCCTTTCTGCGACGGGTCGCACAAAGGCCATTTCGAGCACAACGCCGAAGCCTTCGACCTGCCCGCACCCAAGGTGTAGCAAATGGTTTTATAGTTAAATGGCAGAACGGTTACCGGATTGGGTTGTACAGCTTGTCAGCCAATCCGGTAACCGTTCTGCCATTTAACTATTTAGCCTCTTAAAACAGGGAGTTCACGAAGTCGATGTACTCCTGGCGTGCTTCTTCCTGGGATTTGCCGCGCTGGCTTGCCCAGGCATCGTACTTGGCTATGGCTTTGAAATCGAAGCCACCGGGCCGGTTGCCGGAAACGTCGCCTTCGCTGCCTTGCTTGTAGAGGCTGTAGAGTTTAAGCAGGGTGGTATTGTCGGGCTTGGCGGGTAGCTCTTTGCTGCGGGCGGCAGCGGCTTCAAAGTCTTCGGGAGTGGCCATGTAGTAGGTGGTTGAAAAATGAAAAGAAACCTATTGGCGCCACCCAACCGGGCGGGTCCGCCAAAAGGTACGCATTGCCCACAGAATAGTAGGCATGCCGCATTGTTTTCCCACAATCCCGCTTTTTCTCGCCTTCCGGCCAGGCTGATTTCTTTTCCGGCAGCGGGTGCGCTTTAGGCTACAACAGGGCATAGAACAGCTGTTGACGTCGGTTTTGCCGGCTGCTGCCAAGCTCAACACTTGCAACTTGTAGCAGGCATGGTGGCGTATGGAGGCTGCGCACTTCTTCTCTGCCCCTATGAAATCCTCCTCGGTTGATAATCTGGTAAAGCAGTTTCTTCAGCACAAGCTCACGCTGGCCCTTGCCGAAAGCTGCACCTGTGGCTGGGTTGCGGCCCAGCTGGCCCCGGCCCAGGGCATCAGTGAGGTACTGCTGGGCTCCGTAGTCACGTACCACGGCGAAGCCAAGCAACGCCTGCTGGGCGTGAAAAAGAAAACCCTCGATACCTACTCGGCCGAAAGTCAGCAGACAACCAACGAAATGGCGCAGGGCCTGCAGCAGCAACTGCCTACGGCCGATGTGTGCGTGGCCATAACGGGCCTGTTCGGACCCGGCGCCTCCGAAACCCCCGACAAGCCCTCGGGCACCGTATTTGTGACGATGCTGGTAGAAGGCCGGGCTCAGGAATACCGCGAGCTGCTACCCGGCCCCACCGACAAGCTCCGCGACCAGGCAGCCGAGTTTATTTACACCAAGCTCGGTGAGCTGCTCAGCCGGCGCCAGGAGTCTCCGGTAGGCGAAGTACACGGCAGCTAAGAAAAGCCGCTCACTTCCTAATTTTTTAACACTTGTTGTTTCCCTCCTCTCAGATTCCGCGCATCTTTGGGGTGCTATGAAACAACTCGTTATTCTGACCACTGCGGTGGCCTTATCGACGGTGAGCTATGCGCAGGCTCAGACCGAACTACAAACCCAGCCCAACGCCGCCAACCCACCGGTTCCAGCAGTGGACCAGCCGCGGATACCAGTTCCGCTGCTGAGCGAACAGCCTTCGCGCTACCACCAGTCCAGCCTCAGCATTGAAGCCGGCTGGGGTGCGCCCTATGGCTGGGGCGTTTCGTACGCGTATCTGGTAATGCCTAACCTGGACATAAATGCAGGTGTAGGTATTGGTGTAGGCGGTAAAATCGGGGTGGGCGCACGGTATTTTCTGCGGCCTCAGGGTGAGCTTAGCCCCTACTTCGGGGTGAACCTGGCGCGTACCGGCCGCATCGACAACGTAGAAATTACCGTGGACCAGGAGCAGGCTATCTACAGCATGGCCCCCAGTGGCGTGTTGCATTTGCGCGGCGGCTTGCGCTGGCAGCCGGGCCGGCTGGGTTTGCTGGGCACGCTAGGCTACGGCGCCCGCTTCACCGGCGACCCTGTAACGTACCAGAATGGGTATAGCACCCCCTCGCAGCGCCTGCGCGACCTGGTAGATGTTATCAGCCCCGGTGGCGTGGAAGTTTCCCTGGGCCTGGTCATCAATCTGGGGCAGCCTCAGTGGTAGTTTTTCGTCGGGCAACACCTCCTGCTTGCTTACAGCGCTAGGGTCCTGAGGCGGTCCTCTTGCGCGTATTTAGGCACGACCAGCCGCTACGTAGTTAGGCGCATGCGCACTACCATCATCTTTAGGTGCAGGCGCACGATGTCGCCCATGGAGTCGCAGCGGTCGAAGCGGGTGGTGTGATGGTGCTCGTTGAGCTCCTGGCGCAGCTGGGCAACCTTGGCAGGCGGGGCCAGCGTTTCCTGCCGCATACAGTCCAGCAGATCCTTGAGACGGTAGCGCTCGGCCCGGGCCCGGCGCAGCATCAGGGTGCGCTCCTCGGTCTGGTACTGGCGGATGCTTTCCGGGGAAAGCAGGCGGGCGCAGAGCTGCACCAGGGAGCGGTTATCCTTGAAAAACTGGGGCAGGTACATGGTTTTGCGGCCCTCATAGCTTTGCTGGTCGAAGTCGATGGCGCGCAGGCGGTACTGCTCGTCCTCGAAGTCGGCCGTCACGTCCACCACGTAGTTGTAGGCGCGCATATCGCCCAGCAGCCGGGCAAAGCACCGCTCGTTGAACTTCACAAACTCCTTGGCAATACGCACCTGATTAAGGTGGGGCCGCTGCAGCCGGTCGCGGATGAAGTCGTCGCCGGGAATGCCGGCAATGTGCTCCTCGATGAGCGTGGCCCCGCTGACGAGGTAGTTGATGGAGTTAGGTGCCAGCAGATGCTCCAGCTCCAGGCCGTACACGCGGGAGGCATCGGCCCGCTTCACGTAGAAGTAGTCGTAGTTGTCGTTGAACTGGTTGACGATGCGCACCCGGAAGGGGTTGCTGTTGCCAAACCGGCAGTAGTCGATGCGGTCGGCCAGCAGGTGCTCCGTAAACGACAGGTCGCCGCCGGTTTTCAGCAGGGCATACACTTCCGTCAGGCCGTGGCTAAGCTCCTGCAGCGTCTGGGGCTCGTAGAACAGGGTTTCCCAGAGCGTGTCGCGGCCCTGGCGGTCGAGCAGCGGGTAGGCCCCACCACTGCGCAGCAGATCGGCGTAGGTGATGGGCAATGGCGCTTCCCGGTCGTAGTGCTGCAGGTACAGGCGCAGCCGCTCGCTGATGGGGTAAGAAATTTTCTTTCTGGAGATGGTAGTCACGGAAACAAAAAACGGGGAGCAGTCCGTAACGTTACGGGAAAGAGCGGTAGCAGGACGGGCGGCGCGTTTTTTGCTACCCCGGAAAAATACCGAACTTTGAGCGTTGCCCAAGCGGGCCGTCCATCCTATTCCGGAGTTGCTATGAAGAAAATCTGCCTTACGCTACTGGTACTGCTTTGCCCGTTTTTCGCGCCGGGCTGGGGCGGTTTCAGCCACAAAGTCATAACGCAGCTGGCCGTGTACTCGCTGCCCGGGAGCATGCAGGGCTTCTATTTCCGGCATCTGAACCAACTGGTACAGTTTTCCAACGCCGCCGAGCAGCGGGCCGAAAACGATTCGATGGAAGCCAGCCGCCACTTCATCTACATGGACCACTACGGCGAAAACCCGTTTGGCTCGGTACCCAAGGAGTGGGAGAAGGCCACGGCGAAGTACAAAGCCGACACGCTGCGCAAGTATGGTACCCTGCCCTGGGTGATAGATGAAGTGCGCCAGAAGCTCACCCAGGCCTTCCGCGCCGGCGATACGGCCCAGATTGTGCGCCTCTCGGCCGACCTGAGCCATTATGTGGCCGATGCCTACGCGCCGCTGCGCACCACCGTGAACCACAACGGGCAGCTCTCCAACCAGGAAGGCATTCAGCCGCTCTGGGAAAACAAGGTACCGGAGCGTCATATTGCTGACTTCAAGCTGCAGAACAAGCCGGCCAAATACACCAAAACGCCCCTGGCCGACACCTGGCAGGCCTTACAGGAGTCGTACGGATTCCTGGGCGCCACCTTCGATATTGAGGAGCAGATCGGGCGCAACTTCACGCCTGAGCAGAAATACGTCTTCTCCCACCGCTTTGGCCAGACGCGCCGCGCCTACTCCGATGAATTTGCCGACGCCTACGACAAGGCGCAGATAGGCGGCATGGTGATGTTCCGGATCCAGCTGGCTTCCAGCTTCGTGGGCTCTATGTGGCTGACAGCCTGGAAAGACGCCGGCTCCCCCAACCTCGATAAAATGTTGAAAAAGCCTATCGAAAAGGAAGAAAAAGACAAGCTCGATGAGCACCTCGCGGCCTGGAAAGACAACCAACTGGTGCCCCAGAACCTGCTGCTGGCGCAACTCAAGGAAAAAGCGGTAGAAGCCCCCGACCTGATCCGGCCGGCCGCCGACATGGCCCCGCCGCCGCCCGCCACTCCCCAGCCTGCTGCCAAAACGCCCGCCGCTCCGGCTGAGGCCGAGAAAGTAAAAGTGAAGACCAAGACCGACGAAGGCAGTACCAAGCGCAAGGAAAAAGAGAAAAAGCCCGCCAAGAAAGCCGAGAAAAAGGCCGACGACGGCTGGTAGGCGCTGGATTCCTCTGAATAGGTATGTTTGTCCCCCGGAGCGCCCCGCTGCCGGGGGCTTTTTTTACCCGATGCTATGAACCGTTTGTTTTGGACGTTTGGCCTTGCCGCCCTGAGCCTGGGCAGCTGTCAGCAGCAGGCACCCGTGCAGGAGCAGGCCACCCCGGCGGCCCCTACCCCACCACCCGTGCCCGGCCCTAATCTGGCCACTCTGGGCGACTCCAACGCCGTGGCCGAGCTGCGTGCCTACGGCCAGCAGTACCCTGGCTCGGAAGTACTGCTGGAAACGCGCCTGGGCACTATTCGCCTGCGTTTGTTTGATGACACCCCTATTCACAAGGCCAACTTCCTGCTGCTGGTCCGCAAGGGCGTGTTCAACGAAACCGTATTCAACCGCGTGGTGAAGGGTTTTGCCGTGCAGGGTGGCCGCACCGAAAACCGCACCATCCGGCTGGGGCGCTACCACCTACCACCCGAAATTACCGGGCAGCACTTTCACCGGCGCGGGGCTCTGGGCATGGCCCGCTACGACGACGACCAGAACCCCGGCAAGCTTTCTTCCAGCATTGATTTCTACATGGTACAGGGCGAAAAGCTCACGCCCTACCAGGCCCAGGCCATGGCTGGCCGCAAGCTCACGCCCGAGCAGCTCCGCGCCTACGAAACCACCGGCGGCGTGCCTTCCCTGGACGGTAAGTACACGGTCTTCGGCGAAATCATTGAGGGCCTGGACGTGCTGGACAAAATAGCCGCCGAGCCCGTGGACGCCTACAAATGGCCCCTAAAGGACGTAGGCATGAAGCTGAAGGTCGTGCAATAACAGGCAGACTAGCGGCCTGGTTTGCGGTCCTCCAACGAACAACAAAAAGGCCGGTTCCTTGCGGAGCCGGCCTTTTTGGCGGTTGAATAGTCAACCATTCAGTCATTTTAGCTATTCAACGTCTTACCACACTTTGGCGCGCTCCTGCTGGGCGCGCATCATCTTGGCGTCTTCCTTGCAGCCGAAGGCCTCGTAGAACTCGGGCATGTTCATGAGCGGGCCATTGGTGCGGAACTGTGCGGGCGAGTGTGGGTCCGTCAGCACCTGCTGGCGCAGGAACTCGGGGCGGGCATTGGTGCGCCACACCTGCGCCCAGCTCAGGAAAAAGCGCTGCTCGGGCGTGAGTCCGTCGAACTTAGGCCGCGGGCCGTTGCCGTACTGCTGCTGAAGCTGCTTCTGCAGCGCCGAGTAGGCAATGCTCAGCCCGCCTAAGTCGGCCAGGTTTTCGCCCATCGTCAGCTGGCCGTTCACATACACTGAGTCCAGCGGCGAGAAGGCCGAGTACTGCTTGCCCACCATATCGGCCCGCTGGGTGAAGTTGGCAGCGTCTTCCTTGGTCCACCAGTCTTTCAGGTTGCCCTCGGCGTCGTACTGGCGGCCCTGGTCATCGAAGCCGTGGGTGATTTCGTGGCCAATCACGGCGCCCATACCGCCGTAGTTTACTGCATCATCGGCGTTGGGGTCGAAGAACGGGGGCTGCATGATGCCGGCTGGAAACACAATTTCGTTCATGGCCGGGTTGTAGTAGGCATTCACCGTGGGCGGCGTCATGCCCCACTCGGTGCGGTCCACGGGTTTACCCAGCTTGCTGGTCATGTCCTTGTAGGCCCACTGGCGGGCGGCCACCACATTCTGCAGGTAGGAGTCGCGGGAGATGGTGAGAGCCGAGTAGTCCTTCCACTTATCGGGGTAGCCGATCTTGACGGTGAAGGTGCTCAGCTTGTGCAGGGCTTCCTTCTTGGTGGCGTCGCTCATCCAGCTCAGCTGCTGGATATGCTCGCCCATCGAGGCCTTGATGTTGTTCACCATCTCCAGGGCCTTCTGCTTGGCCGCGGGCGGGAAGGCCTTGTCCACGTACAGCTGGCCGAAAGCTTCGCCCAGGGCGTCGTCGGTGGCGCGCAACATGCGCTTCCAGCGGGGCTGCTGCTGCTTGGCCCCGCTTAGCACCTGCTGAAAGCGGAAGCCCTCTTCCCCAAACTGCTGGGGCAGCGCCGAAGTAAACGACGTAGCCAGGTGCCAGCGCAGGTAGGTTTTTAGGTCAGCCAGCGGCTCCGACTTCACCATCGTATTCACTTCCTTGAAGAAAGCCGGCTGGCCCACAATTACCTCTTTCACCGAGCCCATGCCGGCGTCGGAGAGGATGTGCTGCAGGTTCAGGTTAGGGTAGGCTTTCTGCAGCTGCGCTACCGTCATCTTGTTGTAGTTGGCGTAGGGGTCGCGCAGCTCCACGCGGCTTTTGCTGGCTTTGGCCAGGCGCGTTTCCAGGCGCTGCACGGTAGCAGCATTTTTACGGGCCGTAGCCTCGTTGTCGCCCAGCAGCTGGAAGGTATTCACCAGGTACTTCTGGTAGGCGGCGCGCACGGTGCGGGAGCGGGCGTCGTCCTTCAGGTAGTAGTCACGGTCGGGCATGGACAGGCCGCCCTGGTACAAGTTCACCGCGTACTGGGAGCTGATTTTATCGTCCTGCCCCACGTAGGCGCCAAACAAAGCCCCCGTCGAAAGCACCTGCTGTCGGGCCAGCGAAGTCTGGAGCTGGTTGGGTGTTTTAATGGCGGCAATCTTGGCCAACTCGGGCTGCAGGTACTTCAGCCCCGCCGCGTTGATGGCGGCTGAGTCCATAGCCGAGGCAAAATAGTCGCCCACTTTCTGGGCATTGGTGCCTTTGGCGGCCGAGCGGTTGGCGGCAGCTTCGTCC
Organism: Hymenobacter sp. J193; assembly: GCF_024700075.1. Classification (NCBI taxonomy): domain Bacteria; kingdom Pseudomonadati; phylum Bacteroidota; class Cytophagia; order Cytophagales; family Hymenobacteraceae; genus Hymenobacter; species Hymenobacter sp. J193. Next base: position 934,169 of record NZ_JAJONE010000001.1, read on the forward strand.
AGAATCTGCCGCATCACGGCGTTGTTCTTGTTGGCCAGCTCCTGAAACGAGCCCCAACGGGTTTCGGCGGCCGGGATGGGGTTGTTTTTCAGCCAGGTGCCCGAGGCATACTGGAAGAAATTGTCGCAGGCGGCCACCGACGGGTCGAGGTTGGCCACGTTCAGGCCCACGCCCTGCGGGAAGGTTTCGGCGGCTGGGGCCGTGGTGGTTGCCGGGGCCGGCGTGGTGGCGGCCGTGGGGGCTTTGGTGCTGGTGGCACAGCCGGCCAGCGCCAGACCAGTGGCCGTCAGGGCAGCCAGCGCCAGGCTATTGCGTTTACGCATACAAGGAAAATAAAAAGTACTGAGGGTGGAAAAACGGGAGAAAGATAACGTGAAAATTGCTGTACCAACGGTTCGTTGGGGCTAGCCGACCAGCCGATAGTAAGTAGCTAAAGCAAATTTTCGACCTCTTAGTGCCTTCTCGGCCCGCCGGCAAATGCGTACCTTCGGCCCCGTATGGCTCCGTTATATAACCGCAGAGTGGAAGGTGGCTTGCCGCCGCAGGCCCCGGCCCCGCTGGGGCTGGCCGAGCTGATGCGCCGGGTGCGCGACTCACTCACGCTCTCGTTTCCGGATGCCTACTGGGTGGCGGGCGAAATTTCCGACCTCACCCTGCCGCGCTTCGGCAGCGGCCACTGCTACCTCACGCTCACCGACCAGGCCCAGACCACCCGCGGCGCCCAGCTCAAGGCCCAGGCCCGCGCTACCATCTGGGGCGCGCGCTTCGAGCAGCTGGGGCCGCAGTTTGAGCGCCAGACCGGCCAGACCTTGCGGCCCGGCCTGCGGGTGCTGGTGCGTGTGAGCGTGAAGTTCCACGAGCAGTACGGCCTCAGCCTCGATGTACTGGCCATCGACCCCAGCTATACCGTGGGCGACCTGGCCCGGCAGCGCCTCGAAGCCATTGCCAAGCTAGAAGCACAAGGGCTGCTGGAGCGCCAGAAGCAGCTGGCACTGGCGCTGGCTCCACAGCGGCTGGCCGTCATTTCCTCTCCCACGGCTGCCGGCTGGCAGGATTTTCTGCAGCAGCTTGGCGAAACGGTCTACGATTTCAATGTAACCCTGTTCCCGGCCACCATGCAGGGCCAGGAGTCCCCCGCCAGCATCCGGGCCGCGCTGGATATGATCCGGCGCCGGCGCGGTCAGTTTGATGCCGTGGTGCTGATTCGGGGCGGCGGCTCTAAAACCGACCTGCTGGCCTTCGACGATTACGGGCTGGCAGCGGCCGTAGGGTCCTTTCCGCTGCCCGTGCTCACCGGCATCGGGCACGAGCGGGACGAAGCCGTGGTGGACCTGGCCGCGCATCTGGCTTTGAAAACGCCGACTGCGGTGGCCGTGTTTCTTACGGAGCGCCTGGCCCGGCTGGATGCCGTGCTGGAAGGCTACGGCAGCCGCATCCGGGAGCTGGCCCAGGCGCAGCGGCAAGGCCACGCCGACCGCCTCCTGACGCTGGCCCACGAGCTGCGCCACGCCGCCAAGGGCCGCTACCGCCAGCAGCAAACGTTGCTGGAAGGTGTGCAGCGCCAAACCACGCAGGCCGCGCAGCAGGGTGTGCAGCGGCAGGCCGCCCAGCTGGCGCAACGGCAGCGGGCCCTGCGCCGGGCAGCCCACAAAGTAGCCCGGCAGCAGCAGCAGCAACTGCGGCAGCTGGGCCGGGCACTGGCCCGCCGGTTTCGGCACGTGCACCGCCGCCGCCGTGAGCTGCTGCTCCGGAGCCGCTACCGGCTGCAGCTACGGCAGCAACGGGTTCTGCTTTTGCTCGTCCAGCAACTGGCCCTGGCCGAGCAGCGCCAGTATTTTGCGGCCGCGTCGGTGCACGTACGCCAACCTAATGGAAGTGCCGTGGCCCTGCACCCCGCCCCGCTTCCCGGCACCGAACTGCGGCTGCACCAGGCGGGCACTGTGCTGCCCGTGCAGGTGCTGCCGCCCGTCCAGGAGCAAGCCTAGCCTTCTTCTTGTTGTTGATTGCCAGCCGTTGTTTTTGCCGGCTTTTCTCTTCGATTCTCCTTTCAGTATGACTTCCGACGCTACGTACCGCCAAGCTATTGCCGAGCTGGAAACCATTTTGCGCGCCCTCGAAACCGATACCGTTGATGTAGACGAGCTCACGGCCAAAGTGCAGCGCTCCTCCGAGCTGATCCGGCTGTGCAAGCAGAAGCTGCGCGCCGCCGAAGCCGCCATCGACCGGGTGTTTGATGAGCTGGACGAGGAAACCGACTGGACTGAGGACGAGCAGCCGGAAGAGGACGAAGAAGAAGCCCCGGCTGTGGCCCGCAAAGCACCGGCTCCTCCGCGCCCCGGCCAAAGCCCCCGCCTGTTTGAGTAACAGCGCGGGACGGACTCCTTTTCCAGCGCCCTATATTTCAACCCCTCGGGCTGGCCTGCCTAAGGGCCGGATGGGTATATTGTCAGTCTGTTTATTTCTTCTGTTACTATGACTTCGACCGGCTCTCGTATTCGTCTGGCCCTGGCCGATGACCACCTGCTGTTTCGCAAGGGGCTGCGGGCATTGCTCGACGGATTTGACACCATGGAAGTGGTCGTGGAAGCCAACGACGGGCAGGAGCTGCTGGAAAGCCTGGACGCGCTGTCAAATCCTCCCAACGTGGTGCTGATGGATCTGCAGATGCCCGTGCTCGACGGACTGCAAACCACGCGACTGCTCCGCGTCCAGTACCCGCAGGTGCGCATCGTCATCATCTCCATGCACGATGAGCCCGAGCTGATGGAGCAGCTCCGCTTGGAAGGTGCCCATGGCTACCTGCTCAAAAATGCCAACCCCGATGAAGTGCGCTGCGCCATAGAGGCCGCCCACTCCGGCGAACCACATTATGTACAGCTCGGCTAAAACTCAGTAGCCATTTTTACCACAGAAAAGGGCCGGCTTCTGAGGAAGCCGGCCCTTTTCATACTTGTCTTTATCAAAGCTTACAGTTCCACGAACATGCCCACCGTGAAGGTGCGGCCGCGGTTGAAGAACGCTTGCGTTAGGTTGGGGTCTACCACGTTGGTGCTGGAGCGGTTGGAGACGTCCGTAAAATAAAACTGATTTAGCACGTTCAGCACCGATGCCTTAAACCCAACCTTTACTTTCCCCTGGTGCAGGGGCTGCAGGTCGTAGCCCATATGAAAATCCAGGTTGTACGAGGTTGGCAGGCGGTAGGAGTCGGTGCGGGAGCTTTCGCTCACAATGGTTTCCGGGTTGAAGGAGGCAAAGTACTTGGAGAACAGCAGGAACGATGGGCGCACGTACAACCGCTTCAGTGGCTCGTAGCGCAGGCCTAGCTGAAACTGGTTCTGCGCCGCGTCGCCCACGTGCACGCCGTCGAGGTACACGGGCAGTTCGGGGTCGTTGGGGTTGATGGGGTCGCCGGCTTCGTTGGTTTGATTCAGCACGCCCTTGCCCGTCCAGCGCCAGTCGCCCAGGGCAATGGCCGCATTCAGTTGCAGGCTCCGGCTGATTTCCTGGGCCACGCTCATTTCAATGCCCATATGCTGGGCATTTACGTTGCGCACCGTGTTATAAATAACTTCGCCGGTGGATGTAGAAACCGAGTTCGTGGTTTTATTGGCCCACAGCGTGTAGTAGGCGTTCAGCGTGGCCTTCATGCTGGGGTAACTGATGCCGTAGCCCAGTTCGACGCTGGTAATTCCTTCGGGCTTCACATTGCTGTAGAGGCGGCCCTGGTTGGTGTACACCAGGTTGAAGAACGGGACCTTACTGTTGTAGCCGACGTTGGCAAACAGGTTGTTGTGCTCCGTGAGATTGTAGTTGGCGCCGGCCTTCACGCTGTAGCCCAGGTAAGAAGCCCAGTCGGTTTCGGCCACCTGACCATCGGCGGCCGTGTAGGTCTGCCCGTCAATGGTCTGGGTCTGGTTGAAGCCCACATCGTACTGCTGCCCGTTCACCGTCACCTGCCGCGCCTTAAAGTAGTCGATGCGCTTGTAGCGGATGCGCGAGAGGGTGCCGCTTACCACCGCCGACAAAGCCGGGGTTTTGTACTCCAGCTGCGTGTAGCCGCCGAGCCACTGGGTTTTGCCGTCGTAGTTGTAGCTGAGTTTGTCGCCTTCCCGCAGGCGGGTTGCGGGGTCCTCGTTGCGGTTGTTGATGTTCAGAACATAGTCGCCACCCAGCAGGTCGCGCACCTGGCGGTAGTGCAGACCGCGGTACAGGCGACCATCCACGCCAGCCGACAAGGTGAGGTTTTCGCGCAGGGTGTAGTCTCCGCCCAGCACGAAGCCGTACCAGCGGTGGCTGTTCACGTTGTTGACCAGAAACTGCGTAGACCGGCTTTCGGCGCTAAACGTCGTGTCCCGTCTTTGAGGACCATTCGGGTTATTAGGGTCAACCGGCTCAACCAAAATCGACGCAACGTCGCGGTTACGGACGTTAAAGTCATAGATACCCTGAAAATCCGTTTGGTAGTCCCGCGCATTAATAGTGCTGGAGTTGCTGCTCGTCAGGCCGGTTACTCCGCCGCCATTGCCGAAGGAGGCATATACCACCCCAGTCACAAACAGCCGGTCGTTTACCTGCCAGAAGTCGTTGAAGTTGATCTGGGGCTTATGGTAGTAATTGCTGCGCTCGTTCAGCTCCTCCTGCTTACCCATATTGCTGACGGTGCGAGTTTCCGGGTCCCGGTCGTAGCGACGCAGGGTTCCCCAGTAGGGATTGTAGTCGAAGCCTCTATTGCCGCCGATAATGGGTTTAGCCCCAATTTCCTGCGCTTTTTTATCGGAGTACAGGCCCACCAACGACTGAAACGAGCGGGTGCCATGCTTTTGGGGCGAGCCCAGGGCCGTGAGCGAGAGACGGTGGCTGCCAATGCGCTTGCTGGCGTTGCCGAAGTATGTCCACGCATCGTCGAAGGCCTGCTGAACCCAGCCATCGGAGGTGCGGCGCGAACCATAGAAGGTAAAAGCCCAGTCGCCCGGCAGGTTGCCGCTGCTTAGCATCAAGGAAGCCTTGCGGTAGTTGTTGGAGCCGGTTTCGAGGCGGGCCAGGGCACTGCGCTTGTCATCGAAGCCCTTGGTTAGTACGTTGATGGTACCTCCTACCGAGGGCACGGCAATTTTGGCCGCCGACAAGCCCCGCTGCACCTGCAGGCTCTTGGTTACGTCGCCCAAATCCCAGTTCGACCAGTAAACCTGGCCGGTTTCCATGTCGTTTACGGGCACCCCATTGACCATCACGGCCACGTTGCGCTGGTCGAAGCCGCGCACGTTGATGCGTGAGTCTCCGGTGCCGCCGCCACCCTGGGTGGCGTACACGCCGGGCGTTTCGTTCAGAATCATAGGCAGGTCGCGGGCGGCCAGGGTTTCGCGGAGCTTCACCTCGTTCACGGCCGCGTAGGCCACCGGGGTTTCGCGCTCTACGGCTACCGAGGCAATTACCTGCACTTCGTTCAGGGTTGCATTATCAGAAGCCAGCCGGAACGTGGCCACGGCGTTCTGGTTGCCTACCGTCACGCGCTGCTCCAGCAGCTTATAGCCGATAAAGGAAGCGCGGACCACGTACGTACCCGGCTTGAGGCCCGGTACCTGATAGTTGCCCTCGGGGTCGGCGCCGGCGCCGGTGTTGACTCCGTTGCCGGTTACCTGCACGGTAGCGCCGGGCAGCGACTCGCCGGTGAGCCGGTCGAGCACCCGGCCCTTGATGGAATACGTCTGAGCCGCAGCCGTCAGCAAGGTCAGCAGGCTCAGTAAAAAGGAGAGTACGGTGTGTTTCATGCAAAAAGCGGAAGGGTAGCAGCTATGCGCGCTGCAAAGGTAAGGGATTGAGGAGAAGCCCCTAGTACTGCCAGGCCGATGTTTTTGCACTATGCCGGTCGATCAGACGAAAATTCATCCGACGGACGCGTATTTTTGACTGCCCGCAAGAACCCCGTTGCGGCGGCTAGTCTCCTTATTTCTCTCTTATTCACCCCTGCTCGGGCTGGGGCCAGGGCCGCAGATGCATAGCTTGATTATGAAATTTCTTCTGGCAGCAGCGCTGCTTATGGCTGCCCTAAGCACCCAGGCCCAGACCAATCCGTTTCTGGTGCGCCTCAACGACCAGCAGCTGGGACTGCCTTCCACTACATTTCACATTGCCCGCGTGCTGGATCTGCGCCCTGACCGCAGCCGCATTGGCTGGGTGCACCAGGGGCTGATAAACCAGCCGGTGCCAGCCAACCTGATGGGCGGCGTAGCGGCGGGCCTTACACAGTGGCTAAGCACCCAACTGCCTGCCCGTGCGGGTACCCGGCCAGTGATAGTGCGCGTACATGAGCTCAGCATCGAAGAAGAAATTGGGCCCACCTCCGAGCACGCGCTGGCTACGCTTGATATTGATTTTGCCGTGCAGCAGCACGACAGCTCGTACATTGTGGTGGTGCAACACCTCGAAACCATCCGGAAAGGCGGTCTGGAAACCACCGGCTTGCACGATGATAATCTGGCAGCTGGATTCCGCCAGGCCATCATTCGCTTGCAGAACCTCAACTGGCCTGAAGCTATAGCCGCAGCCAAGCCATTACCAGCGGCCGACTACCTGGCCGCCACCGATTATCAAGCCATGTTGCGCGCCTACCCTATTCTGCTGACGGCTGCTCCAAGTCAGGGTATGTTCGCCACGTTCGAGGATTTTCGCAGCAACCAGCCCGACACCCGGGTACCCTTCACGCTAGTGCGCCAGCCCCGCACGGCGGCCGGGTGGCAGGGTACGGAGGAAGTAAAGGCCACTTCATCCAACCAGGCGCTGCAGAAGCAGCTAAACAAAGCCTGGGGATTTTCGGATGGCCAGCAAGCCTATATACGGTATCGAAACCACTTGTACCTGCTGGAGCGCGCCGGGCACACATTTGAGTTTACCGGGCCGGGCACGGCCGATGCCGAAGCGGTAGCCGTGGGCGCCGTGGTGGGTGGCCTGGCCGGCGCGGCCATTGCCAGTGCTGCCACCGGCGGCTCTCCCCACCCCTACTCCCTAAGCATGCGCACTGGTCGTGTGCTCGACAACCAGGTTCAGCCAGCTGTTTCACAAGGTGATACGGCCCAGGTGGTGCTCTTCCGGCGCGGCAAAGGGCCCGCTATGGTGGTGCAACTCACCGGGCAAATGCTAACTCAATTGCCGGGTAATGGGTTTGTGCGTATTCCGTGGACGAGCAAAACCCAGGAGCTGCAGCTGTGCCTGCCCGAAACGGGAGCAGCCTGCCTTTCATTTGTGCCGGATTTCACGGCTACTACTTACGTGGAGATAAAGCAGAAAACCGCCGCCGACAAGCCTACCCTGGTAATAGTACCCGCCAAGGAAGGCATTTTTTACACCAAGAAAATGCAGCCCGTCCGGTAGATCTGCCTAGCCAAGCTCGGTACTAGGGTCCCAGAAGAGCTGGTCGAAATCCTGCACCTGGTCGTCTACCACGCGCACACCTTCGGCTTCCAGGGCTTCCTGCATGGCCTTGGGCGTGGCGTAGTGCTGGCGCCCCGTGAGCAGGCCCTGGCGGTTGATGACGCGGTGCGCCGGCACGTAGGCATCGGCGGTGTGGGCGGCCATCATGGCCCAGCCCACCAGGCGGGCCCCGTGCCGGGCGCCGAGGTAGTGAGCAATGGCCCCGTAGGTTGTCACGCGGCCGGGCGGCACCAGGCGCACTACCTCGTGTACATCCTGAAAGAAATTGCGGTGCTTATCGGCGGCGGTGGAGCTGAGCATATGGTGGAGCTAGCGGGTAAAAGGCCAAAATAACGTAACAACGGGCACCGGACAAGCCCGTAATACGAGGAAAGAAAGCCGGCTGCTATACGGGCCGGCACCATTCCACTTCATATTTGCTTACCCCATGTTCGATAAACTCAAAAGCCTCGACGACCTGTTTGCTGAACAGCTGAAAGACCTGTACAGCGCCGAAACCCAGCTGGTGAAAGCCCTGCCCGATATGGCCAGCGAAGCCCGCGACGCCCGCCTGCGCCAGGGCTTCGAAACCCACCTGCAGGAAACCATCAACCAAGTGAGCCGCCTCGAGCAGATTGGCCGCGGCCTGAACCTCGACCTCACGGGCCACACCTGCAAAGCTATGCAGGGCTTGGTGGCTGAAGGCAAAGAAACCATTGCGGAAGACGCTACCGACGAGGTAAAGGATGCTGCCCTTATTGCCGCGGCGCAACGCGTAGAGCACTACGAAATATCGGGCTACGGCACGGCCGCTCACTACGCCGAGCGCCTGGGCCACACCGAAGCTGCCTCGCTGCTGCGCCAGACGCTGCAGGAAGAGCAGCTCACCGACACCAAGCTCAACGACCTGGCTAAGAGCTATATCAACCAGCGGGCCATGTAACCGGCCCGGCCTTTTTCCTTAAAAGCCTGCAACGAGCAGGCTTTTTTGGTGTCTGGCAGGTAGTGATTTGCGGCTTGGTCAACTTTCCGGCCGCCGGCGGTGTTGTGGTAGACCGGCCCCAAGCCAGTAGTATTTGTAGGCCTTTGTAAACGATACATGCAGACGCAGGAACAGGAAGAGATAGTACACGAAGAAGCGCGGAAAGGCGGCGCCTGGCGCTGGTGGCTGCTGGCCCTGATAACGGTGGCGGCCCTGGCCTTCATCAAGATAAAGTTCTTTCCCTCGCAGTCGGCGGAGGCGGGCAAGGGTGGCGGCAGAGGAGCCGCTGGGGGTGGCAAGGGCGGCCCGGGCGGAGCTGGTGGCAAAGGCGGCGGCCAGAAGCAGCCCGTGCAGGTCTACGTGGTGAAGGCTACCAGCCTGGCCGATGAGGTAGCGGCTACCGGCTCTATTCTGGCCGAGGAATCGGTGGTTATCAAAAGCGAAATTTCGGGCAAGATTACCAGCCTCAACATCAGGGAAGGCCAGCCGGTAAGCAAAGGCCAGCTGCTGTTCAGCATCAATGCCGATGAAATTCAGTCGGGCCTGCGCAAGCAGGAGTACAACATCAAGCTGTTCCGCGACCAGGAAAAGCGCCAGCGCATTCTGCTGGACAAGGAATACATCAGCGCCCAGGAGTATGAGCAAGTCAACAACCAGCTGCTCACGGCCCAGGCCGACTTGCAGACACTGCGCGCTTCCCTGGCCAAGGCCTACGTGCGTGCGCCGTTTGCCGGCGTGCTGGGCTTGACCACCGCCACGGTGGGCACCTACGTGAGTCCGGGCGCCGAAATAACCACGCTGTCCAAGGTAAAGCCCGTGAAAATCGACTTTACCGTACCCAGCCGCTTTTCCAGCCTGGTGCGCACCGGCGACCCAATCACCATCACCGATGAGGCCTCCAACAAGAAGTACGAAGCCAAAGTCTACGCTCTCGATCCGCAAATTGACCCCGTGAGCCGTACCCAAACCGTGCGCGCCCGCTACGCCAACACCCAGAATGAGCTGCGCCCCGGCGCTTTCGTGAAAGTGAATCTGCAGCTCAGCCAGACCGCCGACGCCCTGCAGGTTCCCACCGAAGCCGTCATTCCTGAAGCCAGCGGCTACAGCGTGTACACCGTGCAGAAAGGGAAGATGGTGCCGAAGAAAGTAAAAATAGGCGTGCGCTCCGACCGCCTTATTCAGATTACCGACGGCCTGGCTGTAGGCGACTCCATCATTCGCACGGGCATTCTGCAGGTGAAGCCGGGCGACAGAGTATCAATTAGTAATTGATAATTAGTAATTACTAATTGAGCATTCGACTGTGAAAGAGGAAAATATTATTCTGCAAAAGACCTACGCTTTTGCTGTTCGCATTGTCAGGCTCAGCCAGTATTTAAGCAAAGAAAAGCAGGCCTTTCAGCTGGCTGACCAAATTCGACGCAGCGGCACTTCCATCGGAGCTAATATGGAAGAAGCTGTAGGGGGCCTTTCCCGCAAGGATTTTATAATGAAAGCAGGTATTGCTTACAAGGAGGCCCGAGAAACCCATTATTGGCTCCGGCTCCTGCGCGACACCGACTATATAGCCCCTCCGCAGGCAGCTTCTCTGCTCAACGACTGTGAGGAAATTCTGAAAATAATTACGGCTATTATTCGCTCATCCCGGGAAACTTCCACCAATTATTAATTACTAATTCCCAATTACTAATTAAAAAAGAATGAGTCTTTCATCAACCAGTATCAACCGCCCGGTTCTCGCCATTGTGATGAGCCTGGTGATTGTGATTTTCGGGGTCATTGGCTTTCGGTACCTGAGCGTGCGCGAATACCCGAGCGTGGACCCGCCCATCATTACCGTGTCGGCCAGCTACACCGGCGCCTCCGCCGACGTGATGCAGGGCCAGGTGACGGAGCCTTTGGAAGAAGCCCTCAACGGCATCCAGGGCATCAAGAACCTGACCTCCAACTCCCGCGACGGCCGCACCCAGATTACGGTGGAGTTTGACCTCGATGCCGACCTGGAAACCGCCGCCAACGACGTGCGCGACAAGGTATCCGGCGCGCAGGGCCGCCTTCCGCGCGACATCGACCCGCCCGTGGTGAGCAAGGCCAACGCCGACTCCCAGCCCATTGTCATGACCTACCTCAGCTCCACCAAACGGACGCTGCTGGAACTCACCGACTACGCCAACAACACGCTCAAGGAACGCCTGCAAACTATTCCGGGGGTATCGGAGGTGCGCGTGTACGGGGAGCGGAAGTACTCCATGCGCCTGTGGCTGGACCCGGTGAAGCTTTCGGCCCTGAGCGTGAGCCCCGTGGACGTGCAGCAGGCCCTCACCCGCGAAAACGTGGAGCTGCCCAGCGGCTCGGTGCAGGGCCAGGCCACCCAGCTCACCCTGCGCACCATGGGCCGCCTGAGTTCAGTGGAGGACTTCAACAACCTAATCATCCGCAAAGATGCTTCCTCGCTGGTGCGCCTGTCTGACATTGGCTACGCCGAGCTGTACCCCGAAAACGACCAGACCATCTTCAAGGTGAACGGCGTGCCGATGGTGGGTCTGGCCGTAATTCCGCAGCCGGGCTCCAACCAGATTGACATTGCCGAAGAGTTCAACAAGCGCCTGGAGCAGTACGGCAAGGACCTCCCCAAGGATCTGGAACTCAAGCCGGGCTTCGATAACTCCGTTTTTATCCGCAAATCCATTGAGGAGGTAGAGCACACCATCATCGAGGCCTTCGTGCTGGTGGTAATTATCATCTTCCTGTTTCTGCGCGACTGGCGCTCCACCATCATTCCGGTGGTGGCCATTCCGGTGTCGCTCATCGGTATCTTCTTCGTGATGTACCTAATGGACTTCTCCATCAACGTACTCACGCTGCTGGCCGTGGTGCTGGCTATTGGCCTAGTAGTCGACGACGCCATTGTGGTGCTGGAGAACATCTACTCCCGTATTGAGGAGGGCGAAGACCCGAAAACGGCCGCCATCAAGGGCTCCGAGGAAATCCTTATGGCCGTGGTCAGCACCACTATTGTGCTGGCGGCGGTGTTTCTGCCGGTGGTGTTTCTCACGGGCATCACGGGCCGCCTGTTCCGGGAGTTCGGCATTGTGGTAGCGGGCTCGGTGCTGATTTCGGCCTTTGTGTCGCTCACGCTCACGCCCATGATGTGCTCGGTGCTGCTCAAGCGTGAGGAAAAGCACAACTGGTTTTACCGCAAAACCGAGCCGTTCTTCGAGCGGATGATTGGCGGCTACCAGAGCAGCCTCGAAACCTTCCTGCGCAAGCGTTGGCTGGCCTGGCTGGTGGTGGCCGGCACGGGCGTGGGCATCTGGTTTTTCATGGGCGCTATTCCTTCGGAGCTGGCCCCGGTGGAAGACCGCAGCCGGGTGAACATCAATGCCACCGGCCCGGAAGGTGCTTCGTTTGAGTTTATGGATGCCTACATGACCCAGCTCACGCAGCTGGCCATCGACTCGGCCGGGGAGCAGAACCTGAGCAGCGTGTTTGCCGTGACCTCACCCGGCTTCGGCGGCGGCTCCAACTCCGGCAACGCCCGGGTGCTGCTGCTCGATGCCGATGCCCGCCCCCAAAGCCAGCAGCTTTTGGCCGATAAGCTCAGTACGGGCGTGAAGCAACTGTCGGCGGCCCGCACCTCCGTCAGCCAGGACCAGAGCATCGGGGGCGGCGGGGGCGGCCTGCCAGTGCAGTTCGTTATCCAGACCCAGGACTTCGACAAGCTGCGCACGGCCGTGCCCAAGTTCCTTGATGCCGCCCGGCAGGACCCCACCTTCCAGTTTGTGGACGTGAACCTGAAGTTCAACAAGCCCGAGCTGCGCGTGACCATTGACCGGGAAAAGGCCCAGAGCCTGGGCGTGTCGGTACAGAGCATTTCGCAGACCCTGCAGTCGGGCCTCAGCGGGCAGCGCTACGGCTACTTTATCCGGGAAGGCAAGCAGTACCAGATCATCGGGCAGGTGGCGCGTGAAGACCGCAGCCAGCCTTTGGACGTGCGCCTGCTCTCAGTGAAAAACGACAAGGGCGAGCTGATTCAGCTGGACAACGTGATTCGGCTGGTGGAAAGCAGCACGCCGCCCCAGCTCTACCGTTTCAACCGCTACAACTCGGCCACCTTCTCGGCTTCCCTGGCGCCGGGCCGCACCCTTGGTGACGGTATTGCGGCCATGCAGGCCATTGCCGACAAAAACCTCGACGACACCTTCAGCACGGAGCTGGCCGGCGCCTCCCGCGACTTCCAGGAAAGCTCCAGCAGCCTCATCTTCGCCTTCGGGCTGGCCCTGGTGCTGATTTACCTGGTGCTGGCGGCTCAGTTTGAAAGCTTCCGTGACCCGGTCATTATCATGGTGACGGTGCCGCTGGCCCTTTCCGGGGCGCTGCTGAGCTTGTGGTACTTCAACCAGACGCTCAACCTATTCTCCCAGATCGGCATCATCATGCTGGTAGGGCTGGTGACCAAGAACGGTATCCTCATCGTGGAATTTGCCAACCAGCAGGTGGAAAACGGCAAGGACTACATGACTGGGCTGATTGAAGGCGCCACCGCCCGCTTCCGCCCCATCCTGATGACGAGTTTGTGCGCCATTCTGGGCATTCTGCCCATCGCCATTGCCACCGGCGCGGGTGCGCTCAGCCGGCGAGCCATGGGCATTGGCGTGGTGGGCGGGCTGTTTTTTGCCACGGCCCTCACGCTCTACGTAGTGCCCGTTATGTATTCGTATTTCGCCACGGCCAAAAAGCACAAGCCCGCCGAAGCCGAAGAAAAAGCCGTAGCCGCCTAGTGCCGCGCCGCTGTCTGCTTTCGTCGCCGCGCCCTTTTCAGCTGTTGATTTATTCCATGCCTCGTTTCTTTCTTTTTGCCCTGCTGCTCGCCGCTCCCCTGCCCCTGCTGGCCCAGCAGCCGGTACTGCCGGCCCGCACGCCGGCCACCACGCCCCAGGCCAAGCCCCAGACGGAAAAGCCCGAAACCGTGGCGCCCGCCCCCGCCCTCACGCTGGCCGAGGCCATCCGCATCGGGCTGGAAAACAACTATGGCATTCGCCTGTCGCGGCAGGATGTGCGCCTGGCTGAAAACAACGTAACCCGCGGCAACGCCGGCCAGCTGCCCACAATAGATGGCAACGTCACCCGTTCCTTCACCCGCAACGACGTACGGCAGGAGTCGGCTGCGCGCACTACTGCCAGCGAGGCCAGCGGGGCCAAGTCCAACCGCCTGAACAGCAACCTTGCCGGTACCTGGACGATTTTCGACGGCTTCGGGATGTTCATTGCCTACGACCGGCTGCGCACCGTGGCCCAGAGCCAGCAGCAGCTCACCCGCGCCACGGCCGAGGAAACCGTAGCCGACATCACCACGGCCTACTTTACGGTGGTGCGCGAGGCCGGCAAGATTCAGAGCTTTGAGGAGGCTTTGCGAATCGGCCAGCAGCGCATCGACCTGACCCAGGCCCGGGCCGATGTGGGTGTGGGCGCCAAAGTGGAAGTGCTGACGGCCCGCGTGGACTTCAACGCCGACCGCTCGGCCCTGATTCAGCAGCAGGAAGCCCTGAAAACCGCCAAGGTGAACCTCAACAACCTGCTCGGCCGCTCCCCTGCCCTCGACTTCCTGCCCGCCGACTCCATCGTGGTCAGCCGCGACCTGGGCCGGGAAACCGTTACGCAGGCTATCCGCCAGAACAACCCCCGCCTGCAGCAGGCCCGCATCAACACTCAGGTGGCCGCCTACGACCGTAAGCTGGTGCGCGCCTCCCGCTTTCCGCAGATCGGCCTGACGGGCGGCTACGGCTACAACCGCAACGTGAACGGGGAAGCCTTCTTCGGCACGGAGCTGACCACCAACACCGGCCGCCAGTTGGGCTTTAACTACGGCGTGGTGGCCTCCATTCCTATTTTCGACGGCTTCAACCGCAACCGCTTGGAGCAGAACGCCCGCATTGCGGAAGACCAGAGTCGGCTGCAGCTGGAGCAAACCCAGCTGCAGCTGGAAGCCGAGGCCGAGCAGGCCTACGCCCAGTACCAGAACCGCCTGCAGCTGCTGCAGCTGGAGGAAGACAACATCCTGCTGGCCCGCCAGAACGTGGCTATTGCCCTGGAGCGCTACCGCCTGGGCTTGCTCACGCCGCTGGCTTTGCGCGAGGCCCAGCGCACCCAGCTTGACGCCGAAAACCGCCTCCTCGACATTCGCTTCCAGGCCAAGCAGGCCGAAACCGTGCTGCGCCGCCTTAGCAGCGGCCTGGTGCAGGAGCAGCCGTAGAGGCCTCTCACTCCCGGCCCCTATTCCATGGAGAGGGTGAGCCTAACGATTTCGTTCCGGCTGGGTGGCGCTAGCGAAGCAGCGCCTACATGAGCAATTTTCCCGAGTCAGATTTATACGCTACATGAAACGCCAGGTCGGGGCGGCGCATGATAAACCGCGATAAACGGGCTACCAAGATAGCCAGGGTTGGCGCGCAATGTTATGCCGGCTGTTGCTTTTCGCAAACAGAGACAGCAGCCCTTTTACTCTGCCATTGCCGGCGCAGCTTTCAGGTTAGTTAGCGCTTCCTGGGTTTTGCGCTGGGTGCTGGCTTCCTTTTCTTCTTCGGCCTCGGCATTGGGTGCGGCGGGCGTGGCGAAAAAAGCCAGTAGGTGTTGCTTTTGCGGCTGCGTCAGGCCCTCAAACTTCTACGCGTCGAGCTTGCGTAGCCACTCCCCGTAGGTTTCATCGGCCAGGGCGTACTCGCCGACTTTCGTCTGATGGCCGGTGTCGAAATCGGCGTTGGGCAGGGCGGCCGCGGTGGCGGCACCCTGCTTTTCCAGCAGCCCGCAGTACTTGCCAATGACCGTGCGAAACGAGCTGCGAAACAGGGCCTGGGCTTCGGGCGTGGGCAGCTTAAAGGCAAAAGGCTTCAGCGGGCCGATTTTGGGCAGCAGCCGCACGATGCCCGAAAGCATACGGGCACCCAGGCCCGGCCGCTGGTAGCTACCCCCGAACTCCTTGCGGTACTGGCGCCGGCTGAGGTGATACACGTAGTCGCGGCGGCGGGCGTTGGGGCTGAGCTTGCGGATATCTTCGCGCTTGCTTTGCCAGGCGGCGCGGGTAGCCAGCGGAATCAGCTCTTTCACGGCAAAGCGGTAGGAGCTGATGCTCAGGTCCACGTTGGCAATGACCTGGCCCAGCTTCAGGCCGTAGGTTTTCTCGAAGCCCCGCTCCAGTACCTCCTTGCTTACTTTGAAGCCTATATAATTGTGGTAGTCGTCGGAGCGGTAGCGGCCGGCTGCCACCTGTACCACATCGAAGGCAAACTCCAGCTGGGTGTGCTGGGCGGGCGCCTCCTCGTACGTGATGGTATTCCCAAATTTCGCCTGCAGCTCTGGATATACCGAGGGCATAGCCTTGTTGGTACCCTCGGGGTGGCCGCTGATGTCGGCAGCGTAATGGGCCAGGGCGCCAAGAGCAAACGCATACTCGTTGCGGTCATGCGCTTCGGTTAGCAGATTAGTCACGAAGTCGCCGGAGCGCACGTAGTGGGTGAGGTTGGTGAAGAGCTTCGAGCCGAACGGATAAAACCCCATGTCCTGAATGATGGCTCCCCCGTAGGCGTAGGCCTTGGCGTCCTGCAGTTCTTCGGCCGTGCCGCCCGGGAAGCGCTTTTGCAGCGTGGGCAGCAGGCAGCGCTGCCAGGTGGAGTCGATGTTGGCCTGGTGAGTGAGGACGGAGTAGGCAGAAACCGAAACAGCCGAGCCGAGCAGCAGCCAGCCAACGAGCAGAAAACGCAGCATAGAAAATGGGGAAATGGTACGCCCGCAACGTGTAAAGTGTACTTTCCGTTGTCGGGCTTCGGCCGGGTTAAACCAGAAAACCGCCCCACCGATGCACCAGAAGCCGGCGGGCTGGCCTATTTTTGCGCCGCCGGGCGTGGGGCCGGGCAAGTAAAAGCACTGGGAATTGCTGTTTCGCTGCGTAGGTTTTCGTTGGATTTTTTAGGGCTGCTGCTTGTGGCCGGCGGGCTGCGGCCTTCGTGTGCCCGGGCCCAGGCCGGGGCTCCGCTGCTGCGGGAGCTGGCGCTGCGCACCGATACCGTCAGCTACCACCTTAGCCGCCACGTGCTGGCCATGAAGGGTGAGCCGCACCTGTACTTTACCTACCGCCGCGACGACGAAACGGCCGATCTGCTGGTGTATCCGCAGCCCGATGTGCGCAAGCCGCTACGCCTCGTGCGCTCGGCCGACTTTCAGCTGCTCGACTCGCTCACCCTGGCCGCCGACGGCACGCACTACCGGGCCAAGCTGCGCTTCCGCGACCTGACGGCGGCCCAGTTTCTGCGCCTCACCTTTACGGCCCCCGCCGATTCGGCGGGCCGCCCGCCCCTGTCGCAGACGGTGGATCTGCTGCCCGTCACGCGCACCACGCTGGAGTTCCGGCCCACCGATACGGAGCTGTTCGTGGGTGAGGAAAAGGTGTTCGACATCGGCAGCAACAACCCCAAAAACGTGCGCACCACCGGGGAGTGGACGCGCGGCCAGGACATCGACTACCGTCTCACCCAGGAAAAAGGCCAGCTGCGCCTGCACGTGCTGCCCAACAACGTAGGCACGCGCATCCTCACCGTGCGCCCCCAAACGGAAAAGCCGTTTCTTACCGACAACAACCGCCGCCTGAGCTACGCGTTGCCGCCCATCCGGCAGGATTTCACGGTGAAAGCCTCACGCCTGCGGTTTCTGAGCGTCGATAAAAAGGAAATTACGCTGGTGGAGGCCACCCGTCGCCAGGGCGTAGAGCTGATTCTGGACAATGGCCGCACCTTCGACCTGCGCCGCACCTACCGCATCGAAGACCAGGAGGAGCCCGGCGGGGAGCTGATTGCCGAGCTCTACATCCGCCAGTACCTGACCAACGACCGGGTACTGTGCTGGCTGCGCGTGTATAACACCCACCGCCAAACCGACAGCTACCTCTACATCAAGGAAAACGACCAGGCCAAGTACGTCACCAACTTCAATATCTCGCCCAAAACCACCATCAGCGGCCTGAGCGTGCGGCACCGCGGCGGCGACTGGACCAGCAACAACAACGTAAACCCCGGCGAAACCGTGGACGTGCGCCTGGATGGGGAGTCGTTGCAGCGGGCCCGGTTTCACTTCGAGGACGTGCAGGTGGTGCCCTCCGATTCCAGTATCCGCTCCGATGCCTCCGTGGTGTACCGCGTGCAGATTCCACTCACCAGCGACAAAAAGCGCATCAACATCTTCAACGCCGGGCAGCCGACGGGCTTTGCGCTGGCGGTGCGCGAGTTTCAGCGCCCTCACCCGCTCGATTTCGTGAGCATCACGTTTGGCGAGTCGCCCCGGCCCGTCACGCGCTTCAACGGGCCCATCCTATACGACCGCACCATTTCGGACGTGGTGTTTGGCTTCAACGCCGCAGGCATCGATACCGAGCAGCAGCTCTACGGCAAGCAGTACCTTACTTTCGATATCCGCACCCAGAACAGCAAGGGCGAGCTGATTGAAATGCGCACCATCGACAACATAGTGGTGTGCCCGGATGGCACTTCGGTGCGGGCCGCGTTTTACCAGGACAAGCAGTGCCAGGTGGGCAATATCAGCCTGAACAACCTGCTTTCCGCCCGCAAAACCCACGATCTGGACGACTGGAGCACTATTATCATTACGGTACGCCACACCCAGAGCCAGTACACTGAGCCAGGTTTTACTCAGAAGCTGGAGCTGGTGCTCAAGCGCAAGATGAAGTTCGATATTGACGTGAGCTTTCCCGGCGGCCTGCTCACGCGCAAGCCCGGTGACACGGGTTTCGGCTCATTTGGGGGCATTTCCCTGGCCATGCTGGGGCAGCTGAGTTTCTATCATCCCGAGAAAATCAACCGCCTGCGGCCGTACAAGGTAGGGGCCGGCTTCGTGGCCCTTAACGCCTTCAACCTCAACAGCAGCGACACCTCCGTGGAGCGCGACCTGGGCATTGTAATTCTGGGCTCGGTATACCCTACGCGGCGGGAAGCCAAGCTCTCTTTTCCGCTGTATCTGGGCGGGGGGTGGCTGCTCTCGCGTGGCAAGCCCTTCTTCCTGTTGGGGCCGGGCATCGGGGTGCGGCTGTAAGCCGGACGTTATCCTTCGGCAAGAAACCGCGTTTAAAGCCAACGCCTGTCTGCACCGGACAGGCGTTGGCTTTTCATTTTAGCGTTGCGTATGTCTGCTACCGAATCGGCGCCGGTTTCTCTGCAGCCGGAAGCTTCTTCCAGCCGCCTGCCACTGTATGTTTCCCTGGGTTTGGTGGCCGCGCTGGTGGGCTGCTACTTTCTGTGGCCCGCTTTCCACGATGCCGTGCGGGAGGCCTTCACCATCCTCACCAGCGGCGACAAGCCCCGCATTGCAGCCTGGGTAAAGCAGTTCGGGTTCTGGGGGCCGGTGCTGGTCGTGCTGGCTATGGTAGCGCAGATGTTCCTGGTCGTCATCAACAACGTACTGCTGATCCTGGTGGCTATTCTGGCCTACGGGCCGTGGTGGGGGTCCTTGCTGGCCTGGGTGTCGGTGCTCACAGCTTCCACGGTGGGCTACTTTCTGGGCCGGGGGCTGGGTGGGGCCTTCGTGGCGAAAATCCTGGGCCGCAAAAACGCGCAGAAGGTAGAAGATCAGGTTGGCCGCTACGGCATTGGGGCCGTGTTCATTGCCCGGCTCACCCCGGTTATTTCCAACGACGCCATCAGCTTCGTGGCGGGGCTGGGCCGGCTGGGCTACCTGAAGTTCATTTCAGCCACCGCAGTAGGTATCCTGCCGCTTATCGGGCTGCTGGCTTACCTGGGCGAAGACACCAAACGCCTAAAGTCGGGGCTGCTGTGGGTTTCGGGCATCAGTCTGCTACTCTTTGCAGGCTACGTATTCTGGGACAAGCGCCGCAACCCGCAAGCCGCCCAAAAGCCTGACGATGGCCGCCCCCGCCCCGCCGGGCCTCTCCCCCACCACACGCCGCTACGTCGTTGAACAGGTATTGGTCTCGGACGCTTGAATAGCTGAAGATGCCTGCAGTAAGTCAGTAATCTGCCTTATTTCAAGTTGCTGCCGCTTCACCTAAAAACCAAAAAGGCTCCTGCTATGGAGCCTTTTTGGTTACACTATCAACCCATTACTCACCAAGACGGCGCTTCAGCTCGCGGATCTGATGCTCCAGGTCAAGCGTGCGGAAGGTTATTTTGGCTTCCAGGTCGCTGTACGAACGTTCCAACTGTTCCTGTAGCTGTTTTTGCTCGTTCACATCGGTGCAGGTCCCAAACCACTGGGTTATCTGGCCCTGCTCGTTGCGGATGGGCTTGGCCAGCCCCAGAAACCATCTATACTGCCCATTCAGGCCTTTGAAGCGGTACTCAATTTCATAGTCTTCGCCTGTGGCCAGGCAATGGCTCCATACTTGCCGGGCGCGGTCCTGGTCGTCGGGGTGCAGCAAGTTGTTCCACATTTCCGTGCCCTGGCTTTGCTCCACGGTGTAGCCCGTGTAGTCGATCCAGCGCTGGTTGAAAAACGTGTGAAAGCCCGCCGGGTCCGTCAGCCACACCATCTGCGGAATAAACTCGATGACCGTCTGGTACTGCTGGGCCTGCTGGCGGATGTGGGTGATATCAGTAATAGTACCTACAAAGCGCACGGCTTTGGTGCGGGCCTCATCAAAAATGGCCTGGCCGGTAGCCCGAAGCCAGCGCAGCTGGCCACCATCTTCCAATCCTACCGTGCGGTACTCAATATCGTACTGACCACGGCCGGCGGGGTCCAACGCCTGCTGCACCACGGCATCGGTGGCGGCACGGTCGTTGGGATGGAGGCCGGCCAGAAACCGGTTATAGTCGATGGGCGCGTCGGCGGGCAGCCCAAACAGCTCCTTGCACCGCGCCGACCATTGCAGGTCGCCGGTCAGGGGGTTGAAGTCCCAGGTGCCCACGCCGGCCGCTTCCACGGCGGTTTGCAGGCGTTCGAAGTTGGTGGAAGCAAGTAAATCAGACATAGCGCAAAGGCAGAGAGCAGGCGGGCTTAGGGCTGGGTGAGCTGGACTTCCATGCCCGAGAGGAAGTACAGGTTAAGCTGACTGTAGAGGCCATCGGCGGAGCGCCGCAGGCGGGTAATGAGGGCGCGGGTGGTTTCCTGGGCTACTTCAATTTCCAGGTAGGGGCGCTGCATCAGGTCGTCGCGCTGTACCGACCAGGAGCCGGCCTCCGTGTGCTGGGTGGCTTCGAGCTGCAGCTCACCCTGCAGCAGGCGCACGCGCGTGGCCTGGGCCAGCGTACTGGTGGGGTCCGTACGATTCAGCACCCGATCCGCCACGCGCCAATCCCCGTTGAGGTATTCCTCCGGCAGCTGTTGCAGGTTGACGTCGAAAAGCAAATCAGTCATATAAGGCAGATAGGTGGTGTGCCGACCTGCGGTTCCCACGAAAGTATAGAGGCGCTTTTCAGAAGCTCAACCGCTCCCGCTTCAGCAAATTCAAGGAATCAAAACCCGACGGGCTGCAAAAAGTTCAGGGTTTCGTACCCGGATAATGTAAACCCCCGCAGGCAGAGGGCGTTGCAGAATCCAGGTGTAGCCCTGCCGCAGCTGCTGACTGGTAGCGGTAATCTGGGCGCACACTCGTCCCAGCATGTCCGTCAGCTGCACCACACCCTCCATCTGCGCCGCCCCAACGCGGATGGTAAATCGGTTGGCCGTAGCCTCGGACACCTCTAGGTGCGGCTTTGGGGCGGCTGGCGCTTCGGTGGCCGTTACGCGGCCCGGCCCGGCCGGCAAACTCACGTATAACTGCCCCAACTCGGTGAGCTGCCCGTAGTCGCCGAGCAGATTGATGTTGGGGATTTCGCCGTTGCGGCCCGAAAACCAGGCGTAGCGGGCCACGCTCGGCTCATTTTCCAGGTAGCTCACCGCCGCCTTCATGTATTCCTTCTGCTTGGCCAGCGTGATTTGCGCGTGGGGCAGGTCGCCGCAGGCAAACTCAGTAAGCCAGAGGGGCCTACCGTACTTCTTAAAGCGGCCGATATACCACTGCAGCGCCCCTAAGTCGCAGGCGTACCAGTGCACGGCAATGTAATCGACCTTGCAGGTAGGACAGGCCGCGAAAAACGCATCGAGGTAGTCGACGGGGTCCGTAAACTTCTGGCCGTTTTCGGTCACGCAGTCCCCGCAGTAGTTCACAGCGGGTGAGGCCAGCTTGAGCCCCCGCTGCCGGGCCGTTTGCTCCAGCTCCTTCCAGCGGGCGGCCGCTACGCTGGGCGGCATATTGGCCTGCGTCAGGAAATTCGGCTCGTTGAAGCCTAATAGCGTTTTGACGTCGTAAGGCAGCGTAAAAATCAGGTCATCGGCCTTGGGCGTTCCACCCCATACCATGGGCACAAACTCCACGCCGGCGCTGCGGTACAGGTCCTTCACGGCATTTTCGGGCGTGGGCGCCCAGTTGTACCACCAGCTGATGCCCGGGGCCAGAACCCGCAAATCGGCGGCGGTATGCTGGCCGTAGGCCAGGCCGCGCTTCAGGCTTTTCGTGGTCTGGGCCGACGCCGGGGCACTCAATCCTCCAGCGGCCAGCAGGAGCCACAACAGGTAATAGCGGATAGATAGCATGACAGGCTTGCGCTGTTTGACTTACTGCAGGGGCCCGTCGAAGGTACGCAAACGCCGCTTACCGCAACCCGCCCCGGCCTGACTCATCCGCCAATGAGCCATCCAACTGTGGCGGGCGAAAGCCGCGTAGGCGCAGGGAGTTGGTCAGTACCGACACGGAGCTCAAAGCCATAGCAGCGGCGGCCAGCATGGGCGAAAGTAGGATTCCAAACATTGGATACAGCAGCCCCGCTGCCACCGGAATGCCCAGCGCGTTGTAGATAAAGGCGAAAAACAGGTTCTGGCGGATGATGCCAATGGTTTGGCGGCTCAGTTCCAGGGCCGTGACCACGCCGCCTAAGTCGGAGCGCATAAGGGTGATGCCGGCCGCTTCCATAGCTACGTCGGTGCCGCTGCCCATAGCCAGTCCTACGTCGGCCTGGGCCAGCGCGGGCGCATCGTTTATGCCGTCACCCACCATGGCCACAATTCGGCCTTCGGCCTGCAGCTCCTGCACCTTGCCGGCTTTATCCTGGGGCAGCACCTCGGCAAAGTAGCGGGTAATGCCCACCTGCCGGGCCATCTGGCCGGCCGTTTGCGGGTTGTCGCCGGTCATCATCACCACTTCCAGCCCCATGCTTTGCAGGCGCCGGATAGCCGCCGCCGAGGTAGGGCGCACGGTATCAGCCACGCCCAACAACCCAGTTACCTGGCCCGCTACCGCTACGTACAGCACCGTTTTGGCCTGAGTCAGCAGCGTTTCGGCCTGGGTGGAGAGTTCGGCAGAAAGACCTATGCCGGCTTCGGAGAGCAGCCGCTGGTTGCCGATAAGCACGTCCCGGCCATCCACGGTAGCTGAAGCGCCCTGACCTTCTACCGCCCGGAAACTGGTAGCAGGCAGTTTCACAACCTGCCGGGCATCGGCGTAGCGCACCACGGCCTCCGCCAACGGATGCTCGCTCTGCCGCTCCACTGCGGCTATCAAGGCCAGTAGCTGACCCATATCCTGATCAGGAGCCGTCACGTAGTCCGTTACGGCCGGCTCGCCGCGGGTGATGGTACCGGTTTTATCCAGCAGCACGGTATTCACCTGGTGGGCCTTTTCCAGCGCCTCCGCATTGCGTACCAGCACCCCGTACTCGGCTCCTTTGCCCGTGCCCACCATAATAGCAGTGGGTGTAGCCAGCCCCAGCGCGCACGGGCAGGCAATGATGAGCACCGCCACGAAATTGACCAACGCCAGCGGCAGGCGCGTTTCGGCCGGGGCCAGCGCAAACCAGAGGGCAAAGGTAAGCAAGGCAATGCCCACCACCGTAGGCACAAAAACGGCGCTGACTTTATCGGCCAGGCGCTGGATGGGCGCGCGGCTGCCCTGGGCGTCTTCCACCAGCTGCACAATCCGGGCGAGCATGGTATCGGTGCCGGTTTTCGTCACGCGGAAGCGGAAGGCGCCGGTTTTGTTGAGCGTGGCCCCAAATACCAGGTCGCCCACGTTCTTTTCTACCGGCAGACTTTCGCCCGTGAGCATGGCTTCGTCCACGGCCGAGTGGCCTTCTTCGATGATGCCGTCGGTGGCTACTTTTTCGCCGGGGCGCACCAGCACCACGTCGCCCCGCTGCACCAGCTCAATAGGCACATCTATTTCCTGGCCGCCGGGGCGAACCACGCGGGCGGTTTTGGGCTGCAGCCCCATCAGCGTGCGAATAGCGGCGGAGGTTTGGGTTTTGGCCCGCAGCTCCAGCACCTTGCCAAGCAAAATCAGGGCAATGATGGTAGCCGTGGTATCGTAGTACACCTCGGGCATGAGGCCCCGCCGCATGAAAAAGCCGGGGGCTACCGTAGCGGCCAGGCTATAGAGAAAAGCGGCCCCGGTGCCCACGGCAATAAGCGTGTCCATGTTGGCCGTGCGGTGGCGCAGCCCGTTCCAAGCAGAGTTGTAGAACTCCCGCCCACTGTAGGCCAGCACGGGCAGCGTGAGCAGGAGCAGCGAGTAGTTCAGCCACTGCATGTTCAGGCGATGCATCAGCGCAGGCCAGAGCATGAGCATACTCAGGGGCATGATGAGCAAAGCCAGCCCGGCGGCCACCCAGAACCGGCGCTTGAGCTGCTGGTAGGCGGCGGCTTTTTGGCGGTCCAGCTCGGCACTACGCTCGGCGGCGCTGGTATCGGGGGCGCGCTCGGTCACGCCATAGCCGGCCTGCACCACGGCCTCGCGCAGGGTAGCGGGACTGGCCTGATCGGGCAGGTACTGGATGGTGGCTTTTTCGGTGGCGAAATTGACGATGGCGCTTTGCACGCCCGGCGTGCGGCTCAAGGACTTTTCCACGAACGATGCACACGAGGCGCACGTCATGCCTTCGATATCGAGGGTGGTAATTTCAGTTTCGGGCGAGGCAGACATAAAGGCTTGATAGTTTGATTAGCATAGGGCGCGGAGGCCAACCAGCCCCAGGCACCAAAGCACTAAACAAAGTAACAGCCGCTTTGCCTCCCAGTAGGTACTGAATCCGGCGTAAATCCTGCATAATTCAGCTGCCGGCAAGCGCATCATGGCAGTGTCACCCGAATCCAAACCTTGGTTCGCCAGTTAATCCAGTGCTTTCGGCGTTGCTTGAAATAACTTCAGTGGACACGCGTCTGGGCGGGGGCAAGCCCCGCCCCTACCCGCCGCAGGGCTATTCCCAGGTAAACGAAGCCGCGCAGGTTGCGTCGTTGTTGCCGGGTGAGTTCACCTGCGCGCCTACCGTGTATTCGTGCATCAGCTCGGCGGCGTGGGGGCGCAGCAGCTGCAGGTGTTCCTGGGCACCGACGTGGTCGTCGAGCCAGGCCAGCTCCGCTTCGCGGCCGGGCAGAATTACCGGCATCCGGTCGTGGATGCCGGTCATCAGCGTGTTGGGCTCGGTGGTGATGATGGTGAAAGTAGGCTGCACTTCCCCGGTTTCGCGGTTCACCCATTCGTCCCAGAGGCCCGCCAGCGCAAACGGCTGCTCGGTGCGCAGCAGGATGCGGTGCGGCACTTTGGGGCCTTTGCTGCCAGTAGCGGGCCGCTGCCACTCGTAGAAGCTGTCGGCCAGCACCAGGCAGCGCCGACGCTGCAACAGCTGCCGGAACGAGGGTTTTTCGGGTAGCGTCTCGGCGCGGGCATTGATGGGCTTAGGCGCTGCTTTCACGTCCTTCACCCAGGCTGGCAGCAACCCCCACTGAAACAGCTGCACCTTGCCCGGCTCCGTGTTCGTGATGATGGGCAGGCGCTGCGACGGCGCGGCGTTGTAGGTAGGCGCCACATCCAGCGGCACGGAAGCCTCAAAACGTTTTTCCAGGAGGGAAGGGGGAACAGTGAGCGTGTAGCGGCCGCACATAAAGCAGGAGAAATAGGAACCCAGCCCCCGCGGCTGGCTTATCTGCTTACGATCTTCAGAGTAGCACTGTTCGACGTCGGCCCGGCTACGCAGTCACTTATAGACCGTAGCCGGCAAAGAAAAGCCCCGCTTCCAAGTCGGAAACGGGGCTTTCTGCAGAGAAGGAGGGATTCGAACCCCCGGAGGTTTAACCCTCAACGGTTTTCAAGACCGCCGCAATCGACCACTCTGCCACTTCTCTAAAGACAGCAAACAAGCAAAATGGCGATACAATGATTTCTCACGCATTCACCATTTCACTCTTTCACTGTTGCAGAGAGGGGGGGATTCGAACCCCCGATACCCTTGCAGGTATAACGGATTTCGAATCCGTCGCATTCGACCACTCTGCCACCTCTCTAAAGGTCCCGATTGAGTGATTGGGACGACAAAAGTAGTCGGCGCCGCTGCTTAGCGCAAGCCGGCTGGTCGTTTTTTTTCGGCCCTAGGCTGATTTTTGCTCCGCTCCCGAAGCTACAGCCTCACCTTTAACCACATAGCGCTTCAGGCGGCCCGTCACGGCATCGATGCTCACGTTCACCTCGAAGCCCACAATGAGCGTCATACACACGAAGTCGAGCCAGACCATGAAGCCTACCAGCGCCCCGATGGAGCCGTAGAAGTGGTTGTAGGAGTCGAAGATCTTGATGTAGAGGATGAACAGCGCGGACACCAGAAAGATGAGCAGTGTGGCCACCACCGCCCCAGCCGAGAGAAACGGCCACCGGTCCTGCACGGCCGGCACGTAGTAGTAAATCAGGCAGGTGATAAACAAAAACAGCCCCACCACCGAGCCGTAGCGCAGCAAGGCAATGAGCAGCGCCGTAAGCCGCTCGGGCACAATCTCATAAAATACCAGCGTATCAATAATATACGTCCCGAAGAAGATACCCGCAATAGCCACAATCAGCACCGTAGCCAGCACAATGGTGAGCAGTGTGGCAATGACGCGCTTGCGCAGGTACGTGCGGCGCTTGAAGGTGTGGTACTTCTTGTCGAAGGCGTCGAGCAGGGCCATGATGCCGTTGGAGCTGAGCACCAGCGCCGTGCCGAAACCAAACGAGAGCAGCCCCCCGTGCGGAATGTTCACGATGTCCTCAATGGTATCGGCAATGACCACGTACATGCCCTGCGGAATCAGGTCGGAGAGAAACTGCAGGATGTCTAGGTTCAGATTGGGAACCGGGATGTAGGGGATGAGCGTGAACAGGAAGATGATGGTGGGGAAGATGGCAATGGTGAAGTTGAAGGCCATGTAGGAGGCACGCTTCGTCACGCTGTCCAGCTTCAGCTCCAGTATCATACGGTCCACCACGTCGTACACCGAGGCCTGCCCATCGTTGAAGCGCAGCCGCTTGAGCCACACGATCAGGCGGCGGTAGGAGCGCCCCCGACGAACATCGGACACGCGGTAGCGGCGGGGCATTCGCATGAGCATGGCTCTCGGGTTAACAGGTTTTCTTGGTTGATGGCTGAATGGCTGGCTTGTTGAATCGTTGACAGAAAGCTGTATAGACAGAAGCGCTTATTTCACCTTCCTACTATCCAACAAGTCAACCATTTAAGCAGACGACCATTTATCCCTTCAGGAAAGCCGCCGGGGCCGGGGCATCTGAGGGGTTGGCGGGCGGCGTGATCGGGCTGCCCAGGTCGTCTTCGGTGAAGTAGGGCGCCAGCTTGGCCTGGATATCGGCGGGCATGGGTACGGGGCGGCCGGTGGCAGCATTCACGAACACCATCAGCGTGTGGCCCTCGGTGAGCAGCTCTTGGGCTTCGTTGTAGATTTCATACTCGAACAGCACCCGGGAGCCTTCGGCGGGCTGCTTGAGCAGCAGGCGCACCGTGAGCAGGTCGTCGTAGCGGGCCGGGCGGCGGAAGCGGGTGCGCAGCTCCCCTACCGGCATACCTACGCCGTCGGCTTCCATATCCTTGTAGCGGATGCCCAACTGGCGAAACGCTTCGGTGCGGGCTACCTCAAAGTACGCGGCGTAGTTGCCGTGGTACACGTAGCCCATCTGGTCGGTTTCAGCGTACCGCACGCGGATCTGAGTGTCGTGACTGTACATTGGTTTTTGGGTTAGGCTATGTTATATAGTTCCGGCAGGTTTAATAAATGATGACCGTACACCTTGACAGCTTTCAGATCTACTACTATCACCAAAAATACCTCTGCTTTATTTGTCGGGACAAGCACCTGATCAAACCGACTACTGGCGTCTCTATATACGTGTTCGACAAACTCAAACTGAGCTTCGTAGCCTTCCAGATCAGCTGGTGATATAGCTTCCACATAAGGCCATATGTCGAGCAAAGGCTCGGCCGTTTCAGTTACATCTTGCATAGGTGCCTGAAAAGTCTGCAGAAACGCCTCTTTGCTTAGCTTATTGACCACCATCACCCACTACTTCATAATTCCCTTACGGCTCAGGGCGGCCTGATAGCGGCGGGCGTTTACAAGGTGCTCCTGCTCATTACGGGCAAAGGCATGGTAGCCGCTGAAATCCTCCTTGGCGCAGAAGTACAGGTACTGGTGGC
Source organism: Hymenobacter sp. J193 (assembly GCF_024700075.1). Classification (NCBI taxonomy): domain Bacteria; kingdom Pseudomonadati; phylum Bacteroidota; class Cytophagia; order Cytophagales; family Hymenobacteraceae; genus Hymenobacter; species Hymenobacter sp. J193. The sequence goes on from NZ_JAJONE010000001.1 coordinate 962,063, forward strand.
TTTCGGGGTTCAGCACGGCGTCGATGCTGGCAATGCTGGGCAGGTTGATGGGGCCGGGCGGCAAACCCGCGTACTTGTACGTGTTGTAAGGCGAGTCTTTCTGCAGATGTACGTTCAGCACGCGGCGGATACTGAAATCCTGGTTGGCGTACACCACCGTGGGGTCGGCCTGCAGCTTCATGCCGCGCCGGAGGCGGTTGAGGTACACCCCGGCCACGCGGGGCCGCTCGTCGGCGTGCTGCTGCTGCTCAGCCTCCACAATGCTGGCCAGCGTGCTTACCTCGGCCCGGCTAAGGCCCAGTTTTTGGCGCTTGGCGTCGCGGGCAGGCGTCCAGAACTTATCGTACTCCTTTTTCAGGCGCTGCATGAGGTTGTCGGGCGTCGAGTTCCAGTACAGCTCGTAGGTGTTCGGAATGAACATCGTGAGGATGCTCGTGGTGTCGAAGCCCAGGGCCTTGGTGTAGGTGGGCGAGCGAAGCAGGGAGTCGAACTGTCCGGGGCGCGAGTCGATGGCGGTGCTGAGCTTGCGGGCCAGATCCTGGCGCAGCCGGATGTTCTGAAACGTGAGCTTGAGCGGGGACTGGCGCCCGGTGCGCAGATCGTTGATGAGCTGGCGGTTGGTGTAGCCCTCCTTCAGCTCGTAGCGGCCGGGTTTCACCAGCTTGTCATATTTCATGAGGCGGGCCACGAAGTGCAGGCTGAGCTTATCCACGATGGCGCCGGTGGCCTCAATGGAGTCGAGCACGGCTTTGGCCGTCTGCCCCCGGCGCACCAGCACGTAGGTGGGGCGGCCCTTGGTTTCGACGTTGGGCGTGAAGAAAACCTGGTAGAAGTAGTAGGAAAAGGTAATGAGCAGGATGCCCAGCACGCCCACGATGTAGGCGAAGCGGTTGCGACGGCGCAGGGCCTGGGCTTTGTAGTCGATGCGGGGTTTGGCCATACGGCGGCAGCACGGAAAAATGAAGTAATCCAAAGACAATGCTATTTCCGGTTGCGTAACCGGACGAAGCGGGTAACTTTAGGGCTCGAAATTACAGCTTCTTCTTTCACCTTCTTTCTTTGTTTATGTTGCACCCTTACTCTCTCGGCATGGTCGCACGGCGTTTTGCCCTCGGCATGCTCGGTCTCACGTTTGCTACGGCAGCTCAGGCGCAGCTTGGTACTTACTCTTTTGGCACGACCACGCCTTCTACGGGTGATGAGGCTACTTATGCTGTAGATGCTCAGCCCACGAATGCTACCTTCTCGCCTATTTCCCGCGGAGCCGGTGTAACGCCTTCAGGCGCGGGCGGCACGTTCTCAGCTCTCGGCTGGACGCTGGGAGCCACCCCCGATGCCGCTGACTATTTCTCCTTTTCTGTTACGCCCGCCGCTGATCATAAGCTGGATCTGACCAGCATCACGCTGGACGAGCGTCGTTCCGGTACTGGCATTGGGGAGTGGGTACTACGCTCCAGCCTGGATAATTTCACGGCTGACCTTGTCAAAGTAACCGTACCGGATGAGAATACTATTCGGAACAAGAAAATTGATCTGCCGGCCGCATTTATGGGCCTGACTTCCGCCGTGGAGTTCCGCTTCTACGGTTACAAAGCTGAAGCAGACGCGGGCACCTGGCGCCTTGATAACATCAAGGTAGACGGCACAGTAACTGGCGGCGGCGTGGTAACCCCCACCGCTCCGGTAATTTCCTTCGGTACGGCCGCCGTGACGGTGGAGGAAAACGTGGGCAAGGTGAATATTCCGGTGAAGCTGAGCGCTGCCAGCACCCAGGAAATTACCGTGGACGTGGTAATTGCCACGCCCGCCGGCACGGCCACGTCTCCCGACGACTTTACCTTCACCAAGACCACCGTTACGTTCCCCGCCAACTCCACCGCTGAGAAGACCGTGGAAGTAACCATCGTGGACGACAACGTGCAGGAGGCCGCCGAAACCATCATCCTCGGCCTGGAAAATGCTATGCCCGCTGAAGGCGCTACCATTGCCTCCGGCACCAGCACCATCACCATTTCGGCTAACGATGAGCCAACGGTTATTACGTTATCCACCATTGCTTCCCTGACGGTGAATGATGCTGCCGGCGTGCCCGTTCAGACTGGCAAAACTGTATCCGTACGGGGTGTGGTTTACGGTACCAATACCCGCACTACGGGTTATCAGAACGTTGTTCTCAAGGACGAAACCGGTACAATCGGCCTGTTCTCTTCGCTGAATGTTGACGAGGTAGCCATGCTGGAAGAAGGTGACGAGGTAGAAGTAACCGGCCTGCTGACGCAGTTCAATGGCTTGAGCCAGATTGCTCTCACGGCTGGCACCCCAGCTGCCGAAGTACCAAACGCTGCCATTAAAGTCATCAGCAAAGGGGCTACGTTGGCAGAAGCTCGTACTATCACCGGCCCCTTGACGGAAGCTGACGAGTCGGATTTGGTGAAAGTAGGACCAGTAATGGTAGTAGATGCCGCTAAATGGGTAACTAACTCAACCGCTTCAGGTTACTCGGTTGATGTAAAGGATGCGGCTGACAATGTGTATTCCGTACGCATCAACAAAGGCACAACGCTATATAACACAGCGGCCCCTACTGGTGCTTTCACCCTGATGGGCGTTGCTACGCAGTTCGATGCCACGTCGCCTTATACGGAAGGCTACCAGATCGTACCTCGTCGCTTGGCCGATATCGTTTCCATCGAAACGGCCAACCGGGAGCCAGCCTTTGGCCGTGCGGTGCAGCTCTACCCCAACCCTGCCGCCAACCAGCTGACCCTGAAGCTGGGCACAGTTGGTCGCGGCGCCACGGTAGAAGTGCTAAGCCTACTGGGCCAGCGCATCAGCCGCACCACGGCCACCGGCAACCAGGCTGAGCTGAACGTGGCTGCCCTGCAGCGCGGCACTTACCTGGTGCGCATCACCACCAACGAAGGCTCAGTAACGCGTCGTTTCGTGAAGCAATAACCCATCTGGGTTTCTTTCGCGTAAGAAAGGCCCCGGCGCTTGCCGGGGCCTTTTTGCTTTCTGTCGGGCCGCCACCATCGAAAAAATTCCGGCCTGGATAGCAGGTTTATGCGGCCGCTGCTACCTTGCTTCGCTCCGCCTACCCCTGAGGCCGACCGTATTCCGAATTGGTTTTACCCTCCTACGCTTTCTGCTTATGTCTGCCACGCTGCTCCGCATTCACCCCGATAACCCACCCCAGAACCGCATTCAGCAAGCCGTAGAGGTGCTGCGCAATGGCGGCGTCATCATCTACCCCACCGATACTATTTACGGGCTAGGGTGCGACATTCATAATGCCCGGGCCGTGGAGAAGCTCTGCCGCATCAAAGGCGTGAAGCCCGACAAAGCCAACCTGTCGTTTATCTGCTCCGACCTTTCGCACATCACGGACTACGCCAACGGCATTACCACGCCGGTATATAAAGTGCTGAAAAAAGCCCTGCCGGGCCCGTTCACGTTTATTTTTGAGGCCAGCACCAAAGCTCCCAAGTACGGCGGAGTGAAGCGCAAAACCGTGGGCATCCGCGTGCCCGACCACAACATCTGTCTGGCCTTGGTGCGGGAGTTGGGCAACCCCATCGTAAGCACCTCCGTGCACGACGACGACGAAATTCTGGAGTACAGCACCGACCCCGACCTCATTTTCGAGAAATACCGCCCCCTGGTAGACCTTGTTATTGACGGCGGCTTTGGCAACAACATAGCCAGCACCGTCATCGACTGTACCGACGAGGACTTCAGCATCATCCGCCAGGGCGCCGGCGACATTGAGCAGTATCTGTAGCAAGTAGTGAAATGGTGAAAGGTGAAGTTGTGAATGATAGCTTGGTCTATTCGCAACTTCACCTTTCACCATTTTACCGCTTGTGTTTCCAGCGGCGGTGCGACCAGAGGTAGTCGGCTGGGGCGCGCTGGATGTCGCGCTCCAGGGCGCGGGCAAAGGCTTCGGTTATCTGGTGCTGATCCGGGTTTAGCGGGGACTGTCCATCGAACAGCTCTTCCAGCACAATGCGGTAGTAGCCGCGCCGCACCCGCTGGATGCTCACGTACACCACCGGCATCTGGAAATGCGCTGCTAGCCGGTCGGCACCAGTGTAGAAAGCCGTATCCTGGTGCAGCAGCTCTGTCCAGTAGCGGTTGGTGGGGTTGCTGGGGCTCTGGTCGGAGAGCATGCTGAGCACCTTCTGCCGGTTGCGGGTAGCGGCCATGTAGCGGATGGTTTCGCGCATGGTCACCAGCTCGGCCCCGGTGCGGGTGCGCAGCTTGTACATGAACTCGTCGAAAAACGCGTTGTTCAGCGGCTGGTACACGCCCACGGCCGGTACATCCAGCTGCAACTGCCCGGAAGTCAGAATCCACTCCCAGTTGCCGGCATGGGAGCCCAGGGCCAGCAGTGACTTGCCTTCCTTGAGCCGGTCCGTAATAACGTGCTTGTTGGGATACTCCACCCGGCGGTTAAGCTGGGCGGGGGTAGCCTGGCGCAGCCACAGTATTTCCACCATCAGCTGGGCAAAGTGCCGGTAAAACCGCCGGGCCAGCTGCCGGTGCTCCGCCTCAGTTTTTTCCGGGAAAGAATTGCGCAGGTTCTCCAGTACCACCCGCTGCCGGTAGCGCAGCACGTAAGCCATCAGAAAATAAAGCACTTCGGCCAGGCCGTACAACAGCGGCAGCGGCAGAGCAGCTGTAGCGCGTAACAGCCAGTCGAGGGGCCGGAAATACCACGGGTAAGTTGCCGCAGCAACGGGTGAACTCATAAGCGAAGGGAGGCCGCAGCCGGGGCGTACGTATCGGGCTGCCGCAGCACCCGGGTGGTTTTGCTGGCCAACAGCTTGTTTTTGGCCCCGCGAACTTCCACAATTAAATCGTATTCCCCAGCGGGCAACTTCGCAATGTCCATATCAACGAGGATAAGATGCGGAGAACCTGACACGCCTTTTGCCGTGCCGGTGCCCGCTGCCGCGTCCTTGGTGCCGCCTACTAGGCGCAGCCGGTATTTCGTCGTTAGCGTCTGCTCAGTGGGGGCGTTGTATAGCTCGGCATAGGCAAAAAGCTGGTCGGCACCGCGCCCGTAGAGGCCGCCGGGCGTGCGGATAAGCAGGTAGCCGCCCCGGTTGAAGTTGGTATCGGCGGGGGAACGGCTGGGCGCTTTGGCCAGCACCGCTACGTCGCTCAGGCGCAGCCCAGGCTGGTCGAACTGCATGAGCAGCGGAACATCCACAATGCGGTTGCCACCGGCTTTGTACTGGTCGCGCACCTGCCCGCGCACGGTATAGGTGCCATCGGGCAGCACCACGCGCTTCTGAAAGCTCATCGGGTTTTTGATGGCCTGCGTGGTGTCCTTCAGCACCGGCGGCTTCAGCTTGATAACTTCGCTGTAAACAATCTGCCCATCGGCCTTCAGCACTTCCAGCGTAAGCACGGCCGAAGCCTGAAATGCTTTGGGTGCGCGGCGCTGGTACGTAAGCGAGTTGCCGTCGACGGTGGCGTACAGCTCCAGCACGCCGCCCTTCCGGCCGATGTCCAGATTGCGGAACGCGGCCACGTCCAGCTGCAGTTTGGGAGGAGCCGCCTGGGCAACAACTGCCAGAACCAGGGCCAGCAATACAAGTATATAATGCTTCATGTCAGGATGGCGGAAACGAGTCAGGAAATTTTACGGTAGGCAATGCGGCTAACGCCCGTACTTTGGCCTGGGTTCCCGCGTGCGGGCCCCAATATCTGCCGCCTGCCAAGCCAGCATCATGCCCGTTTTGTTTGAACTCCAATATAATCCGCCCGCGGCATTTTTTGCCGAGCTGCCTGGCAATGATATGCTCCTGCTGGAACGCCACGAGCACTACCACAAGCAAACCTACCGCAACCGCTGCCTGATTCTCACGGCCCAGGGCGTGCAGCCGCTCACCGTGCCCGTTGTTGATGGCAACCGTAGCGAAAAAGTCCTTATTAGCGCGCTGGAAATCGACTATCGGCAGAACTGGGTGCACCGCCACTGGCGCACCTTGCAAACCGCCTACGGCAGTAGCCCGTATTTTGCCTACTACGCCGACTATCTGCACGATATTTACGTACAGAAAATACCGTTACTTTTCGACCTGAACCTGGCGCTGCTGCACCTGCATCTGCGTTGCCTGCGGCTTCGGATTCCCGTGGAATTCACCGCCGCTTATCACCCCACCTACTCCCCCACTGCCGTGCGCGACCGGCGCGACTGGCTGACACCCAAAGCTCCTATTTCCCCGGAACCTGACAGGACGTCGGTACGCCCCTATCCCCAAACGTTTGGCGCACCGTTTGTATCTGGCCTGAGCATCCTGGACCTGCTGTTTATGCAGGGTCCGGCCGCCGGCAGTTTTCTCGTGTAGGGTTTTTGCCGTTCTCTTTTTCCCCTTCCGAACCCTGGCCCGTATTTGCCTGTTTTCAGGTAGCGGCGGCCCGGCCCGCTTTTCGTCCGCCGCGGCGTATCACTTGCGGGTTTCCCTTTTTCTTCACTACTTATCTGCATGGAAGCTAAATTCTCAAATCGAGTCAAGGAGGTTATATCCTTGAGCCGGGAGGAAGCCATCCGGCTCGGGCATGACTATATTGGCACCGAACACCTATTGCTGGGCATGATTCGCGAAGGCGAAGGCACTGCCATCGGCTTGCTTAAAAAGCTGGGCATTTCCGTGGACGAGCTGAAGTATGCGCTGGAGCAGGCTACCCGCAACACGGCCACCCAGGGCACCAGCATCACCGGCTCTATCCCGCTCACAAAGCAGACCGAGAAGGTTCTCAAGATTACTTACCTGGAAGCCAAAATCTTTAAGAGCGAAATCATCGGCACGGAGCACTTGCTGCTTTCCATCCTGCGCGATGAGGACAACATCTCTTCCCAGATTCTGGCCAAGTTCAACGTTAACTACGAAGCAGTGCGCGACTCCCTCGACTACCGCGGCAACGCCGCCGGTCCCTCCGCCGGTCCTTCTGACACCGACGACGACGACAACGACAAACTCTTTGGTTCTTCTTCGAAGTCGGGCAGCAGCGCGGCCGCCAAGAAGCCCGGCGAGAAGTCGCGCACTCCGGTGCTCGACAACTTTGGCCGCGACCTGACCAAGCTGGCCGAAGACGACAAGCTCGACCCCATTGTGGGCCGCGAAAAGGAAATTGAGCGCGTAGCCCAGATTCTGAGCCGCCGCAAGAAAAACAACCCCATCCTCATTGGTGAGCCCGGCGTAGGTAAAACGGCCATTGCCGAAGGCCTCGCCCTGCGTATCATTCAGAAGAAAGTGTCGCGCGTGCTCTTCAACAAGCGCGTCGTTACGCTGGATCTGGCCTCGCTGGTAGCCGGCACCAAGTACCGCGGTCAGTTTGAGGAGCGCATGAAGGCCGTGATGAACGAGCTGGAAAAGTCGCCCGACGTGATTCTGTTCATTGACGAGCTGCACACCATCGTGGGCGCCGGCGGTGCCAGCGGCTCGCTCGATGCTTCGAACATGTTCAAGCCGGCCCTGGCCCGCGGCGAAATTCAATGCATCGGAGCTACCACGCTGGACGAGTACCGGCAGTATATCGAGAAGGACGGCGCCCTGGCTCGTCGTTTCCAGATGGTGATGGTGGACCCCACCACGCCCGAGGAAACCATCGAAATCCTGCACAACATCAAGGACAAGTACCAGGACCACCACCACGTAGTGTACACCGACAAGGCCATTGAGGCCTGCGTGAAGCTGTCGGACCGCTACATGTCGGACCGGTTCCTGCCCGACAAGGCCATCGACATTCTCGATGAAGCCGGCGCCCGCGTGCACATCAACAACATTGTGGTGCCCGAGGATATTCTCAAGCTCGAAGAGCAGATTGAGAACATCAAGGTGGAGAAGAACCGCGTGGTGAAGTCGCAGAAATACGAGGAAGCCGCCAAGCTGCGCGACACGGAGAAGAAGCTGATTGATCAGCTCGACCAGGCCAAAAAGGACTGGGAAGAGGAGACCAAGAAGAAACGCTACACCGTGAAGGAGGAAAACGTGGCCGAGGTTATTGCCATGATGACCGGAATTCCCGTGAGCCGCGTAGCCCAGAACGAAAGCTCCAAGCTCCTGAAAATGGGCGAAGAGCTGCAGGGCAAGGTAATCGGGCAGGACAAGGCCATCAAGCAACTGGTGAAAGCCATCCAGCGCACCCGCGTGGGCTTGAAAGACCCCAAGAAGCCCATCGGCTCGTTCGTATTCCTGGGCCCGACCGGCGTAGGCAAAACGGAGCTGGCCAAGGTGCTGGCTACCTACCTCTTCGACAAGGAAGATTCGCTGGTGCGGATTGACATGTCGGAGTACATGGAGAAATTCAGTGTCTCGCGCCTGGTGGGCGCACCTCCCGGCTACGTGGGTTACGAAGAAGGCGGCCAGCTGACGGAGAAAATCCGCCGCAAGCCTTACTCGGTTATTCTGCTCGACGAAATCGAGAAGGCGCACCCGGATGTGTACAACCTGCTGCTGCAGGTGCTTGACGACGGTATCCTGACCGACGGCCTGGGCCGCAAGGTGGACTTCCGCAACACCATCATCATCATGACCTCCAACATCGGGGCGCGTGATCTGGCGGACTTCGGCGCGGGCATCGGCTTCGGCACCAAGGCGCGACAGGAAAACATGGACGAGCTGACGAAGGGCACTATCACCAACGCCCTGCGCAAAACCTTCTCGCCCGAGTTCCTGAACCGCTTGGATGATGTTATCGTCTTCAACTCCCTGGAGAAGTCGGATATTCACAAGATCATCGACATCAGCCTCAGCAAGCTCCTCTCGCGGGTGCAGACGCTGGGCTACCGTGTAGAGCTGACCGAAGCTGCCAAGGACTTCGTAGCCGAAAAAGGCTTCGACCCCAAGTACGGTGCGCGTCCGCTCAACCGGGCCATCCAGAAGTACATCGAAGACCCGATTGCGGAGGAAATCCTCAAAGCCCAGGTGGTGCAGGGCGACGTTATCACGGCCGACTACGAAGCCGGCAAGGATGAGTTGAACTTCTCTGTCAGCAAGAGTGGCGAGGCGCCTAATCTGGCCAGCGACGAGCGGCCCGCCGAGAAGCCCGAGTCGGGCGACGATGCGGACGCGAAGAAATAAGTTAATATTGAGTTAAGTAAAAACGGCCGGTTTCCGCGAGGGAGCCGGCCGTTTTTGTTTACTTGCTGGAGCTAATCCCGCTGTTCAAATTTTTACGCTGCTATGATACCGTTTCGTGGATGCCTGTTATTCGTAACCGCAATGCTACTGGCTGGCGCATGTGCCGGCCAGGCAATTTCCAGCTCTCTGCCTTATAACCCTGGCTTGTTGTGGCAAGAGCCCGCAGTAGCAACCGGAGTTGCCCCGGCTTTTGAGCCATCTGCCCGGCTACAGGGTGTGCGAGGCCTAGATGGCGTAGTGTACTGGGTGTCGGCGGACAAAGAGTCTATTACAGCCTATCACGAGCAACAGGTATTGTGGACTACCAATGTAGTAAAGGCCTGCAACAGAGCAGCTGGCCCGCCGGTTATTAGGCGTCTTGTTTTTAGCTCCGGTATGCTGTTCATTTTCGTCGGCCAGCGGACATACGCTGAGCTAGATCGTAAAACGGGAAAAGTGGTGATTACGGGAACAGATCCTAGCTAACGGGCCGTGCTCAGCAGCCAGAGAAGAAAGCCGCCGCACCCAAATTTAGGTGCGGCTTTTCTATGGCCGGGCATTACCTTTGGTGCCTGACTAAATTGCCCTTTTCAATACATCTGCCCCACCTCGTATGTCCGATCTACACGCTGAAGCCCAACTAAGCAAAACCGAAATTCTCGCCCGTAAAAACGCTGAAGCCCTGCTTGGTGGCGGCCAGGACCGCATTGATGCTCAGCACAAAAGAGGCAAGCTCACGGCCCGGGAGCGGATTGATTTGCTGCTGGATGAAGGCTCCTTTGAAGAAATTGGCAAATTCGTAATGCATCGCACCAAGGACTTTGGCCTCGATAAGGAATACTATTTGGGCGACGGGGTCGTGACGGGATACGGCACCGTCAATGGCCGGCTGGTATACGTTTTTTCGCAGGATTTCACGGTGTTCGGCGGCTCACTAAGCGAAACCTACGCCAACAAGATTGTTAAAATCATGGATCTGGCCCTCCAGAACGGCGCGCCGCTCCTTGGCTTCAACGACTCTGGTGGAGCACGTATCCAGGAAGGCGTGCTAAGTTTGGCGGGTTATTCCGACATATTCTACAAGAATACCCTGGCCTCGGGTGTGATACCGCAGCTGTCGGCCATTATGGGGCCGTGCGCGGGCGGCGCGGCCTACTCCCCTGCCATTACCGACTTTATCCTGATGGTCGAAAATACGAGCTATATGTTCGTGACCGGGCCAAACGTAGTGAAAACGGTAACCCACGAAAGCGTTACCAGCGAGGAGCTGGGTGGGGCCAACACGCACTCAAGCCGTAGCGGCGTTACGCACTTTGCCTGCGCCAACGAAATTGCCTGCATTACCCGGCTCAAGCAGCTACTGAGCTATATGCCTCAGAACTGCGAAGAAACGGCCCCGGCCCTCCCCTACGAGCCGGCGGATGAACTGCGCCCTCTGCTGGACAGCATCGTGCCCGAAAACCCCAATCAGCCCTACGATATGCGCGAAGTAATTGCGGGCATCATCGACGCTGACTCCTTTTTAGAAGTGCACGAAAACTTTGCCGAGAATATTGTCGTTGGGTTTGCCCGGCTGGGTGGGCGTAGCATCGGCATCGTGGGCAACCAGCCCGCGGTACTGGCCGGGGTGCTCGATATCAATGCCTCCACCAAAGCCGCACGTTTCGTGCGCTTTTGCGACTCCTTCAACATTCCGCTGCTAGTGCTGGAAGACGTGCCCGGCTTCCTGCCCGGTACTGAGCAGGAATGGCGCGGCATTATCACCAACGGCGCCAAGCTGCTGTATGCCTTCTGCGAAGCTACCGTGCCGCGCATCACCGTCATTACCCGCAAAGCCTACGGCGGCGCCTATGCCGTAATGAACAGCAAGCACATCGGGGCGGATATGAACTATGCCTGGCCCACGGCTGAAATTGCCGTAATGGGAGCCAAAGGCGCGGCCGAAATCATCTTCAAACGGGAAATTGCCCAGGCCGAAGACCCCGAAGCCAAGCTGCAGGAGAAGGTGGACGACTACCAGCAAAAGTTTGCTACACCTTACCGTGCCGCTCATCACGGGTTTATAGACGAAGTAATTCTGCCTTCCGAGACACGCCAGAAGCTGATCCGGGCGTTTAAGATGCTGGAAAACAAAGTGGCCACCCTGCCCCGTAAGAAGCACGGCAACATTCCGTTGTAGGGAGGCCTGTATGCAAATAAACCCAAGCCTGATTTTTGTAGTTGGCGTCCTTCTTACCTTAGCAATAGGACTTTTCTTTAGGTATACCCGACTTATTCCTGCCATCCTTGGGATAATAGGGTTTTCCGATGAACGTTCTTATTCAATAGGAAAAGTCGGCTATGCCTTCGCTTTTTCTACGGCTTGCATCAATGCACTGGGAGTATTTATCAGCTTCTGGGATTGGCAAGTAGCACTCTGGGTAGTAGTAGTTGCCGTAAATGTTTTGGCAGTGTTCTTTGCTGTTAGGCTTATGAAAACCCTGATTTCCTAATTTTTTGCAGGTCATATGCGTCCAGAAAGCTTCGATTTTCTTCAAAAATATCTGAACAACTCCTCTCCTACCGGCTTCGAGAAAGAAGGCCAGAAAATCTGGCTCGATTACCTCAAGCCCTACATCGACGACTACTTCGTGGATACTTACGGCACGGTGGTGGGCGTTATCAATCCCGAGGCCGAGTACAAAGTAGTGATTGAGGCTCACGCCGACGAAATCAGCTACTTTGTGAACTTCATTACGGAGTCCGGCTTTTTGTATCTGCGGCGAAATGGCGGATCTGACCCGCTGGTGGCCCCCAGCAAGCGGGTAAACATCCACACCAACAAGGGCATTGTGAAGGCGGTGTTCGGCTGGCCGGCCATTCACGTGCGCAAAACGGAGCAGGATAAAGCCCCTACCATCGAAACCGTATTCCTGGACTGCGGCGCTTCCAGCAAGGAGGAAGTAGAGCAGATGGGCATTCATGTGGGCTCCGTCGTCACGTTCGAGGACGAATTCATGGTGCTCAACGACAAATTCTACGTGGGCCGGGCGCTGGACAACCGCGTAGGCGGCTTCATGATTGCCGAAGTAGCCCGCATGCTCAAGGAAAACGGCAAAAAACTGCCCTTCGGCCTCTACATCGTGAATGCGGTGCAGGAGGAAATTGGCCTGCGTGGGGCCGAGATGATTGCCCACCGCATCAACCCCGACGTGGCTATTATAACCGACGTGACCCACGATACCCAGTCGCCGATGTACGAGAAGAAGACCTCCGGCGACATTTTCTGCGGCAAAGGCCCGGTAATTACCTATGGCCCCGCCGTCCAGAACAACCTGCGGGACCTCATCATTGAAACTGCCCAAAAGGCTGAAATTCCTTTCCAGCGCGCCGCCGCTACCCGCGCCACTGGCACCGATACCGACGCTTTTGCTTACTCCGGCGCCGGCGTGGCCTCGGCCCTCATTTCGCTACCCCTCAAGTACATGCACACCACCGTCGAGACCGTACACAAGGACGACGTGGAGAGCGTAACCCAGCTTATTTACGAGACGCTCCTGCGCATTGAGGACAAGCACGATTTCCGCTACTTCAGCTAAACCACGGATTCAGTAGATTTCACGGATTTCGTAGACGTTTTCACGCCAATCCTTTTAAACGAAGAGCCTCGCCCGGTGCGGGGCTTTTCGTTTGGCAACTATTTTTTCTATGGAGACGAACAGAGCCGAGCCGGCTAAAAAATCCGATCAATCCGGGCGAATTCGTGGTTCCGTCGTTGACCAGATGAACCGGCGCGTGGAGTTGCCTTTTCCTCCGCAGCGGATAGTATCCTTGGTCCCATCTCAGACCGAGCTATTGTTTGACCTGGGCCTGGGCAACCGGATAGTTGGCGTGACGAAGTTTTGCCTCCACCCCGCCGAGGCCCGCAAGCAGGCCAAAGTCATTGGCGGCACCAAGAACTTCCACTTTGAAGCCATTGCTGTCCTTAAGCCCGATTTGATTATTGGCAACAAGGAAGAGAACTACCAGACCGGTATCGAAGAGCTGGCTGCGCAATACCCCGTGTGGATGAGCGACATCAACTCCCTGCCTGATGCGTTGGACATGATTCGGCGCATTGGCCAACTGGTGGAGCGCGAGGAGGCCGCGGCTACACTGGCCGCCAGTATTCAGACCTCTTTCGACGCCCTGCCACTGCCGAAGGAGCCACTATCAGCCGCGTATTTCATCTGGCGCAAGCCCTACATGGTGGCCGCCGCCGGTACGTTCATTGATGACATGCTGACGCGGGCGGGCTACCAGAACGTGTTCGGTGGCCTCACCCGCTACCCCGAAATTACGCCGGAACGGCTGCAGGCCGCCGCACCCCGTCAGATTCTGCTGTCCTCTGAGCCCTACCCTTTCGGTGAAAAGCATGTGGCCGAGTTTCAAGCCATCTGCCCCGAGGCTGAAATCCGCATTGTAGACGGGGAACTGTTCAGCTGGTATGGCAGTCGGCTGCAGCATTCAGCCGGCTATTTCCGCCAGTTGCGGGCCAGATAAGGGTGTTTGTAATCTACTATTTCTCAGCTACGCTCGGAATTAGACGCTCTCGGAAGACACCTACCTTTACCTAAAATATCGGAGTCGGTGCAGAGTCCGTGGCGAAGCCGGTTTTTTCGAGTTCGCGCCAGAACTGCGGGTAAGACTTGCGCACCACCTGTGGCGCTTCGATGGTGAGCGGGCCGCGCAGGGCCAGAGGGGCAAATGCCATAGCCATGCGGTGGTCGTGGTAGGTGGCTACAGTTTGCCCAGCCACGCGGAAGTTTTCCGCCGATACCCAGAACACGCCTTCGCCCGCATCAGTTAGTGCCCCGCCAAATTTGGCCAACTCGTTTTGCAGGGCCGCAATCCGGTCGGTTTCCTTGATGCGCAGGCTTTCCAAACCTGTCATTTCAGCGGGCACACCGAGCGCGGCAGCTACTACGGCCACGGTCTGGGCCAGGTCGGGGCAGTCGGTAAAGTCCTGAGTGAGGCTAGCAGCCGGAGCAATCTGGGTGAGCCGGACGGTTTCATCAGCCAGAAACTCCGTCTGCACACCCAGCTTTTCCATAATGCCCACAATAGCTTGGTCACCCTGCCAGGAATAGCGGCGCAACGTGGGCAGCGTGAGGTGAGAGCCGGCCGGTGCCAGGGCCACCATAGCATACCAGTAGCTGGCCGCCGACCAGTCGCCCTCCACGGTGTAGTCGGTGGGCTGATAGGGCTCCGGTCGTACCTCCAGCACCTCGCCCAAGTCGCGGCATTGGGCTCCGAAATGCCGCATCAGCGCCAGCGTCATGCGGATATAGGGTCGGGAGCCCACTTTGCCCGTGAGCCAGATGCGCAGGCCGTGCGGCAGCGTGGGCCCCACCATCAGCAATGCCGAAATATATTGGCTGCTAATGTCGCCGCGTACCGTCAGCTCCGTAAAGTCCGCTTCCTCAGTGGCAGGTTGAGGCGTGCGGCCCTGCAGACGTAGCGGCGGATAGCCTTCCTCCCCCAGATACTCTATGCGGGCGCCCAGCTGCCGGAGAGCATCCACCAGCACCGCAATAGGCCGCTCGTGCATGCGGGCCGTGCCGCGCAGTTCGGTCTGCCGGCCCGTCATGGCCAGGTAGGCCGTCAGAAAGCGCATGACCGTGCCCGCATCCTCGGCGTCAAACGTAGCGGCGCCCTTTTCCTGCAGCAGGCGCTGCATCAGTTGGGTGTCGTTGGCATCAGACAGGTTAGCAAGCTGGCCGCCCTCGGCCAGGGCCTGAATAATGAGGGCGCGGTTGCTTTCACTTTTAGAAGCGGGCACCTGCGCCGTACCACGCAGCGGCCCCCCAGGCCAGATCAGAGAAACAGAAGCAGGTAAAGCAGTCATGCGAAGGAAAACGCGCCGCCCGGAGCCAGCGCAGGTAAATGGCAAAGACGAAAGTCGAAAAAGGGTTAGAGCCGGTGGTAGTAGCGGAGCGAATCGGCAATGTCGGTTAGCGTCACAGGCTGGTCGAACACGCCGTGGCCCAGACCTTCAAGCAGGGTGCAGTTGATAGTGGAGCCGGTATTTTTCTTGTCCTGAAGCGCAAATTCAGCAATGGCCTCGGTTTCCAGGGTAATGAACTGCACCTTCTCGAATACCGAAAACAAAAAGGTTTCCACCTGATCCAGCTCCTCAGCTGAAAGCAGGCCCCGGTGGTAGCTCAGCCAGGTTTCGCAGATCATACCGGCTGCTACGGCCTCGCCGTGCAGGATTTCGCGGCCCGGCTGCGTGAGCAGGTAGCTTTCCAGAGCGTGGCCCACGGTGTGCCCAAAGTTGAGCAGCTTGCGCAGGCCGCTTTCCAGCGGATCCTGGGCTACAATGCGCTGCTTTAGTGCCACCGATTCGCGGATAATCGGCGTCCAGTCTTCCGTGAAGATGCCCAGGCGGCGGTTGCGGGCAAACGCGTCAGCATCGGCAATAAGCCAGTGTTTTACTACCTCGGCGTAGCCGGCCTTGAGCTGGCGCGGCTCCAGGGTTTGCAGAAAGCGCGGCTCGATGCATACGGCCGCCGGCTCCTGAAACACGCCAATCTGATTTTTGAACCCCTGAAAATCGACGCCGGTTTTGCCACCCACGCTGGCATCTACCTGGGCCAGCAGCGTGGTAGGCACCTGCACAAACCGGATACCGCGCTTGTACAAGGCCGCGCAAAAGCCGCCCAGGTCCGTCACTACCCCCCCGCCCAGGTTTACCAGCACGGCGTGCCGGTCAGTGTGCGCCTCGGTCAGCTGGCTCCATACGGCCTCGCAGGAAGTCAGGGTTTTGTACTCCTCACCGGCCGCCATTTCAATGACGTGGTGATTTTCGGGCAGGTAAGGCCGCAGTACGTCGTAGCACCAGCGCCGCGTGTTGGCATCCACCAGCACAAACACACGGCTCACAGCAGGCCGCGCCAACAGCGTCTGCAGGGCAGGCAAAGCTTCGGGACCAATGAAAATGGTTTCTTCGTTCATCAGAATATTCACCCCGTAGCGGGTGCGCGGTAAAGGTACATGCTCCCGCTTCACGCCCAAGTAGCTGGGCAGGGCTTGCTACAATGGCTAACGCATACAGGTCTGCAAAAAATGCTGCTCCAAGAAGCCTGAACCTCTTGCATCCAGGCTTTTTCTATTGTTGAACCGATACACGTGCCCAAAAGACACTATCCTCCCTCAAAAAGCAGATAGACGCCGCCTCGAACCATTTCTGCAATGAATGGGATTATGGAGCCAACTATCCTACTAAGTTCGAAAGCGGTTTACCGGTTATCTTTGCTGCACCTTTGCATGGTCCACCCGACTTCGCTTAAAACGCCCGCCTGCATGCCTTCCACCCAAGCTCTCCCCATTTCGTTCGACGATACGGCCGTGGCCTTCGCCTCCAAATCGGATGGCGACCTGCGCAAAATGTACGCGCTGTTTGCGGCTATGAACAATAATGTGCTGGTGAAAACGGGCGGCGGCCTGATGAAGACGGCGCTGAAATGGAGCTTGCCGGGCTCCAAATTCCTGATCAAGCACTCCATCTTCGAGCAGTTCTGCGGGGGCGAAACCATTCGGGAGTGTCTGCCCGTCATTCAGGAACTGGGCCGCTATCACATCGGCACCATCCTCGATTACTCGGTAGAAGGGGAAGGCGACGAAAAAAGCTTTGACCGCACCCGCGACGAAATCCTGGCTACTATTGAGCTGGCGCACCGCTCCTCGCACATTCCCTTTTCGGTATTCAAAGTCACGGGCGTAGCCGACAGCAGCATTCTGGAAAAGGTGCAGGCCGGTCAGGCGCTATCGGCCGATGAGCAGGCCCGCTACAGCCGCGCTCAGGCCCGCGTAGACGCTATCTGCGCCCAGGCCCACCGCTACGGGGTGCGGGTATTCGTGGATGCGGAGGAAAGCTGGTTTCAGGAAACCATCGACCAGCTTACCTACGGCATGATGGTCCGCTACAATAAAGAGTCGGCCATTGTCTGGAATACCTATCAGCTTTACCGCCACGACCGCCTTGACGCCATCAAGCAAGCCTATGCTACGGCTCTGCGGGAAGGCTACTTTCTGGGAGGCAAGCTGGTGCGTGGGGCTTACATGGAAAAGGAAGCGCGCGTAGCTTCCCAGCGCGGCTATACTAACCCCATCAACCCCACCAAAAACGCCACCGACGACCTGTATGACGAGGCCCTGCGCTACTGTGTGGAGCATGCCGACCGCATCAGCATCTGCGCCGGCACCCACAACGAAGCCAGCTCGCTGCTGCTCACCCAGCTTATGCAGCAACACAACCTGCAGCCCGATGACCAGCGGGTGTGGTTTGCGCAGCTTTATGGCATGAGTGACAACCTTACTTATAATCTGGCCAACGCCGGCTACAACACGGCCAAGTATGTGCCTTACGGCCCGGTAGAAGCCGTGATGCCCTACCTCCTGCGCCGCGCCGATGAGAATACGGCCATTTCCGGCCAGAGCAGCCGTGAGTTTCTGCTGATTCAGAAAGAGATGGCGCGCCGAAAGCGGCCACAGGCGTAGCGTGCTGACGCTGCATGCATTCTAGCACTGAATTTGCCACTGCGGCAGCTCATAGCTGCTACAGTGGCTTTTTTTTGTACTTTCCGCATCCCATTCCCCTTACGTTGTCTCTTTTCCCCCTTTTTGTATGAACGGCCGAGTACGCAGCCACTTAATCAAGTTTGCCCGCACCCAGGTAGGAACCACTAGCTATTTGAACTTGGTGCAGGAGGCTGAGTTAGGATTCAACTTGGAAATTTCCCACGAAAAGTCGCGCCTGAACGAGATTCTGGCCGAAATTTCCGAAAGCGAATTTGTAGCCGGCCGCCCTTTGCTTAGCTGCTTGGTAAAGGTAAAAGGATCGAAAGGCCAGGGCGACCAGTTCTTCAAGCTCTGTGAGCGGCTGGGCCTGGGCGAATGGCGCACCCTGAAACAGGATGAAGCCTTCCTTACGAACCTGCGCCGACAATGCCGTGAATTCTGGCAGGATGAGGCTAATTATCAGCAATTCGCCTGAAAAACGCCTACCCTACCCAACATAATCATTCTAATAGAATTTAGGCATTTCTCTACTTCGTTTGTAACCTCCCGTTGAGGTAGGCCGTTAAGCTATTCGAATCCCACGTTGAGATTCGCCGGTGTTTAGGCACTGGTTCTCATCCCATTCAAGTACTCTTAACTCCCACTTCCCATGAATACCAACGAATCGAACAACCCCCAAAATACTGGTACTGGTTCAGGCTCTAACTACGGTACCGGCTCGGCTGGTACAGGCTATGGCTCCGGTGATCATACTACTTCGAGCGGCAACATAGGTAACTCCAGCACGGGCTCAGGTGCCGCTGGCGATGATTACAGCGCAACGGCCAAAGGTGCTGCAGTTGCTGGCACCGCCGGTGCAGTGGTAGGCCGTGGTGTTGATGCCGTACAAAATGCTACCGATGAAGCAGCTCACGCTGTAACCGGTCAGCCTTATCAGAACACTTCGGGTCCTCGTGTGCTGACATCTACTTTCCGTGACCGTGAAAGCGCTGAGCGGGCTTATACCTCTCTCTCCTCGCGTGGTTATTCCAAAGATGATGTGAACTTGCTCATGTCGGATGATACCCGCAAAACGCACTTTGGTGACCACACGCCTGACACTGACCTCGGTGACAAAGCTATGGAAGGTGCTGGCGTAGGCTCGGCCATTGGTGGTACTGCTGGTGCTGTCATCGGTGCTATTGCTGCCATTGGTACGTCGGTTGCTCTGCCAGGCCTGGGTCTGATTATTGCCGGTCCTATTGCTGCTGCGCTGGCTGGTGCCGGTGCCGGTGGTCTGACGGGTGGCCTGGTAGGCGCTCTGGTGGGCTCGGGTATTCCTGAGGACCGTGCCGCTGAATATGAAAGCGACATCAAGAATGGCGGTATCGTAATGGGTGTGAAACCCCGCAACGAGGAAGATGCTCGCTACTTCGAAAGTGAATTCCGTCGTCACAACGGTGACCGTATCTATAGCTAAGCTATAGATTAATATTTCTTTGAACCGCCCCTCTCCTATCCGGAGAGGGGCGGTTCTTTTTGTCACCCAACTGGTCGGGTACCTGCAACCTCATTTTGATTGGTGTGGCCTATTACCCAGTAGCCGGGCACTTAAAGAAGTTGAAACCACGTTCTACTGCTACCCAGCCCAGGCATAAGTAACCTTCCGCTTGGGCTGCCTTTTGCGTACGCTTTTGCGTATATTTGTTTAGGACTCTTTACCCCTCGGATTCATGTCTTCATTCCGATTAAAAATAGGTTTGTACGCCTTTTTGGTGTCAGCCGTCTTTGTGCTGGCCTCCTACAAATTGTACAATAGAAGGACAAACACTCCAGTTCCGCAAAAGGACGAGTTGCTGATCAAGGCTATGCTGCAGGGTCTCACGCAGGCTCACTATCAGCCCGAGAAAATAGATGACAACTTTTCCAAGCGGGTATTTGACTTGGCGCTGAAGCGGGTAGACTACAATAAAATGTTTCTGCTGCAAACCGATGTGGCCCGCCTGCGCAAGTTTCAGACGTCTATCGACGATCAGGTGCGGGCCGGCACCCACGAGTTTCTGGATGTAACCAGCCAACTCATTGAGCAGCGCACCAGGGAGGCGCAGACGCTTTACCGCGACATTCTATCGAAGCCCTTCGACTTTACGGTGGAAGAATCGGTGGAAACAGACTCCGATAAGCTCACTTTCGCCGCCGATAAAGCAGCGCAGCGTGAACAGTGGCGCAAGTACCTCAAGTACGAAACAATGCTGCGCATGTCGGAGATGATGGATGCGCAAAATAAAAAGGACTCTAAAGCTACTGCCACGGAGCCCGTGCGTACGCCAGCCGAAATGGAGGCTGAAGCGCGCAAGCGGGTACTGAAAAACTACGACGATAAGTTCAGCGACATTCTGCAGACGGATGCCAACGACCGGTTTGCGCTGTATGCCAATGCCATTGCCAACACCTACGACCCGCATACGGAGTATTTCGCTCCGCGTGATAAGGCCGATTTTGACCTGAGCATGACGGGCCGCTTCGAAGGCATCGGGGCTACCTTGAAAGAACAGGAAGGCCAGATCAGAGTTGATGACATCCTGCCGGGCTCGGCGTCTTACCGCCAGGGCGAGCTGAAGAAGGGCGACGTGATTATGCGCGTTGCCCAAGGCGCCGCCGAGCCGGTTTCGGTGGAAGGCTGGCGCCTAGACAAAGCTATTTCCTTGATTCGGGGTAAAAAAGGCTCTGAAGTGCGCCTGACGGTGAAAAAGCCGGATGCCAGCATCAAGGTTATTCCGATTATCCGTGACGTGGTAATTCTGGAAGAAACCTATGCTCAGTCAGCTGTTATCAACGAGAATGGTAAGAAAATCGGCTACCTGCGCCTGCCTATTTTCTATGCCGATTTCAACGACGATGGTGGCCGCAGCAGTGCCGCCGATGTGCGTAAGGAGCTGGAAAAGCTGAAGAAGGAAAATGTGGAAGGTGTGATTTTTGACCTACGCTATAACGGTGGGGGTTCCCTGCCGGATGCCGTGGATATGACCGGCCTGTTCATCGACAGCGGCCCGGTGGTGCAGGTGAAAGGCAGCCAGGGCTCAGCCACGGTGCTCAACGACCGTGACCCGCGCGTGCAGTACAGCGGCCCGCTGGTGGTGCTGGTGAACAAGCACAGCGCCTCGGCCTCGGAAATCCTGGCCGCCGCCATTCAGGACTACAAGCGTGGTGTGATTATGGGCTCGGCCAGCACCTACGGCAAAGGCACCGTACAGCGAATAGTGGATCTAGATGACGTGCTAAGCGAGTTTGGTAGCCTCAAGCCTTTTGGCTCCCTGAAGCTCACGATGCAGAAGTTCTACCGCATCAACGGCGGCTCCACGCAGTTTAAAGGCGTAGTGCCCGACATTATTCTGCCCGACGCGCTGAGCTACCTCGACCAGGGCGAGAAAGAGCAGGAGTACGCGCTGAAGTGGGACGAAATCGGCCCTGCCCGCTACAAAACCTGGGCGGCGCCCTCGGTACCGCTCGATAAGCTGAAATCCCAGAGCCAGGCCCGTATTGCGGCCAGCCCATCATACAAGCTGGTTTCCGAGATGGTGCAGCGTATGCGCAAGCGGAAAGATGATACTAACCTGTCGCTGAAGCTCTCCACGTTCCGCCTGGAGCAGGAAAAAGCCAAGGCTGAATCGGACCGTTACGAGGCCATGAAAAAAGCCGCGCCGGTGTTGGCCATTGCCCCGCTGGCTACCGACGTACAGGCCCTGGGCTCCGACTCTGTGAAGGTAAACCGCGCTGCCCGCTTCACGAAAGTATTGAAAACGGATATTGACCTGCGAGAGGCGGTAGCCGTGATGAAAGACCAGTTGTAAGCGTCTTTTGACTTACAAGTTAAGCCCTCGGCCTGTTCAGGCTGAGGGCTTTTTTGTTGGAATAGGCTTCTGCTTTTTCTTTAGCAAATCGCCTAAAATAAATACTAGCTGTATCAGCTTCGCTTACATAAGTAAACCATTGATAAACAGATCTATAATTTTAGTATTTATTGCGAATATTTTTAGCAAACAGGCAACTGTTTTTTATCTTGCGCTGTTTACTTAGCATGACAGAGAACATGGAAAACAACATCATTCCGCTGGTTCTGACGGATGAGCAGAAACAAGCCGAGGAAACCTGGCGCAAATCCATTCCGGCCCAGGTTTTCCTTAATTACTTCTTCGCAATCAACTACCACATCCAGGAGGGCGACGACGCGCTGGGTGGGTTGCAGCACCTCCCCTTCTTCCGGGCCCACCAGGCCGAGCTGACGGAGCCTGATCTGCAGGCGGTAACCCGCTTGCTGCACGCTTCGTGGAGCACGGAATACGCTCTGCGTGCCACGGCTGAGTTGGGCGACGAGGACTACCTGCGCAATGCCCTACACTGGACGTTTCCGCAGGCTTACCACGCCATCATGGCTGGTTTGCAGGCCTTCCTGTACACGGCTGGAGTGCGCAGCAACAACCCTTCGCTGATCCGGCGCGAAGTGGGCCGCCTGGTGGTGCGTAATGCCTACCCGCGCCCTATTTCGTTCTACTCGGCCGGCGCATATGGTGACTTTAGCATCCATCGGCTACCGCTGGCGGGCTATAAGCCAGGCCTGCACATTGCCGGCAAGGAAATCGAAGCCCAGGCTCAGATTGGCCAGTTCCTGCGCACCACGCGCAAGCTGAAAGCCCAGCAAACACGCCAGCAGGTACAGGCCAACGCCAACACTGCCATCCGCAGCCAGAAAACCGGCAAGCCCCTGGATAAGTGGACGGCCACACACTGGCAGCAGATTACCTGGCGCCTGGGTTACACCACCATCTTCGATCTGCTGGGCCGCCTGCGCATTTCGCAAACCAGCCGCGAGATTGAGCGTTACGTGGAAGCCGAGATTGACTTCAAGCTTTTCCACCAGTCTCTGCTCAACATTGTGAGCTACCTCAACGGGCTGCACGAAAGCTACGTGGCCAAGGCTTTGGGCCTGGAACGGTATGAGCAGCTGGTGGCCGAATTACCCAAGCACCTGCAGCATACGTTCGTGGAAAACCGCCTGCGCAACCAGGTGCGGCCGCTGCTTACCGATACATTGCCCGAAACGCAAATGGGTATTGCAGCTTAACGACTGCTATGGTTCCCTTACTTTATATAGACCAAAACGCTGCTCCGCTGGGGCAGCGTTTTTTGCTTGTGCGCTATCTACCAACCCCACTTGGAGCTACTGTTTGGGGTGCTTGCTGAAATACGTGTTGCGCGTGGCCTTCAGTGTGTACCTTTGCAGGCTTATTCAACGACCTACCTTCTCATGCACCACCTCAGCGAACAGGAAATTATTCGCCGCAACAAGCTCGACGAGTTGCAGAAGCTCGGCATCGAGCCCTACCCGTCGGAGCTGTTCGACGTGAACTTCTACGCCCAGGAAATCCTCGACAACTACCATCCCGAGCTCAACAACTTCCAGGAGGCAAGCCTGGCCGGCCGCATCATGTCGGTGCGGGTGATGGGCAAGGCTTCGTTTGCGGAACTGATGGACGCCTCGGGCCGCATTCAGCTTTACATCAACCGCGACGAAATCTGCCCCGGCGAAGACAAGACGCTCTACAACGTTGTCTTCAAGAAGCTCGTGGACTTGGGTGACTTCGTGGGGGTGAAAGGCCACGTGTTCAAGACGCAGGTAGGCGAAACGTCTATTCACGTCACTGGGTTCAAGCTATTGAGCAAGAGCCTGCGGCCGCTGCCTGTGGTGAAAACGCGGCGGGACGAAGAAACGGGCGAAGAAGTAGTATACGACGGCCTAACTGACCCGGAAATGCGCTACCGCCAGCGCTACGTGGACCTGGTGGTGAATCCGCATGTGCGCGACGCCTTCGTGAAGCGCACCCAGCTGGTGCAGGCTATGCGCAACTACCTCAACGACAAGGGCTACCTGGAGGTGGAAACGCCCATTCTGCAGCCATTGTACGGTGGCGCCGCCGCTCGTCCGTTCAAAACCCACCACAACACGCTGGACATGACGCTGTATCTGCGCATTGCCAACGAGCTGTACCTGAAGCGCCTGATTGTGGGCGGCTTTGATGGGGTGTACGAGTTCAGCAAGGACTTCCGCAACGAGGGCATGAGCCGGTTTCACAACCCCGAGTTCACCCAGATGGAGCTGTACGTGGCCTATAAGGATTACTACTGGATGATGGATCTGGTGGAGGAAATGGTGGAGCGCGTTGCCCTGGCCCTGCACGGCAAAACCGAGGTACAGGTCGGCCAGAACCTCATCAACTTCCAGCGCCCCTGGAAGCGCTACACGATGGCTGAATCCATTCAGCACTTCACGGGTGTGGATATTTCGGAGCTGGATGAGGCCGGCCTGCGCGCTGCCGCCCAGCAGCTGCACGTGCCGCTGGACCCCAGCATGGGCAAGGCCAAGATTATCGACGAAATCTTTGGGGAGCATGTGGAGCCCAAGCTGATTCAGCCCACCTTCATCACCGACTACCCGGTGGAAATGTCGCCGCTGGCCAAGAAGCACCGCTCAAAGCCGGGCCTAGTGGAGCGGTTCGAGGCTATCTGCAACGGCAAGGAAATCTGCAACGCCTTCTCCGAGCTGAACGACCCCATCGACCAGCGCCAGCGCTTTGAGGACCAGCTGGAGCTGGGCAAGCGCGGCGACACCGAGGCCATGGTGCTCGACGAGGACTTCCTGCGGGCTTTGGAATACGGCATGCCGCCCACGGCCGGCCTGGGCATCGGCATCGACCGGCTGAGCATGATCATGACTAACTCCAACTCTATCCAGGACGTGCTGTTTTTCCCGCAGATGAAACCGGAATATACCAAGTCGGAAAACGCGCCGAAGCCGGAAGAGTCTGCTTAAACTCTTGGGTATAAACATCAAAAAGCCTCCTGCGTTAATCGCAGGAGGCTTTTTTTATCAAGCTACTTACCCTTCCAATTGCTTATCCAACCAAAGAAATGTGCGATGGACAAGTCTGATTTTGCTAGTGGGCTATTAAACCAATCCCGCTAGAAGCTCCTACTGTCGGCAATTTTGCTTTAGCCTTTCAGCAATTTTCTTTCAAGCTCTTGATGATGGTTTTTACGGTGCTATACGAGAGAAGTTGCCGGAAGCCCGAATTTTATTAAACTGATTCCGACCGGCCATCGGTGCCAGCCTCAGAGGTCGTGGCATCCGAAGTTGAAGAGCCCAGATCATCGAGCAGGGAGTCGGCGGCGGAACGGTCGGGGTTGGTATCGGCCGATACACCGCCGGTTTTCAGGTCGTTGAGGCGACTGAGGCCATCTTTGAGCAGCTTGTTCAGGTCGCCGGAAAAGCGGCTGGCCGAGTCGCGCAGGCCGGCGCGGGTGTCCTCGCCGGTTTCGGGTGCCAGCAGCAGGCCGGCTACAACGCCAGCCGTAGCACCGGCCAGCAGGGAGAGGATAATTTTACCGTTGTCGTTTTTCATGGTAGGGAAAGTAAAAGGTGAGTTGTCCGTGTGGAAGACAAATAACGCGGAACAGGCAAAAGAGTTGAAAAAAAGCCCTTCCTCGGAAAGAGAAAGGGCTTCTTCTATGGCTAAGCTGACTTTGCGGTGGCTTACAGCTCGTTCAGGAGCTTGGTGATTTCGCGCTTGCCTTTGCCCAGCTTTTGCTGCAGGCGGCCTACGAGGTCTTCTTCCTGGCCTTCAGCGTATTCCAGATCCTCGTCGGTGAGCTGCGCGTACTGCTGACGTAGCTTGCCTTTAGCTTCGTTCCAGTCGCCTTTCAGCTTCAGGCTGCTACCGGGGATGGTAACGCCCAGCTCTTCAAGCTTTTCAACGTAGCCTTTGAACTTGGTGTCCAGCTCTTCGCCGTACTTGGAAAGCTGCTCGCCCAGCTGGCCGCTGTACTTGGTAGCAGCGGAGCCCAGCTTTTCGCGGGTGGCTTTGCCGTTATCGGGGGCCATCAGCATACCAGCAATGATACCGGCGCCGGCACCAGCCAGGGCAGCGAGGAGAATTTTACCGGAGTTGTCTTCTTCGTGATACGACATGAGTAGGGAGAGAATGAATGTGAATGGTTGAGGTACTTGGAAAAGCAACGCCTTCCGCAGATCAACCGCGCCAGTACAAGGGAGCGAGGCCAATCCTGATGTTGTGCCTATACGCAGGCTCTGGCAAGGGGTTTTAAGAGAAGACAAAAAAATAGCTTCGGCCGAATACTTACCCGCGGATGACTCATCTGGATGGGCTTCCGTATGTTTGGCGTATCCTTCACCTTACCCCCTGGGTTATGAAATTTCTGCTTGCCTTCCCACTGTTGCTAACGGCTCTGGCCGGTGGCTGCCAGTCTGCCGAAAAGCCTGCCGCTGCTACCACAGCGTGCATCGACGCGTCGAAAATCAACAAAGATGGCATGTGCACCATGCAGTACGACCCGGTATGCGGCTGCGATGGCAAAACGTACGGCAATGCGTGCCAGGCTTCCAATGCCGGCGTAACGAGCTTTACCAAGGGCGAATGCCCGCCCGCTACCACCAACTAGCCATTTTTCTGCTGATGTCCGACAAGCGTTACGTTCTGAATCCCGCTCCGTTTGTGGTGCCCACTACCGATGGCAAGCTCATTGAGGAGCACGTAGGCCATGCCAGCACCGGTACCGGCCAGTACAGCCTGGCGCACATGGTAGCCCCGCCACACTGGAGTGAACCGCACCAGACGCCGGCTTTCGATGAAATAACCATTGTGGTGCGCGGCCGCAAGCGTTTCGAAATTGACGGAGAGATGGTAGAGCTGCAAGCCGGGCAGGCGCTGCTAATTAAGGCCGGAGCCCGGGTACGCTATTCCAACCCCTTCAATGCCGAGTGTGAATATTGGTCGGTGTGCGTACCGGCGTTCAGCCCGGCTACTGTAAACCGTGAAGAATAGGCTAGCCGGCCCCGGCACGTTACAAAGCCCGCCACTTCTTTTCATGGAGAAGTGACGGGCTTTGCTGTTTTCTGCTAGTCGCTATTTCAGGCCCAGCCAACGGCGCAGCTCGGGCGTACGGTGGGTGCTGGCAGTGAGGCTCACGGGCTGACCGCGCAGGTGCACCACCAGCGTATCGTTGAAATAGGGCTCCAGCCGCTCGATAGCGCTGAGCTGCACAATTTCGGTGCGGTTGAGGCGGAAGAAGCGGGCCGGGTCGAGTTGGGCTTCCAGCTGGCTCAGAGTTTCGTTGAGCACAAAGGCCCGGCCCTGCGCATCAACGGCGTGCGTGACACCGTTGCGCAGCTGAAAGTAAGACAGATCGGCCACATCGAGCAGATAGAGACCCTGGCGGGTTTTGCTCACCAGCCGCTGCTTGTAGGCTGGAGCGGGCGCCGTGCCACTTAGCGTTGCGGCCAGCTGCTGCAAGGCCGCTCCCTGAAACGACTGCCGCAGCCGCTCGAACTTCTGCATGGCGGCCGCAAACTGCGCGTACTGCACGGGCTTGAGCACGTAGGCAATGCCGTTCTGCTCGAAGGCCTGCACCAGAAACGAGTCGTAGGCCGTGACGAAGATGACAGGGCTATTGACGGCCACCTGTCCAAATAGCTGAAACACGTTGCCATCCAGCAGCTCGATATCCGACAGAATCAGGTCGGGGGCCGGGTGCTGACGTAAGAACGCGGCGGCTTCACTTACCTGCTGACACTCGCCCACAATGGTAGCCGTGGGGGCATACTGCAGGGCAAAGCGGCGGAGCTGATCGAGGGCCGGTTCCTCGTCTTCAATCAACAGCAAACGGAGCATAGCGGCGAGTAGTGAGTAGTGAGACGCTACGCGGATTTGGGCAGTGAAACTAGGCAGGACCTGCTAAATGAGCAGAAATTTGGGAAGCACGATGGTATCTTTTACTCCTCAACCTGCTCCTGAGCCCAAACTGGGGCGCGGCGCACCAGGGGCAGCGTCACGCTGAACTGCTCGGGCGTGTCGTCGATGCGTACGGGCATATCGTGGAGCAAAGCGAGGCGGGCGCGCAGGCCGGCCAGCCCGCTGCCCTCGCCGGGGGGCGGCACCGGGCGGGGCTGGCGGGCATGGCTAACCTGCAGGCTGGTGGCAGTGAGGGTGAGCCGTACGTGAAGCGGCTGGCGGCGGCTGCCCAGATTATGCTTGAGCGCATTGGTGAGCAGTTCCTGCCCTACCCCAGGCGGAATCAGCAGCTGTTGCAGCTCATCATCAGAGACCTGTACGTCTTGCTCGAACACGTAGGCGGCCCCGAAGCGCCGCTGCAACAGAAACTGGTAGTCGCGCAGGAAAGCCAGCTCCTCGGCTACCGGCACGGCATCGTGCTGGCGGGTGCGCACCAAGTAGCGGTAGAGGCTGGCCAGATGGGTCACATAGTCGTGTGCGATAGTGTTAGCTGGCTCGATAAGGGCGGCTAGGATGTTGAGGTTGTTGAACAGAAAGTGCGGGTCGACGTGCTGTTGCAGGGCCCGCAGGCGCGCCTGGGTGGCTTCCTTTTCCAGGCGCTCCACCTCTATCCGCACCTCGGCGGCGTGCTGCTGGTACAGAAACGGCAGGTACACGCTGCCCACCAGCAGGTACAGAAAAACATCCGATGAAAGGCCGCGCGCCACCGGGTACCAGCCGGCATAATTGTCGTGCCCGATGTGGGTAAGCTCCAGCACCGCCGTAAGCAGCTGGGTAAGTCCCACGAACAGCAGCGCCCCGCGCCAGAGTAATCCGAAGAAGTAGCGGGCCTGCCCCGAAGCCTGCCCGCGGCGCACCCCCCCGGCATGTAGTTTATCCAGCAGCCAGACAATCAGCAAAGCCTGCAGAAACGTCCAGAATGGCGCGTCCGGGAACAGGTAGAACTCCTCCACGGTCCCAGCCATGGTCAGGCGCGTGTACAGGGCCAGCAGCAAGGCCAGCGCGAACATGAACAGGTAAAACCAGGGCTTTTTGCGCATGAAAGCAGGGTTTGGATTGCAAGCTATGGAAGTAGTTGGTCATCCCGTGCGGCGCCCGGAATGACCAACTACTTTGCGCCGGGCATACTACATGGCTTAACGTTTGCGGCGCGCAGCTCAGAATTGCCCGGCCGGTTTCACCTCCTTGCCGGTTTCGTCGAGGAAGCGCAGTATGGGCTGGTTGTTTTTATCCACCCCAATGGTGAGGCGGGTACGGCCCTGGCTGTCTTTGAAATCGAGGGTGGACTGGTCGGTGTTGGCCACCATCATCATGCGGGTGGCCCCGCGCTGGTCGGCCATAATCACGGCCGAGGAGCGGCCGGCCGTGGTGCCCACGTACATGCGCGTCATCAACCCCAGTTTGCCTTCCTTCTGGGCTTGCTGCTTTTCCTCGGGCGTGGCGTTCTTATACTTTTCGTTCAGCACAGCCACTGACTCCTCGGGGGCGTCGTTGAAGGTGAGGCCCGCCTTGTAGCCGCCGCCCTGCTCCTGGTAGTTGAGGGCAATAACCTGATCTTGGCCGAACCGGTCGAGGGAAAAGTGCCCGCCCGCGGATGGCTTGCCATCCGGCCCCTTTTCGCCCCCGAAAATCAGGCCGCCGCACTCCTCGCCCTTGTCGTTGTAGAACAGCATACCGGGATGAGTCCGCTTGTAGTCGATGTGCTTGCCGTCGATGGTGACGCCCTGCGGAAACCGCTCCTTGTTGCTCATCACCATCTTCACGGTACCGTCGCGCTCTACCAGGTTCAGGCGCTCCACCGATATTTCGCCGAAGCGCACGGGCTTATCGGGCTTGCCGAAGGCGCAGAGCAGGGCCACAGCCGGAACCAGCATAGTGCTCAGGGCATAGGCTTTCAGGAATTTTACGTCGCGGGCAAGTTTCTGCGTATCCATGAGGAAGAAGGTTTAAGGTGAATGATGCCTCAAAACTGGTTTTTCGCGGCTCTGAAAGCAGGCTCTTTCGCGGGAGTGCCGGAAAAATCGTGCGAGTGCCGGAAACCGGGGCGGGAGTGCCTAATGCGCCGGTGCAGCTTCGGGCGGGTTTCTCTATCTTTCTCCACCACTTCCTCTTCCGCCGCATGGATCAGCGCATCATCAACCTCTTCAACGAATACACCCACGCTCCGCTTAGTCGCAAGGACTTTCTGGACCGCCTGGTGAAGCTAACCGGCGGCACGGCGCTGGCCGCGGCGGCCCTGGCAGCCCTGGAACCCGGTTACGCCCAGGCTGCTACTCCCGGCGGGACTGAAAAAAGCAAGCTGGTAGCCGAGGAAGTGACTTGGCCCGGCGAGGCCGGCGTGACGATGAAAGGGCTGCTGGTGCACCCCAAGGACAAGAAAAAGCGCGGGGCCGTGGTGGTCATTCACGAAAACCGGGGCCTCACGCCCCACATCAAAGACGTAACCCAACGCGTGGCCCAGGCGGGCTACGTGGCCCTGGGCGTGGATGCGCTGTCGGTGTTTGGGGGTACGCCCGCCAATGAAGATGAAGGCCGTACGCTCATCGGCAAGCTGGATAAGCCGCAGAACCTGAACAACTACCTCGGCGCCCTGCGCTATCTGCGCGCACGCCCGGAAAGCAACGGCCGCACCGGCTGCGTAGGCTTCTGCTGGGGCGGGGCAATGGCCAACCAACTGGCCCTCCACGACCCGCAGCTGAACGCCGCGGTAGCGTACTACGGCACCCAACCCGAGGCTACCGCCGACCTCACCCGCATCAAGGCCCACCTCATGCTGCACTACGCCGCCCTCGATGAGCGGGTAAACGCCGGCAAGGACGCCTACGAAGCAGCTCTGAAAGCCGCCGGCGTGCCGTTTGAGCAGTTCGTGTACGAGGGCGTCAACCACGCGTTCAACAACGACTCCTCCCCCGCCCGCTACAACGCCGAAGCCGCCAAGCTGGCTTGGGAACGGACGCTGCGGCTGTTTAAGGAACAGTTGAGGTAAATCCCAGTACTATGCAACCCCTAATCGGCATTGGTTTCTGGTGCAGCCTGCTGGAACCAGAGTCGCCTGACCCAGCTTGGTTTATTGATCCAGACTGGTCACAATCGGAACGGCAACAGGTAGTACACTATCTGCAACAGGGGCTGCCCCTTGCGTACTGGATGGGCTATAGCTGGTGCCGTTTCCGCTGTGGCATTTCTACCGCTGAAATAGGCGCAGCTGACCTTACGGATGGCACATACTGCTGGCCGGAAGGCTTGGTGCACTACGTAAGCTGTCATCAGGTTCGTTTACCGGATACCTTCACTCAGCACGTTCTTAGTCAGCTCTCCTTCCCAGCGGCAGCAGCAAAAGTATCCGACAACAACTCAATAGATATGACCTGGTGGCAGCAGCAAACAGGCTGGCACCCAACGGTCTTCTCTTTCCCAGCTGAAACAGATGAAGAAGCTGAGCAGACCATTCGGAGATTTGAACAAGGAAAATGTTTAGAGCCGTCTATGCTCACGCCCACAGCCTGTGAGGCCCGAACGCACTTAATAAAGCAGTGGCGGGCTAAAATCAGCTGATTGCCTGAATCGGCCCACGTACCACTCAACTGCTAGCCAACAACAATGCCCCACTGGTTGCTGTAATAGCACCCAGTGGGGCATTGCACCTGTTTTGCTTTTTGGACTACATCCGTCCTTCCGGCTTAACGGTGGGCAGGGGCTTGCGGGGCAGCTTGGCGTCGCGCATGGCAGCCTGGTACACGAAGGAGGCCACCACTACCGAAGCCTGCTTGAGGTCGTCGGCGGGGAGCCGCTCGTAGGTATCCATGTTGGTGTGGTGGGTGCGGGTACCGTAGTCCAGCGGGTCTTGGATGAACTGGAAGCCGGGCAGGCCCACGGCATCAAACGAGAGGTGGTCCGTGCCGCCGGTGTTGCGCAGCGTAACGGTGGTAGCGCCCATGTCGGCAAAAGGCTTGAGCCAGTCCTGGAAGATGGGCGCGGCGGCCTCGTTGCCCTGGGCGTAGATACCGCGGATTTTGCCAGCGCCGTTGTCGAGGTTGAAGTAGGCGGCCAGCTTCTCGTGCTCGGGCAGCAGCTGCATAGTAGCAGGGTCGGCAAAGTGGTTTTTCACGTACCCGCGGGAACCGTGCAGTCCTTGTTCCTCCTCGCCCCACAAAGCAATGCGGATAGTGCGGCGCGGCTGCACGCCGGTAGCCTTCAAAATACGCACGGCCTCCATCATTATGGCGCAGCCGGCGGCGTTGTCGGTGGCCCCGGTAGCAGCGTGCCAGGAATCGAGGTGGCCGCCCAGCATCACCACTTCGCTTTTCAGCTTTTTATCGGTGCCGGGAATTTCGGCTACTACGTTGTAGCCCTTCAGGTCCTGGGACTGGAAACGGGTACGGGTTTCCAGCTCCAGTTGCACCGGAATGCCGGCTTCGGCCAGCCGAATCAGGCGCAGTTGGTCTTCGGGAGCCATTTCCAGCTCGGGCAGCACGGGCTTGGCATCGGCGGCGTAGGGCGCACCGTTGCTGGTGAAGAACGTACCATCGGAGCCGCCGCGGGAGCTCAGCACGGCAGCCGCGCCTTCGCTCACCATCATATCGGCCAGTTTGGTGCGCACCGCCATCAGCGCTTTGCGGTCGGCCATTCGTTTTTCCGCATCGGCATCCGCGGGGCGCGGCGTAGCGGGGGCTTCGGGCTTGAAGTCGGCCATTTTCTTCAGCTCCTCGTCGGTATGGCGGCGGGCATCGGGCTCGAAGGAAGGCTTGGGCGCATTGGCAACGCCGAGCAGCACGATTTTGTCGCGCAGCTGGCCTTTATACTTATCAAGCTCGGCTTCAGTCGTAGCCTTCACCACCACTACCGACTTTTTCAGCAGGCCATTGGTGCCGGGCGTCCAGGCCTTGGGTGCGCCGATAAGGGTGTGGTAGTAGGGCGCCGTCATGGCCACGTACGACTTATCGATGTCCCAGCCGCGGCCAAACGTGCCCCAGGGCTCGATGTTGGCTTTGGTGAGGCCCCAATCGGTGAGCTGCTTTTTGGTCCACTCGTTAGCGCGGGCCAGGCCCTCGGAGCCGGCCAGGCGCGGGCCGCATACGTCGGTCAGGTAAAAGGCCGTTTCCATCACCTTAGAGCGGTTTAGGCCTTCGTCTTTGATTTTGGCGAGGGTAGCGGCGTCAGCCTTGGTGCCTTGCTGGGCCAGGGCCGGAGCCGCGAGAGCCAGGGAGCCGGCCAGTGTGAAGAGTCGGAGTAGAGTCATAGGAAAAAGAGAATGAGAGCTTGCTTCGTGGCGTTAAAGAACCGAACAAAGTGTGGGAGTTGCAGCGGTTTCCAACTGCACCCAGGCCGATTATTCCAGTGGACGGAGCGTAGGCAGCAGGGTTCAGGTGCCCTTTTACGTTATCGGGTCTTACCCAAACAGTTGGAGTAGGTACCGCCATGGATGCCTTGTAGCTTCTCCCAAAGCCTGTTGCCGTTCTGAGTTAGTTCTTTGGTCAACAGCCTACCTGCTATATTGAGGCCATATTCTAACAGCAGAACTATGACCTCATTTATTCTGAACCGCTTGCGCCCGATGCCGGGCCCTATTTGTGTACTGCTGGCCCTGTTTTCGGTGCTGCTCACCAACTGCACCAATGACCCGGAGCAGGAGGAAGACCTGCGGCAGGGTGATTATATCAGCACAGGTACCCGCACGATCAAACCGGCAGTCATGTACACCAGCAGTGGCAAAACAACCGATGTGGCCATCATTAGTGCCCATTTAAAAAGGAAGAAACAAGAAGGTATGTTTGAGCTAAGTACTGGCTCTGAGACGCATTCTACCTTCCTGGCTCTGCACTTTGCTTCGCCTACCGCCGTCAGACTTTCGGAAATTTCTACCGCTACCAAAGATACTACAGACACAATGCCAACGGAAGTGGTAAGCTATTCGAGCACCGATATGGTGCTAGCCCAATTGGATTCCGTGATGGTTATCAACCCGGACAACTATCCTAATGCTGACTGCGGCCGGATTGCCAAGCAGGTGCCGCTGTACAAACCTACCTATCATTGCCGCCCAGTCTCCATTATTTCGGGAAGTTGGGGTTACGCTTGCCGGTATCGGCCCCTGTTTCCCATACAGATAACCAAGGGGCAGCTTAGCGTCGTGCATACGTCCTGGCTTATGACCGCCTATACATCCTCCTCATACTCGTGTGGCACCGGATTTGGCAATCAATGGAACAGCTTAAATCCGGCGGTTATCAATCAGCTACAGGTGGGTGATACGCTGGTGGTACAGGAAAGAGAAACTCCTTTGGTAAGGAAATAACCAGGAGCATTACCGCCTTGACCATCGAATACATCCGCTACCGCATCAGCACTGAGCAGCCTGCTTTCGTGGAAGCCATCCGCCAGGCCAACCAGCTCCTGGCCGCCGCGCCCGACTGCCTAAGCTACCAGCTCGCCCACTGTGAGGAAGACCCCGAGCTGTTCATCTGGCGCATCGAGTGGACTTCGGTGGAGCGTCACCTCCAGGGTTTCCGCAAAAGCGCGGAGTTTGGGGCGTTTTTCCAGCTGGTGAAGCCGTTTTACACGAGTATTCAAGAAATGCAGCACTACGCGGTGGTGGGGTAACCATGCATACTATCCAGCCCTAAATGATTCATACACTTCATTTCACTACATCGTACCATCAGTTCTACCTTTATGACAAGGACTCTCCCGGTGATACAGGCTCCTTTGATTTCTGGACTGATGCTTCTTTTGCCGATAAATTGGCAGTTGAAGCAGGTATATTGGGTGTTAGCATCGGCACCTATTGGGATGTAAACGCCACCATCAGTGTTCTGGAGCAGCGTAATGAGTCGTCTGATTTAGCCCCTTACGACCATGTTGTGGAAGCTAGTCTAGAAATTAAGTCAGGAAAACTGCAAGTACTAGCTTGCATTAGTTCAACAATATAGCGGAATCATGAACGGTGTACGTGGTAGCCGCAGTGGTTAAACCAGGCTTTGGCGTCGCGGCTGGTAATCCAGTCGATGGCGGTTTGCAACGCTTGCTCCAGCGCCTGGCGGGTACGGGCTTGGGCCTGACGGAGCTTGGTTTTGAGCTTGCTCCAGGCCTGCTCAACGGGGGCAAAGTCGGGCGAGTAGGGCGGCAAAAACAGCACCTCGACGCCGCGCCGGGCCAGTTCCTCTTGCAAGCCGCCGAGCTTATGCACCGGCAGGTTGTCGAGCACCAGCACGTCGCCGCGGCGCAGTTGCGGACCCAGCACTTGGCTGATGTAGAAGGCGAATCTGCGCTGGTCTAACGCTCCATCCAGCACCTGCACGGCTTTGAGCCCGCGCACGCCCAGCGCCCCGATCAGCGTCAGGCTCTTACCGCGCCGCAGCGGCACGGCCCCGCCCGCGCGCCGGCCGCCCACGGCCCGCGCGTAACGCCGCGTGTAATCTAGGCGCAGACCGGTCTCGTCCAGAAAGTAAAACCGGTGCACGTCGCCGCGCGCGCTCACTGTTTCCACATACTGACGTCGCAGTTCGTGCACGCGTTGCGTGTCACGCTCGGTGGCGTGCAGGCTTTTTTTGCGGCGTAGCCCGTGCTCGTCCAGCACGCGCCAGATGACGCCCACACTCACCCGCTGCCCCGTGTCGGCCGCTAGCGCGTCGCGCAACTCGGCCAGCGTCGCGTCCGACTGGCGCCCGACCTGCACCACCAGCCAGGCCTGCGCCGCCGCGTCCAGGCACCGCGGCGGCCCGCCCCGGCCGGGCAGCGCCGCCAGCGAACCGGTGTGCCGCTGCCGACGCAGCAGTTTGCCCACGAAGGCCAGGCTCACGCAAAAGCGGGCCGCCACCTGCGCCTGCCGGGCACCCGGCTCGGCCAGCGCCTGCGCCACGCGCTGGCGCAAATCCAAAGAATAGGCTTGCATACAACGCGGTACGTATCTTGTGTAAAAGCAGCTACACCGTTCACGAAACCGCTATAGAACTTGAGTTGACTGTTCCTCCCGGGTTTTACAGGGTGCGAGTATCTGCGGTCGGTCTGGATTCCATAATAGATGAGGATGAAGAAGCGGAGGATACCTACCATATTGAGATATGGCCAGAAGAGCCCTCGGCACGCCAGGTACTGAAACGCGCTTCATTCAACTGGTAAGTACAGATTTCATCCAACGATACTGCTTCAGTATTTAGGAGATGAACCACTACGCGGTGGTGGACTAGCCTATCCCAACCGAGCTTATTTAGCACTATGAAGCACCTACTACTTCTACCTTTATTCGTCAACAACCTTAGTGCATATGCCTGTGACTGTCTGATGTCACCTGTCAAAACACATATTAATACCACACCCTACTTAATTACCGGCGAGGTAATCGAGTTGCTTGATAATAGCACTTCGGAAGGGCAGTCACACCGGCAGTGGTTACGCTTAACTCGTCAGGATTCCTCACGTGGCTACCACGTTCGAATTCGGGTACTGGAAAGCTTTAGAGGAGAATTTCATGCAGGAGACACGATTGAATTAAAATCACATTACACCACGTGTGAGCTAAGCTTTTCAGTAGGCACACGGGCTGTATTGTTCATGCATAAGGAAGCCGATGCTCTTTTCATTACACATTGCTCCTACTCCGAGTATGTTACTAACGAAGAGCATTTTACTGATTTGATGAAGACTATTTATGCCGAAACCCGACGCAAACGTCAGGGATAACCAGTCAAACTCCATTCTATAACCCCACCCCCGCCCCGCTCGTCTAACCGGCTAGTTCTTACTTAGCCGCTGTTGCATGAGTCTCTGGGAAATTATCAAGCGCCTGTACCCGTACGTGCTGCCGTACCGGGCCCTGGTGCTAGCCACGCTGCTGCTTACGCTGGTGGGTTCGTTGGCGGCGCAGGTGAATCCGTTTGTGCTGCGCTACACCGTGGATACGGTGCAGGGCCTGCTCAACCAGAACCTCGGTCTGACCCAGGGCGCCGATCTGCTGCTCGTTGTAACTGCGCTGCTGCTGGGCAAGGAAATCATCAACACCGGCATCCAGTTCGGGCAGAAGTTCTACGGAGAGAAAATCCGCATCAACGTGTCCAGCACCCTCGTGCGCGACGCGGTGCACAAGGTGCTCAGCTACGAGCTGGGCTTCTACTCCGACAGCGGCAACCAGACCGGCAAGCTCCAGACCCGTATTGACCGGGGCGTGGAGAGCCTGATGAAACTGGTGCAGAACTTTTTTATCGACATCCTGCCGCTGTTTGCCAACTCCATCGTGGCCCTGGTGATTATGTTCATGGCCAACGTGTATGTGGGGCTGGTGGCCGTGGCGGTGCTGCCGGTGTACTTCTGGCTGAGCTACCGCCAAGCCGATAAGCTCAACGGTACCCGCCGGGCCCTGCGCGGCCTGCGCGAAGCCCGCAGCCAGGGCCTTGTAAACCTCATCGACTCAGCCGTAGTCATCAAGAGCTTTGTGCGCGAGGACTACGAGGAGCAGAAGCAGGCCCAGGTGCAGCAGAACCTGCAGGAAGCCCAGCTCCAGACCCGCAAAACCAACTTCCTCTACGACGGCCTCAAGACGTTTACCGAGCAGATTGGCGTGGTGCTCATCATCATCCTCACGGCCTACCTGGTGCTCGACCGGCAGATCAGCATCGGGGCCATCATGTTCCACATCCTGCTGTTCAACAACGTGTCGGCGCCCATCCGGCAGCTGCACCGCATCTACGACGAGATGAACGACGCCCTCACCTACTCCGAGGGCTTCTTCGACATTCTCGACGCCCACGACGCCGTGGAGCCCACCGGCCAGCTCCTGCCCAACCACCTGCGCGGCACCTTCGATATCTGCAACGTGGACTTTACTTACCCCAGCGGCACCCAAGCCCTGCACGACGTGTGCCTGACCATTGAGGCCGGCAAAACCACCGCGCTGGTGGGCCTGAGCGGGGCCGGCAAGAGCACCATCATCAACCTGCTCTGCAAGTTCTACGCCCCCGACTCCGGCCAGATGCTGCTCGACGGCCGGCCCCTGGCCGACTACAACACCCACGCCCTGCGCCAGCAAATCGGGCTGGTGCTCCAGAAAAACCACATCTTCAAGGGCACCATCGAGGAAAACATCCGCTACGGGGTGATGGACGCCACCCTGGACCAGATCAAAGCTGCCGCCCGCCAGGCCTACCTGCACGAGCAGATCATGGAGCTGCCGAAAGGCTACCAGAGCGACGCCCAGCAGCTCTCGGGCGGGCAGCAGCAGCGCATTGCCATTGCCCGGCTGTTCCTGAAAAACCCGCCCATCATCTTCCTCGACGAGCCCACCGCCTCCCTCGACGCCATTGCCACCGAGCAAATTAAGAACTCCCTGGAGGCCATCAAGCAGGGCCGTACGGTGGTCATCATCTCCCACTCCCTGGCCCAGATCGTGGATTCCGACTGCATCTACGTGATGAAGCAGGGCCGCATGGTGGAAAGCGGCACCCACGAGCAGCTCTACGACCTACGCGGCACCTACCGCGAAATCTTCGATGCCTCCGCCCGCAGCCTCAACATCGAGAAGCTGGCCCGGGTGATGGTGGATGATGGGGACGAGGTAGAGGATACGGCGGGGTGAGTCGTTGCATTCCTTATTATTGCACAACACCTTCACTCCACGCTAATAGGTCGAAGTATTATGGGCATGTTCGGTTACGACTTTTATTTCAGAACTAATCCTTCTCAATCAGAAGTTATCCACAGACTACAACTACAGTTTCCAGAACCACTAGTTATAAATCAGGAAACCGCCGAAAGCGTTGAAGTCAGGGACCCATCCTATAAAAACCACCCCGTTTGGTTGTCTTGGGAAGCCGAAAGTATCCCGCCGTTGATACCGGAATTTCTTGGCGTTGCACCAGAAATGGACACACTTGATGTATTGCCTTTCCCTGATTTACTTCAGAACATTGGTATTCGCTCTCCTATATTCTTCCATTCTGGACCAGACAAACTGATAAATGCTATCAGGCAAATACTACAAGATCTTGGAGGTAAAACCGAGCAAATCTGATAGTTTATTAATCTCACCCTTGCTGGCTCCCAACTGGCCCCAACTGGCGCGAGTTTAGGTGCAGCTGTAACTCGTACCCGCCTATGACGTGGAGCTTGCAGCTCCACTGCCGTGCTACTCCTGCTGAACCCGTATCTTTAGTCCATGTCCGACGACCTGCGCGCCCGTATCACCATCGACCCTACCATCTGCCACGGTCAGCCCACGGTGCGGGGGCTGCGCTACCCGGTGCAGCACGTACTGGAACTGCTGGCTTCGGGCATGACCGATGCCGAAATCCTGGCGGACTATGAGGACCTGGAGGCTGAGGACCTGCGCGCCTGCCAGGCCTACGCGGCCGAAGTACTGAAAGTGCGCACGGCCTACCGGCTGGCCTCGTGAGCAGCGGGCTGCGGCTCCTGGTAGATGCCCAGCTGCCGAAGCGGCTGGCTCATTGGTTAACTACCGAAGCAGGCTGCGATTGTCTGCATACGCTGGATTTGCCCGAGGCCAACTATACCCCTGATGGTGCCATCAGCAACCTGTCGATGCAGGAGCAACGGGTAGTTATCAGCAAAGACGCAGACTTTGTGAATACCTTTCTACTGCACGGTAAGCCGCATAAGCTACTGCTGGTATCAACCGGCAACATCACCACCAACGACCTGTTAGCGTTGTTTCAACAGCACTGGCCGGCCATAGCATCCGCACTTCATCAATATTCTTACCTCGAGCTAACCCGGTTGCAGTTACTTATTCATCAGTAATTAAGGTACCGAGCAGTACCTCAGTAGCGCGCTACAAAGTTCCCGCTACTGCTAACTCCGCCTACACGAGGCAG
Organism: Hymenobacter sp. J193; assembly: GCF_024700075.1. Lineage (NCBI taxonomy): Bacteria > Pseudomonadati > Bacteroidota > Cytophagia > Cytophagales > Hymenobacteraceae > Hymenobacter > Hymenobacter sp. J193. The sequence goes on from NZ_JAJONE010000001.1 coordinate 1,001,402, forward strand.
CCGCACGGAGCACCGCCGTGCCAGCAACATAGTTGCCAACTGTCGCAAGTGCCCCGCTTATTGTCGGAATAGCACCGCATGGAGAGGCAGTTTAAGTGGCATTTTTGTAGCAGTCCGCAAGGCCAGATGGCCCCGGTTCGTACCCTATCAAAACCCGCTGCCACTATGAAAAAGACCCGCTTTTCCACCACCATTCAGGCCCCCAAAGAAAAAGTCTGGCGCGTACTCTGGGACGACAGTTCCTACAGCCTCTGGACCGAGCCCTTCAGCCCCGGCTCCCGCGCCATTACCGACTGGCAGGAAGGCAGCAAGGTGGTCTTCACCGCTTCCGACGAAGGCGGTATGTACAGCGTGATTGAGAAAAAAATCCCCAACGAGTTTATGTCCTTCAAGCACCTGGGCGAACTAAAAGATGGCCAGGAGCAGCCGTGGGACGCTAAAAACCAGGACTGGGCGGGGGCGTTGGAAAACTACACTCTAACTGAAACCGACGGCGCCACCACCCTGCTCGTGGAGATAGACATAGCGGAAGATCATCAGCCATACTTTGAGGAGGCTTTTCCCCAGGCCCTGGCCAAAGTGAAGGCACTTGCCGAACAATAACGGCAACCCATATGGCTGGAGGGCGCGTTTATGGTGCGTGCCTCCGGCTCAACTGGCGCGAGTTTAGGCGCAGCCGTAACTCGTGCCAGTCTATGACGTGGAGCTTGCAACTCCACTGCCGCGCCCGCGGCAATCCGGCATTGTGGAAAGGGTTTCCATTGCGCATGTCTGAACTGCGTGACTACCGGTAATACCAGATGTGAAGTACTCAGCAAGTGGATAGCAACTAGCCTGCGCGCACATACTTCGGCCGTTATCACTTAGACTCATTTTGTATGACGCTTGACCTGACCGGCATTCGTACCAAAGCCGATCTGCACTATCTTTTTAAGGAGGCGCTGGGCTTCCCGGAGTGGTACGGAGTGAGCTGGGACGCTTTCTGGGATTCGGCTACGGCCATTGTGGAGATGCCGCCGGTACTGGAACTCAGCAACTGGCAGGAATTTGCCGCGCACTGCCCCCACGATATGCAGATTCTGCGGCAGGTGATGCAGGACTACGCCCTGGAAATGGCCCCGAAGCGCATTGTGCTGGCGGGCGAAAACTGAAAAAAGGGCTGTTGCAGTCGCTAGGAGCGTGGTAGGGAATTTAAAGAACGTCATGCTGAGCGGAGTCGAAGCATCTCTACCGCTTCGGCTGCACGATTCAAAGAAGCAGTAGAGATGCTTCGACTCCGCTCAGCATGACGGAAATGACGTTTTCATAAAATCCCAAATACGCTTTAAGTAAATCCTGTCGCTTGCTTGGTCTGCCGGGTGGAGCGTAGCATGACAGCCGAAGGAGGTTGTTTTTCTCTGCCTGTCAACAGTAAGGCTGGCACGACGGCACAGATGAACCCGCTTGCAGCCCGTACCTTTGGCCCCTATGGCAGTACCAACCTCGCTGATTCCGGCCAATGACCCGCAACGCCTGCAGGCGCTGGCTCCCTACCAACTGTTGGGTACCGCCCCCGATGCCGTATTCGACGAAGCTTGGTGCGCCTCACGGCTAAGCTGTTTGGGGTGCCCATTGCGCTGGTGTCGTTGGTGGAAGAGAATAGCGTGTGGTTTAAGGCCAACTTTGGGCTGGCCGACGCCGAGCGGGTAGCCCGCAACCAGAGCATCTGCTCCATGGCCATTCTGCAGGACGAAACCACCATCTACGAGGACCTGCGTGCCCGGCCCTGTCATCTCACTGACCCCGTCGTAGCCGAGTCGCTGGATCTGCGCTTCTACGCCGGCCACCCGCTGCACACTGCCTCCGGCGACGCCATTGGGGCCTTGTGCATTATCGACCGCCAACCGCGCACCCTTTCCCTGGGCGAGCAGGCCCGCCTGCAGGCGCTGGCCGCCGTGGTGATGAAGATGCTGGATCTGCGCCTGGCCCTCCGCCAGCAGCCCGCCCAGGCCAGTGCCACCTGGCTGCAGCTCTACCACCACCTGGATCAGTCGCTCACGCGGCTGGATACCCTGAGTGAGCTGATTCGCTGGGAAGCCTCCCCTACCTCACTCACGGCCCTGGACTACCAGCGCTCCATTGAGGAAGAGGCTGGGCTGGTGACCCGCCTGCTGGACCGGCATACTACGGCCGCCCTGCATGCCCTGGAGCACTAATAAAGCTGCACATGCTACGCGTAAGGCGGTCTAACCCTGCTCAGAGCAGGTGATAGAAGATAAAGTAGTTCATGGTGAGGTTGAACAGGGCGTGCGCCACCATGGCACCCACCACCGAGCCGCTGCGGCGCCGGGCCACCGAGAACAGCAGGCAGGTACCAAATAAAGCTACTACCCACACCAGCGCCGGACCGGGCAGAAAGCGCCAACCCGCGCCCGTTCCGGCATATATAAACCCAAAGTGTGCCAGATGCACCAGCGCAAACGCGGCGCTGTCAGCCACAGCTGCCCCGCGCTGGCCCAGGCGGCCCGCAAAGCACTCGTGCACCAGCCCCCGGTAGAACAGCTCTTCCCCGATGGGGCTGAACACCATGCTGGGTCCCGAGAAAATCAGGAAGGAGGTCAGGCGGTTGTGCTCGTTCAGCTGCTGGGCTATGTTGCCGTAGGAGCGGGCAACGTAAGCCAGGCTGTTGCCCTCGCCCACGCCGAAGAGGAAAGTAGTGAGGTAAAACAGCGCCGCGCAGCTTCCCGCGCCCAGGGCCGCACCCAGGAGCATACCACTCCAGCGCGTGGGCATCACCCACCCTATTTTTTGGCGGCCGGCCCGGGTCAGTACCACGAATGGCAGCAGCACCATGGCCACGAAAATAAACGCCACCAGCTGGTAGCTCTGGGTGATGTTAGCATGCAGCACCAAGGCAAAGCGCACCAGAGTGAATACGGCTACCAGCCCGGCGCCCGTCTTCCAGGTAAAGCGAAACCAGCTCGCGGCAAATGCTCTGACGAAGGGGCTCGGGGGCGGGGCTACCAGGGTTTGCATAGAGTTGGGGCGGCCAGAAGCTCACCACCGCTTGGCTGTGAAAAAGATGACATTACCATATCAAAAGAGCTACATCTGCCAGGGTTCAGAGCTTGACTATAAGCTGGGCGACACTGTCGAGGTTAGTTGCCCCGAATACTTCAGGCTATGCTGCTAGTTGGCTTCTGCTAAGAGTCGAAATACAGGCTTGCCACTCTGAAATTACCTCATAATATTAGAAATATTGCATGAAACACTCCTGTGAACACAAGTGAAGATTGTTTCCATAGTACAATAATATACTACGATTATCTAGAAACATATTCCTTCCTTCTCAATTAAGCCACTTCTTACCTACTCTCAGTACTAATATGCCTGTCGGGAACTTTTTTTATTTATCGATCAACAGCTGGCATTCACAGACAGTTATACTACTTCTATCGAATTGGTAAAAACTTAAGCCCTGCCTGTCCGTAGGTTTGAGCCAAGGTACAGATTACCCTTGTACTGCCCGCCACTTCTTTCTCCTACACCAACATTCTGCAACATGGCATTAACTACTAACCCATTTCATCCGGTATCCGGGGAGCTTCTGCCCGGGTACCGCGATGCCTATCTACGAGGAGACTTATCGGGTAGCAACGCTGATCTGGTCGACGCTTACCTGAAAGCTAACCCCTCGCAAAACGACGCCGCGCTGCGGCGTTTCCAGACCCTGCGCGCCAACGGCCACGATGTACGGCCGGTAGGATGGATTCAACACCAGTTTCAGCTGATGCGCACCGAGCCGAAACGCTTCCGTCAGCGGGCTGCTTCTATCCTCGTGGTAGGCGCCCTTATCAGTGGAGCGGTGCTGGCCGGCAACAAGCTGCCCGCCGATGCCAACACTCCGGCTGCATTGTCGGCTACCACGCTGGCCTCTACGGAAGCAAATCTTTCGTTGCCCGCCGAGGCTACGGAAGCTGCTGCCGCGGCCAAAATGGTATCCATCGTCAAAGGCCGCATTCTCGACGAGAACGGCCGGCCCCTGATTGGGGCTACGGTGCTGGATAAAGTAAGCGGCCGGGCCGTGACTACCAACGCTCAGGGCACCTATACCCTGGCACTGCCAGCCAACCAGACCTCGCGCCTGCAGTTTGGCTACGGGGGCTACGGCGAAGAGGAAATGCAGGTAAAAGGCCACAGCGTACAAAATGTAACCCTGCTGCCCCGCACCGATGAAGTAGCCCAGGTGAAAGTAAAAAAGCGCCATTGGTGGCGCTTCTAAGCTAGCGAATACATCCGGAAGGTCTGAGTAGTGGGGTATACCCCTGGTATAGACAGCGCAATGGTAGCCGCTTAGGGGCGCCGGCCGCGCAGTGTACCGATTTACGTGGCGTGGCGGTAAGGCAACACCCCAACTACAGGCATTTCCGGATATACTGCTTCCTCTTGCCGCCTTACCGGTTGGGAGGAAGCAGTTCAGTTGGCTTTTGATACTTACTCCTGCGGAATCTGCTGGCCTTGCTTTCTGGAGCAAGCCAGCCATTCCCGCTTCCGAAGAAATGAACATTCCCTTTTTCAATCGGCTGCAGCTAAAAAAGATAACCGTAGGCACAGAGGATGAAGCCGGAAAGCGGGCCCAGACAGCGCTGGAAGGCCTGCTGGCCGATTTGCCGGACCTGCTGATGGCCTGTGTAGTCGATATTCAGTCGGGCCGGGTGCTGGCCTCTTATACCACCACTACCACCTACAACCCCAACCAGATCAACCTCCGCAATGCCAAGCTGCTGCGCGTCATTACCGATGCGCTGAAGGCCAAGGCTTGGGTAGGGGGCCCGCTTACGGATGTTTCCGTGATGCTGGAAGACCAGTTTCATCATCTGCGCCCTATGAACGAAGGCAAATGGTACTGCTTTCTGGCCGTGCGCATGGCCGATGTGAACCTGGGCATTGCCAAAGAAATCATGCGTCGGCACACCGTCTGATGCCTGCTGTTAACTCAACATTTTTCCTTTTCACACCTTTTCAACGTTTACCCATTTTATGTCATCCCCCAAACAAACGGTTCAGGAAATCCTTAATGAACTGCCCACCCTGCTGGCCGTAGCCGTTGTAGAAACTGAAACCGGCATGCCACTGGCTTCGCACGCCAACATCGCAGAATTCGATATCGAAACCGCCGCCGCTTACAACACGGAAGTAGTAAAGGCCAAGCTGAAAGCCATCAAGGCCCTGAAGCTGAACCAGACGGTACAGGACATCCTGCTCACGCTCACCGACCAGCTGCACCTGCTGAAGCTCTCCCCTACCGGCGACAAGTTCATTTACCTGGCCGTGAACTCGCGCGACACCAACCTGGCCCAGGCTCGCCAGATTCTGAAAGCGTACTCCGCCTCAATCAACTAGAGGCCCCTGGAAGATCCTGTGAAAGCCCGCCGGCCCTGTTGCCGACGGGCTTTTTGTGTTTTGCCGGCTACGGAAAGAATTTGCTAGGTTTGGTTTCAACTCCGGGTACCACACTGCCTGGGTTCCTCTCCTACTTCCGATGAAAGTATCTACACTAGCCTTCGTAGCAGCAGCAATGGCACTTGGCGCCTGTCAGGAAGATAAAGACAGCGGACCGCAGCTGGCCGGCCTGTACCAGACAGAAAGCACCATCAAAGCCGGACCCCTGCAGGTGTACACCTCTACCGGTGTGGTCAGCTCGCCCGCGGTTGCTGCCAGCCTGCTGCGGCGGCACTGGTCCCTGCGCAGCTCCTTTCTAAAGAAGGACAGCGTTATCAGCGTGGACAATTCCCTGACGCTGCTTTTTGAAGCCGACAACCGGGTTACGCTTACCGCCAATCATTCCGGCGGAAGCCGCGTGCTGGCCCTGGAGGCTACCAGCCGCAACGCACAGCGCTACCTGCTATCGGCTGTGGACTCGGCCACGGTTATTGCTGCATCAGGCGCTCAGAGTCGGTGTGAACTGCTGGCAGACCAGGTACGGGAACATGAGCCGGCCAGACGCTGCTTTCCGGTAGCCCTGATGCCAGGCACTTTCCAGTCGATGTGTCGGTTCCGGCCGCTGCAGGTGCTCACCATTCGCAACAATCAGCCGGTTATTCCGCTGTATAGCTGGTTTGTTCTGGTTTCGCGGCAAGGTGCCCTATGCGGGCAAGGGCAGGGTTTTGAGTGGAATGTACCCAGTTCCAACTTGGTTCAGCGCTTAGCTCCCGGCGACACAGTGCTGGTGCAGGTAAACGAGCTGGCTCTACGTAAAAAGTAGCCCGGTCAGCGTCTTATGCGCCGGTCGGGCGGCTACTGCTGTTTTATTCCAGCGGTTTCGTGGGTGTTTGGCGGGGCGCTGCGTAAGCTGAACAGGCCGGCACGCTGCTGCCGCGCTGTGCGGGCCAACATCGGCCCTCCTTAGCTTACTTTCCTTCATGCCGCACTTCACCGTAGAACGCCTCACCTTCGATACGCTTACCGAGCTGCCCAACTCCTGGCAGGCCGCCGATTACCTTGCCCTGCTCACCAAAACCGGCTACGACACCCCCACTGACATAGCGGCCGATGAGCTGCAGGCCATGACGCACATGGCCCTTACCGAGCTGGAACCCGCCGAAGCCGCCCGGCTGGTGCTGGACTACCTGTTTGAAGACCAGCTCACCAGCGGACAAGTGGAGAACCTGGCCCACCAGATGCTTACGGAGAAGCTATGGGAGGAAAACCCGGAGCTGACCCAACACGAAGGGTTTTTCAAAGCCACCCAGCTGCTCTATGCGGCCTACAACGGGAAATTCCCCCGGGCCGAAGCGGTGCAGTTTCAGGTACAGCTCACCGCTGAGGAGCCCGAGGCGCTAACGGTTTTTGATGCGCAGCCGGAAGCCCCCTTGCTGCGCCTGCTGGCCCAGGGCATGCCCGACAATACCCTGCTCAAACGCCTGTTTCAGGAGCAGCTTGCGGGCACCAGCTTTCCGGAGGCGCCCAGTATTCTCTGGCAGCTAACCCCGGCGAATAAGCAGACTTCCTCGGTCGTCTTTACGGTGGTTAGCTCGGCCTACTGGCTGGACGATTTCAAGTACGCCGACTCGTATCAGGCCACTACCCACGCCGACGCCCCCGAACCAAACGAAAGCTAACCGGGCCGGCCAGCAGCGGCGGGTACCACACAACCTATTCACCAACCCCAACCGTAACCGCCCGAGCGTGCCCAGCGTTAGAAATTCACAACTCTAACGTTTTCACAACCATGGCACATAACACCCAAACGGCTCTGATTACGGGCAGCACCAGCGGTATTGGCCGCGAGCTGGCCAACTGCTTTGCGCAGGATAAGTACAACCTCATTCTCGTCGGCCGCGACCAGCACACGCTGGATGCCACAGCTCAGGAAGTTCGGCAAGAGTACGGCGTAGAAGTAACCACCATTGTGAAGGACCTGTTTCAGCGGCAGGCTCCCTTCGAGGTATACGACCAGGTGAAAGCCTCCGGCAAGCAGGTAGATGTGCTGGTAAACGACGCCGGCCAGGGCCAGTATGGCACCTTCGATACCACCGACATCAACCGCGAGCTGGATATTGTGCAGCTCAACATCGGGGCTTATCTGGTGCTCACGAAGCTGTATCTGCAGGAAATGAAAGCCCGCAACGAAGGCAGGATTCTGCTGGTAGGCAGCATTGCGGGCGAACTGCCCGGTCCGCTCCAGGCCGTATATCATGGTACTAAGGCCTTCATCAACTCCTGGGTGGAATCGATTCAGGAGGAAAACAAGGACAGCAACGTTACCATCACCAACCTGCTGCCCGGCCTCACGGATACCGACTTTTTCAACAAGGCCGATATGACGCGGGCCAAAAACGTTGCCGAAGGCAGCAAGGCGGATCCGGCCGAGGTGGCCAAGGACGGCTACAAAGCCCTGATGGCCGGGGAGCGGAAAGTTGTTTCCGGCTTCCTGAACAAAGTGCAGGTGACGACCAGCAACGTGCTGCCCGACGCGCTGGTAGCCGCCAACGTCCACAAGCAAAGCGCGCCAATCGACGGCGACGAAAGCGCCAAGTAGCAACCGGCTTCTTCCCGACTGTAAACCGGCAAAAGCTTTTTAGACTGCTTCACAAAAAAGCCCCTACACATCAGTGCAGGGGCTTTTTTGTGTTGGTTGGTCGGCTACATTTCGTCGTGCAGCACGGCTACGGCTTCCTGCAGCGTCAGGTCCTTGCGCAAGGGCTTAAGGAAGCGGTTGATGCGGCTGCTATCAGCTGCCACCGGGGTCAGGATCGAGGAGCTGACGGCAAGAGTGGGCGCCTGCTGCTGCAGCTGCTTGAGCTTCTCGTTGGTGGCCTGGGCTTTCTGCTGCTCGGCGCGGTAGTCGGCCAGGCTCAGCGAAACCTGGGTGTTTTTCCGGCGCTGAGCCATCGTCTGCACGGTTTCCGTGAGCAGCTTGAAGGACGGGTTGGCGCCTACACGCTGCTGGCTGGCTCCGGCCAGCCGGGCCATAGGTGGTGCGGCAGCCCAGGGCTGGTAGGGTGCGGGCGCAATTTCGTCCCAGGGCAGCGGGAAATCGGTATCCTGCTCGCCGTCGGCCAGGGTGCTGTAGGCATCCGGCACCATGATGTCCGGCGTCACGCCCTTGAACTGCGTGGACGAGCCATTTACGCGGTAGTATTTCTGCACCGTGAGCTTGAGCGAGCCTAAGGGCTTGAGCTTGTTGAAGTCCGCGTTCAGCATATCATCCAGCTCCACCACGCGCTGTACGGTGCCTTTGCCGTAGGTGGTATTGCCCATAATCACGCCGCGCTTGTAATCCTGAATAGCACCAGCCAGAATCTCGGAGGCCGAGGCACTATAGCGGTTCACCAATACTACCAGCGGGCCGTCGTACTGTACTTTAGGGTCGGGGTCCTTGAGGAGGCTGGCTTCGCCTTGGCGGCTTTTTACCTGCACCATCGGGCCGCTAGCCATGAACAGGCCGGCCATTCGGGTGGCATCGGGCAAGGAGCCGCCGCCGTTGAAGCGCAAATCCAGCACCACGCCCTGCACACCGGCCTGCTTGAGCTTATCCAACTCGTTGCTCACGTCCTGGGCCGAATTGCGGCCGCCGTTGTTGTTGAAGTCGGCGTAGAAGCTGGGGAGCATGATGTAACCGAGCTTCTTGCCCTTATCGTTGATAACGGCCGACTGCGCGTACGTTTCCTCGATAACAACGACGTCGCGGATGATGGAAATGACCTTGATGCTGGCATCAGGCTTTTTCACCGTCAGGCGCACTTCCGAGCCTTTAGGGCCGCGAATCAGCTGCACCACTTTATCCATGCGCAGGCCTTCCACGGCTACCGGCTCGCCGGCCCCCTGAGCCACGCGCTGGATAATGTCGCCCACTTTCAGCTCGCCCTGGCGATAGGAGGCTGAGCCCGCTACAATGGCCGCTACCACTACTTGGCCATCCTTCTCGCTAAGCTGAGCCCCGGTTCCTTCCAGGCGGCCAGTCAAAGCCAGGTCGAAGTTGGTTTTGTCCTTAGGTGCGAAGTACTCGGAGTGCGGGTCGAAGGTGTTGGCAATGGCGTTGGTATACCCGCTGAGCCGGTCAGCCTCATCTTCCTGGCGCAGGTCGCTAAACCATTCGTCGTAGTATTTGAGCACCTGCTTGCGGGCATCAGCTTCCAGCTGGGCCGGGGTCCGCGGAGCCGTAGAAAGCGTAGCCTCCGACGGCTTGGCCTTAGCCGACGCCAGCGACTTGGTTTGCTGGCGGTTCTGCGTGTCCATTAGCTCGGAAAGGCGCTGCATGGTCTGGTACTTGAGCAGGCGGCGCCACCGGTCCCGCCGGGCGGCGGCGTCGGCCGCGTAAGGCAGTTTATCGGGTTCGGTTTCAAAGGTTTCCGCGGCCGTAAACTCGAATGGCTGCGCCAGCAGCTCGCGGTACAGCACCTGCACTTCCTGCTGGCGCTGGTTGATGAGCTGGGTGCTTAAATCGAGGAAGCCGTGCTTGCCCTGCTTTACTTCATCATCAATGGTGGTTTCGAAGCGCTTGAGCTGGGCAATATCAGGCTGGAGCAAAAAGCGTTTGCCGCCGTCCAGCCGCTTGAGGTAGAGCGTGAAGACGCGCCGCGAAAACTCGTCGTTGATCTGTTCGGGCTGCACGTGGGCCATCGTCAGCCCCTGCGTGACTATGCCTACCAGCACCTCTTTTTTCTGGGGCGGGAGGTCGTCGGGCGTGCCGGAAGAAGAGGCGAAGCTGCCGGGCAGAAGCAGCAGAAAGCCCGGCAGCACGGCCGAGAACAAGCCCAACGAGGAACGAAATAACGCCATGAGGTGCGCAGCTAAAGAAGGATGTCAGTAATCGAAAAAGCGGGACCGGCAGGTTGCCCGAAAAACCGGCCTCTTACCTGCAAGAACAACAATCTGACCGGAAAACGTGCCAGCCGGTTGGAAAGTGCTTACGAGACTGCCGGGCATTTGGTAAGACACGCCTGAACCCCACAAGTTGCATCAGCGGCAGGCCCGCTGCTAGGCTCCCAAAACCTGGCTGTGCGTATCTTTGCGCATGCTTACTTCCTTGCGCCGCGGCGACGGCAGCGTGTACCTCACAGTGGAGCGAAACCAGCGCGACAACTGGATTCATGCCCGCTGGTATGGCCACCAAACCCTCGGGACAATTATGGATGGCGGCCTCACGTACGTAGAGATGCTGCGCACGGAGCCCTGCCCCAAGCTCCTGAACGACCACCAGAACCTCATCGGGGCCTTCACGGAGGCTAACACCTGGATCCAGCAGGTCTGGACACCGCTTATCATCAACGCGGGGTTGCGCTACTTCGCGCAGGTGGTGTCGCCGGACATTTTCAGCCAGCTGTCCATCGAAAACCTGCAGCAGCGCATCGGCGACACGCTGCAGATGCAGCTGTTTGAGGATATTGAAATGGCAGAGGCCTGGCTGCGGGCCCAGGAGCCCGGGGTTTAGCTTTCTTGGGTGGGCGGCGTCGGCAGCCAGACTATCACCTCCGTGTACACGCCCGGCTCGCTTTCCACCATGAGGGTGCCTTCGTGGCCTGCTTCAATGATTTCCTTGCTCAGAGCCAGGCCCAGGCCCGCAGCTTCCTCGGGAGCTTTCGTAGAAAAGAACCGCTCGAATACCCGGGCCTGCGCAGCCCTGGGAATCCCTAGGCCATTGTCGCGCACCCGCAGCTCTATACCGGTGGTGGTGCGGCGGGTTTGCAGAAGCACTTGCGGCACGTACCCGGCTTCGGACTGCCGGCTGCGTTCCTGCACGGCCTGAAAGGCGTTGAGGAAAATATTGATCAGGGCCCGCCCGATGTCGTGGCGCACCATGTGTATCGGGCCCAGGGCTTCATCCAGGTCTACCTGCAGCTGCACTTCCAGCTTAGGGGCTTTGGCCTGGGTATCGTGGTAAGTCAGGCGCAGGTAGTTTTCGGCCAACTCGTTCAGGTCCGAGGCCTGGCGCACACTGGGCTGCCGGCCGGCGTGAGCCAGCATGCCGCGCACGATAATGCTGGCCCGCTGCCCGTGGCGGCGCAGGGTGGCCTGGTGCTGGCGCAGGGTATCCAGCATGTCCTTCATCGTTTCCGCAGGCTCCTTGGCCAGCTGGGTGGCCTGTAGCGCCGCCCGCATTTCGCCGGTTAGCTGCTCGCTCACGCCCGCCAGGTCTTCGACGGCCTGCACTGGCTGTTGCAGCTCGTGGGCTACGCCAGCCATCAGCTCGCCCAGGGAAGCCATCCGGTCGCGCATCACCAGCTGGTCCTGGGTTGTCTTCAACTCCCGCAGCATGGCCGACAGCTCGTCGCGCTGGGTGGTGAGGGTTTCCTTTTGCTCGGTAACCTGGGTATTCAGCTCCTGCAGCTGCGCGTTGGTGCGGCGCTGCTGGCGGTTGTGGCGGGCCTGCAGCAGGGTTATCAGCAGTAGTCCCCCGAGCCCGGCCAGCAGCGCGTAGATGTAGAGACGCACCTTGTAAGCATCCTGCTCCTGCTCCACCTTTTGCTGGCGCTGCACCTCCGACAGGGCAATGGCATCCAGCTGTTTGATACGCAACGGATTATAAAGGCTGTCCTCGGCCCGCTGGCGGAGGCGCAGGTAGCGCAGCGCGCTATCGGCCTGCTGCCGGCTGGCAAAGGCATCGGCCAGCAGGCCGCTGGTGTGCGCAATGCCCACCATATACGGCAGCTTCTGCCCCATGCTGAGGGCTTTGCGGCCGTAATACACGCTGGAATCCGTTTGCTGCTGACCCTGGTAAAGCTCAGCCAGGTACTGATAGGCACGGCAGGCGCTGCGCAGGTCGTTTTCGGGCACGGCAGCCTGCGCACTGCGGCGGTAAAACTGCAGGGCCTGTCGGTCTTGGTTGCGGGCCGCTGCCAGCAGCCCCAGTTCCCGCAGCACGTAGGGCTCGGGGTTGCCCCAGCTGCTCCAGCGGCCGGGCGTTTCCCGCATCACCTCCGCCTCGGCCTTTTCCAGAAAGTAAGCGGCCGAATCCAGCTTACCCGCCCCGGTATAGGTGGCCCCAATGTTGGCCAGCACACTCACCAGCTGGGAGGTATCGTGCGTGCGCACCTGACGGTAGATGCGCCAGGCCCGGAAATAGTGCTGAAGGGCCAGCCGGTGGTCGTCGAGGGCCTGGTGGAGCAGGCCAATCTGGTTGAGCGTGCGGGCCGTGCCTTCCAGGTCATGGCTGGCTTCGTTGAGTTGGAGGGCCTGGAGATTGAGGCGCAGGGCCTGCGCCAGATTTCCTCGCTCCCCCTGCAGCATACCCAGGCGAGCCAGGCAACGGCCTTCTCCTTTAGCATATTTGATGCGGCGGGCCAGCGCCAGGCCCTGCTCGGCATACAACAGCACCGAGTCGAGACGGGAGTAACGGAAAGAAGCACTCAGATCGGCCAGCAGCAGCACCCGGCTGGTATCGGCCGTAGCCTGCGACAGCGCGTAGCGAAGCGCCGGCGTCTGGGGGCTTTGCGCTTTGCTGGGTGGTGGAACCAGGATTGCAGCCAGTAGGAAACCTATCAGGACGGCATAGGGAAGCTTCATGGCCGAAAATTAGCCAATATTCACTAGTACTTATGTTATAGATGCAATTCCGCCGGCCGGCCTGTACTTGCGGTGCGCACCCGGGCTTTAGCCAAACGCTGAAATACCGCCTACTTTATTTGAGCTTTTTCGCAACGGGAATCCTTTCCTCGGGCCATAAAAAAGGAGCCCGACCTGCTGGCCGGGCTCCTTTACCATCAAATCAACGCGGTGCTAAGCCTTGCTATTCGTGAGCAGCTCTACCATTTCCTCCGAAATACCGGTAGTGCTGAAGCCGCCGTCGTGCATGAGGTTCTGCATGGTCACGTAGCGCGTCAGGTCCGAGAACAAACTCACGCAGTAATCAGCGCAGGCTTCGGCGGGCGCGTTGCCGAGCGGTGACATACGCTCGGCGTACTCGTAGAACGCATCGAAGCCGCTGATGCCGGTACCGGCTGACGTTTTGGTGGGTGACTGCGAAATGGTGTTCACGCGCACTTTCTTGAGCTTGCCCAGGCGCTGGCCGTAGCTGCGGGCAATGCTTTCGAGTACGGCTTTGGCCTGCGACATATCGGTATAGTCGAGGAAAGCGCGCTGGGCGGCAATGTAGCTCAGAGCTACCACCGAGCCCCACTCGTTGAAGGCGTCCTGCTTTTCGGCCACGGCCAGCATGCGGTGCAGCGACAGGGCCGACACGTCCAGCGTTTTCTGGTACCACTCGTAGTTCAGCTCGCCGTAGTGCTTGCCCTTGCGGATGTTGGTGCTCATGCCAATGCTGTGCAGCACGAAGTCAATTTTACCGCCAAAGTGCTCCTGCGTACCGCTGAACAGCTTTTCCAGGTCTTCCATGGAAGTAGCATCGGCCGGAATGATGGGCGCCTCGCACTCCTCCGACAGCTTGTTGATTTCGCCCATGCGCATGGCCAGCGGGGCGTTAGTTAGCACGAAGCGGGCGCCCTCGGCGTAGGCTTTCTGCGCTACTTTCCAGGCAATAGAACGTTCATCAAGGGCGCCGGAAATGATACCGACTTTACCAGCGAGCAGGTTTGGCATAAGATGAAAATGGTGAAATGGTGAGGTGGTGAGTTGAAGAGCACCCCAACGCTGAAATTTCAGGTTAACGGCTGCCAAGTTAAGTATTCATAACTCACCATTTCACTATTTCACCATTTCACCGCTAGCCCACCAGCTCCTCGCCGCGCATGGCCAGCAGCTCGCGGGCACTTTGATAGGCGTGCTGGCTGGGGTTGGCGCCGGAAATCATCTGGGCAATTTCCTTGATGCGCTCATCCAGGCTCAGCAGCCGGATGCGGCTCACGGTGCGGTCGGCGCGGTCTTCCTTGTACACGAAGTAGTGCGCGTCGCCGGCGGCGGCCATCTGGGGCAGGTGCGAAATGGCAATGAGCTGGTGCTTTTGGGCCATCTGCTGCATCATGCGGCCCACTTTTACCGCAATTTCCCCGCTGATGCCGGTATCAATTTCATCGAACACTATCGTCGGCAGGGCCGTCTTGTCGGCCAGCATGTACTTGATGCACAGCATCAGGCGCGAGAATTCCCCGCCCGAAGCGGCTTTGCTCAGCGTCTGGGGCTGGGCGCCTTTGTTGGCCGTAAACAGGATGCTCACCACGTCGATGCCGCTGGCAGCGGGCTGACCAGCGCTGTGCTGCACTACAATGCGCGAGTGCGGCATGCCCAGCTCCACCAGCAGCAAAGCCAGCTCCCGCTCAAACTTCGGGAAGGACTTTTGCCGCGCTTCGGAAAGCTTGGCGGCCTGGCGCGTCACGGTGGCCAGGGCGCCATCGGTATCTTTGCGCAGGCGGGCAATTTCCTTGTCCAGGTTCAGCACTGAGCTGACTTTGCGGCGCAGCTCGTCGCGCACCAGCAGCAGCCCGTCCACGTCGCGCACCTGGTGCTTGCGCTGCAGGTTGTAGAGCACGTTCAGTCGGCTCTGCAGCTCATCAATGCGAATAGGGTCGCCCTCGGTGCGCCGCTCCGTGTCTTCCACCTCACCGGCAATGTCACGCAGCTCAATCAGGCAGGAGTCGAGGCGCTCTTTCAGCTCGCGCAGGCCACTGGCAAACCCCGCCACCTGCCCCAGCAGCTGACTGGCTTCCTTGAGGCTGCCCGTGGCGCAATACTCACCTTCCGACAACGCCTGCAGCGCGTGCGTCAGCTTGAATTTGATTTCCTCGGCGTGCTCCAGCTGCTTGATTTCCTGCTCCAAGGCTTCCTGGTCCTCGCCATCAAGGCGGGCGTCTTCCAGCTCACTGAGCAGGAAGCTGTGGTAATCCAGCTCCTTATTGGCCTGCGCTACCTGACCTTCCAGCGTTTTCAGATCGGCTTCCAGCTTGCGGTATTGGCGGTAGCTGCTGCCGTACTGGGCACGGGTAGGCACCAGATTGGCGTAGAGGTCGAGCAGGTTGAGCTGGAATACCGCGTCGCCGAGCAGGAGCGTGTCGTGCTGGGAATGGATGTCCATCAGGTTGGCCCCGATGGTGCGCAGCGTTTCCAGCGTTACGGGCGTGTCATTGATGAACGCGCGCGACTTGCCGGCCGGGCTGATTTCGCGGCGCAGGATGCACTGCGCGTCGTAGTCCAGGTCTTCCGACTCGAAAATATCCTGGAGCTGGTAGCCGGAAATATCAAACTGGCCCTCAATCACGCACTTGTGCGCGGTGTTGAACAGCAGCTTGGAATCGGCCCGGTTGCCGAGCAGCAATCCAATGGCGCCCAGCATGATGGACTTACCGGCGCCGGTTTCGCCGGTAATAATGTTGAGCAGGGCCGAGGGCCGCAGCTCAAGCTGCTCAATAAGAGCGTAGTTCTGAATTCGGAGGTCAACGAGCATAATCCGCGCATAAACGGGCTCCTGACCCGTGATTAGCACCTTACAATTGGCCGATAACTCGCCCGAGTACGGCCTGCTAATCACAAATCTACTAACTCAATTAGTGAGTTGCTAAATTTTTTATTTTAGAGAAGTGTATTTAACCTTCGTTTCGGGCCTGATTCTTTCCTACCGCTTCAGAATGGTCTGGTACTTGGCGGCGTTGGTGGGGTCTACTTCGTTGAGCATGGTCACCACGGCTTCTTTCTGGCTTTGCTCGGGGCTGGTCCGGAACACGTTGGCAATTTCATCGGCTTTCGACTCGAAGAAGGCGCGCACGATAAGCGTACCGGGCCGCCGTACGGCCGCCTGCTGAATGCCCGCCAACCCCGTCTGGATGCTGGCGCGGGCGTCGTTGGGCTTTTCCACGAAGATATCCAGGCCCTGGCGGTAATAGGCATAAAGCGCCGAGCGGCAGTCTTTCAGCTGCGGGTCCTGCAGGTTGTTGAGCAGCCAGTAGCGGTTGCGCGACTCGCCATCCTTCCAGCCCTTGTCGTTTTCCAGGGTCTGGCTGGCCGCGTTGTTCACGATGCGCTGGGCCAGATCGTAGTAAGGCGAGCCACCCATGGGCGCAAACGTGTCGTGGTCCAGCCCGATCATCAGGTAAGCGTAGAAGCTCAGCAGGGACGACAGGTTGGAAGTAAACGACGTTTCGGAGTAGTCGAGCGGGTTCTGGGGCGAGTAGTTGAACACCCACCCCTTATCGGAAAACGAGAAAACGTTGGTTTCGTAGCTGGTGCCATACACGGGGCGTGTGCTCACCAGCACGGCCGTGGCCTGGTAGGTGCCCGCCTGCGGCACGCTGTTGATGCCGATGTAGAGCTTGCAGCGGATGCGCTCCTCGGGCCGGTAGGTTTCGTTGGTCCAGCGGCGCGTGTTCAGGAACTGGGTAATGTCCTTCTGCATCTGCGTGACCAACTGCCGGTCGGCAATGTTCACGTTTTCGGTGTTGACGGTGACCTCGCAGTTCAGCTCCTGGGCCGCGGCCAGCTGGGGCAGCGCACTCAGGAAACTCAGCAAACAAACCAGCAGAAACTTACTCATGGGGCGAAATTCGGGTCAGCACGGCCTGCACGATGTCGTGGGCCACGGCGGCTTTGGGTTTCAGCCCGAAGATAGTCTTTTGCCCGTCGGCGGCCAGCAAAGTCACTTTGTTGGTGTCGTGCTGGAAACCGGCGCCGGCGTCGCGCAGGGAGTTCAGCACCACCAGGTCGAAGTTCTTGCGGCGCAGCTTGCCAAGAGCGTGTTCTTCTTCGTGCTCGGTCTCCAACGCAAAACCCACCGAAAATTGTTCGGGCCGCTTGGTTTTTCCCAGCGTGGCGGCAATGTCCACGTTCTTCACCAGCTCCAGCGTAAGGGTGTCGCCGGACTTCTTGATTTTCTCTGGAGCCACGGTGGCGGGCCGGTAGTCAGCCACGGCGGCGGCAAACACCCACACGTCGGCAATAGGTGCCTCGGTGGCGGCGGCGGCATACATTTCGGCGGCCGTTTGCACGCGCATTGTGCGTATGCGCGGGTGCGTGGGGTCAGGCAGGTTGGTGGGGCCGCTGATGAGCGTCACGTCGGCGCCAGCGGCCGCAAAGGCTTCGGCCAGTGCGTAGCCCATTTTGCCGGTGCTGTGGTTGCCGATGAAGCGCACCGGGTCCAAGGGTTCGTAGGTAGGGCCGGCGGTTAGAAGAACGCGCATAGTTGAGTTTTGTGAAGACCTCAAGTCAGACCACAGATAAATAAAAGACAGCCACTAATAGACAGCCGCCACGCTGAAGCCAGTCTAGCGAAAGTTACTCCCACTTAAAAACCATAAGCTATATACCGGCCCTTATAAATACCCTTCTCTATTTTCCATATTACATTATATCCGCCAGCACCATCACTATTCGATGACTGCAGGTATAATATATCATTCTGCTTGTCATAATTTACCTGGGTATTAAAGAGCGTTGGCTCAAATACATTTTTCAGCGCTTCAGCCGGAAAAACAATTTTCTTTGTCTTATAATATACTTCAACTGCTTTGTATTCATACAATGGGACTCCTCCATCCTGTCCCCAATACTGCCTGTTATCGACAAACTTTATCTGCGCCTTATTATCACTATAATAAGTTAGCTTGTGCTTAGCTTTATCAAATTTCTGCTTAGCAACAACTACCTTAATACTGCTGTCTGTTAGAACTACTTTATCCTTCTGCGTAACGGTTAAAGGTATTTTTTTGTAAGATGAAACTAACACTAACCTGTTACGATACATCTTACCCGAAAGCTCTGCGTTATTTTTAGCATAATTAATCTGCGCCCAATCACCATCAGTATCTAATAAAAAGACAAAATGACCGTTGTTCAATTTATCGATAATATTACTGCTGCTGTCTGCATTCCTTACGTTACTGTAGCCATCTTTGTCACGCACAACGGCAAATTGCCCAAAGCAATAATTTGTCATTACCAGCAGGCAGGCAGTCAGAATGATTTTCATCGAATAGCAGATCTTAGATTTTTAACTCAGACAAATCTTTTTCAGAAGATTTAATGGCCGAAAACCCTCTCCAACTCCACCACAATCTGCTCCGGCTCCTGCATGCGGCCGGGGCCTTCGAGGCCGCTGGCTAGTTCCCCAGCGGGTGAGTCGAAGATGTAGTTACCATAGGAGCGCAGCAGGCGCAGGTTTTCCTGGGTGGCCGGGTGCTGGTACATGTCCAGGTCCATAGCTGGGGCCAGTAGCACGGGGCAGCGGGCCGAGAGGTACACGGCCGCCAGCAGCGAGGGGCAATGACCGTGGGCCAGCTGAGCCAGCGTGTTGGCTGAGACGGGCGCAATCAGCAGAACATCGGCCCAGAGGCCCAGGGCCACGTGGTTGTGCCACTCCCCGGTGGCCTCGCTTTTCAGAAAGCCCGTGAGCACCGGCTTTTTAGAGAGCGTGCTCAGGGTAAGGGGCGTAATAAAGGCCGCAGCCGAGGTAGTCAGGATTACCTGCACCTCGGCTCCGGCCTTCACGAGCAGCCGCACCAGGGCGGCACTCTTATACGCGGCGATGCTCCCGCACACGCCCAGCAAAATCTTCCGACCGTGCAGCGACGACATCTGGGGCGGGGCTTAACTAGCTGAAACTATTCGGCGGCGGGCTCTTCAGCGGCCGGCGTGCGGAAGTGGATTTTGCCTTCCAGAAACTCCTCTACGGCCAGGTTGGTGGGCTTGGGCAGCCGCTCGTAGTGCTTGCTGATTTCGATCTGCTCGCGGTTTTCGAACACTTCCTCCAGGTTATCCACGGTGGTAGCAAACTCGGCCAGCTTGCCGTTCAGTTCCTCTTTCAGCTTCACCGAAATCTGGTTGGCGCGCTTGGAGATGATGGCAATGCTTTCGTACACGTTGCCGGTTTCGTGGGTGAAATCCGACATGTTGCGCGTCACGATGGAAGCAGGTACGTTGTTCGGGCTTTTCATAAGATCAAGGGTTGACTTGTTGAGTGGCTAAATGGCTGAATGGTTTTCTTGTTGAATGGCTGGCAGATACGAGCCATGTAATCATTCAACAAGATAACCATTCAACTATTCAAGCCATTATTTAGCCGTTGCCGCAGTGGCATCGGCCGGTTTGAGCTTGGCAATTTCGGCGCGGGCCGCATTGTACATGGTTTCGGCGGTCTTCAGGGTTGCGCTCTGCGGGAAGCTGTCGATGAAGTTCTGGTAGAAGGCTACCACCTCTAAATACCGCTCACGCTGCTTTTCCTCCACGCTTTCCTTGGCGTACTCGTACTGGGCCGTGAGCTTCATATACGCCGCCTGCTCGCTGTAGGCCGAAGCCGGAAACTGCTGCTGAAACGTATTAAAAGCCACTACAGCGGCTTGGTTGTAGCGCAGCTGAAAGTACAGCCGGGCGCTTTCGAAGGCCTTATTTTCAAGCTTGGTTTGCAGCTCCGTCGACATATTCTCGGCTTCGGGCCGGAACTTGCTTTCGGGGTATTGGTTCAGGAAGTCCTGAATGGACTCGATGGCCGTGTAGGTATTGGTCTGGTCCAGCTCAAACTCCGGTGAGTCCCGAAACAACGACTTGGCGTGCATGAAGCGGGCTTCCTCCACCAGCGCCGAGGAGCTGTAGGTTTCGGCAAACTGCTGGAAGTAGTAGGCGCTCAGCGTGTAGTTGCCGCCCTGGAAGTTGGTGTTGGCAAAGTAGAAATCGGCCTTCTCCGCCTCAGGGCGGCCTTTCAGCAGCGGAATCAGCTCTTCCAGCAGGGTACCGGCCCGGGCATAGTCGCCTTTCTCGTAGTACTCAATAGCGGCGGTGTACTTTTTGTTCACGTCGTCGCTCTTGAGCAGCTTTTGGTAGCCGCTGCAAGCCCCCAGCAGCAGCGTGCCGAGCAACAGAACAAATACGAGAGGTCGTTGGAAAAGCATAAGGGGCGCAAAGGTAACGGATTACAGGGGCCGAATCAAATCGGCCTGATTGGGCTAGCCCCGGGCCGCCGGAGCGGGCTTGGCTGCCGGAGCAGCGGGCTTTTTAGGCGTCGTCGCCGGTTTGGCCTTGGGCTTGGCTTTGGTCGTGCGGGACTTGGTGGTTTTGGGCTTGGCTTTCGGTTTGGCCTTGGGCTTGGCCGGCGGCGCAAAGTGCTTGCCCATCGTGGTGGCCCGGGTAGGGCGCTCCGCGGCCCGCCAGACAAACCCTTTCAGCTGTCGGTCTTCATCCTTGAGCTCATGCGGCGGAATAAAGCTGGCATCGGGATTGGTCTGGAAGCTGATGGTCTGGAGTTTACTATCGGGCGAAAAGCGCAGCGTCATGGTGGCACTTACGGCTTTGTTCAAGCCCGTGAGCGTAGTGTCGCCTTCAAGAGCATAGTAGAGGCTCTCGGCGTTGCCAAGCACGTCCACTTTTTTCAGCTTGCCCGCCTGAAAGTAGCCCACCATGTTGCGTCCTCGCACCTGATTGAAGTTCAGCAAGGTGTCCTGGCCCACGATGAACGAGTTGGCATACAGGCGCATCTGGTCAATTTTCTGCCGACGCATCCGCAGCTCCATACTGTCGGCCGTGAGCTGGTTTTGCTCGCTCCACAGCACGGGCTGGGTGTTGAGGTAGATGACAGAGTCAGCGCGGTTGTAGGTGAGCGAGTCGCAGCGCCCCTGCAGATCAGCGCGGAAGATGCGCACCTTGGGGTAGGCATAGATGATGCCGCCGGGCTTGTTGGGCACCTTGCTTTCCACGCTCACCAGCGTATCGGCGGCCAGATACAGCGTATCACGGTCGGCAATGTTGCGCATCACGGCGCTGCCGTAGAGCTTGGCCCGCCCCTGCCCGCGCCAGTAGCGCCCCACGTCACCCCGGATGGTGAGGTTTTCCTTTTTCGATACCATCGACACGCGGCCGGTAGCCAGGCCGTACTCGCGGGCCTCGTCGTAGAACAGCTTGTCGCCGCCCAGCAGGTACTCCGGGGTTTCAATCTTGGCGTTGCGCTCGAAGTTAGACACCCGGGTGCGGGAATTGTAGTTGCCGTTTTCGGCGTAGAGCGTGCCGCGGGCGCCTTTGATGCGCGTGGGCCCAAAGAAGTACACCACCTTCGATACCGTATTGTACTGCAGGGTGTCGCCGGTGATGAGGTAATCTTTGGTTTGCACCCGCACGTCGCGCCGGAAGCTGAACACCTTCGTGTCGGTGTTGTAATAGCCCAGCCGACTGTCAAGGGTGTTTTCGGGGTCGGTGAGGTGGCCGCCGCCGCTGTACACGGCCAGCTTGCGGTTCAGGTCGTAGTCGAGCACCGGCGTGGTGAGCGTCATCCGCGGGTCGCGCATCACCACGTTACCCGTCATGCGGGCCGTGCGGGCGTCACCGTCGTAGGTGGCCCGGTCGCCGGTGATGGTGAGCGTGTCGTTCTGCACGATGCGCACGTTGCTGAACGCCTCAATGGAGTTGCGGTCCGTGTACTGGTAGGCCGAGTCGCAGTACATAAAGGTGTCACCCTGTTTGAAGCTCACATTGCCGATCAGCTTGCGGATTTCAACCCCGTTGAAGGTGCCGCCAATCAGCTCCTGAGTGCCGGGCAGCAGTTCCACCCGCTGGCCTTTGGGTGGGGTGGGCTGGGTTGCAGGCTTGGCGGCGGGGCGCTGCTGAGCCCAGCCCAGAACTGGCAGCAGCAACAAAAGCAGAAGAAAAATCGACTTGGGAAATGACATTTAAGCGCAAAGGTACGGAAGGCCCAGCGGTAACGCCCATCTTTGCAGGCTAGTGCCTTTTTGGAAGAAATAACGGCTGGGAGCTAATAATTAGGAGTTAGAAGCCAGGAGTTTTTAGTTCCCCTCCTTTCTCAAGGAGGGGTGGCCGGAGGCCGGGGTGGTTTACTAAAGCTAGCCAGCCGCCCGAACGACTAACCAGCTCTGATTTTTTAACTCTAGTCTGACCACCCCGCCCTCTGGGCACCCCTCCTTGAAAAAGGAGGGGAACTAACTTATAGCTCTTAGCTTCTCACTCCCCGCCCCATGCTCGACCGGATTCAACAGTTTATAGATCAAAACGCCCTCTTCTCCCCTACCGACCAGCTGCTGGTAGCCGTCAGCGGGGGGCTCGACTCGGTGGTACTGGCCGACGTGCTACACCGCTTGGGTGTGCCGTTCGGGGTGGCACACTGCCACTTCGGGCTGCGCGGCGAAGAGGCCGATGCCGACGAGCAGTTTGTGCGCAAGCTGGCCAAGCAGTACGAGGTGCCGTACTTCGTGGAGTTTTTCCAGACTAAGAAGTTTGCCGAGCAGGAAGGTATTTCTACCCAGATGGCCGCCCGTGCCCTGCGCTACGAGTGGTTTGAGCGGATCCGGCAGCAGCAGGGCTACGCGGCCATTGCCACCGCCCACCACCAGCGCGACACGGCCGAAACCATGCTGCTTAACCTCACCCACGGCACCGGCCTGGCGGGTTTGCACGGCATCCGGCCCAAAAGCGGCCACTTGGTGCGCCCCCTGCTGGCCGTGAGCAAGCCCGACCTCTACGACTACGTGGTGGAAAACCACCTGATCTGGCGCGAAGATGCCAGCAACGACTCGCCCGTATACCAGCGCAACCGCCTGCGCCTGGAGGTACTGCCCGTGCTGCGCGACATCAACCCCAACCTGGACCACACCATGAGCGTGACGGCTGAGCGGGTGGGCGCGGCCGAGGAAATCGTGCGCCGCTACGTGGAAGAAACCGCCGCCCAGGCCCAGCGCACCGAACCCGAAGCTACTTACCTCGACATTCGGCTGCTGCAGAAAACCGCCGCTACTGCCGTAGTGCTCCACGAGCTGTTGCGGCCCTACGGCTTCTCCTACCTGGTTACCAAAGACATTGTGCAGAGCTTCGGGGCCGAGCCGGGCCGCCGCTTCGACTCGCCCACTCACCAGCTGGTGAAGGACCGCGACCAGCTAGTGATTACGCCGCGCAAGCTCCAGAAATTCGGCACGCACCAGTTGCAGGCCGGACAGGAGGCCCTCAAAATCGACGGACTCCACTTGCGCACCGAGCTGCACGAGCTAATTGAGGGCTACGAGGTGCCCAAAGGCAAAGCCGTAGCCGCCCTGGATGCCGACGTGCTCAAGTTTCCGCTCACGGTGCGCGCCTGGCAGGAAGGCGACTGGTTTATGCCGATTGGCATGAAAGGCAAGAAGAAGCTCTCCGACTTCCTTATCGACCAGAAGATACCGCTCAACCTCAAAGAAAACGTGCAGGTGCTCTGCTCCGCCGACGGCAAAATTGCCTGGGTTATCGGTTTCCGCCCCGATGACCGGTTTAAGGTAACGGAAGAAACCGCGCGGGTGCTGGTGGTGAAACGGATGTAAACCGCCGCGCAATGACAGGAATAGTTTCGCGTCTATGGCTTAGCTTTACGCCCAACCCACACGTTCACCCCAATTCCATCCACTGATGAAAGTTACCGTAGTTGGAGCCGGCAACGTAGGCGCAACCTGCGCCGATGTACTGGCCACCCGCGAAATTGCCAACGAAATCATCCTCGTTGACATCAAGGAAGGCATTGCCGAAGGCAAAGCGCTTGACATCTGGCAGAAAGCCCCCATCATTGGCTACGACTCCCGCACCGTGGGCGTCACCAACGACTACGCCCGCACCGCCGGTTCCGACGTGGTAGTTATTACCTCGGGCCTGCCCCGCAAGCCCGGCATGAGCCGCGACGACCTGATTTCGGTGAATGCCGGCATCGTGAAGTCGGTGACGGAGCAGGTGGTGAAATACTCGCCCAACGCCATCATCATCGTGGTATCGAACCCGCTGGACGTGATGACCTACCAGGCGCACCTCACCTCGGGCCTGCCCCGCGAAAAGGTGTTTGGCATGGCCGGCATCTTGGATACGGCCCGCTACCGCGCTTTCCTGGCCGAGGCCCTGAACGTGAGCCCCAAAGACATTCAGGCCGTACTGATGGGTGGCCACGGCGACACCATGGTGCCCCTGCCCCGCTACACCACCGTAGGCGGAATCCCCGTAACCGAGCTCATCGGCAAAGCTGAGCTGGACGCCATTGTGCAGCGCACGGCCGTAGGTGGCGGTGAGCTGGTGAAGCTGATGGGCACCTCGGCCTGGTATGCGCCCGGCGCCGCTGCGGCTCAGATGGTGGAAGCCATTGTGCGTGACCAGCGCCGCGTGTTCCCCGTGTGCATCGAGCTGAAAGGCGAGTATGGCATCGACGGCGTATACTTGGGCGCTCCGGTTATCCTGGGCAAAAACGGCATCGAGAAAGTTATTGAGCTGCAGCTCAATGACGAGGAAAAGGCGCTGCTGGAAACCTCGCGCGGCCACGTAAAAGAAGTAATGGAGGCTCTGGATAAGATGACGGCTTCGGCTTAAGCGTATCCTTGCTTTTCAGAAGGCCGCTCTGCTTCGTGCAGGGCGGCCTTTTTTGTTCGCTGGTCTGCTTGGTAGTCAGTATCTTGCCGCCGAAAATCGTTTCATGCACCTAAACCTTATTGACACCAATCCCGAAGTAGCCGACGCTTGGCAGCAAGTTTTTGCTGATGTCCCGCAGGTCACCGTCCGCCACGCTTCCATCTTCGACCACCCTGCTGACGCCATTGTCAGCCCCGCCAACTCCTTCGGTTTTATGAACGGCGGCATCGACTTCGCCATATCCAAGCATTTGGGCTGGCACCTGGAGAAAGACCTGCAGCGTGTTATTCGCGAGAAATACTACGGAGAGCTGCTGGTGGGCCAGGCCGAAATCATTGAAACCGGCAGCGTCCTGTTTCCCTATCTGATATCGGCGCCCACTATGCGCACGCCCATGACCATCACGCGTGGGCCCAACGTGTACCAGGCCATGAAGGCCATCCTGCTTTTGCTGCGCTACGGACGGCTGAGTACGGGTGAGCCAGTGGCCGAAAAGGTACAGACCATAGCCATTCCGGGGCTGGGCACCGGCGTAGGGCAAGTGCGCCCGTTTGTGTGTGCCCGGCAGATGCGCATAGCCTGGGAAGACGTACAGCACGAGAAGTACGCTACTAAAGCTGGCTGGGAGGAACTGCGCTCCAATTATGCCTACCTCTACACCCACGACCCGCGCGACCTGAAATATCCTATTCCCTAGCCATGCCCACTGCTGCCGACCTGTTGGCCCGCATTCACTCCCTTGCCGACCCTCCACGAGCTGTAGCGGTAGCACGCTTTTTCCAGACCGGGCCGGGGCAGTATGGCGAGGGCGACCAGTTTCTGGGGCTGCCCATGCCCCAGCAGCGGCAGCTGGCGCGGAAATTTCGCGGCCTGCCCATGGCAGAGGTAGAGCAGTTGGTGCAGAACCCCTGGCACGACTGCCGCTCCGTGGGCCTGATCATCTGGACGCTACAGTTTGCCAAGGCGGGCCCGGCTGGAAGGCAGGCCGTCTACGAGCGGTACCTGCAAAACCGGGGGTTCATCAACAACTGGGATTTGGTCGACATCACCTGCCCAACTATTGTGGGCGGCTACCTGCTTATGCAGGACCGGGCGCCGCTATACGAGCTGGCGGCGGAAAACCACCTCTGGAGCCAGCGCATGAGCATTGTTTCCACGCTGGCCTTCATTCGCCAGGGCCAGTTTGCCGACACGTTTGCCCTGGCCGAGCAGCTCCTCTCCTACCCTCACGACCTGATTCACAAAGCCACGGGCTGGATGCTGCGGGAAGTGGGCAAGCGCAACGAGGACGCCCTGGAAGAATTTCTGGCCGACCACGCCCCGCAAATGCCCCGCACTATGCTGCGGTACGCCATCGAAAAGCTGCCAGCAGCGCGGCGCCAGTACCACTTGCAGACCACAAAAAAGACCCGCTAACGTAAGCTAGTGGGCCTTGCCGGAAAAGCCAGGCGCTCATCCGTTTTATTGGTTCAGCTTATCCATTCAATACGTGGTTTTTATTGCTGGCTGGCTTTGAACAGCTTCTGCTTTTCTTCCTTCGACAGGCTTTCGTAGCCGGAGCGGGAAATCTTATCCAAAATCAGGTCAATTTCGTCCTGAGCGGGTTTGCGGGGGCCAGTGGCTTTGGCAGCCGGCTCGGCAGGGCGGCTGCGGTGCGTCACGCGCAGGTTGGGGCGGCCCGTTACCAGGCGGCCTACCCAGTCGCCGACGGCCTGCACGGGGCGGCCCAGGTCACGGCCACGCTGGAGCTGCTTGATGAAGAAGTATCCGAGAATGGCTCCGCCGATGTGGGCAATGCCCCCACCTGGGTTGCCCTGGTTGATGGCAATAACCGAAATCAGGATAGTGAAGGCCGCTATGTACTTGATGCGCACCGGCCCCACCAGAATCAAACTGAACGTGTACTCCGGCAGCAGCGTGGCCGCACCCATGACAATTGCCGTCACGGCTGCCGAGGCGCCCAGCAATGGCGTACCCGCCACGGCATAGGGCCGCAGTGTGGGCAGCAGGTTGAACGCCAGCACAAACACCAGCCCACCAACCAGTCCACCAAGGATATACAAGCTTACCAGCCGCCGGTCGCCGAGGTATTCGCGAACCAGCGCCCCAAACCAGTACAGATTGAGCAGGTTGAACAGAATGTGGAAAAAGCCTTCGTGGGTGAAAGCGTAGGAAAGCACCGTCCACGGATGGCGCACCAGGGAGGGCAGGTCGGAGGGCAGCACGAATTGCCGCAGCACATTCCCGAAGTACCCCTGGAAGCCGGAAAGCCACAGAATAGCCTTCACCAGCACCAGGAAAACGAAAACCAGCACATTAATCAGCAGCAGCTGATTGAGCGCATTGTCGCGGCGGCTGAACGCGGTGCGGATGTCTTGAACTATACTCATGGGTGGGCAGGCAGTAGAAACAGGCATCGGGCCGCAGTTAGATACCGCGTCGTTCCCAGACTTTTAACACGATGAACCCAATCAGCATTCCGCCAAGGTGCGCGAAATGGGCTACGTTGTCGCCGGGTGTGGGATGTACCCCTTTCCAGAGGGAGTACGCGGAGAACAGGAAAACGTAAAGCCAGATGCTGATGGGGATAGGTATCGGAAAAATAAACATCTTCTGGTTCGGAAACAGGTACGCCAGGGCGAATAATATTCCGAACACAGCTCCGGAAGCTCCCAGCATGCCGCTATTGGGGCTATCCATCACCTCCATATAGATACTATCGATGGTCTGGGTGGCACTATCGATCAGCCGCTGGTCGTCCGGGGTTTTCTGCATCTGCCGGGCTACGGGCGCGTACGAGTCGCCGGCCTGGGGCAGGTGTTCCCGGAAAAAATCGGCAAAACCCACGCCCGAAGGCTGCTCGTGGAAGGCAAGTCGGCTTTCGTTCATTTCGCGCAGCTCGTAGTAGCGCACGCCCTCATAGATGAAGCCCGCCCCGAGGCCGCAGATCAGCCAGAAGGTGATAAACTTTTTTCCGCCCCATTCATCTTCCAGCGAAGCCCCAAAAAACAGCAGGGTAATCATGTTGGAAAACAGGTGACCCAATCCATCGTGCAGGAACATGTACGTCACGAACTGCCACGGATACAGCAGCGCCGACCCAATGGGGTGCAGGGAGCCATACACAGTAAGCAGCGGAAACATGCCCTGCAGGAAAAACAGG
Source organism: Hymenobacter sp. J193 (assembly GCF_024700075.1). NCBI lineage: Bacteria > Pseudomonadati > Bacteroidota > Cytophagia > Cytophagales > Hymenobacteraceae > Hymenobacter > Hymenobacter sp. J193. The sequence goes on from NZ_JAJONE010000001.1 coordinate 1,029,273, forward strand.
GCTACATTGACGAGGATAAGATTCCGGACGGCCGGCGTGAGTCGAAACATAGACGGGGAAACGAAGAGAAAAGACGCGGGTTGTACGGAGCCCTGGGCGGACCGGCCGCCAAGGTATCAGGCGCGCCGGAAAAAATCCTGCAGCTGGCTTAGCTCCAGCATTACCAGCGTGCGGCGGCCGTCGGGCGCGTAGTTGGGCACCTGGCAGGCAAACAGCCGATCCACGAGGGCGTTCATTTCCACCTCCGAGAGGCGCACCTGTCCGGCGCTGCCGGCCAACCGCCGGGCCAACGCCCGGGCCACCTGCTCCCGCCGGTCCAGCTTCACCGGGCCGGCGTGGGTCCGAAACTGCTCGATAAGACCTTCCAGCAACTCCTTTTCGTGGCGGGGGGGCACGTCGGCCGGAATGCCTTCCACGGCAATGGTGTGCTTGCCAAACTCCGAAAACCGAAAGCCCAGCGCCTGCAATGTTTCCGTGAGCTCCAGCAGCACGGCAAAATCCTGGGGCGTGAACGTAACGGTGCGCGGAAACAGTAGGGTCTGGGAAGCGCCGGTTTCGCGCTCCAGCTCGGCCGCGTACTGCTCGTACAGGATCCGCTCCCGCGCCGCCACCTGGTCAATCAGCATCAGCCCCGACTTCACCGGCACCAACAGGTACTGCTGATGCACCTGCAGCACCTTATGCCCTGGCCCGCCCGTGTCGCGCAAAGGTAGCTCGCGGGGCGGGGGCGGCCTCCGGCGCTACCAGTAGCTCCGGAGGCACAGCCTGCGCTGCCGTGAAAGCCACCGCCGAGGGCACCAGCACGCCCTTGGCCGTAGCTTCGTGCTCCACGTCGGGCACGCTCAGCTGGCCCAGGGTTTTATAAAATTCCTCCAGCTCGCGCTTGGCCTGCTCCGTGGGCCGGGGCGGAATCTGCCGCTCGTAGGCATCGGGGCGGGCTCCTTTGTCGCGGGGAGTGGCCTTGCCGCCGGCAGCACGGGCAGCGGCCGAGGCCAGCGCGTCGCGGGGCGCATCATCGGGGTCGAAAGAGCTTCGCTCGTTGCCGGAAAGGCGCAGGGGTTGGATGGGCGCGAAGTTCACATCCCCCTCAAAATCCAGGGAAGGCGCCATGTTGTGCAGCCCCAGACTTTGCTTCACGGCAGCCCGCACGATGGCGTACACGGTCTTCTCGTCCTCAAACTTGATTTCCGTTTTGGTGGGGTGCACGTTGATGTCGATGGTCTTGGGGTCGAGCTCCAGAAACAGCACGTAGAAGGGGTGCGTGTCCTTGGGCAACAGGCCCTCGTAGGCCGTAAGCACGGCGTGGTTCAGGTAAGCCGAGCGGATAAAGCGGTTGTTAACGAAAAAGAACTGGTCGCCCCGGCTTTTCTTGGCAGCGGCCGGCTTGCCAATGAATCCGCGCACGGCAATAAACGGCGTCACTTCCTCCACCTGGGCCAGCTGTTCCTTGTAGGAGTTGCCGAGCACGGCCACAATGCGCTGGCTGAGCTTGCCGGCGGGCAGGCTGAACACTTCCAGGTCGTTTTGGTACAGGGAAAAGCCGATCTGCGGATTGGCCAGGGCCACGTGCTGAAACTCGTCCAGAATATGGCGCATTTCCACCGCGTTGCTTTTCAGAAAATTACGCCGCGCCGGCACGTTGAAAAACAGGTTCTTCACGCTGATGCTGGTGCCATCGGGGCAGGCCACGGGCTGCTGGCTGCTGATCTGGGAGCCTTCCACCAGCAGCAGGGAGCCGGTATCCTGGGCGCGCTGCTTGGTGCGCAGCTCCACCTGGGCCACGGCGGCAATGGAGGCCAGCGCCTCGCCCCGGAAGCCCAGCGTGCGGATGCGGAACAGGTCGTCGGTGGTGCGGATTTTGCTGGTGGCGTGGCGCTCCAGGCTCATGCGGGCGTCGGTGGGGCTCATGCCGGCTCCGTTGTCGACCACCTGCACCAGCTGCTTGCCGGCGTCCTTCACAATAAGCTGCACCTGGGTAGCGTTGGCATCAACGGCGTTTTCGAGCAGTTCCTTCACCACCGAGGCCGGCCGCTGCACCACCTCGCCGGCGGCAATCTGGTTGGCCAGGTATTCGGGAAGAAGCTGAATAACGTCGGGCATCGCAAAAGAAAACTAGGCTTGAAAATGAACCGGTTACCGAAAAAAATTCAACTGGCACGATATTCAACGCGTCCAGCGCCGGGAAATAATCCGTAAGTTTGCGGTCAGCCTGTACCCGTCGGGTATCGGTCGGAGGCCCGATTCAGGGCAGTGAGAAGAGCATTGACCGGGAACTTCAGCCCTCGGGCCGAAGGGGTAGCCGCCGCCCCGGCGGGAACTTTTCAGTGCTGGCAAAAGTAGGGGTATTTCCGCTCGCATTCAATTGTAGGCCAACTTAACGGGAGTAGATGTTAAAGGATTTTCGGATTAGGCTCTTACTGGTTTTTCTCGCCTTTACGGGTCTAATCATTTCATCTTCTGCCCCTAAGGACAAGGACATCCGGCCGGCCAGCGCGGCTGAGCAGTCGTGGGTAGATAGTGTGTTCACCTCCCTCACCCCCGACCAGCGCCTGGGCCAGCTGTTTATGGTGGCGGGCTACTCCAACAAAGACCGCAAGCACGCCCAGTACCTGGAGTTCCTGATCAAGAACTACAACATCGGGGGCGTGATGTTTCTGCAGGGCGGGCCACGTCGTCAGGCTCAGCTTACCAACCGCCTGCAGTCGGCCGCGCAGGTGCCGCTGCTCATTGCCATGGATGCCGAGTGGGGCCTGGATATGCGCCTTGACTCCAGCATGCACTTCGCCAAGCAGATGACGCTGGGCGCCACCGACGACGACCAGGACGTGTACCAGATGGGCCGCGAAATTGCCCTCAAGCTCAAAACCCTGGGCGTGCACGTGAGCTTCTCGCCGGTGATGGACGTGAATTCCAACCCGTCGAACCCCGTGATTGGCAACCGCTCCTTTGGCGAAAGCAAGGAGGACGTGGCTAAGCTGGGTGTGGCCTACGTGCGCGGCCTGCAGGACCACGGCATCATTGCCGTAGCCAAGCACTTTCCCGGCCACGGCGACACCGACACAGACTCCCACGTGGCCCTGCCGGTTATCAACACCGACATGGCCCGCCTGGCCAACGTGGACCTCTACCCCTTCCAGAAATCATTTGAAGCGGGCGTGATGGGCGTGATGGTGGCCCACCTCTACATGCCGCTGTTTGATACGCTCCGCACGCAGTCTACCACCCTTTCGCGCAACCTCGTGACGGGGCTGCTGAAGGAGAAAATGAACTACAAAGGACTGGTATTTACCGATGCGCTCAACATGAAGAGCGTAACGAACCTGTACAAGCCCGGCGAGCTGGACGCGCTGGCCCTTATGGCCGGCAACGACGTGCTGCTGTTTTCGGAAGACGTGCCGGTGGCCGTCCAGAAAATAAAAGAAATGATGGCCGCCAACCGCATTTCCCAGGAAGACGTGGACTACCGGGTGCGCAAAATCCTGCGGGCCAAGTACTGGGCCGGCCTCAACCGCTATCAGCCCATCGACGTGCCGCATTTGGTGGAAAACCTGAACCGGCCGGTCAGCCGGGCTGTGCAGCAGGGTATCTACGAGCACGCCATTACCGTGGTCAAAAACCAGGACGACCTGCTGCCCTTCCACCGCCTCGACACGTTGCGCATGGCTTCCATTGCCATTGGCTCCCCGGCCGGCAACGTGCTGGGCCAGACGATGGGCAACTACCTTCCCTGCGCCACCTACGCCGTACCCAACCGCTACGCCCCCGACTCCACCTTCGATAGGCTGGTAAGCCGCCTGGCGCCTTACAATACGGTGGTGGTAAGTTTGCATAACATGAACAACACGCCCAGCCACAACTACGGCCTGGGTGAGGGCGCTTTACGCTTTATCCAGCGCCTGCAGGCCAATCCGCGCCAGAAAGTGGTGGTGGTGGCCTTAGGCAATGCCTACGCGCTGAAATACCTGGAAAACGCTCGTACGCTGGTGTGCGGCTACGAAGACAATGCAGCTTCGCAACTGGTTGTTCCGCAGATTCTATTTGGGGCTCTGCCGGCTAAAGGCCAGCTGCCCGTTACGGTTTCGGAAGCGCTGAAAGCTGGTACCGGCCTGCCTACGCCCGACTTCCGCCGCCTGCGCTACGGCACGCCCGAGAGTGTGGGTATGGACTCGAAAATTTTGGCCCAGATCGACAATATTGCCCTCGAAACGGTGGCCTACGCGGCCTCGCCTGGCGGCCAGGTGCTGGTGGCCAAAGACGGCGTGGTGGTGTACGAGAAAAGCTTCGGCTACACCACCTACGACAAGGCTAACGCCGTGACCAGCTCCACCCTCTACGACATTGCCTCGGTGACAAAGGTGGCCGGCACGCTCCAGGCCATCATGTACCTGAAAGATCAGGGCAAGCTGAACCTCGACGCCAAGCTGTCGGACTACCTGCCCGAGCTGAAGACATCCAACAAAAAGGACATGGTGGTGCGCGACGTGCTGCTGCACCAGGCCGGCCTCAAGCCAGGTATTCCGTTCTGGGAGCGTACTGTCACGAAAACCGGCCTCAAGCCTACTTTCTACGCCAGCACCCGCACCGACGCGTTTCCGCGGGAGGTAGTGCCGGGTACCTACAGCACCAAGTCGGCGGAGGACTCCATGTGGGTGTGGACGGTGCGCTCGGGCCTCTTGCCGAAAGTGAAAGGCAAGTACCCCGCCGAGTACAGCGACCTGAGCTTTATCGTGCTCAAGCGCCTGAGCGAAAAGCTGCTGGGGCAGCCAATAGAGAAGTTCCTACAGGAAAATTTCTATGGCCCACTTGGTCTGGCTACGATGACCTACCACCCGCTGGATAAATTCCCTAAATCCTGCATTGCGCCCACCGAAAACGACACCTACTACCGCCATACGCTGGTGCAGGGTACCGTGCACGATCAGGCCGCGGCTATGATTGGGGGCGTGAGTGGCCACGCGGGCTTGTTCTCGAATGCCAACGACTTGGCTATTCTCATGCAGATGAACCTGCAGAATGGCCGCTACGGCGGGCAGCGCTACTTCCAGAGCCCGGTAGTAGCCGAGTTTGCCCGCTCCACGGAAGCCGGCAACCGCCGCGGCCTCGGCTGGGACCACGGCGACCCGAGCAAGCCCGAAGGCCCCACCAGCAACCTCTCCCCCGCCAGCACCTTTGGCCACACCGGCTTCACAGGCACCTGCGTGTGGATGGACCCCGAAAACAAAATCGTGTATATCTTTCTTTCCAACCGGGTGTACCCCGATGCCGGCAACAACAAGCTGCGCCAGCTCAACATCCGCACGCGCATCCACGACGTCATTTACAAGTCCTTACAGAAAACATGATCTGTTGTCCGGCATTTCCGTTTCAATGATTCCGCATCGGCGGTAAGGCGTTTTTCAAAACGACTTGCCGCCGATTTTTTGTAGCTCCTGCTACCACTAGTGCTTGTCCCTCCCTTTTCTCGCCGCGTTTTTGTTTAAGTGAAGACGCCTGCTAACCATTACGCTCCATGAACATTGGCATTGTCTGCTACCCCACCTTCGGCGGCTCCGGCGTAGTAGCCACCGAATTAGGCAAAGCCCTGGCCCTGAAAGGCCACCGCGTGCACTTCATCACCTACAGCCAGCCCGTACGGCTCGACTTCTTCAACGAGAACCTGTTCTACCACGAGGTGTTCGTGCCGGCGTATCCGCTGTTTCAGTTTCCGCCCTACGAGTTGGCACTGGCCTCTAAAATGGTGGACATTGTGCAGAACGAAAAGCTGGATGTACTGCACGTGCACTACGCCATTCCGCACGCCTCCGCCGCGTTTATGGCCAAGCAGATTCTGCTTTCCAAAGGCATCCGCGTGCCGGTCATCACTACGCTGCACGGCACCGATATTACCCTGGTGGGCAAGGATGCCAGCTACGAGCCGGTGGTTACCTTCAGCATCAACCAGAGCGACGGGGTAACGGCGGTTTCGGCGGATCTGCGCAAGGAAACCTACGAGTACTTCGCCATTGAGAAGGACATCGAGGTAATTCCAAACTTCATCAACCTGGAGCGTTTCCGCAAACAGGACAAAAGCCACTTCCGCGCCGCCATTGCCCCCGACGGCGAGAAGCTGCTGATTCACACCTCCAACTTCCGCTCGGTGAAGCGCGTGGAAGACGTGGTACGCATTTTCGACGGGGTGCGCAAGCAGGTGCCGGCCAAGCTGCTGCTGGTGGGCGACGGACCCGACCGGCCCCGCATCGAAAAGCTCTGCCGCGACCTGGGCCTTTCCAGCCACGACGTGCGTTTTCTGGGTAAGCTTGAAGCCGTGGAGGAAGTCCTGAGTGTGTCGGATCTGTTTCTGATGCCTTCCGAGAAGGAAAGCTTCGGGCTGGCGGCGCTGGAGGCCATGTCGTGCGAGGTACCTGTCATCAGCACCAACGCGGGCGGTATTCCCGAGCTGAACGAGCATGGCCTCACGGGCATGGTCAGCAACGTGGGCGACGTGGCCGATATGGTGCAAAATGCCCTCTACGTGCTGGCCGACGAGAACCTGCCCCGCTTTAAAGCCGCCGCCCGCGCCCACGCCGAGTTGTTTGCCACCAGCAAGATTGTGCCCATCTACGAAGCCTGCTACCAGCGCGCCATCGACTCAGTAATGGCCAATGTGTGAATGTGTTAATGCGGTTGAATGTGCTGATGTGCTAATGATGTACTAATAATGAACAACGTGTCATTGCGAGCAGCGCGAAGCAATCCGTCCTCTGAAATGTAACCAACGTTCTTTTACCAGAAAGCCCCTGACGTCCGTGCTGGCGTCAGGGCTTTTCACATTTCAGGGCTTCACGCGTTGCGCAGGACGGATTGCTTCGCTTTGCTCGCAATGACACGTTGCTCATGCACTAGCACATCAGCACATTCAACCACATCAGCACATTCTCTCACATTAGCACATTTTAAAACAGGCTGGCGGCTTCGCGCTTTACGGCTAGCAGGGCTTGGGCCGTGGGGTCGTTTTCATCCACCATCATATTTTCGAGGATGCGCTTGGCTAGCTCGGTGCCGCGGGCCTGCTGGGGCGTGGGCAGGGCGTGGTAGGCGCGGTTTACCATCGTCAGCACGTTTTCCTTGGCCTGCTTCACAAGGTTCCAGACTTCGGGGCTCATGTAGAGCTGCTGGCTGAGGTTGTGCTCAAACTCCGAGCGAATTTCCTGCTGCAGCAGGCGGTGGTAGTCGGCAGCAGTCTGGCCGGCACTGCTCAGGCGCACCAGAATGTTGTTGGGCGTGATGCGCTCCAGCAGCAACGTCACCCGCTCATAAGCCTGCAGGCGCAGGGGCAGCGTGGTTTTGCTGGTTTCGAGGCGCATTTCGATGAGGCGGCGCTGCTGCTCTTTTTCCAGATGCTGCTGCACTAGCCAGATGATAGCGCCGCCCACAATAACGGCCGGCAAAATAATTTTCAGCAGATCAAAAACGTACGCGGAGGTATCCATCCGAGGAGAAGTAGCAGGAAATTGTGAAAAATCGGGAGTAGAGTGCCCGGCAAAGATATACGGTGAACCGCCGGGGCCGGCTGCGTGTTAATGCTGAAAACCGGGTTCTGGCGCGGCAGCTTCCGGCTTCGTATCTTTGCCGCCTACTTTCCTAACGCTGACACTCCTATGGCAACCGCCACGAAACTTGCTCCCATCAACCTCACGCCCCGGGCGCTGGAAGAGGTGAAAAATATTCTCCGCGAGAAGAACGTCCCGGCCGAATATGGCCTGCGCGTGGGCGTGCAGGGCGGCGGCTGCTCGGGCCTGAGCTACCTGTTGGGCTTCGACAAACCCAAGGAACAGGACGAGACCTTCGACCTGGACGGGGTGCGGCTCGTGATGGATAAGAAGCACGCCATGTACGTAATGGGCATGGAAGTTGACTTCCAGGATGGCTTGAATGCCCGCGGCTTCATCTTCAACAACCCCCAGGCTAAAAGCACCTGCGGCTGCGGCTCGTCCTTCTCCGCGTAAGCACTTCTCTTGAGTTTTGCATAAGTAAGAAGCCCCGGCAACTTTGGTTGCCGGGGCTTCTTACTTATGCCGTTGCATTGCTTTATTGCAACAGTACACGCTTTACAATTTGTGCGTTATCTGATTGAATAATGACTAAATACAGACCAGGCTTGTAGTCATCCCACGTAAACGTTGTGTGGTCTGTACTAAGCGAATTGATCTGTACAGAAGCAATCAGGCTACCTACCGCCGAATACACTCGCACAGATTGTATATCGAAATTCGCTTTGGACCAGTCGACCGTCACAACTCCGCGGGATGGATTTGGATAAAGCACTACCGCTTCCTGATTGGACAGTGCGGTAACCTTGAAGGGTTGAGAAACTATACTTCTTCCTCCCACACCTGCCACAGTGAAATTACCCGTACTCGCCCCCCGGGGAATCCTGAATTTCAGGCTGTTCGCGCTGGCTTGCAGCACCGGTATAGCTTCATTGTTTAACAGCAGCGTATCTAGTTTCTCATCTATGCTGTAGTTAAAGCCACTAAGGGTTACTTCTGTACCAACAATACCTTCTGTTGGTTGGAAACTTATAGGCCTAGGGGCTGGCAGAAAGACGAAGTCATTATCTGCCGTAACTTGGCCGCCCGGAGTTTTAATCCACACGTTGCCCGACTGGCCATTGGCTGGTACCTGAACACGCAAAGCTGTAGGTGTAGCCATTTTAACTTCTGCCATAACTCCTCCAAGCGTTACTGTGTTTCGGGTTGAATTTTCCGAGAAGTTAGTTCCTGTTAGAGTAATTATGCTTCCAGCTTTTCCTTTGTAAAAGGAGTCGACAGAAAGTGTTGGTGGGTACCAAACGTTAAAAGCGCTTTTACTTTCTATTTCTCCTCCCAGTGTTTTCACTACTACTTTCCCTGATTTTGCCCCATAAGGTACCTGCACTTGTAAGGAGCTGGTGCTGGCGCTCATAATAGTGGCAGGTATCCCATTAAATAGTACTGTATCCTGCTCAGCCTTTTCGGAGAAATGTGTTCCAGTAAGTAGCACCGTACTACCTGGTACCGCTTCCGCTGGCGTGACGGTAGCAAGTGTAGGTTGCTGATATACTGTAAATGCTTCTAAACTTTGAGTATGCCCGTCGGGGGTTTGTAACTGAATGGAGCCGGAAGTAGCTCCAAATGGCACGCGCACTTGCACCTTGTTAGCGTCAGCACTTACTACTGTAGCCCGATTACCATTAAATTTCACCTGATTGCCGGCCGTGGTAGCCGCAAAGCGGTGCCCGGTTAAGGTTACAATAGAGCCAGCGCGGCCAGCAAAGGGACTAATAGCCAGGAGTTGCGGCGTGGCTAAAATCTCGGTGTAAGCTACTTGACTTTGAGCCGTAACGGTAGCTGGCACATCATAAATGCGGTTACTTGTGAGGTTAGTGCGTACTGGGGAATTATAATCGAAAAATATATCAGCCTCATTTTCGATAAGCGTTTTATCAGCTAAATCTGCTTTAGGACGAATAGAAAACTGAACGAACCCTTGGCTGGCCGCAGGATGATGTGCGCTATCAGGAAGTTGAATATCATCGAAGGTGAAGCTTAGCGTCGGCTGCCCTTTACCCTGAAGCTCGTAACGATATGGGTGAGACGCGCCTTCCAGTTGCAAGGTACTGATATCAAGATCCGTGGCTAACGTATCAATTACTTTTACCTGATATGCCACATCAGTGCCAGTATTCTGAAAGCGAATGCGGTAGCGAAGCGAAGCATTACGAGGTGTATAGTGCTGTTCAGAAATTCCGGCGGGTATCACCAGCTTGTCGTTCGGATCAAAGGAATCTACAATAGCCTGACAATCTTCTTTTACCTCGGCACTGTTGTTATCAGGAGGGAAAGCGGCTAGTGCAGCGCTAGCACGGCCTACAGTCCGTAGTGCGGGTATTTCCAGCGTGGCGCTGGCAATTGCTGAACCAGGGTGGCCAGGTGGCTGATCGGCTTCTACCCGCACTACAGCTGTAGTAGCAGGCACGCGCAATACCACACTATCTCCGGCCGCCAAAGAAATATGGTGCCGCAACGCCAGATCGGTATCAGCAAATACGCGTAGTGCCAAGCTATCCTGTGTAGCTGCTTTACCGACGTTGCGTACCACAAAGCGGGTTTGCTGGTCTGGCAGCGCTAAACCTTTTACTGTCAGTGAGGCTGCTCCGCTGCCAGATGATGTCGGGTACGTATTAGGAGGCGTTATCCACGCTTTGGTACAAACGGTGAGTCCGCGCAGGCTTTCATCGCCACACACCACCGAATCCTGTATAATAATACTTCCCTGCTGACCAGGCGCTAGCTTTCCAACAGAAAACACATATTGCCCGGCCGCGTTTTGCTCATAAGGTAAGCCGGCAGAGATAAAGACCACTTGCGGTGGCAAAGCTACCGTCACATAGGCCGCAGCTGAAGCGGCATAGCCCTGATTGCTATACGATACCGTAGTCACGTTGCGAAAGCACCGACGGCGGCGATTTGCAGTAATCTGTACTGACAGCGAAGGTGAGTCTGTGACCTTATTGCCAAATGAAGGCCCCGTGGCGGTTTGTAAGTATTGGTTGAGAACAACTGCTTGGGCAACGGTACAGGTTGGCCGGATTTCCCGCCCAATTTCTGCTTGGGGGGTAATTTGCTGCACTATATAACGGCCAGTATCTACGGCTACGATGTAACGGCCATTCTGGTCCGACACGCCATAATACGGACCAGCTTTAACTACTATGTTAGGCAGAGGTAGCTCGCCAGTATCCTGTTGACAGTTACTATTTTTATCCTGATATACTAGACCAATTATAGTATTGGAAAGATAAGTCGTATTAGTGTTGCCATACACGTCGATAATATTAGAACCGCGTGTAATAGCAACCAGAAATGTTCCGCGTGTATTCACCGCTAAGCGGTCAGTGCCCATACTGATTAGCGTAGCGTCTTTGCTCCCCGGCCTATACACCCTCATGCCTACTTCTCCGCGGTTGCCGTTTACATATAGATTTCCAATTGCATCTACACCCAGCCCTACTTCACAATTCTGAGTAGGAGAGGAATCTTCTGGAATTGTTTCTGGTCCATAGGCTCGTAGCAGATTACCGCCTGGCGAAAACTTCTGCACTCGCCGACCGTCATAATCCGCCACGTACACGTTTCCGCCCAGATCTACTGTCACAGCTTCCGGAATCCACACCTGCCCTTTTCCTTTACCCCACGTGCCAATGGAAGCTACCAGCACACCTTGCTTGTTAAGCTTCCGTACACAGCCCCCATAATAATCGGTCAAGTATAGGTTTCCTTGAGCATCTACCGCCAAGTCCGTGTATAGATTATGCCCAATAACTGGCGGCGTATAATCCTTGACAAACTTTCCCTGCGAATCAAATTTGCGAATCAAGTAGTTGCTTCCTGAACTGTTGGCGTTATAGTCAGACAGGGTGTATAAGTTACCTAAAACATCCAGGCAGATAGATAAGATATTTTGCTGTTGTTGGTCAGCGCCTATTTCCGCAAGTTTTTCTCCCTTTGATGAGTATTTCAGTAAGTGGCCGCTCGTGAAAGTGTAATTATAACAGTAAAAATTACCCTGCTCATCTACCGCTACATCACCGTACGACGAGGTATGCCCCCACTCATCCAGCACGGCACCTTCCGAGCTAAGCTTGAGAATTTTGCTTCCACCTCCATGCGATGGAGATGTGACAATGAAATTTCCCTGAGAATCCAGCGCCATAGCCGGCTTTGTCTCATGCAGATTACCCTGATCCAGAAAACCAACGTGGTTGCCCTGCTGGTCAAATTTCTCAATTCGGGAGTAGCGAAGAGTCGATACATAAAGCATCCCGTGCCCATCTATCAGCACGTGTTGAATATCATCCTGAATCTCGTTCTGAAACTCGAAACTGGTCTTAACCTGACCCTGAGAATCCAGTGTAAAAACGGAAAAGTCCTCGCATACAGCGTAAAAAACACCTTCCTTATCTACAGTACCAGCCACTATGTGTTGGGGGTATTTAGTCAGCTGGTGCTGATATATCAACTTACCTGTGCTCGATACTTTCTGGAACAGATTATTACCATCAACTAAATAGGCATTGCCTGACTCATCTACCGTCAACAAGTTTACCTCTCTATACCTCTTGGAGTCTGGGTCTGCGCTGTATTGCGTTATTAATTTACCTTCTGAGCTAAACTTGTATATACTATCGACAGCTGCTTCACTGCTGGATATATATACATTACCGTATTTATCTACTCCGAAGGAAGTCGCTCCTCGCGTGTTTGTCTTATTCTGCGTTTTTATAGTGCGCAAATATTGGCCTGTCGGACTCAACTTGATTATCTGCCCGAACTCTAGAACGTAGATATTATCTTCTCCATCCACCGCAACATCTTGCGGAAAATTGAGGGGTACACCTATGCTATGCTGTAATGTAAAAGAAGGCACCTGCGCTTGTGCGATAATAGCAAGCAGGAAGAACCATAACCCAAGTAAAAGTTTAAGCATATGTCTGTAATGATTAGATGAAGGTTAACACAAAGATATAGTTTCAAGCCAGACCGGGATAATGGCATTTGACGCGTGGGCCTAAGCTACCTGCTGGGCTTCGACAAGCCCAAGGAACAGGACGAAACTTTCGACCTGGACGGGGTTAGGCTGGTGATGGATAAGAAGCACGCTATGTACGTAATGGGCATAGAAGTCGACTTCCAGGATGGCCTGAATGCCCGCGGCTTCGTCTTCAACAACCCTCAGGCTACAAGCACCTGCGGCTCATCCTTCTCGGCGTAAGCACTTCTTTTGGGTTTTTGTATAGTTTCCGGAAAGCCCGATGCCATTAAGGTATTGGGCTTTTTCACTTTAGCATCTACCAGATTCGGCGTAGCTGCATTACTATTAAACCAACCAATGGCATGGCTATAAACAGAAACGCTTGATTGAAATGCAACTACTGTAAATAGTGCCGATTATTAACATTCCGTGGCCCAACGAACGTCCCTTTCGGAGTCAATAGAATTGATAGTATAAATAAGGTCACACAGACATAACTACCTACAAGTACATAGTACATAAATGGATTCACAAGCTGTAAGCAAAACAGCAGGCATAGAGTCAAAAGCCCAACGGCGTTGAAGAATAAATTCAGCTTTATGCATAACAAGCCCAATTGCTCGGAAATAGATTGTCCTATCATATAGTAAGTGGCTTTAATACGTCTTCGTCATGTCAGCCGGGACCACCAGCACGAAATCTGCTTTCTGTAGATTTTCCTTGTCCAGCTTCTGGAGCTGCTCCTGCGACACGGTGCTGATGGTGCGGATGCGGAGGGCAGGCTCAGCCTGGCGCAGGTACCACACAATACCGTCGTGGTTGTCGGAGTGGTAGCTGCCGTTGAGGTGGAGCAGAAGTTGGCCGGGCTGGCGGCTTTGGCGGATGAAGTAAGCCATGGTAGCATCTTTCAGGGCCTGAGCCTGGATTATGTTCTGCACGCCAGCGGCATGGGCGGCATCGCCGCCAAACATCTTGGCCATGTTGGCGTAGCCGGGCAGCGCGAAATCAACCGTAACAGGCAGTGGGGCCAACCAGGCTTTTTCTTCGGCGGGCAGGCTTTCCAGCGCTTTCAGACCGCCTTTGGCCACCTGGGAGGCGTAGCGGCGGGGCGCATTGGTGCCCACCACCGCAAACTTCTGCTGGCGGGCCAGATGGAGCAGGGGTTTGTAGTCGGTGGCGTAGTTGGGCCAGGGGCGGCTTTGCTCCTCGAAGGCCTGGTCGGTTAGCTCGCGGGTGTTGTACTGCTGCACCAGCGGCTGCACGTCGCGCTCAAACATTTCGAGGCCCAATACAAACTGCCCGCTCTTGCGCTGCGCCAGCTCTTTGGCTACCTGCAGCTCCAGCCAGTGCGCCAGCGGGTCGTTGTGCTGCTCCCCGAACAGGACCAGCTTCGGCGCCGGCCAGCTCCCGCAGCATCTTGTCGAAGCTTACGGACTTGCCCTCGGCCGTGAACAGGTGGTAGGCCGGCCGGTCTTGTGCCGACGCGCCGGGTGCCAGCAGTAGCAACAGCATCAGTACCCTTAGCAGGTGCCCAAAGGAAGCGTGCTTAATCATCCCAATCACTGTCACCATCGGCGCTGGGGCCTACACCGATGCCCCAGTAGGGCGAGCAGGTGACCTGCGCCCCAGACGTACTGCTCAATGTTTCGGTATCGTACACCACCCCGTTCACCAGCATATCCAGCTTCAGGTAGCTGCCCGGGCGGGGGTGCGTGGCGGCATCGCAGGTGGCGGTTCGCAGCGCAATGGTGGCCAGCACGTCGTCGTACACGCCAAACTCGCCCAGCTGGTAGGTGGTATCGGCCGCAGCGGCGTAGGTGTAGTGGCCGCTGGGGCCGGCCTGGGGGTTAGTGAGGGTACTGCGGGTAGATACGTAGTGCATTTCGGCGCCTAGGCCGGACAGGTTTTCGCCTTTTACGCGTAGGGCCACCGTAAAGCGGGTGGCGTCTTCCAACTCGTCCAGCTTATCCTGGCAGGCGGCCAGCGGCAGCAGCGCCAGCCACAACCCTAATCGGGGTAGGTTTTTGAACATAGCAGTTTACCTTGTGGGTGGGGCAAGATACGCGTTCCGGCTCAGCCTGAACGGGCACTTGGGTGTACACGTATTTTCCGGTTTTCAAAAATACGTGTACAGTTGCCGCCGCCCGGGTGTACACGTATTTTTGAAAACCGGAAAATACGTGTACAGAACCCGTTGATACGCCTCACGCAGGAGTTTGTGTGAACGATGTAGAGACGCGACACTTCGCGTCTCGTCGTTGAACGGCCGTAGCCGCGCCGGCTAAACAACATTAGCAACGACGAGACGCGAAGTGTCGCGTCTCTACATCAACCAGATTTTCGCCCGGCTTGCTCCATAGCTTCACACCTAAGCTTCCGCAGTTGTACATCTATTATTTTCCGGAAACTGAAAACGCATGTACAAGCAGCGGCAAAACGTTGTACAGCTGTTTTTGCTGAAACAGCTGTACAAGCGAAGTATGTGCAAGGAAAGCAACCCGGCGTCAGCAAAAAGCCCAGCAGCTGCGGGCTACGGGGCTTTTTACCGGAATCAGGTCGCACATTAGCCTTTATAGAACAGCCACTTCGACAGCTCGCCGTAGGTTACTTTCTTGCCGTACATGAGGATGCCCACTCGGTAGATGCGCCCGGCCAACCAGATAGTACCCAGGAAACCGGCAATAAGCAGCAGCATGGATACGGCCAGCTGCCACATCGGCACGCCCCCAAATGGCAGGCGCATCATCATGGCAATGGGCGAGGTAAACGGAATCATCGACATCCAGACGGCTACCTGGCCGTTGGGGTTGGTGGTCAGCACGGCCTGCGACACCACGAAGGTGAGCACCAGCGGCATGGTCACGGGCATCATAAACTGCTGGGTGTCGGTTTCGCTGTCCACGGCCGAGCCGATGGCCCCGAACAGGGCACCATAGAACAAGTAGCCGCCGAGGAAGTAAAACAGGAAGCAGGCGGCAATCAGCGCGATATTCAGGTTGGCATCTTTGCCGGACTGAATTAGCTTAGCCATGAAATTATCGTCTTTGGCGGCCTTCTTATCGGCTTCTGTCTGGGGGCGAACCACGGCGGTGGTACGGTTTACGCGCTCCTGCGCTACCTTCTCAGGACTTACAGAGCCAATTGCTACGGCACCTATACCATACGACAGCACAACCCACAGGGCCAGTTGGGTGAAGCCCACGCCGGCAATGCCCAGCACCTTGCCCATCATCAGCTGGAAAGGCTTCACCGAGGAAATAACCACCTCCACGATACGGTTGGTTTTCTCCTCCATCACCCCGCGCATAATCTGCACGCCGTAGATGAAGATGAAGATGTAAATCAGGAAGCCGGCCGCGTAAGCAATAGCGGTGCTGATGCCCGTGCTGGAGCTTTTTTCACCTTCGTCGCTCAGGCTTACGGTCTGCAGGTCCACATCCACCTTCAGCTTGTCCAGCACGGCGCGGTCGATGCCGGCGGCCCGCAGGCGCTGGTTTTCAATAGCCGTATTCACGGCGCGGTTAATGTCGTTTTCCAGAGAAATACCCAGGCCCTTGCGGGAAAAAACCTGGAAGCCGGTTGGATTGGCAACATCCAGCTTAGGCACGTACAGCAGCGCATCGTACTTGGCTTTTTTAAACTCTGCCTTGGCAGTAGGCAGGTCGGCCGATACGCGGGTGAAGCTGATATCGTCCTTGGCCTCGGGCAGTTTATCCGTGAACAGCCCCCCGGCATCGGCTACGGCTACCACCTTGCCGTTATCCGACATCGTGGCAATGAGCACCGGCACGGCAAACAAAGCCATAGTAAGCAGCGGCCCCAGTAACGACATGATGATGAAGCTCTTTTTGCGCACGCGGGTCAGGTATTCGCGCTGGGCAATCAGCCAGATTTTAGACATAGCTCAGGAGTTGAGGTCGGTTGAGAGAGGAAAGACGTTGGGGCAGCATTAGGCGGGCATCGAGTCGGTTTCGGGCACGTAGTCGGGGTGGGTTTCGCGCACGCGCCGAATAAATATTTCGTTGATACTTGGAATCTGCTCCCGGAAGGCCTGCACCTCCACCTGCCCCGCCCCGATGAGGTAGCGCAACAGGTCGTTGGGCTTGCCGTGCACAATGCGGATGCGGGCGTAGAAGTGGCCATTTTCGCGCTCCTTCTGCTCTATTACTTCAAAGTCGGGGTGGATGAGCAGCAGCTTGCCGGTTCCTTCCACCTCGTAAGTCTGGCTGCGGTAGGCGTTGCGCACGTCGCTCACGCGGCCGTCCAGTACTTTCTGGGAGCGGTTGATGAGGGCAATATGGTCGCACATTTCTTCTACCGACTCCATGCGGTGCGTGGAGAAAATGATGCTGGTGCCCTCGCTACGCAGGCGCAGGATTTCGTCCTTGAGCAGGTTGGCGTTGATGGGGTCGAAGCCGGAGAAAGGTTCGTCGAGAATGAGCAGCGCCGGGTCGTGCAGCACGGTAGCAATAAACTGTATCTTCTGCTGCATGCCCTTGCTGAGGTCCTCCACGTTCTTATCGGCCCAGGTCTTGATGTCGAAACGCTCCAGCCACCGCTTGATTTTGGTGGTAGCATCGGCCTTCGACAAGCCCTTAAGCTGGGCCAGGTAGAGCAGCTGCTCACCCACTTTCATCTTCTTGTAGAGGCCGCGCTCCTCGGGCAGGTAGCCAATCTGGCCGACGTGCGAAGGATTTAGCGGCTCCCCGCGAAACAGAATCTGGCCGCCGTCGGGGCCGGTAATCTGGGTGATGATGCGAATCAGGGAAGTTTTGCCGGCTCCGTTGGGGCCCAGCAGCCCGAAGATGGAGCCTTCGGGCACTTCCAGGCTCACACCGTCGAGGGCCGTGTGGTTGGCGTACTGCTTGCGTACGTCCTGAACTTGTAGAATTGGTTTCACAGCGCAGAAAGGCAAAAGAGGTGAGGGTTGTGGTGTAATATTACAGGATACGGGCGCAGACCGGGTAGAAATTCCAACCAAACGGTATTGCGGCGGGGTTGAACGGGCCGAAAACAACCCTGAACCGCAGGCCCGCACTGCTCATCGTTCCACGGTTTCCAGCTCGCGCAGCGTAGCTTCCAGCTGGTCGAGGTACCGGCCGTAGCGCTGCTGCTGCTGCCAACGCTCGTGGTAGAGAAGTCCAACAATCAGGGCTACCAATGCCAGGGCCAATGCCAGCGTCGGAACCCAGTCGATGGTGCCCGCCCGCAGGTTTGCCAGAATAACCGCCTGCTGGCTGTACACCACCGTCAGCACTATTGTCGTCAGGAACGCCATACCACCGTATCCCTTGTTCCGCATCAGCGTCCGCAGCTGCCGGATCGACTGCCGGATGTGGCCGTAGGTGCTACCGTCACCCACCTGTAGCTGCCGGATAATTTTGCGCTGCCGGTAGGCATACCACGATATAAAGAGAATCATCAGGGCCACTACCACATCCAGCAGCACCAGCGTGTTGCCCTGGAAGTGCCGGCGGCTCAGGTTCGTAAAATTGGCCACGTTGAAGATGATGACCATCAGCACCAGGCGCTGTTCGCGGCGCGCATGGCGCGTCATCTCACTCAGGGGCGTATCGGGTTGGGAGGCAAGCATGGCTTCGAGTTTTTGGTGAGTCAGGGTTGGTTCGGAAGCGGCGGCGGGCTGCTGCCAGCGGCGGCGGAGGTCGTCGAGTTCCATCAGGCAAGTTGAGTCAGGAGGTGGCGGAGCTTATCCTGCACGCGGTGCATTTTCACGCGCACATTGTTCTGGGTGATGCCGAGGATGTCGGCCATTTCCTCATAGGTGCGCTCTTCCAGGTAGAGCAGCACGAAGGCCCGCTCCACGTTGGAAAGCTGCCCGATGGCGCGGTAGAGCTGGGCCAGGTCGTCGGCATCGGGCCCATCGGGCGGCGGGGCCGGCAGGTCCGGCGGGGCCGCCGCACCGAGGCGGTCTGGCACCGGCGCGCGGGTGCGGCGGCGCAGATCGGTAATGGCCACGTTCAGGGCTACGCGGTAGAGCCAGGTACTTACTTTGGTGTCGGCGCGGACCTCATAGCGCGGCCAGGCCCGCCACAACTGCAGCACCATTTCCTGGTAGAGGTCCTGGCGGTCGTCGGCATCGGGGCAGTACAGGCGCGCTACCCGCTGCAGCAGGGGCTGGTACTCGTTGAGCAGCTTGAGAAATTCCGGCGCCGGGGCAGCAGACATACGGTAGGTAAGTTTGCTGCATATATCGGGGCTTTGGCGGCGGCATTACAGACCGCCGGAAAAATATTTCTCAGCCGCTGTTCTTTATCAATACTTAGAGCTTATTCCGGAGAAATTTCTGAATAGGGTACAAGTTTGGAGCTTATTCTAGAATTTCTCCCGAATAAGCTCCAAACCCACACGCACGAATAGGCCTGCCCTCCCCTATCGGTAGAGAGGGAGCCTGATTAGAAAAATGTGCAATACTCACGAAACCACTCTGGATGCTGGTACACCGAAGCAGTACAGATGCTTCGGCTGTGCGGACGCCAGATGAAGCATGACGGTTACTGTAGTAGTATACCCGTTACCGAGTAGGGTGCGGGGCTTGTCCCCGCCCATCGTTGACCAATAGAGGTCATCATTCAACGACGGGCGGGGACAAGTCCCGCACCGTACTTTCTGATAGTTCCGGCACACGAAAAAGCCCGCCCTCCCCTATCAGGAAAGGCGGGCTTAAGAATAATCGTCCACAAAATCCGCGTAATCCGAAAAATCCGCCGGAATCCGTGGTTCTCGTCTACTGGAAATACTCCTTCACACGCTCAAAGAAGCCCTTTTCGTTTTTGCCAGGGTTAGGCGTGAAGTTGCGGGCGTCGCGCAGCTTTTCGAGTAGCTCCCGCTCCTCGTTGGTTACGTTCTTGGGCGTCCACACGCTGAGGTGGATCAGCTGGTCGCCGCGGCCGTAGCCGTTCAGGTCTTTGATGCCCTTACCGCGCAGGCGCAGAATTTTGCCCGGCTGGGTGCCCGGCTCCACCTTTATCTTCACCTTGCCTTCGATGGTGGGCACCTCCAGATTGGCGCCTAGGGCCGCATCCACGAACGAAATGTACTGCTCGAACATGATGTTGTTGCCGTCGCGCTTGAGCGTTTCGTGCGGCTCCTCCTCAATCTGAATGAGCAGGTCGCCGGGTACGCCGCCGCGCTCCGGGAAGTTGCCTTTGCCGTTCATGCTCAGCTGCATGCCCTCGGCCACGCCCGCCGGAATGTTGATGGGAATAACTTCCTCGTGCAGCTGGCGGCCTTCGCCGTGGCACACGTCGCACTTGCTGGTTACTACTTTGCCTTCGCCCTCGCAGGTGGGACAGGTAGAAGCACTTACCATCTGGCCCAGCATGGTTTGTACCACGCGCTTCACCTGCCCTTGCCCCTGACAGGTCTGGCAGGTTTTGAGGTCGGTGCCGTTTTTGGCGCCGGTGCCGGAGCAGGTGTTGCAGGCTACGTAGCGCTTCACCTTGATTTTCTTCTCCACGCCGTTGGCTACCTCTTCCAGGTCCAGCTTGAGCTTGATGCGCAGGTTGGAGCCTTTGCGCACGCGCCGGCCGCCCTGACCACGGCCGCCCCCGAAGAAGCCCTCGAAGCCGCCGCCCCCGAAAATGTCGCCGAACTGGGAGAAGATGTCCTCCATGTTGGGGCCGCCCCCGTTGCCGCCCATGCCCTGATGGCCGTACCGGTCGTAGCGGGCGCGCTTCTGCTCGTCGCTGAGTACCTCGTATGCCTCGGCCGCCTCCTTGAACTTGTCTTCGGCGGTAGGGTCGTCGGGGTTTTTATCGGGGTGATACTTGATGGCCACCTTGCGGTAGGCCTTCTTTATCTCGTCGCCCGAAGCGTTTTTGGCTACGCCCAGTATTTCGTAAAAATCTCGCTTCGTTGCCATGTTCTTAAGTCACTGTCGGTCATGCTGAGCTTGCCGAAGCATCTCTGCAGTTTGGTAAAATTCATTTTGCAACGAAGCAGTAGAGATGCTTCGGCAAGCTCAGCATGACAAGGTTCTGTCGTATTATCTTACTGCCCTAGCACCACCTTGGCGTGGCGGATTACCCGGTCGCCGAGGGAGTAGCCTTTCTCCACCTCATCCACGATTTTGCCTTTCAGGTCTTCCGAGGGAGCCGGAATCTGAGTAATGGCTTCGTGCAACTCGGGGTCAAAATCACTACCCTTGGCTTCCATCGTCACCAAGCCTTTCTGGCTTAACGTTTTCTGAAGCTTGTTGTAGATGATGTCCACGCTTTCGCGCACGGCGCCAGCGTCGTCGGTTTCTTTGGTGTGGTGGCGCGCCCGGTCAAAGTCGTCGAGCACGGGCAGCAAAGCCACCATCAGCTCCTGGTTGGCAGTTTTGAACAGGTCGGCGCGCTCCTTGGTGGTGCGACGCTTGTAGTTTTCAAACTCGGCGGCCAGGCGCAGGTATTTATCTTTCAGGTCGGCCAACTCAGCGTCGGTTTTGGAGCCGGCAGCGTGGGGGGCGCCCTCCGAAGCCGCAGCTTCGCCGGGGCCGGTGGTTTCCTCGGTCATTTCGCCAGCTACGTGGTCGGCGTTGCCGGTCAGGTTGTCGTCTTGCGGCAGGTTTTGTTCGTCAGCCATTTTCGAAAAATATCGTCGGAAGGGGTTTTTCACGGGATTCGCCGTTGGGCACCCTGCGGGCGCAAGGAGTTTGCCAAAGGGGTTAGGGCTGCCAGTTTGGCACAGAACAGTAGTTTTACCGCATGATGTTTCGCCTGAACCCAATAATGTGCCTTGCATTTTGCTTTATGAGCGGTTGCCAGACTGACCCGTGGGCATTCGAGTATGCTAGAAGCAAGCCTACTCAATCAATTGCAGGTGTTTATAAACCAACCTCAAGAACTTATTCGTTCTTAGATGGTGCATATAAAAATGTCAGACCATCACGCCTAGAATTGCACAGTGACGGTAGCTTTCTAATCAAAGATATTGCCGCCATATGGTCGCCATTCTCAGTTGCTGGTGGCTTTGAACAAGTGCAAGGCCATTGGTCATTGGGAAAACATCAAGACTGGTGGGCAGTAAATCTTTTTGTTGATCAGGTTAAATCAGCTGACGGTCGTTTGATTCAAAGCAAATCTTCTATGCCAATCATGTTGATTGGACAACAGGCGCCCTACAAGCTGCATTTTGGTATTGGTGACCCAGATACAGGTGAAGCTCTGCAATACGAGAAGCAATAACCTTAGCTATGTAGCGTCTGCCAGATCAGGTCCTTTAGCTGCTGAATATTCTTATTCGTGAGGCTGGAAATGAAGATGGTCGGCAGATCGGTGGGTAGTGTGGTGCGGATTTCGGCTTCCAGCTCCTCGTCCAGCATGTCGGCTTTGGTAATGGCCAGCAGGCGCTGCTTGTCCAGCAGCTCTGGGTTAAACTGCTGCAATTCGCTCAGCAGCACCTGATATTCCGCGTTGATATCGGGCGAGTCGCAGCTGATCATGAACAGCAGAATGGAGTTGCGCTCGATGTGGCGCAGGAAGCGGTGGCCCAGCCCCCGCCCTTCAGCCGCGCCCTCGATGATGCCGGGAATATCGGCCATCACGAAGGACTTGTAGTCGCGGTAAGCTACCACGCCCAGGTTGGGCGTGAGGGTGGTAAAAGCGTAGTCAGCAATTTTGGGCTTGGCGGCCGACACTACGGAAAGCAGCGTGCTTTTGCCGGCGTTAGGGAAACCCACGAGGCCCACGTCGGCCAGCAGCTTCAGCTCCAGAATCACCCACTCGTCAATACCCGGCTCACCGGGCTGGGCGTAGCTGGGCGCCTGGTTGGTGGCCGACTTGAAGTGGTCGTTGCCGAGGCCACCGCGACCGCCGGGCGTGAGGACGAGGCGCTGCCCGTCTTCGGTGATTTCGAGCTTCTTTTCCCCAGTTTCGGCGTCGCGGGCTACGGTACCCAGCGGCACCTGAATGATGATATCGTCACCCTGGGCGCCGGTACGCAGGTTTTCGCCGCCGTTTTCGCCGGGCTTGGCAATGAGGTGCTTCTGGTACTGCAGATGCAGCAGCGTCCAGAGCTGGGAGCTGCCTTCCAGAATGATGTGGCCGCCCCGGCCCCCGTCGCCACCGTCGGGGCCACCGTTGGGCAGGCCCTTGGCCCGGAAAAAGTGGTGCGAGCCCGCCCCGCCTTTGCCCGAGCGGCAGTTGATTTTAACGTAGTCGATGAAGTTGTTGGAAGCCACTTCGGTTGAATTAGGAATTAGGAATTAAGAATTGGATTGCTCTTCCTTCTTCTTCCTTAATCGGGGTTATTTAAAAAACAGCTGTCATCCTGAGCGCAGCGAAGGATCTGAAAACACGGCCACGGTGCGGGCTTGCTTTACTCAGATCCTTCGCTGCGCTCAGGATGACAGACAAATGCGCTGTTTACAGCGGCAAAGTTACGCTTTTACTTCGTCGGTAGCCTGGTGGCTGCTGGCCGGGGCGGCTGGCTGGTGCTGGTCGATGAGGCCGCAGATCTGCGCGAAGATGTCGTCGATGGCGCCAATGCCGTTGAGGGCGTGAAATTTTTGCTGCTGGGCGTAGTAGCCGGCTACCTGGGCCGTTTCGGTGTTGTACACCGTCACGCGCTTGCGGATTTTCTCCTCGTTCTGGTCGTCGGGGCGGCCGGAGGTTTTGCCGCGCTCCAGCAGGCGCGTCACCAGCTCTTCCTCGGCTACTTCCAGGGCTACCATGCACGATACGTTCGTATCATGCTGGGCCAGCAGGGCATCGAGGCTTTCGGCCTGGGGCACCGTGCGCGGGAAACCATCGAAAATAAAGCCAGCCGCCTGCTTGTTGGCTTTCAGGGCCAAGTCAATCATGCCGATTACCACCTCATCGGGCACCAACAGTCCTTCATCCATGAGCTTTTTGGCGCGCAGACCCAGCTCCGTGCCTTGCGCAATCTGGGCGCGCAGCAGGTCGCCGGTAGAGAGGTGCACCAGGTTGTAGCGGGCAATGAGTTTCTGGCTTTGCGTTCCTTTGCCGGCGCCGGGGGGCCGAAGAGCACGATATTCAACATAGAGCGAGTGGTTTCGCGGGAAGGTAAACGTGGGCGGAGAGGAAAGATACTACTTCGCGGGCAAAGGCCGGTGTACGCAGTTCAATGGACTTTTGTCAGAACCCAACGCTACACGACGGTGTACACATCGGGGTAATTGCGGCCCAGGCCGTCGTAGTCGAGGCCGTAGCCCACGATGAAGTCGTTGGGAATTTCCCGGCCGATGTAGCGCAGGTCCAGCTCATGCTGCAAACACTCTGGCTTCAGGAACAGCGTGGCGACTTCCAGGGAAGCCGGGTTTTGCGCCCCCAGCGTATCGAGCAGCATGCGCATGGTGTGGCCGGTATCTACAATGTCTTCCAGCAGCACCACGTGGCGGTCCGTCAGGCTTTCATACAGGCCCATCACCTCCTGCACCTTGCCGGTACTGCCGGTGCCCACGTAGGAGGCCACCCGGATAAAGGTGATTTCGCAGGGAATATGCAGCTGCTTGAGCAAATCGGCCGCAAACATGAAAGAGCCATTGAGCACGGCGACAAACAGTGGCTGCTTGCCGGCATAGTCCTGATTGAGGCGGGCGGCCAGTTCGCCAACGCAAGCCTGGAGCTGCGCGGCCGACAAATAAGGAGCGAATTGTTTGTCGTGCAGCGTAATGGTGGGTGGCGTCATTCGGCGCGGGGGTTGGTAGCGGGGCGAAAGCGAGGCCAAAGGTAGCTTATCTGGTTGAATGTGCTTCGCTAATATGCTAATGTGGGAAATGTGATTGAAGATGTAAATGTGGAGGCTGTTTCATGACGAGTCGCGCCACCCCATCCGTCCTGGTCGGGCCAAGCTCCTTTTTAGCAGAAAGCCCCTGATGTCTGCACACCAGGGGCTTTCACATTTCAGGGCTTGGCACGGGGCTCAGGCCGCACGGCGTCGCGTGGCTCGCCAGAACGGCGTTTGGTCATTAACAGATCAGCACATTAGCGAAGCGAAGCACATTTTCCACATTCGCACATTGCCCAATTCAACCCTACCGGCCTTCAGTAATCATCGTCAGGATGAAGCGGGCGGCATCGGGGGCGAGGTCGGCATAGCGCACTTTGGGGCGCAGGCTCTCCACGGTTTTTTCGATGGGCTGGGGCATGGCAACACCGCGCAGGGGCGTAGCGTTGGGAGCGGCAATATGCGGGGCAATAACCAAGGACACGATGCTCATGAGCTTGATGAGGATGTTCATGCTCGGGCCCGAGGTATCCTTGAACGGGTCACCCACGGTGTCGCCGGTTACGGAGGCTTTATGGGCATCGGAGCCTTTGTACTGCATCACCCCATCAATCATTACGCCTTTCTCAAACGACTTCTTGGCGTTGTCCCAGGCACCGCCGGCGTTGCTCTGGAACATGGCCATCAGCACGCCCGATACCGTTACGCCGGCCAGCGTACCGCCCAGCACTTCGGGTCCGAAGGTGAAGCCCACGATAACCGGAACGATGATGGCAATGGCGCCCGGCAGCATCATTTCGCGAATAGCAGCCTGAGTGGAAATAGCTACGCACTTCTCGTACTCCGGTCGGCCGGTACCTTCCATAATACCCGGAATTTCGCGGAACTGGCGGCGCACTTCCTGCACCATAGCCATAGCCGCCCGGCCCACGGCCGAAATAGCCAGCGCGGAGAAGATAAACGGAATCATGGCGCCCACGAACAGGCCACCCAGCACGCGGGCATTGCTGATGTCGATGGAGGTGATATTGGCCGTGCCCATGAAGGCGGCAAACAAGGCCAGCGAGGTAAGCGCGGCCGAGGCAATGGCGAAGCCTTTGCCGGTAGCGGCGGTGGTGTTGCCCACGGCGTCCAGAATATCAGTCCGCTCACGTACTTCCTTGGGCAGTTCGCTCATTTCGGCAATGCCGCCGGCGTTGTCGGCAATAGGACCAAAGGCGTCAATGGCCAGCTGCATGGCCGTGGTGGCCATCATACCGGCGGCAGCAATGGCCACGCCGTAGAGGCCCGCAAACTCATAGCTGAGAATGATACCCGCGGCCAGTACGATAATCGGCAGCACCGTGGATTCCATGCCGATAGCCAGGCCGCCAATAACGGTTGTGGCGTGGCCGGTGCTGCTTTGCCGCACAATGCTGAGCACGGGCCGCTTGCCCATAGCCGTGTAGTACTCGGTGATGACACTCATCAGGATGCCTACAATCAGCCCAACGACCACGGCATAGAAAATGTCCATAGCCGTGAACGTAACTCCCCGAATCAGCAAAGAGCCGGAGGGAATCATCCACTTGATAAGACCGTAGGAGGCCACCGCCGATACTGCTACGGATATGTAGTTACCGGTATTCAAAGCGCCCTGCACGTTGCCGCCTTCCTTTACGCGCACCAGTAGAATGCCAATGAGCGAGGCCACGATGCCCAGCCCGGCAATGGCCATGGGCAGCAGGATGGGCGAAAGGCCATTGAACTGGTCGCCGGTAGCTACTACCTCGCGGCCCAGTACCATGGTGGCCAGAATGGTAGCCACGTAGGAGCCGAACAGGTCGGCACCCATGCCGGCCACGTCACCCACGTTGTCGCCCACGTTGTCGGCAATAGTAGCGGGGTTGCGGGGGTCATCTTCCGGAATGCCGGCTTCCACTTTCCCCACGAGGTCAGCGCCCACATCGGCCGCTTTGGTGTAGATGCCGCCACCCACGCGGGCAAACAGGGCAATGCTTTCGGCGCCCAGAGAAAAGCCGGTTAGTACTTCCAAGGCCCGCTCCATCTCAATGCCATTGGCACCGCCGCCGTGGTTGAGCACGAACATCTGGTAGAACGCAATAAACAAAGAGCCCAGGCCCAGCACCGCCAGCCCGGCCACGCCCATGCCCATCACGGAGCCCCCCGAAAACGACACGTTCAGCGCCTGGCTCAGGGAAGTACGAGCCGCTTGCGCCGTGCGTACGTTGGCTTTGGTGGCAATCTTCATCCCGATATAGCCCGCCAGCGCCGAGAAAACCGCCCCGATTATGAAGGCAATGACGATAATGGGACTGGACTTTTCGCCGGTGCTGCCCAAGTAGAACAGAAAGGCGCTGGCAATCAACACAAACAACGCCAGGACTTTATACTCGGCCCGCAGGAAGGCTATGGCCCCATCGGCAATGTAGCCGGCAATAGTGCGCATTCGCTCGTCGCCGGCATCCTGGCGGCTCACCCAGCCAGAGCGCAACCACGTGTACAGGAGGGCAAGCACACCCAGCGCAGGTACTACGTAAAGAAATGGGGTCATAGAAAGCGGTGAAGAAGGTTGTGGTGGGAAAGAGAGGAAAGGCGTAACGGGCTGTAAAATAGAGGTTATTCCGCAAAAGCCAAGTTTCTGGCGCATCCGGCCGGTCTACAGTTCCTGCATCAGTACCTGATACAGCCGCAGCATACTACCGATGTCGGCTTTATGGACCAGCTCGTCGGGCGTATGCACGTGGTCCTCAGGAGCCCCCACAAAGCACCAGTCCCAGGGCTGGGCGCCGTGCTGCAACTCCTTGGCATCGGAGCCGCCGCTGCCTTCCACTTCCAGCTGATGCGCCACGCCAGACTCCCGGGCCAGAAGCCGGATCCGGTCGACGTAGGCGCGGCGCGGAATCAGGGAGTCGCGCAGGGAGATGACTACGCCCTGGCCCGCCTGTACGCCTTCTGTTACCCAGGTGATGTCGGAGATAAGGGCCTGCCGGACGCCGTAGTGCTCGTAAATATATTTTGCCAGGTAAGCCGCCGAGCCACCGCCGTGCTCCTCCCAACAGGAAAAGGCTATAATCCCATTTTCCAGGGTTTCGCACAGGCGCAGCGCATTCCAGACACCAAGGCGGTTGTCGAGGTAGCAGCTTTGTACGGTGGTTTCAGTTTCGCGGAAGTCGCAATGGAAGGTAAGCTCCGTACCGCGCTCTATCTCCCGGTTGAACTCATAGCCTAACGCCCCGGTTTGTTCATCAACCGTTAGCGTACAATCAATAGCACCTTGAGCATCCTCCCCCACCAGGCGGTAACCGGTTTGCACAGCGGGGCCACCAATGCGCACCAGCTGCCGGCCGTATCGAACGGTGAACCCAATGGAATCAAGATGCGCAAAAACGGCCGTCCGGGGCGTACCAAATACCAGCAAAATGCAATCCTGAAACTCTGCTCCAACTAGTACCCTGGGCTGTACGCGCCAGGACGCTTTCTGCTCGGCAACGTACCTTTGCACGAAATGGGATAAGCTGGCTTCGTTGCCGGCCGGTGCCGCAAGCCGGCACAACGTATGAAGTAACTGCATGTCTTTGCCTTAGCTGTCCAAATCTAGCATAATTGTCCTACTTTCGTCTTTCTAGCTTAGTTTGGTCCGGCAGTTCTCCTATCGAGGCTCAGGCTTATTCCCGCTGCTTTATGGTGAATCTTTTGCGCTTTTTTCTGGTGCTTCTTCTGCTCAGCGGTCCGGCCCTGGCGCAGGCCCAGCAGCCCGATACCACGCGCAAAACCGACCCGATCCGCAACATTCAGCTGGAGAACGTGGACGTAGCCCCCGGCGCCGTGGACACGAAGGGTTGGCTGCTGCTCGACAAGGATATCCAGCTGGAACTGGGCGGCGCGGTCGATAATCTCTACAACTTCAAGTTCGACAAAGCCGAAAAGCAATTCCGGTCTTTGCGGCGGCGCTACCCCAACCACCCCATGCCCTACTTCCTGCTGGGCTTGAGCACCTGGTGGAAGATTGTGCCGACTAATATCCAGACCAAGCAATACGACAAAACGTTTTTTGCTTACATGGACACGGCCGTGGTAAAAGGCGAGAAGCTGTATGAGCAGGACGACAAAAACTATGAAGCCTGCTTTTTTCTTTCGGCCGCTTACGGGTTTGATGCCCGCCTGAACGCCGAGCGTAAAAACTGGCGCAAAGCCACCGTCAGCAGCAAACGCTCCCTCGATTACCTCGAGAAAAGCCAGGAAGCCAACGGCCTGAGCCCGGAATTCCTGTTCGGACAGGCCCTGTTCAACTACTATGCCGTCTGGATTTCGGAAAACTACCCGCTGCTGCGGCCTGTGCTGCTATTCTTCCCGAAGGGCAACCGCAAGCTGGGTCTTCAGCAGCTGCGCAACGTGGCCGACAATGGCTTCTACACGGGGGCGGAGGCGAAAACCTTCCTCATGCGCATTCTCACCAATGAGGAAGACAACTCAGCGGCGGCCCTGCCGGTAGCGCGCTACCTGGCCAAAACCTACCCCGACAACGCCTATTTTCAGCGGTTCTTCGCGCTACTGTGCTTTCACGAAGGCGAGTTTGTGGAGCTGGAGCGACAAAGCAAGGATATTCTGGATAAGCTTAACCGCGGTATGCCGGGCTACGAGGCTATTAGCGGCCGCTACGCCACTTACTTCCTAGGCTGGCTGATGCAAACCAAGTACAAGGACATGCAGAAAGCGCAGGATTATTTCCAGCGCTGCATCGTCTTTGCCGAGACGACCGGCGACATTGAGGGGGGCTTTTATATCTACTCCAACGTGAATCTGGCGCGGATGGCGGATAAGGCTAAGGATTCGAAAACAGCAATTCGGTACTATAAAACAGTGCAGGAAAGAGCAAGCCACAAAACGGAGCAGTACCGCGAGGCGGTGACGTATTTGAAAAAGAACAAGAAATAGGGCGCGGCCTATGTATACCAAAGACCTGCTGTTAACGCCTATCTTTTTATTGCTGATCTATCTATTCGCCTTTGCCATCCGGCCACAGGTAACTAACATTTATACTCGTAACTATTTTATTCCGGCCCTAACTGTAAAATTAGTGGGGGCAATTGCTCTGGGATTAATTTATCAGTTCTATTATCATGGAGGAGATACATTTAACTATTTCCGCCATTCCACTATTATGTATGAAGCCTTTGGTGACTCTTTTACGCTGGGGCTAAAATTATTAACGAGTAATGGGGAGCGGCTACCGGAGTTTACCAAGTATACTTCCCGAATGATCTGGTGGAAGCCTGGCTCAGAAGAGCTGGTTGTTATCCGGATAGCAACGGTACTTGGCTTATTCTGCTTCAACACGTATACGGTTGTAAGTCTGCTGTTTGCCTGCCTCAGCTTCAGCGGTATGTGGGCAATGTTTATCACGTTTGCTAAAATACGGCCGCAGGTATACAAGCAGTTAGCCATTGCTGTTTTCTTTATTCCGTCCGTATTTTTCTGGGGCTCCGGCCTTATGAAGGACTCTATCTGCCTGGGGGCATTAGGATGGGTATTCTATGGCTTTTACCAGGGGGCTATTCAGAAAAAGCGCATCCTTAAGTCCTTTATTATTGGAGGGCTTTCTGCTTATCTGGTATATACTACAAAAGTGTATATCCTGCTTTCGTTTTTACCGCCAGCGTTGCTCTGGGTATTCAATGAAAACAGCCAGCGAATTAAAAATAAGACGCTTCGCATGATTGCCAAGCCGTTCCTATTAGCTATTGGGGCCGGAGTAGCTTTATTTGCCATGAAGAACCTCACGGCCGGCGACTCACAGTATGATATCGATAAGATCGGGGAGAAAAGTAAAATTACGGCCGATTATCTTTATCGGCGCTCTATTCAAAAAGAGGGCTCTGTGTACACCTTAGGAGAGCAGGATGGCACCATTGGCGGCATGGTAAAACTAGCGCCTAAGGCAGTAGTGGTATCATTATTTCGTCCGTTTCTGTGGGAAGTACGCAACGCTATTATGCTACTATCGGCGCTGGAATCAGCCTTTTTTCTGCTGTTTACCCTGCGCATCCTGCTTAATGTGGGTATCGTGCGCTTCTTTACTACTATTGCGCGTACCCCCGTGCTGGTGCTGTGTTTTGTATTCGCCCTGGTTTTTGGCGCTGCCGTGGGTATTATCTCCAACAATTTCGGCACGCTCGTACGCTACAAGATTCCGCTTATCCCCTTCTATGTAGCGGGCCTGTACATCATGCGCAATATTAGTCTGGAAGACAAGCCGGAGGCCAAGCCGCGGGTAGTCCGCCGCATGGCTATGCGTTAGCAGCTGGATAGGAGCGGCAGTGGAGCGCGCCTCCCGGCCAATTACTTAGTCACAAGCCATGCTAGCGCGTACCGGCGCGGCGGTTGGCCAGGTACTCGGCCAGCGTTGGGTGGGACCAGAGCCGCGAAACGCCGGCTGGAGCCGGCTGCAGCTTCACTTCGCCCCGGAGCACGTCACGGACGGCCTGCTTAAGCAGCGGCAGGCCGGCAGCCAGCTGCAGCAGCGGGTACGTTACAAAGTTGTCTTCGGGCGTGGGGCTGATCAGCGCCTGTGCGATAATGCCCCCGGTATCAATACCCGCATCTACCAAGTGCACGGATACCCCGCAGTGCGCGGCATCGTTGTTGGCCAGTGCCCAGTAGCCACCGTGTACGCCGCGGTAGAGTGGGGTGATACCGGCGTGGGTGTTCAGAAACTTACAAGGCACGCTGGTAAGCACCTTTTTGGCGATGATACGCGTGCCATTCACGACTACCACATCGGGCTGCAGGGCTTGCAGCTGTGCAATACACTCCGGCGAATTTACCGACGGCACCCGGATAACCCGGTCTTCGGGCAAGGGCTGGTCGTTGAGGTTAGCCTGCTGCTTGATAGCCTGCAGGCGCTTGCCCGATTTTCTGGCCAGCGGGCCGGCTATCAGAAGTTTAAATAGAATCTGGCCGGCCACCTTCGCATAGCCCAGCTTCTCCGTCCGCCGCTTCAGAAGCTGCTGTTGGCTGACGGGCGTTTCCACAATAATGCGGTGCACGCCGAATTCCGCATCCAGCGCGTGAAACAATATGTCGGTTGATTCACCTGGGCCCGCCAGGATTACAATTTTCTTGGTGGACATCATACAACGGAAGTACTGGAAGTGTTCTGCTGCAGCTCGGTTGCCAAATCCCCCATCGACTGACTAACCATGCCGTAGGTGCGCTGCAGATTGCGGTAATGCTCCGCGATACGCCGCAATACCGCCATATTCTGCGGAATGTTTGCACCAAAGTTATGCGGGTGCCACCACAGATGAAAAACCTGTCCGTGGCGAGCTGCATACTCCATGCCCTGCAGAATACGGCGCAGACGCAAGCCTTCCAACGCCTGCAAACGCCCCGACCAGGGCCGCAGGAACCGGCTGGCGGGAATATTGTACGGAAACTGCCGGGCAATATCCGTTAGCGAGTGGCAGTTGGAGCCGGAAAGGTCCAGATAAGCGTCGAGCAAGCGGGCGCCCCGCTTGTAGAGGCTTTGCTGCTCTTCGTTGCGCTCTTTATAAATCCAGGAGCTTTCGTTGCCCCGGTAGCTGGTGATGCCGAGCTCTTCGCAAACCGAGATGTACTCGGCATTATACTGATTACGGGGAAATACCAGGCTTCGCAACGTTATTCCCTGCTCGCGCGCCGTCTGTACGGCGGCTTCCAGGTCGGCCCGGAAAGACTCAGCTGTTTGGCCGCGCTCCAGGCAATAGTAGTGGCAGAAGGTGTGCGTTGCCATTTCCTGGCCCGGAGTGCTCCGAATCTTCTCAATCAGGGAGTACCCGAAATGATACGGATCCGTTGCTTCGTCGGGGCCTACCTGGTCCATCACCAGGTATGGCGACAGGTTGGTATCCACATACTGCGGGCGAACGGCAGGTAGATGACTCAGCATTTCCTGCTTGGTTCGAAAAAACAGCAGGCCTACTGTGGCCCACGTTACGCGCAGGCTGTATTCTTCAAACAGCGCCAGCATAGCCGGAATAGCTTGGCGCACCCCCAACAAGTTCTGCCCGTACTGCGCCAGCGTTTGCTGATCCCGCACGCCCCAGTTAATCTCGAAATCGAGAGAGATAACAAAACGCCCTTTCTCCTGGCTTCGTTGCGGTACTTGCTCTGTCATACCCGTCATTGGCTAGCTAAACAGCCTCAAAAAGTTCTCCTTGTTCGATACCACGGAGTAGCGCTCTACAATGGTGCGGCGCGCGGCGGTTCCCTGCGTAGCGCGCAGGTCCTGGCTGGCCAGCAGCTCACGCAAAGCGTTGTACCATTGCTCCGGCGTGTCGCACACAAAGCCATTCTGGCCATCCTGCACCACTTCCGTGTTCATCCCAACCGGAGAAACCAGTGCGGGCATTCCCAGCGACATATACTGCAGTGCCTTAAACGCACACTTTCCCCTGGCCCAGGGGTCGTCCACCAGCGGCATAAGCCCTAGGTTGAACTGACTTAGGTCGGCAATTTCTGTTTCCTTGTTCCAGGGCGTAAAGCGAAAATTCCGGAGGCCAGCATACTCAGGGCCTTGGTTGGAAATCACCCGAAACTCAAAGTCGTAGCCTTCCTGCTCCAGGCGCTCCAGCACCGGCCAGATCAAATCCAGGTGCCGGAGGGTAGTGTGCGTGCCCGTCCAACCGATAATAGGCCGTCCCGGCAGATACTGGTCACGGATCCGGTTGTGTAGGTTCTCCGTATCCAGCGTAGTGGGATTTATGAAAGAGTGCGCGTTGAACTGCAATGCGTAGTCGCGCAGGTAGGCGTTGCCACAGCTGACCTTGTACGCCCACCGGCATATCTGCCCAACCTTCTGCTGCCACTTAAGGCGGCTGATGAAGGTTTGTTCCCCGGCCGGATCTTTCATCCAGATAGCATCGTCAAAGTCGTATATGATCTTCTTTTGAAGAACCTTAGCGATGATCCACTCAAAAACCGGCGGACCGATAGGTGCGGCTTCCCGGTGAATAAACACAAAATCGTAGGAGGACACCGTAAACAGCAGCAGCAAACGGCGAAATAAACCCGCCAGAATACCCGCTACTTTGCTGACTACATGTCCCGGCTTATACAGAATTGACCAGGTATAATCGGACAGGAAGGGAGCCAAATGCCAGGTATGGCCGGCGGCGGTTAAATAGCTAAAGTACTGTTCGAACCGAAAACGTTGGGAAGGTGCTTTACCCAATGGATAAGGCACAATAAAAAGAATCCGCATGGATGAACGGCGAAATGGCTGCGTTGTAGACCCCAAAGATACGGCAATGTCGGCTCATAGCAGGCCCGGGGTCGTAGCACCGGGGTGCCTCGGTCTTCCCTAATAGGTGAGGCAGCTTACACAGCTCTTCCCCAGTCCTTCATTGCTACACCGTATTACTTCTGCAACAGCTGCTGATACATAGCATAATAGCTGGCAATGGCATTATCCAGATCATAGTACTCCTGAGCCTTTTCCCGGATTAAACCGCCATCCTTGGCCAGCAGAGTAGGAATGGCCAGGGCCGCCTTGTCGAACCCTGCTTTGTCAAGGTCAGAAAGCGCAATGCCGCCTTCGGTACGCTCAATGATGCCTGCTACGTCTCCTACCCCATCGTTGCAGATAACCGGCAGGCCCATGGCCAGGATTTCGCCCAGTTTGGTTGGGGAGCTGGCTTTTTTGGAATAGCTCTGCTTGATAAAGAACAGGTTCACATCCGAAGCGGCAATCAGACCGGGAACCTCTTTGCGGGTAGCCGGCCGCACCAGAAAGTCGTCGGCCTTTAGCCCGGGTACTTTTCCTGCGGCCGTCAGTATTTCGGCCAAGGGCTCCTGCGTAACGAACAGCATTTTGGCCGCCGGATACTGCTGCTTGATAGCCGCAAACTGCTGCAGCATTTCATCCAGCAAATACCACGCGCCAATTGAGCCCAAATAGCTTATCACCAAGCCTTCTGGCTGCAGCCCCAAAGCCCTACGCGAATCTTGGCGGGCCTGTTTGGTTACCAATGGGAATACGGAGAAATCAGCGCTACACGGAATAACGGAAATGGGCGCCTGGCTGTAGCTAGGCCAGGTCAGCATCTCATTTTTACCGTTTTCCGTTAAGCTGATAATGCCGTCGGACGCGGCTATAAACGCGGCTTCCTTTTGTTTATAATTCCGGTATGCCTGACGGTATATGGGATTCTTCAGATTCCACATTCCCCCTTCTACACGCTCATCCACCCAGAAGCCGCGCATATCAAACAGGAGTTTAACACCAAATTTCTGCTTCAGATATAAGCCTACTTCCGCACTCACATAGCTACGGCAGTGCGTCATATCAAACCGGTGCTGTTTATGCAACGCTACCGCCTTTGCTCTTAGCTGATATCGGTCGTACAACTTAGCCAAGACCGGCGGTTTGCTGGTAAAGAATATAGTTTCCCAACGAATGCCCGCCTGGCTTGTAATGTCCTGTATGGTCTTGGCATGCTGGGTATACCGTTCCCTTTTCTCGGTCGAAAGCAAAGTAATTTCATACCCTCTTGCCGATAAGCCAACCAAATAGGGCAGCACCTGTGACTGACCCAAAGGATCCGTCATGCCATCGTAGGAGATGAACAAAACTCTGGGTTTTGCAGAAGGGCTCATAGAAAATTTTGTCAGGTGCAGTTTATGCTTATTTGGTAAAGGCAGCAGCACCTCTTTAGTATCTCATCAGTATTTTATTTTTAATAATAGACAAAACATGTTTTAGGATTCTTATATCACCTTTTCTTTCGATAAGCAGCTTTATTTTATCCATCAGAACAGGCCTATCTTGCCATTGAGGGTTCGTTTTAATTTTTTCAAACAAATCCGCAGTAAACTTTCTTACAAATGTCTTTTTGTTATTCAAATCATTCACATGGATAACTTCAGAAACAAACTTCAATACATATTCGTCTACAGGTTTCTTCCGCGAATAGTAGTGATACACATATTTATCGGAAGCCTGTATATTGGTTTTAGTCTGAAATATCAACGAAAACGAATACTGCTCTATTACAAACACTTTTACTCGTTCATACAAATAATCAGTAAGCTCCAGAGAGAAATCTATTAAATTTAAATTTTTATGACTGAAACCAATAACTCCTGTGTTCCAGGAATAGTTATTTCCAGAGAATTCAAAATCAAGGTCTTTAATTCTGATTTTATTGTTTTTTATAACTGGAAGAAACAAGGAACTGTTTCTTCCACCTTTCGATACGGCTTCATTAAATGAATACTCCCTGGCATACAGGATGGTTTTATCCTGCCCGTACATAGCCAACAGCGGCTCGCTATCAGTATACAAAAAGGTATCAGAATCCAGAAATAGAATATCGTTGTTAGGAGTTCTTATAGTAGCATCCTGAATAGCCTTAACTTTGACACGAAACATGAAGTTATCCTTGCCTTTCCAATCGGCTAATACTTCAGGTGTCAGGTTCACAAAGATTATCTGTATACCCTTGAAATAAGGCTCAAAATATTTCTCGTTATCAGTATATAAGATAAAACTTATTTTATCTGATGCATTTTCAGTCCATGCATACAGACTCAGCATAGACATAACTATCCTTTGATACTCGATTTCACGACTATGAGCTAGTCCAACAAAAGTTACCATTTGGCCATTTTTAATTTCGAGGAGAAAGGTTTTTACAGCTTTTCAGTAGTTAATAGCTGATCTAGGAATAGCTCTATCGGACTAGCTGTCATTTTATCTGCGCCAAAAATTGACGCCTGCTGGCCGATTTTCTGCCAATTGTATCTATCATTCCATGCAACCTCCAATATCTGATCCAGAGCGTGAGAAGTTGTGCCTTCCGCAATGTAACCAGTGTCACCAGGAGTAATCCATTCTGGAACAATACCTACTCGTGTAGATACTACAGGCCTCCCGCAAATCATGGCTTCGGCCACAACCATTGGCCCGGAGTCAATTCGTGAAGGAACAATTAACAGATGGCATTCTGCCCATATAGCTGCCATATTCGCTACGTGCCCCCGAAATCTTACTTTATCATCAATTCCATAAAATAAGGCTAATCGTTTCAGGTAATCTAGATCTGGCCCGGTCCCAAATAAGTTGAGCTGCCAGGGACGGCCTTTCCATTTTTCGGAGCTTAATGCCTCAAATAGAATATCCTGCCCCTTAGCAAGAATCGTCAGGCTCCCGATGCAGGCCAGTTGCGGGACATCTAGTGTTGCTGCAGGAAATGATATAGGATATTCTGCCGGTAGATTGAGCAGGTTTGCGACCTGAATATTGTTGGTGATGCTATGAGCTAGCTGTCTTTCAATTATTGCCTTCTGTTGAAGCGATACTGTAAATACCTTAACTGCTCCTTCGAATATGCTGACGATAAATTTTTGTTGCTTCTCAGCAAATGTTACCGCCTCATTGTATGAATGACAAATAAGATGGTAAGGAATGGCATTTTCTTTGGCGAAGGCAAGTAGCTCCGGCCAATACCTCAACGTATAAGCGCCCCCCTGGTTAAAGAGTATAACATCGGGTTTGAATTTTTTAATAGCGGCAACTTCAGGAGAAGAAACTTTAGCAGCTTTATATAGCTTATTGATCAGTCTTGTTTTCAACGTAGAATGAGGCCTGAAATAGGACACTGCACCCTTTTGGATAAGCTTGTTGATATTTGTATGCGGTGAGGGCCACTCATAGGCAGAAAAAAATACCTCATGCCCCTGATCCAAAGCATAGGCAGCAGTATTGCTCCACAACACTTCGCTTCCACCCCACGGTGCGTTTGCCATTAAGGAAATGAAAGCTATGCGCATTGCATTTGAATTTTAAATTAACTGTTTATACTACAGAATCTTGCATTATACAATCCGACGAATAAGAGATTCGTACTGATGTTCGGCAATGATTTTACCTTCATTCAGTTCATATATTCGGTCACATTCACGTAAGGTGGTAATGCGGTGGGCAATTATTAATATAGTGATATCCGTTTGCGAAAGTTTATTGATAGCCTCATTAACTTCCCGTTCGGTTTCATTATCAAGAGCGCTCGTGGCTTCGTCAAGTACTAGTATCTCAGTCTTTTTATACATAGCGCGAGCTATACCGATACGCTGCCTTTGCCCACCAGACAATTTGGAACCCCTTTCGCCTATATAGGTATCAACACCCTCAGGCAGACCTTTTATAAAGTTTTGTAGGGAAGCTTGTTCAATAGCATATTGCAAGCGCGCCTCATCTACATCGGTTTCACCCAAAGTAATATTATCCTTTATAGAAGCTTCCATTAAAAAGGTATCCTGCTTCACGTAGCCGATGATTTTATGCCATGCCTGCAAATGTTGGCTTGTTAATCGCTCACCATCAACGGCAATATGTCCGCCCTGCTCCGTATAAAAACGCAACAGAATATTCATCAACGTAGTTTTCCCTGATCCGGAGCTACCTATGAACCCAATCTTTTCTCCTTTCCTTATATCAATATTTATACCCTGAAGCGTTGGCCGGGCAGCACCAGGGAAGCTGAAGTTTACATTCTTAAATGCTAAGGACT
The DNA here is from genome assembly GCF_024700075.1 of Hymenobacter sp. J193. NCBI lineage: Bacteria > Pseudomonadati > Bacteroidota > Cytophagia > Cytophagales > Hymenobacteraceae > Hymenobacter > Hymenobacter sp. J193. The sequence goes on from NZ_JAJONE010000001.1 coordinate 1,067,069, forward strand.
GTTCAAACCGTAATGGCAGCTGCTGGGGGTGCGGGGCCTCAACATATTCATCACCGCGGAACTTCTCTAATGCCTCAATAGTGTACTGGCTGGTTTTTAATTGCAGCATAGCCGTAAGAATTCGGTTCACGGAGGGCATAAGCCGGTAAGCCGCTGCTGCGAAAAGCCCTACAAGAGAGATAAGGCTAGTTGAATCCGGCGCGATTAGGATGGCATATAGAAATATGGTAATAACTCCTAATATAGCAACCATCTCAATTAGCTTCAGGGGTAGCAGCGTGTACAAATACGCCTCTGCTTCAAGCACCTGAATATTCTGCTGCTTTTCTACTGCCGAATCACTGAAATGTTTTTGCTTGTTGGCGAGCTTCAATTCCACATAGCCGGAAAACAACTCGTTCACGATGCCCATTGTAGCCGGGCGAAGCACATTGAGCTTGCTTCCGATTCTTTGCGACTTTACGCGCAATGCCCGGTAGGCAAGAAACGTAGCGGGAAACAATACCAACCCAAGAATAACAAGCAGAAGCGGTTTGTAAATAAAAATACCAACTACAATAACTACAACAATGCAAATTTCTGACAGGAGGATAAATATCTGGCGAACAATACCTATAACATAGTAAGTGGGAACAGTAATTGTACTGTTTACCAACGCCGCAGAGCCAACATCAGTGAAATGCCAGAAAGGGAAATGCAAATATTTATACATCTGGCTTTTCACAACGGAAAGACCAACTCTGGCAGTAAAGCGGGTTTGCAAATAACTCACCCAGGTGGAAAAAGCATTTTTTGCCAGAAAAAAATAAAAATACCAACAATTAACAGAACAAGAAAAACCTTCTCCGACTCAATACCCAAGAAATTATAAATACTGAATATGATTTCATTTTTTCTGAATTCCGCCTGGTTCACCCGCTACCATCATAACGGGTACCAAGGCCGCTAAACCAATTACATCCAGAAAGGAAGCAAGCAGCAAAAGCAGAAACATGCCGACGGCTTCCCGCTTCTGAGAGTGGCTAAGGTAGTATAGGATGCTCTCGATACTACGGTTTACAATTCCAGTATTCATTTGAGAAAGGTCAAGGCACTAAAGAGCTTGCTAAACGAAAGTTTAGCAAGCCACACTCTATGTTATAAGCCCCAGAAGACTTTATTTCGGAGCAGATAACCGTTGTTTTACGACAACAATTACATGCTCTTTTAAAGTACTCCAGCGTCCGGCGGAGGCCTTCGGCTCGGTCTACCTTCGGCTCCCAGCCCAGAATTTCCTTGGCCTTCGTAATGTCCGGCCGACGCTTCAACGGGTCGTTGGTGGGCAGGGGGCGATAATCCGGCTTGAACTCCACGCCAGTCAGGCGGGCAATTTCTTCCCCGAACTCCTTGATGGTAATTTCTGACGGATTACCGATGTTCACCGGCAGGTGGTAGTCGCTCAGCAGCAGTCGGCAAATCCCCTCTACGAGGTCGTCGACGTAGCAGAAGGAGCGCGTCTGCGAGCCGTCGCCGAATACCGTCAGGGCCTCACCCCGCAGCGCCTGGCTCAGGAAAGCCGGCAGTACACGGCCGTCGTCGAGGCGCATGCGCGGGCCGTAGGTGTTGAAGATGCGAATGATGCGCGTTTCCAGCCCGTGGTGGTTGTGGTAAGCCATGGTAATGGCCTCCTGAAAACGCTTGGCTTCATCGTAGCAGCCGCGTGGTCCTACCGGGTTTACGTTGCCGTAGTACTCTTCTACCTGCGGATGAACTTCGGGGTCGCCGTATACTTCGGAGGTGCTGGCAATGAGGACGCGTGCACCCTTCACCCGGGCAAGGCCCAGCAGATTGTGAGTACCCAACGAGCCCACCTTCAGCGTCTGAATGGGGATTTTCAGGTAATCGATGGGGGAAGCCGGGGAGGCAAAGTGCAGAATGTAGTCGAGCTTGCCCGGCACGAACACAAACTTCGACACATCGTGATGATGAAACTCAAAGCTTTCCTTGCCGAACAGATGCTCGATGTTAGCCAGATTACCCGTAATCAGGTTATCCATGGCAATAACGTGGTAGCCCTCGGCCAGAAACCGGTCGCAGAGGTGAGAGCCGAGAAAACCGGCTCCCCCAGTAATCAGAATGCGTTTTTTGTCAGCGCTGTTAGCCATTAGCTGGAAAAGTTAATTGAAGCCTGCGGCTGCCAGTCAGTGCTGGCAGCCCACGCCGAACTTATGCGGGTTCCTGATGATGCGTACGAATACCAATGCAGTGGTAGGCAAAGCCGGCCTGCTCCATTTCAGCGGCCTCGTAGATATTGCGGCCGTCGAACACCACTTTGTCTTTCATGAGCCGGGCCACTACCTCGAAGTTGGGCGCACGGAACTCGGGCCACTCCGTCACCACCAGCAGTGCATCGGCGTCAATGACGGCGTCGTACTGGTCTTTGGCGTAGGTGATTGTGTCGTGCAGCGTGTGCCGGGCTTCGGGCATAGCCACGGGGTCGTAGGCCGAAACGGTGCAGCCTTCTGCCAACAGCTTCTCGATAATGACCAGAGAAGGCGCCTCCCGCATATCGTCGGTTTTGGGCTTGAACGACAGCCCCCACAAAGCCAGTTTTTTGCCTTTCAGGTTTCCGCCAAAGTGCTTTTTTACTTTATTGAATAGCACTTCCTTCTGGGCATCATTCACGCTTTCCACGGCCTGCAGTACCTGCATTTGGTAGCCGTTTTCAGCCGCTGTTTTGATGAGGGCTTTTACGTCCTTCGGAAAGCAGGAGCCGCCGTAGCCAATGCCCGGGTAAATGAACTTGGTGCCGATGCGGGCGTCGGAGCCAATGCCTTTGCGCACCATGTTCACATCAGCCCCCATGATTTCGCAGAGGTTGGCAATGTCGTTCATAAACGAAATCTTGGTAGCCAGCATAGAGTTGGCCGCGTATTTCGTCATCTCCGCCGACGGAATATCCATGAAGATGATGGGGTGACCGTTGAGCAGGAAAGGCTTGTATAGCTTGCGCATCACCTCCTCGGCGCGGGCCGAAGCAACACCCACTACAATGCGGTCCGGCTTCAGGAAGTCATCAATAGCAGCACCTTCTTTCAGGAACTCAGGGTTGGAAGCCACGTCGAAGTCAATCTGCACGCCCCGCTTTTCCAGGGCCTGCTCCAGCTCGCGGCGCACTTTGGCCGCAGTGCCTACCGGTACCGTGCTTTTGGTGACGATAACGCCGTAGCTGTTCATGTTCTCCCCTATTCCGCGGGCTACGGCCAGCACGTATTTCAGGTCGGCCGAGCCATCTTCGCCGGGCGGGGTGCCTACGGCTATAAATGCTACGTCGCAGTCTTTGATGGCCTCGCCCAGGTTGGTAGAGAAATGCAGGCGGCCCGCCTCTACGTTGCGGCTCACCATTTCTTCCAGACCCGGCTCATAAATCGGCAGAATGCCATTGCGCAGGTTGTCGATTTTCTTTTGGTCGATATCGATACAGGTAACGTCAATGCCGACTTCGGCAAAGCATGTGCCCGTAACCAATCCTACGTACCCGGTGCCTACTACTGCTATTTTCATATTTGGCCTGAACGGTCGAACAATCGACTTATGCGTTAACTTATTTCGTTGATGAGGGCATCATCCACTTCTTCCACCACCACTGGAACACGATGAGCGCCCAGATCCGGGCATGCACATCCCCGGGGCTGCGGGAGAAAAGCTGGGTTTTCAGGGCGCGGATAGCGTCCACGTCGAACACACCCTGCGCTTCTACGAAAGCGTCTGACAGCAGGTCGTCTTCAATCAGCGGGCGCAGCTCCCCGCGGAACCATTTCAGCAAAGGTACTTCAAAACCATGCTTGGGGCGCTTGTAGAGTTCTTCGGGCAGCATGGGCCGGAAGGCATCCTGCACGATTTTCTTCTTCATGTCCGCATCAATTTTGCTTGCTACGGGCAGGGAGAAGGCAAAGCGCACCACGTTGGGGTCCAGGAAGGGCGGACGGACCTCCAGGGAGTTGGCCATGCTCATCAGGTCTACCTTGGTCAGCATATCGTAGGGCAGCACCATCGTGGTGTCGGTCAGCAGCACCTCGTTCAGGTCACCTTCGGCGTGCAAGCCTTCCAACAGGTCTTTACGACGCTTTTCAGCCGCTTTCTTGCCTATTTTGCGGCGGGAAGCGGCACTCAACAGGCTGCGCGCATCCTTGGCCGAAGCAAAGGAGGCCCAGTCCCAGTACCGGTCTTTGGGGCCGCTGAGCATGCCGCGCGAAAAGCGCTGGAACTGCCGGATCTTGTTGCCAAAGAAAGAGTTGCGCGACTTGGGCAGCACGTCCCACAGCAGGTTCAGGCCCGTCACGGCTTCGGCCTTGAAGCCGCCCTGGCGCACCTGAAACTCGCCCATGTGCTTGTTGTAGCCCGCAAACAGCTCGTCGGCGCCGTCGCCGGACAGGGCTACGGTTACTTTCTCGCGGGTGCGCTTGCTCAAGATGTACACGGCCAGGGCCGAGGAATCGGCGAAGGGCTCATCGATGTAGTTGAGCACATCGAAGATGTGGTCGTACAAATCCTGGTTGGTGAGCGAGAAAACCGTGTGGTTGGTTTTGTAGCGGTCCGCAACCAGCTTGGCATACTTGGTTTCGTCGAAGAACGGCTCGTCGCGGTAGCCGATGCTGAACGTGTTCAGGTGCTGGGTGTGGCGGGAAGCCAGGGCCACAATCACCGAAGAATCAATACCACCGCTCAGAAACGCACCCAGCGGTACGTCGGCCACCAGGCGACGCGCGGTGGCGTCGTCGAGCAGTTCCACCAGCTTGGCCTGCTGCTGCTCGTAGGAGAGCTTATTTTTCTCGGCCTTCTTGGGGTCGTACGGAATCTTGTACCAGCGCTTACGCACCACCTTGCCACCCTGGATGTACATGTAGTGGCCCGGCAAAAGCTTTTTCACTCCTTTAAAGATGGTAGCTGGCCCCGGAATATAGTTGAGCTGCAGATAGTGGCTGAGGGCCACGTAGTCGAGCTTGCGCGGGATACCCAGTGCTAGCAACGACTTCATTTCCGAGGCAAACAGCAGCTTATCTTCGTCGCGGTAGATCAGCAGCGGCTTCTCCCCCATTCGGTCGCGGGCCAGGAACAGGGAGTCTTCCTCCTTGTCGTAAATGGCAAAGTCGAAGAACCCGTTGAGCTTCTTCAGGAAGTTGCGCCCTTCGGAGATATAAAGCTGCAGCACAACCTCCGTATCCGTCTGGGAATGAAAGCGGTGCCCGCGCTTTACCAGCTTCTGGCGCAGCTCACGAAAGTTGAAGATCTCGCCATTGAAGACGATGGTATAGCGGCCCGACTCATCGGTCATCGGCTGGTTGCCGTCGGCCGTCAGGTCCAGGATGGCGAGGCGACGAAAGCCTAAACCGCACTGCTCAAACACGAAATGACCCTGGGAGTCGGGGCCACGGCTGCTGATAGCGTCGGTTGAGGCACGCAGGGAAGCCAGTGCGCTACGGCCGGCCTCAGTGAAAGCGAATACTCCGGAGATTCCACACATAATTGGCGGGCAAAAGTACGAACTATTGGGACTTGAAGCAGAAAATGTACCTGACCGGGCCGTAACAAAAGCCTGGCCAGCTAAGTAAAGTGTGAAGATATTCTCCTCACCCTTGATTTTCCAGCGCCATGAATTTGCAGCAGCAACTCGACCTTCAGCAACAATTTGAAGCCGCCGTATCGCGCGTGGACAGCCTGCCCGGCGATAAAGCCGCCCCGCATATGCATGAGCTCTACGGTCTTTATAAGCAGGCTACCGAAGGTGACCACGACACCAAACGGGATGAAGTAGGCGACGATACGCCCGACAACCCTAATGGCCCGCAAGGCCTCTCGCAGGCTCAGTGGGACGCCTGGAGCAAATTTAAAGGTGTGAGCCAAGATGATGCCCGCCGCCAGTACGTAGAAAAGGTGGAGGAGTTGGCAGGCCCGACAGGCCAATCAGCCAATACCGCCGCGGGAATCGACCAGCCGGCCTCAGCAACTGCCCCCGCACCCGAGCCTAATGAAGCTGGCGCGCCGGGAATAGCCAAAGCACCGTTCGAAAACTTAGGAGGAGCATCGGCCGGTGGTTTGCGGGGTGATATCAACGCGGGCGCGCCGTATGGGGGCGAAGACCTGCTGAAAACCCAGCAATAGGCTCCGACTGCTGCCTAGCAGTTTCCACATGTGCACAAAAGCCCGTTACGTTAAAGACGTACGGGCTTTTGTGTTTCGCCTTATAGCTTGCTTGGCTGCCATACGGCCCGGAAGGTGGCATAGTCCCGGATGTAGTCTTCTTCCTGATAGAGCTCGGAGGCAAACGTGAGCTGTATGGCGGACTCAGCATAGTGCATGGAGTGCCAGCTGCTGGGCGGGATGTACAGCCCCAGGTGCGGACTATCGAGGCGGAAACTCTGCAGCTGCCCATCAGCCTGCTCAGTAACCACCACAATGCGCCCGGCTACGGCCACCAGCACGTGCTCTGACTTGTAATGCGCGTGCCGGCCCCGCACGATTTCCTCGGGCGTATGATACGTCCAGAAAACGCGCCGGGGCACAAACGGCAGCACCTTCCCTTCTTCCGCCACGGAAATGTAGCCGATATCGGGGCTGCCCAGCCGGGGAAATTCTATCAGTTGCGGAGCCAGCATACGCAAGCCGCTCACTTAAAAGATTTTGCCGGGGTTCATGATGCCGTGCGGGTCGAACACCCGCTTAATGCCGCGCATCAAATCCAGCTGCACATCCCCGATGGCAATGCCGATGTAGGGGCGCTGCACCAGCCCAATGCCGTGCTCCCCCGAGATGGTGCCACCCAGCTTTACGCACAGCCGAAAGATTTCCCGGATGGGTTCCCGCAGGCCGTGGTTCCACATGTCGTCGTCCAGCTCGCCGCGGATGATGTTGATGTGCAGGTTACCGTCGCCGGCGTGGCCGTAGCACACGGAGTTGAAGCCGTAGCGGCGCCCGATTTCCTTTACGCCGGCCAGCAGCGTGGGCAGCTCGGCGCGGGGCACCACGGTATCTTCTTCTTTATACACCGAGTTGTAACGCACCGCATTGCCAATGTTGCGGCGAATTTTCCAGAGCTCTTCCTTTTGCCCAGCCGTGTCGGCCAGCAGGATTTCGCCGATGTCGTACTTCTCCAGCACCCCATACACATGCTCGGCTTCCTGATACAGGCGGTCGAGGTCGTTGCCGTCAAGCTCGATCAGCAAGTGGGCCCGGATGTCTTCGGGCAAATTCAGGTCGATGTTGAGGTAGCCAGCCGACCAGACAATGGCTTCGCGCTCCATGAACTCCATCCCCGAGGGCACAATGCCCGCCCGGAAGATTTCGGATACGGCTTCGGCTGCCTGAGCTTCCTGCCGGAAGGGCACCAGCAGGGTAATATCCTGCTGAGGGTGCGGAATCAGCCGGAATACGATGCGCGTGATAATGCCCAGCGTACCCTCCGAGCCAATCATCAGCTGAGTAAGGTTATAGCCAGTAGCATTCTTAAGCGTGTTGGCCCCGGTCCAGATGATGTCGCCGGTGGGCAGCACCACCTGCATGTTTAGCACATAGTCCTTCGTGACACCATATTTCACGGCTTTAGGGCCGCCGCTGCTTTCGCTCAGGTTGCCGCCCAGAAAGCAGCTGCCCTTGCTGGCGGGGTCGGGTGGATACATCAGGCCCCGCTCCCGCACGGCATCCTGAAACACCTGCGTGATAACGCCCGGCTCTACGGTGGCCTGCAGGTTGCGCTCATCTATTTCGATGATGCGGTTTAGCCGCTCCGTGCTCAATACCACTCCGTTATGAATCGGCAGGGCACCACCGCTCAGGCCCGTACCAGCGCCGCGGGGCGTGACGGGAATGCGGTGCTCGTGGCACAGGCGCACAATTTCACTGATCTGCTCGGCGTTTTCGGGCCGGAGCACCACTGCGGGCTCGAAGTGGAAGTCCTCCGTATGGTCGCGGCCATAATCGGCGTAGGCGGAGGCTTCCGTGCGCAGCGCGGTGAGTACGTGGGCTTCGCCAACTACCTGCTCGAAGGCCACGAGCAAGGTGGGAGTGATAGAAGAAAACTCAGACATTTTCTGGTTACGAATGAAGTCGCGTATCTTTGTGCCGATGCGGCACCACTCTGCTAAAGTACAGGTTTCGGCCTACAGCCTACGCTGGCAGTCGATTCTAGTGTGTATTTTTTTAGTTCTGCTGGCCAGCTGCAACACCACGCGCAAAGTAAACTACCGCGACGGGCGCTACCACTCCGCCCGCGAAATGGCCCGCCTGAAGGCTGCCGAGCGCAGCCGCAAAGCTAAAACCGTTACCCGCACCCCCCACCACCCGTAGCAAGGTAGTGGTGAAGCGCCCCAGCTCCCCGGCCACCGTCAGCCGCAATATGGCCACGGTTATTGAAGCAGCCCGCTCCTACCAGGGCACTCCCTATAAGTATGGTGGCACCACGCGCCTGGGAATGGACTGCTCCGGACTGCTCTTTGTCTCCTTTGGGGCTATTGAGGTACAAATTCCCCGATCTTCAAACGAACAGGCCCTATGGGGCGACCCTGTGCGGCCCCAGGATCTGCGCGCCGGAGATTTAGTATTTTTTGGAGCTTCCCCTGGCAGCGGCACGATTACCCACGTGGGTTTGGTAACGGAAGCCTCGGCTGAGAGTGTGCAGTTCATTCACTCCTCTTCCTCGCTCGGCGTAATCGAAAACAGCTTGGAATCCGACTATTACCTGAGTCGTTTTATTAAGGCGGTACGCCCGAAAATCTAATTCTGCCCCGTACCTTTGCAGCCAAATTGGAGACGGCATTAATCTCGCCTTAATGGTAATGATTTAATAACTCTCCACCAAGTACTTCACCGTACTTTTGCCCCCGTTTTCAGAGTACCCTTTTCTTCCACCAATTTTCCCCTGTATGAAAAATTTAGGTTTACGCCACCTCTTTCTACTGCTGCTGACGCTGCTGTCGGCGCACGTGGGATGGAGCCAGGGTACAACCACCGCAGCCATGAACGGTACGATTACCGACAAGGCTGGCGCTGGTTTGCCGGGTGCTACGGTTATTGCCGTGCACACTCCTACCAACACCCAGTACGTGGCTCCTACCAACTCGGAAGGCCGCTTCAACATCCAGAACATGCGTGTGGGTGGTCCTTACACGGTGCGGGTAACCTTCATCGGCTATCAGGAAGCGGCCCGGGAAGGCCTGTTCCTGACGCTGGGCCAAAACCAGCGCCTGGACATCAACCTGAGCGAGCAGACCCAGCAGCTGGCCGGCGTAACGGTGACGGGCCAGCAGGATCTGGTAATTAATTCCGGCCGTACGGGCGCGGCAACGAGCGTACAGCGTGAGCAGATTCAGCGGCTACCTACCCTCAACCGTTCCCTGCAAGACTTCACGCGCTTAACGCCTCAAGCTTCCGGCAACTCAATTGGTGGCACTAACAACCGCTTCAATAACATCACCATTGACGGCGCAGTTAACAACGACGTATTCGGGTTGTCCAACAGCGGTACTCCTGGTGGCCAAGCTGGTACTCAGCCGATTTCCCTGGACGCAATTGACCAGATTCAGGTAAACGTAGCGCCCTACGACGTGAAGCTGGGCAATTTTACGGGCGGTGGCATTAATGCCGTTACTCGTTCCGGTACCAACGATTTATCTGCTTCGATCTACGGTTTTTACCGGGATGAGAATACGACAGGCAAGAGTGTGACGGAGCCTCGCACAAAGGCGGCAGACTTCACCAACTACCAGACTGGTGTTCGTGTAGGTGGCCCCATCATTAAGGATAAGCTGTTCTTCTTTGCCAATGGCGAAATTTCTCGTCGGCGCGAGCCTCTAGCGTTTGTACCTGGCACCTCAGAATCCCTTTTCCGGGTGACAGAGCTGGATACCCTGGCTATGCGGGTTAGAGAAAACTACAACGGATACGATATTGGCAGCTACGGCGCTTTCACCCGCGAAACCAATAGCGACAAAATTTTTGCTCGTCTGGACTGGAACATCAATCCTACCAACCAGCTGACCCTGCGTCATAACTTTGTGCAGGCTTTCGATGATAACCTGTCCCGCAGCTCCAACAATATCCGGTTGGGCAGCAACGCTTATGGGTTCAACAGTACGACCAACAGCACTGTACTTGAACTTAATAGCAAGTTTGGCAGCTTCGGCAACAACCTGATTCTGAGCTACGGCCGTATTCGCGACAACCGTGATGTAGCTGGCCGGATTTTTCCGCAGGCTCAGATCAGCGACAGAGGCCGGACCCTATTTGTGGGCAGTGAGCGTAGCTCGGTAGCCAATGAGTTGGATCAGGACATCTACGAACTGACCGACAACCTCACGCGCACCGTCGGAAAGCACACCTTCACCTTGGGTACGCACAACGAAATATTCAAATTTCGTAACCTGTTTATCAACAACCTGAGTGGCCGCTTTGACTTTGGTTCGATCAAGAACTACCTGAGCGGAGCCCCTAGCCGCGTACGCGCTACTTATTCGCTTGATCCGAACAACCCCTTGCCAGCGGCCGAGTTTACCGCTGCCCAACTGGGTTTCTACGCACAGGACGAATTTAACGTGTTGGATAATCTGCGCCTTACTGCTGGCGTGCGTCTGGATGTGCCCGTATTTGCGGACAAGCCCGGCAACAATGCGCTTGTGGAAACTACCTTCGGCTCAGACTTCCGCACTGACAACACCCCTAATGGCCAATTGCTGTGGGCTCCTCGCTTGGGCTTCAACTGGGATGTCAACAACGATGGCAAAGTTCAGCTGCGCGGTGGATCGGGCATCTTCACGGGTCGCGTGCCGTTCGTATGGATTTCCAACGACTTCATCAACAACGGCCTCACATTAGGCACGATTGACTTACGCAGCAGCGCAACTGCTCCTCTGGCATTCGAAACCGACTATACCAAGCTGAGCACTACGTATGCCAGTGGTGCTGTGAAGACTACGGAAATCAACACCATCGGCAACGATTTCAAGATTCCGCAAGTATGGCGCTCCAACCTGGCTGCTGATTTCAAGCTGCCTGGTGACGTTACCTTCACGCTGGAAGGTATCTACTCCAAGACCCTGAATGATATCTACTACAAGGATATCAACCTGAAGGCCCCGGTAAGCCGCCTGACTGGCGCTGACAGCCGGCCGGTATATTCCAGCACAGACCGTCGGGTGAACCCGAATTTCACTAACGTGCTCCTGCTGGATAACACGAGCAAAGGGTACCGTTACAACGTAACTGGTCAGCTGCAGAAAGTATTTACCAGCGGCTTGAATACTTCCGTAGCCTACACGTACGGCGAATCACGGGATATTAACAGCGGCACTAGCAGCACGGCCCTTTCCAACTGGGAATTCAACCAGATCTACGCTGATCCTAACGACCCAACGCTCTCCTACTCGACGTTTGATTTGCGCCATCGTGTACTGGCTACGGGTGGTTACACTTTCAAATACGCCGCCGAAAAACTTTCCACCACTATTTCAGTGGTATACGAAGGTCAATCGGGTCGCCCCTTCACCTACCTCTACGGACAGTTGGGACGGGATTTGAACAACGACGGCGCATTCTCTAACGACCTGTTTTATATTCCCCGCAACGCCAGCGAAATTTCCTTAGTACCCGGCGCGGGCACTAGTGACACGCGTACCCCAGCCCAAATCTGGGCCGACCTGGACTACTTCATTACCCAGGACGATTACCTGAACAGCCACCGCGGAGAATATGCCGAGCGCAACGGTGCTCGCACGCCTTGGACTCACCAGTTTGATCTACGAATTGCCCAAAATTTCAATTTCCTGGCTGGTGGTAAGAAGAACTCGCTCGAGCTTTCGCTGGATATCATCAATGCAGGTAACCTGCTCAGCAAAGAGTGGGGCCGTCAGTACTTCGTGAACAACAACGCGTATGAGCTACTTAAGGTGGAGAACGTAGATGCTTCAGGGCGTCCTACCTTCTCTTTCCCAAATGCTTTTTCACCTATCACGGGCAAAGCATACGATGTTAGTGCCTTTGCCTCGCGCTGGCAGGGTCAGTTCGGCGTACGCTATAGCTTCAACTAAGCCAACGGTTTAGTTCTTCTGAAAGAAGGCGGGAAATATTTCCCGCCTTCTTTTTTTAAAAAAATACGTGTACGGCTTGCAGATTCCGTTTTCGGCTGTACTTTTGTCCCACCAAACGCAACCGGCGAATGGACTTATCCGGGGGATTAGCTCAGCTGGCTAGAGCGCTTGCATGGCATGCAAGAGGTCATCGGTTCGACTCCGATATTCTCCACACCCCGAAAAAAGCCTGACCTCACTGTCAGGCTTTTTTGTTTTCCGTTGCCTGCGGTCAACCATTTAGCCTACATTAGCCCCGCACTTTTTGCTGGCAGCCTTATGGAACTCCGCTACGTGGCGTACGCCCTCATGGGCCTGGTCATCCTGATCCACCTCTACATTGTGTGGCTGGAAATGTTTGCCTGGACAACGCGCGGGCCGAAGGTCTTCCGCTCGGTGCCCGCAAGCCTCTTCCCTCCTACCAAAGCTATGGCGGCCAACCAGGGACTCTACAATGGTTTCCTGGCAGCCGGACTCATCTGGGCGTTGATTATTACCGATCTGCACTGGCAGCGCAACGTAGCCTTCTTTTTTCTGGGTTGCGTGATGGTGGCCGGCCTGTACGGAGCCGCTACAGCTAGTCGCCGCATCCTGTGGGTGCAAACGGTGCCGGCTTTGCTGGCGGGGGCCGTGCTGTGGCTTTCGGCTTAAGGAGCTTTTATACAGCAACAGGACACCCCGTTGCGGCCGCCTGAGCAGCTGCAACGGGGTGTCCTGTTGATAAAAACGTCTACTGGAAGAGGCCTGACAGCTATACAAACAAGCCGTCGACTGACAGATACCGCTCCCCGGTATCGTAGCAGAAGGTGAGCACGCGGCTGCCCTGGGGCATATCGGGCAACTTTTTGGCCACGGCCGCCAAGGAAGCGCCGGAGGAAACACCCACAAACATACCTTCCTCACGGGCGGCCCGGCGCGTCATATCAAAGGCTTCCTGCTGGCTGATCTGGATAGTGCCGTCGAGGACTTCGGTGTGCAGGTTGGCCGGAATGAAGCCCGCGCCGATACCCTGAATCGGGTGCGGGCCGGGGGCGCCGCCGCTAATGACGGGTGAAAGCTCGGGCTCCACGGCAAACGTCTGCATACCGGGGAAATGGGGTTTGAGTACCTCCGTTACAGCAGTGATGTGGCCGCCGGTACCCACGCCGGTAATGTGAAAGTCGAAGCCCTCGGGGGCATCACGCAGGATTTCCTGGGCCGTGGTTTCGGCGTGCACCTTGAGGTTGGCGGGGTTTTCGAACTGCATAGGGAGCCAAGCGCCGGGCGTGTCGCGCACGATTTCATGGGCTTTCTCGATGGCGCCCTTCATGCCTTTCTCGCGGGGCGTCAGTTCCAGGTTGGCACCGTAGGCGGCCATCAGGCGGCGGCGCTCAATGCTCATGCTCTCGGGCATCACCAGCGTAATCTTGTAGCCTTTTACCGCAGCCACCATTGCCAGTCCCACACCAGTGTTGCCGGAGGTAGGTTCCACAATTAGCGAGTCGGGTGTGAGGATACCGTCGCGCTCGGCCTGCTCAATCATGCTCAGGGCAATCCGGTCTTTGATGCTGCCGCCGGGGTTGGCGCGCTCCAGCTTCACCCACACTTCCACATCGGGGCGGTGCGCAAACAGGCGGTTGAGGCGGAGCAGCGGCGTATTGCCGATGGTGTCGAGAATGGAGTTGGCTTTCATGCGCGGGCTCGTTGAGTTGTGGTATGATTGAACGATTTTCGGGTTGAATAGCTAAATGGCTGACTGCCTCATCAGAAAGTCAGCCCATCAACCATTCAGCCATCGAACCATTTAAATTGAAAAAGTGAGGTCGGCGTTGGGGTCTTCGTTGCGGGTGACGTGAATCTGGGCGCGGTGGTAGACGCGGGAGTGCGAAGGCACACTTTCCGTCAGCCAGACGTTGCCGCCAATGATGCTGTGGCTGCCCACCACCGTGCTGCCGCCTAAAATAGTGGCCCCGGCGTAAATCACCGCGTAATCCTCGATGGTGGGGTGCCGCTTGATGCCCTGCAGATGCTTGCCCACGCTGAGTGCCCCGAGCGTGACGCCCTGAAACACCTTTACATGCGCCCCAATCACGGCCGTTTCGCCAATGACGATGCCCGTGCCGTGGTCGATGCAGAACGATGCGCCGATGCGGGCACCGGGGTGAATATCGATGCCGGTGCGGGCATGTGCGTACTCACTGATGATACGCGGCAGCTGCGGCACCCGGAGCTGGTATAGGGCGTGGGCCAGGCGGTGCAGCGCAATGGCATAAAAACCCGGATACGTGCGAATCACCTCGGGAAGTCCATGCGCGGCGGGGTCGGCGGCGGCAATGGCGGCGGCATCGGCCAGCAGCTGTTCGCGCAGCAGCGGCAGCCCGGCAAAGAACTGAGCCGCAATTTCGGCCGGGGTAGCGGGCAGCGGCAGGGCAACCAGCAGCACCCGCATGTCGGCCTCCAGTTGGAGCAGCGTGGCCGCTACGGCGTCTTCCGTTACGAAAGGCCGCTCCGCCCGGTCCGGAAACAGCAGCCCCAGCAGCTGCTCGCTCAGCCGGTACCAGGCAGCTCCCGGTAGTGGCGCGGTGGCGTGCTGATGCGCATGCGTGAGGGTATGGACGAAGGCGGCAACGGGCGAAGAAGATGACACAAGCAGAACCGAAGATGCGAAAGGCTAAACATACGCAGCCATTTGACATCAACCAGCACCCCATCCGAAGGTTTCTCCGAAACCAAACCCGGCTCCCGGGGCACAACCGCGGGACGGCGGCCTGCGTTAGCCCTCAGAGGTTTATTGATTTCTCTTTTTTACTTGCTTCTGCCATGGCTGATACCACCATCACCAAGATTGATTCGAAACACTCGCCGCGCGGGGCTGAGGGCGAAAAGTACCTGGCTTCGGGAATTCACGTGGCTATGCGCCTCTGGGAAAACGAGCAGCCTGCCGACGCCAAAGAGCCCAGCGCCCGTCCCTACGAAACCGTGGGCTACGTGATTAAGGGCCGCGCGGAGCTGCACATTGAAGGTCAGATGGTACTGCTGGAGCCCGGCAACTCCTGGGTTGTGCCCAAAGGCTCGTCGCACACCTACCGCATTCTGGAAGCCTTTACCGCCGTAGAAGCTACCTCTCCGCCCGCCCAGGTTCACGGCCGCGACGAAGAGTAATTATTCGTTTTTAGTGGTTCGGTTCTAGTTGTTCATTGTCAGGTTTCTAGCACAAAAGACCTAACAATGAACAACTAGAAACGAGCCACCAAGTATCTTATCGAAGCTGCACTACCAGCCGCACCCCCGTAGCATCCTGGTATTGCCAGGGCGAGGCCGAAACGTGGCCGATACGCTTGCCCAAGTTGGGCTGGCGCCCCCAGCGGTTGCGGTGGGTAAGGTAGCCTAGGTGCGCCGACAGAATGCCCAGGCCAGCCCCGGCCACCACGTCGCTTTGCCAATGGCGGTTGTTGAGCATCCGTAAGGCGGCTACGCTTGTGGCAATAGTATAGGCTCCTACCCCATACCACTGGCTTTTGTCGCGAAACTCGGTGTGCACGATACTGGCCGCCAGAAAGGCCTGCGCCGTGTGGCCCGATGGAAACGACTGGCGGTTGGAGCCATCAGGGCGCTGCACGCCGGTGGTGTACTTCAGTGCCATCACGGCCCCCGCAAATATCAGTTCCGACTTTACAATCACCAGCGCTATGTTCAGCCGGTCGTTGCGCGACTCTACACCGGCCAATGTGGCTATGGCCAGTTCCGCGTAAGGCGCCAGAATCAGGTAGTCATCGGCCTTGGTGTGAAAATTGGGGAAAGCGCGCTGGATGTCGCGCCGGGCATCGTAACTGCTATACAGGCCATTGCCGTTGATGGTGGACGCCCCGTAGCCGATAAGCAGCACCGGAATGGCGGTGGCCTTGACCAGCTTGTGCTGGTACCAGCGCGGCCGGACCGGAGCCGGGGCTTCGTACTTATGGGCTGTATCGGCTGGCACAGCAGGAGCCGACTGCGCCAGCACGGGCGAGGCACCGGCAAACGTCAGCCACAGAAATAGGAGCCACGCGGGCCGTTGACGAAAAAGCATCTGTAAAGCTCGTTAAGGCAGTAATTCAATCCGGTCTATCCGGTCCCCGATTTCCAGCTGGCTCAGCACGTCCATCCCCTGCTCTACCTGCGCGAAGATGGTATAGCGCCCATCCAAGTGGGGCGTAGGCGCGTGGGTGATAAACCACTGGCAGCTTTCCGTATCCTTGCCGGCCGAGGCCAGACCTACTGCGCCTTCCACGTAGCGCAGATCGGCAAACTCGGAGCGCAGGTTGTAGTCGGAGCTGCCCCACCCGTCGCCGCGCGGGCAGCCACCCTGGGCCACGAAGTTGGGCACCACGCGGTGAAAGTTTTTCTTTTCGTAGAAGCCCTGCCGCACCAGCTCCACAAAGCTGGCCACCGAGCCGGGTGCCTGCTCCACCAGCAGCGTGAAGGTGATGGGGCCGCGCCCGGTATGCACAATAGCTTTCTGCCCAATTGGAATACGCTGCACCACGTCCCAGTTGATAGGGTGCGTGGCGGCAGCGGCTACGGGCTGAGGCGTGGCGGGCTTGTTTTGCAGATAGTCAATGGTCAGCTGTAACGACTGCCAGGCTTCCAGGTCGCGGGGCAGGGTGAGGCGGCTGCGGGCCTGGGTCAGAAACTCCACGGACGGAAACTGGGAACGTAAGCCCAGCTTCGGGTCCCGGATGGCTTCAGCGGCCGTACCCATGATGGCCAGGTCGCCGCTACTCACCCCGCGTTGCAGGGTGCGCGCAAAGGCGGCGTGCTGGGCGCTCGGGAAGTCCTTTTGCTGCCGCATTGCCACCAACGCTTCCATACCGTACGTCCCGATTACGACCGGCTGGTTGGACGCAAACGTGGCCTCTTCCACCCATTTATAGGCCTTAGGGTCTTCGCTCAAAGCCTTCAGCAGGTAGCCCTTTTCGTAGGGGCTCGTTGCCGTGGCGTAGCGCTGCATAATGGCCTGCCGGATGGTGTCGCGGGCCGGGCCGCCGTTTTTGAGCGCGGCCCCCAACAGCGTAGCCCGGGCGCGCCATTCCGTGAGCTTGTTGGCTTTCGTCAGAAACAGCTCCCCGGGCTCCTTGCTGGCATGGTTGAGGAAAAACTCGGCGGCCGTGAGGGCAACCTGCGCATTGGCATCGGTGAGAGCAGCCCAGGCAGCTTCCTTTACCGGCGCGTACATCCCCGCACTCATGGCCCGGATGGCACTCAGGCGCACCCGGTAATCAGTGTCGCGGCGGGCGAGGCCGGCCAGCGTGGCGGGCACGGCAGCGTCGGCCGATTTGCCCAGGGCTACGGCACAGGCAGCCCGCACGGCGTAGTCCGGGTCGGTTTGAGCGGCGCGGGTAAGCTGGGGCGTGTAGGGCGTCAGGTTGAGGTTGCGGATGCGCGACAAGGTGCTGGCCGCCGCCAGCCGGGCGCGGTAGGGCACCGGCAGTGGCAACAACTGCACTGCCCGCGCCACCGCCGCTTCGGAGGTGATACCGCGCAGGGCGGCGCGGTACAGGCCCCAGGCCTGCCCTACCTGGGCACTGGTGTCGGTGGCCAGCGCGGCGGGCAGCCGTACCAGATCGGCCAGGGAGGCGCGGGTGGCGCAGCGGCCCATAGCTTCCAGCACGTAGCGGCGCACGGCCCGGTCGGGCTCAGCGGTGAGCTGGGTTAGCAGCGCCTGTTGGGTAGCGGCGGCGGTGTCGGCTGTCTGACCCAGGGCAAACGCGGCGGCGCGGCGTACGTCGGCCTCGGCATCGGAGGCAAGCAGGCGCGTGAGGGCAGCCACGGCCGCGCGGTCCTGCACCGAGGCAAAGGCCAGGGCAGCCTCGCGGCGGTACCGGGGCTCGGGGCGGCTCAGGTAAGGCAGCAAGGCCGTGGTATTGCGCTCATCCTGGGCCGTGGCAATCTGGCGCAGCGTGGCGTCGGCAAACTTATTGGGGGCGCTGGCGACGGGCGTAACAGCGGTGGTGGCCACCGGCCGGGTGGCGCAGCCGGTGGCCGCCAGCAGGATGCTCAGGGCCAGCGGCAGCCCAACGCGGGAAATCGGGAGACAATGCATATCGGGCCAAAATAGCCAAAATCCGGGGAGGGGCCGCTACGGTCGGGTTCCGGCCTGGTTTTGGCACCGGCCCAAAAACCCTGACCTTTGCCCCGTACCTTATTCTTTGCCTTATGCCTGCTTTCTCCCTCCGCCTGCTGTTGCCGGCTGCTGCTTTGCTGTTTGCTTCGGCCTGCACGGCCCCGCGCGCCGTCACCAACTCGGGCAAAGTCACGCCCCATGGCCAGTTTAAAGTAGGTGGCGACATGGTGTTCAACATTGGTACCCGCACGCTGGGCGAGCTGACCGGAGCCGTGAAAGACGAGGTTGCCGCCGCCGCCGGGAAGGATACCGTCAACTACAGCCAGCGCTTCACCCGCATTCAGACGGCGGCCATTGCCTACGTCCTCGACCCGCTGCAGCCCAGCACCGCGCTGTACGTGCGTTACGGCGCCCTGCCCCGGGTGGATGTCGGCTATAAGTATGCCTTTGGGGCCCACGCCTTCGATGCCATGTACCAGTTTCTGGGCTCTACCGGTACCCCAGAAAACCCGCAGGGCCAGGCCGGCGAAACCTACGGCAGCATCGGGCTGCAGTTTGCCACCCAGCGGGCCAAGCTGCCCAGCATCCCATTTCTCGACAACGTGTCGGACCTGCTCAACTTCCGCGCTACCCGCCGCGACCTGATGGTGCCGCTCATCTTCAGTACTTCCCTGGGAAGAGAAGAGGAAATCGGGGCCGTATCCTACGGGGTGGTATACAACCACACGTTTATCAAGTATGGCTTCGAGCCCACTAAAGTATATCTGCCGGGCACTAACGATAAAGTCAGCGGGCTGACGGCTAAAAACAACTTTGCTTCGTTCGGGGCCTTCGTCAACGGCAAGTTTGGCTTCCGCTACGCGTATATTCTGCCGGCTCTGGCGCTGTACTACCAGAACTACGGCACGTACCAGCTCCTGAACAACACCAGCACCAAACTCAAGGGCGTCACCATTATTCCCTCGCTGGGCGTGCAGTTTCGTATTCCAACGGGCTCCGGCCGGTAGCCTTTTTGACCTGAGTGGATAACCCACCCCCGGCAGGCAGCTGCGGGTGGGTTATCTATTGGCGTCGAGGTAGCCTTCGGTGAAGACGCGGTACTGGTCGAAGATGGACCGGACGTTGCGGCGCACCACGACCTCGCCCCGCACGCCCTGCGGCACCGATACGCCTGAGGCATAGCCATTCCACACGGCCCGGTTGGTGCGATAGTCAATGAGCGTGACCAGCAGAGTGCCCTCCCGCAGCAGCAGCCGTTGCGGCTGGTAGCCTTTGCGCGAGTCCTTGGGCGTTTCATCGGTTTCGGCCTGCCCCGAGGCCAGCCACGCCGTCAGCTCTTCCTGCGCAAACCCCCGAAAGCGCAGGTCGCCATCGTAGATCCGAAAGCTCACGAGCAGGTCCGGGCGGTTCTTGGCCGGCTTGTAGCCCTGGGAGCGAAGCCGGGTGCGAATGGCGTCGCGCAGCACTTCGCCCAGGGCGCTGGTATCAGTAGCCAGATCATTGCCCGTCACGAAGTCGTAGGTGCGGTAACGGCGAAAGTTGCCGCTGTAGCTGTAGTCGGACTCAATTCGGGCTTCGCGGGCGGCAAAGCAGCCGCTTAAACCAAGAGCAAGGGCCAGCAGGGTAACGGTTGCGGGTTTCATAGGCAGCGGGAAAAGCAGAAAATCAGGGGGTTTAAGGTAACTGATATACGTAAGGTTATTCCCTGATTTTTAGCTTATATAGCCGAACAGCCTAATATAATTTTGGCATTGCTGCTGGCCGGCCGTCTGTGGGGCCGGCTTATTCTTTTTCCCGGCCGCTGGTAGGCGTTTCGGACGCTGCCCGGAAAGCCGTAACTTTCCCTTTCGTTCCCGGCCTTTTTGCTTTGCTATGCTACCGTTTTACCTCAACAACCAGCTCATCCGTACCGACCAGCCAGCCGGCAGCGCCCTGCTCGACTTCGTGCGCTACCACCAGCACCTGACGGGCACCAAAATCGGTTGCCGTGAGGGCGACTGTGGCGCCTGCACCGTGCTGGTAGGCGAGCTGGCCCCGGATGGCACCACGGTGCAGTATCAGTCGATGACGTCCTGCCTCACGCCCCTGGGCAACGCGCAGGGCAAACATGTGGTCACGGTGGAAGGTATTAACGCGGCGCGGGGGAAGCTCACGCCGGTGCAGCAGGCCATTGTGCAGGAAGGCGGCTCTCAGTGTGGTTTCTGCACGGTAGGCTTCGTGATGTCGCTCACCGGCCACGCGCTTAGTCCCAAGCCCAGCACCCCGGAAACCGCTATGGCCTCCATCGACGGCAACATCTGCCGCTGCACGGGCTACAAAAGCCTGGAGCGGGCCACCCAGCACTTGCAGCAGCAGTTAGAGCAGCGCCCAGCTTCTTCCCCGCTCTCCTGGCTGGCCGAGGAAGGTTTTGTGCCGCGCTATTTTGCTGATATGCCCGCCAAGCTCACGGCCCTGCGCAGCGCGGCCACGGGGGAGCAGAGGCTTCCGGTACCCTCCAGCCCGGCCCAGGTATCGATGCGGAAGCCGCGGCCCGTGCTCAGATTCTGGGCGGCGGCACCGACTTGCTGGTACAGCGCCCCGAGCAGGTACGCGCCGTACCGGTAGAACTGGTCTACGACCAACATAGCCTGCGCGGCATCCGGCGGGAAGGCGACACGATCATCCTGGGAGCAGCCACTACGGCGCAGCAGCTTCTGGAATCGGAGGTGATGCTGGCGGTGCTGCCCGAGCTGCCCCGGTTTCTGAAGCTGGTGAGCAGCACGCCCATCCGGCAGATGGGCACCGTGGCCGGCAACTTCATCAACGCCTCTCCCATTGGCGACCTGACCATTTTGTTTCTGGCCCTGGGCGCGGAAGTCGAGCTGGAAAGTGCCGTCGGTCAGCGCCGCACGCTGCCGCTTGCGGAGCTGTACCTGGATTATAAGAAGCTGGCAAAAACCGCCGATGAGCAGGTAACGGAAATCCGCTTTCCGGCTCCGCAACCAAACGACCTTTTCAACTTCGAGAAAGTATCCAAGCGCACCCACCTGGATATTGCCAGCGTGAACTCGGCTGCGTGGCTGCGCATCGACTCTGGCGTAATTCAGGCAGCCCGCCTTGCGGCCGGGGGCGTGGGGCCGATTCCCCTGCTGCTGCGCCGCACCTCGGCGTGGCTGGTGGGCCAGCCGGTTGCCGCCGAAACGGTGCAGCACGCCCTCACCCTGGCCCAGCAGGAAATCAGCCCGATTTCGGATGTGCGCGGCACCGAGCACTACAAGCGGCTTTTGCTGCACCAGCTGCTCACGGCTCACTTTGGTGAGATGGTGAAATAGTGAAATGGTGAGTTGATATTCAAAACGCGCCATCTGCGCAAACAGCGCCAGCTCAACGTCAGACTCACCACTTCACCATCTCACTATTTCACTATTTCACCATCTCACCTTATGAACCACCTCGATCCGGCCCGCCACGTGCGCGGCGAGTCTCAGTACCTCGATGATATTCCGGTGCAGCACGGCACCCTGTACGCGGCTGTGGTGGAGTCGCCGGTGGCGCACGGCAAGCTGCTGAGCATCGATGCCACGGCGGCCCTGCAGCTACCGGGCGTGGTGCGCGTCCTCACGGCCGAGGACATTCCCGGTGAAAACCAGATTGGCGGCATCGTGCCCGACGAGCCCCTGCTGGCCGAGGGCCATGTCCATTTCCGCGGGCAGCCGGTGGCCCTGGTGCTGGCCGACTCGGAGCACGCGGCCCACGCGGCCCTGCGCCACGTGCGGGTAGAAGTCAGCCCGCTGCCCATCATCGTGGATCCACGGGAAGCCGCCGCCCAGGGCGAGCTGATTGTGCCGCCCCGCACCTTCCGCATCGGGGCGGTGGAGGAAGCCTGGGCGGGGTGCGCGCACGTGTTTGAGGGCGTGGCCGAATCGGGCGGGCAGGAGCATCTGTACATCGAAACCCAGGGCGCCTATGCCTTCCCCACCGAAATGGGCGGGGTGCGCATCGTTTCCTCCACCCAGGGGCCTACGGCCGTGCAGCGCCACACGGCGCGGGTGCTGGGCGTGGGCATGCACCAGGTGGAAGTGGACGTGACGCGCCTTGGCGGTGGTTTTGGCGGCAAGGAAGACCAGGCCACCACCTGGGGCGCCCTGGCCGCGCTGGGCGCTTTCGTGGTGCGCCGCCCGGTGAAGCTGGTGCTCGACCGCATGGCCGATATGCGCATGACCGGCAAGCGCCACCCCTACTCCTCCGACTTCAAAATCGGGCTGGATGCGGACCTCAAGATTGTGGCCTACGAGGTGACGTTCTACCAGAATGCCGGGGCCGCCGCCGACCTCTCGCCGGCCGTGCTGGAGCGGACGCTGTTTCACGCCACCAATGCCTACTTCATCCCCAACGTGACGGCCACGGCCTACAGCTGCCGCACCAACCTGCCGCCCAACACGGCTTTTCGGGGCTTTGGCGGCCCACAGGGCATGTTCGTGATAGAGTCGGCTATAGCCTGCGCGGCCGAAAAGCTGGGCGTGACGCCGGCCGACATTCAGCAGCGCAACCTGTTGCGCGAGGGCGACCTGTTTCCCTACCGCCAGCCCACCGAAGGCTGCCACGCCGAGCAGGCCTGGAACACCGCGGCGGAGCTGTACGACCTGCCCGTCCGGCGTCGGGAAGTGGCTGAATTCAATGCCGCGCACAAGCTGCAGAAGAAAGGGCTGGCCCTGATGCCTATCTGCTTCGGCATTTCCTTTACCAAAACCGCCATGAACCAGGCCCGGGCTTTGGTGCACATCTACACCGATGGCTCGGTGGGCGTGAGCACCGGCGCGGTGGAAATGGGCCAGGGCGTCAACATCAAGATTGCCCAGGTGGCCGCCCAAACCCTGGGCATTTCGATGAGCCGGGTGAAGGTGGAAAGCACCAACACCACCCGCGTGGCCAACACTTCCCCCAGTGCCGCCTCGGCCACCGCCGACCTCAACGGCAAAGCCACTCAGCTGGCCTGTCTGGCTTTGCGGGAGCGGCTGCTACGCCTCGCGGCCACCGAGCTGAAGATGAACTACGAGGGCCTGCAAATTGAAAACGAGCAGGTGCTGGCCGCCGGCAAACCCGCCGATACGACCTGGGAAAAGCTGGTGTCGGCGGCGTACTGGCAGCGCATCAGCCTCAGCGAAAACGCCCACTACGCCACGCCTGACCTGCATTTCGACGCTGAAACCAACCAGGGCTACCCCTTCGCCTACCACGTATACGGCACGGCCCTCACCACTGTGCGCGTGGACTGCCTGCGCGGCACCTACGAGGTAGAAGCCGTGCAGATTGCCCACGACTTCGGGCAGAGCATGAACCCGGCCGTGGACCGCGGCCAGATTGAAGGCGGCGCGGTGCAGGGCATTGGCTGGATGACCCTGGAGGAGCTGGTATTCAACGACGAGGGCCGCCTGCTCAGTAACTCGCTAAACTCCTACAAAATCCCCGACCTGTACTCGGCGCCCAAGGTGCTCGACGTGCATTTCCTAGATACGCCCGGCCACTCGCGGGCGGTGCTGCGCTCCAAGGCCGTGGGCGAGCCGCCGCTCATGTACGGCATCGGCACCTACTTTGCCCTGCGCGACGCCATTCGGGCCTTCAACCCCACGGCGGATATATCTTTTTCGGCCCCTATGACGCCCGAGAAGGTTCTCGTAAATTTGCACCCCGATTTCAAATTTACGCCCGCCCCCACCCCCGCTTGGAACTCACCCGCCCCACTCAACTCCGTAACCACCTCCGAGGATTCCTGATTTACGCCGCCGGCGACACGGCCGCGGCCCTGCTCCTGCACCAGTTTTCCTGGTTTCGTCTGCTGGGTATGGCCCTGGTTGGCGGCCTGCTCTACTCCACCGAAGTGCCCGCCTATTTCCGCTGGCTCGACCGACAGCAACCGGCTGCCGGGGCTACCACCCGCGTGAAGCGCTGGCAGCGGGCCGCCCTGTCGCTGCTGTACTTCAACCCGCTCTGGATTGCCCGGCACTACGCGTTCCTCGGTTTATTTGGGGGCGTGGCCGAGCCGATTTCCCTGGCCCTGCTGCCGGTAGCGGGCCGCTCGTTTCTGCTGAACGCCCCCGTGTCGCTGGCGGCTAACTACTACATTCAGAACCGCGTCACGGCCCAGCGGCGCTTTATGGTCAGTGCGCTTTTTTCGGGGCTGATGGCCGTTTCCTACGCGCTGGCCGCCGTGTGGCTGTAGAGAAGCCTAACGCAATAGCTGTCATTCCGAGCGGAGCGAGGAATCTGGGGTAATCGTCGCATTTGTTCAATGGTAGATCCAGATTCCTCGCTTCGCTCGGAATGACAGCGTAAACAATAGCCCCAACGACGAGACGCAAGTATGCGTCTCTACATCGTTCACCGGCTGCGAATCGGCCCAGCGCACAAATCACCGTTCCTCATCTTCTTACCACTTATCTCTGCCTGATGCAGCTTAACCTCCCCGACTACGGCCCTGGTGCCCAGGCTCCGGTGCCGCGTGAGACGGCCGTGTGGGAGTACGCCGCCGAAGCCTTGCGCCAGCAGGAGCCGGTGGCGCTGCTGTGCGTGCTGCACAGCCAGGGCAGCAGCCCCGGCCGGCAGGGTTTCAAGATGAGCGTAACGCGCACGGGCATGGCCGGCTCCATCGGGGGCGGGATGATGGAGCATAAGCTGGTGGAGTTAGCCCGTGCCCACTTTCTGCAGACCGACGCCGCGCCCGAAATCCGCCGCCAGGTGCACCGCCGCGACGAGCCCACGGACCGCTCGGGCATGATCTGCAGCGGCGAGCAAACCGTGCTGCTACTGCCCCTGCAGGCTGCTCACGCGCCCGTGTTGGCCGAAATCCTGCTGCGCCTGCGCACGGCCCGGCGCGGACAGCTGCACCTTACCCCGGCCGGCCTCCGCCTCACTGATACCCCAGCTCCCGCAGCCTTCAGCCTTGGCTATGACTGGCACTACGCCGAGCCGCTGGGTTTCCGGCAGCACGTGACTATCGTGGGCGGCGGGCACGTGAGCCTGGCCCTGGCCCGCATTCTGGCTACGCTGGACTTTGGTATCACGGTACTGGAAGAGCGGGCCGAGCTGAACACGTTTGTGGGCAACCACTACGCCCACCAGCGCCGCGCCGTGCGCTACGAGGCCCTGGCCCCGGAAATACCGGAGGGCCCGGAGCAGTTCGTGGTGCTGATGACCTTCGGCTACCGCACCGATTATGTGGCCCTAAAGCAGCTACTGCACCACCAGCTGGGCTACCTGGGCGTGCTGGGCAGCCAGGCCAAGATTGCCGATATGTGGGCCACGCTCCACACCGAAGGCGTTGCCGAAGCCACACTGGCGCGCATTCACGCGCCCGTCGGGGTATCCATCCACAGCCGCACGCCCGAGGAAATTGCCATCAGCATTGCGGCCGAGCTGATTGGGGTACGGAATGGAGCGAGGTGAACCGGTTTTATTCCCGGTAGCACGTCAATAGCAGTCGGCTCTCATCTATATCTAGAACAAACAGACCAATGCTATTTATAGAGTCCATTATCTGTACCAAGTCTTGGCTAACGTCATCATTCACAATTCTCAGGAAAATTAGAAGTTCTACCTCCCTATACCCAAAAGAGCCGTCATGCCCGTTTTCAAACCCTATTTGCCCATAGTCATCCAGGCACAATTCCCTTATCTGGGCATCTTGCAGGGTTTTGAATTATACCCTCATAATATCATTGGCATTTTCTATCAGCTCCATTAGTCGTATCCATTTAGAGTTTAACATAAGGTGCTAAGAGAATCTTGAAATAGCTTTTTCAATTTCTCGCTCATTTTGCTTGACGTATTTCTGCGCTTTTCTGGTTTTCATACTATTTATATAATGAAAACTATACCCCCCCTATTAATAGTTTTATTTAAAAACTAAATTTTTACTTTAATCATATAAAAATAGAACTATTGAAAACATACTCCATATAACCTGTTACGGTAAAATATTATTAACTGGAGTTAGTTATTCAACATAGCCTTCAACGTAATAGGTTTGAAATACCCTGTCTGCTGATGAGCCATTTTCAGCTTGTCAAATATTTGCATTAGTGACTTACTTTTTCCAGACCATTTATCTATGGTGGCATAAGCGCTATCCAGATAGATTACCGTTTTATGATAATTGACAAGCGTTCTAATAGAAACTTTGACAAATTCCATATTTTCACTGTCAACCAGCTCTGCTTTATGCTGAAAAACACATGCTCCTCGGTTGTCTTCTGAAGAAATATCAAACTCAGAATATATTACGCTAATCTTTATATACTTAAACCTACTTGCAACATCTCGGCTAATTGCTTCTTCAAACTGTCTACCCCACGAAGAAACTATTTGCTTGTTAACATCTGCAGTGTTGCAATTGTCAAAACAATTATTAACTCGCAAATATTCATCGAGTTCAAAAGTTATTTTATCTGTATTCAAAGGATACTCCATATCAATAGCAGGTAAGATTTGTGCTGTATGCAAGATAGCCCAAGCCTCCTGCCAAAACAACCTACCGATACCCTGCCGCTTGGAGCTGAAACAGCTCGGCGTAGCGGCCGCCGCGGGCCAGCAGCTCTTCGTGGGAGCCGATTTCCACGAACTGCCCGTTTTCGATGACCAGGATGCGGTCGGCCATGCGCACGGTGCTGAAGCGGTGGCTGATGAGCACGGCGGTTTTGCCCTGGGTCAGGTCCTTGAAGCGTTGGAACACCTCGTACTCGGCGCGGGCGTCGAGGGCGGCGGTGGGCTCGTCGAGGATCAGGAGCTGGGCGTCGCGCATGTAGGCGCGGCCGAGGGCTATTTTCTGCCACTCGCCCCCACTCAAATCCACGCCCTTGGCAAAGCGGCGGCCGATGATCTGGTTGTAGCCCTCGGGCAGCTTGCGCACCACCGAGTCGGCCAGGCTTTGGGCGGCGGCCTGCTCGATGCGGGGCTGGTTGTCTTTCTGCTCGATGCGGCCCACGGCCAGGTTCTGGCCCGCCGACAGCTGGAAGCGCACGAAATCCTGGAAAATCACCCCGATTTCCTGGCGCAGCTCGGCCGGGTCGTAGTCACGCAAATCGTGGCCATCGAGCAGGATGCGGCCCTCGGTGGGGTCGTAGAGGCGGGACAGGAGCTTGACCAGGGTGGTTTTGCCAGCCCCGTTTTCGCCCACCAGCGCCAGCTTTTCGCCGGCCTGCAGGGTAAAGGACAGGTTACGCACGGCCCACTTCTCGGCGTTGCGGTACTTGAAGCCTACGTTGTCGAAGGTGAAGCCCTGCTGGATGGGCCGGGGGAAGGGAAGCACGGGCCGCGAGTCGTCGCGGCGGATGCGGGGCTGCAGGTGGAAGAAGTCGAAGAAGTCCTGCAGGTACAGCGCGCCCTCGGCCACCGTGCTGAACCGGCTCAGGATTCCTTCGAGCAAACCGCGCATCCGGGCAAACGAGCCGGCCAGAAACGTGAGCTGCCCGATGCTGACGCGCCCGTACACGGCCTCCTTGACGATATATAGGTAGGCCGCGTAGTAGCCCGCCGCGCCCACCGCCGCGAAGAACGTGCCCCACCCGGCCCGCCGAATCACGAGGCTTTTGTTTTGCCGGTAGAACTCGTCGGACAGGGTGCGGAACCGGTCAATCAGAAAGCCCGACAGCCCGAAGATCTTCACTTCCTTGGCCGTTTCGTCGGAGGCGCCGGTCTGGCGCAGGTAGTCCAGCTCGCGGCGCTCGGGCGTCCAGCCGTGCACCAGGGAGTAGCTGCGCTCATTGAAGTGGGACTCGCCCAGGAAGGCCGGCACCACGGCTACCAGCAGCAGCAGCAGCAGCCAGGGGTTGAAGGCCGCCAGCCCCACGGCCAGAAACAGCATGGTGATGAGGTCCTGGGCCTGGGAGAGTACCTGGGCCATGAGCACCGTGCGTGAGAGGGTCTGGCGGCGGGCCCTCTCCAGCTTGTCGTAGAAGGTGCTGTCCTCGAACTGGTCGAGGTCCAGCTCGGCGGCGTGCTCCATCAGCCGCACCGAGGAGCGGTTGGCGAACAGGTCGCCCAGCAGGGAATCCAGCAAAGCCACGCCCCGGCCCAGGGCATCGGACAGAATAGCCAGCCCGAACTCCAGCGCCAGCAGGCTGAGCACGGGCGTGAGCGTGCGCTCGGGGGCGGGCAGGCGACTGAGCTGCACCACTGAATCCAGAATCAGCTGGGCCACATAGAGCATGGCCACCGGCAGGGCGGCCCGCAGCAGGCGCAGGGCGGCATTGGCCAGCGTGAGGCCGGGGCTGGTGTCCCAGATCAGGCGCAGAAAAGCCGGCAGGTTACGCAGGGCCGACACCCGCTCCCGCACCGAAAGCGCGGGCTTGCCATCGGGCCGGGGCTTTTTGGCGGAAATCGTGTTGAGGAAGTCAGAAAACCAGGACATAGGCTGAGCCTACGGCACACTTCGGGCCGCAGTTGGGGAGCGGCCGTTTTGGCAGAAATAGCGGGAACGGTGGCCAGTGCCAATGGGCTGGCTTACCTTTGCCCCAATGCCCACTCCTGCTTCTGCTCCCAAGGTCTACACGGCCGGCTTCTGGCTGATGTGCCTGTCGTCGTTTTTCTTTTTCATGAGCTTTAACATGCTCCTGCCCGAGCTGCCGGACTACCTCACGCGCATGGGCGGTGGCGACTATAAGGGCTACATCATTGCCCTGTTCACGGTCACGGCGGGCCTTTCGCGGCCGTTCAGCGGTAAGCTGGCCGATACCGTGGGGCGGATTCCGGTGATGGTGTTTGGCTCTTTGGTGTGCTTTGTGTGCGGCTTTTTCTACCCTTGGGCTACTACCGTAACCGGGTTTCTGCTGCTGCGGCTGGTGCACGGGTTCAGCACGGGCTTCAAGCCCACCGGTACGGCCGCCTTCATTGCCGATATCATTCCGCTTTCCCGGCGCGGCGAGGCCATGGGGCTGCTGGGCGTGGCGGGCTCGTTGGGTATGGCGGCCGGCCCGGCCCTGGGCCCCTATATCACGGCCACGTTTTCGCTCGACACCCTGTTTTACTGCTCCTCGGGCATGGCCCTGCTGAGCCTGGCCGTGCAGGGCACCATGACGGAAACCCTGCCCGTAGCCCAGCGGCAGCCCTTCAGCTGGAGTTTGCTGCGCCTGGAGTGGCACGAGGTGCTGGAGCCCCGCGTGTTCAAGCCCGCCCTGATTACCATGCTGTGTTTGTTTCCCTTCGGTGCCATTCTCACGGTAGTGCCCGACCAAAGCGTGGCCCTGGGCCTGAAAGGCGCCGATAAAGGCCTGTTCTATACCTGCTACACGCTTACCTCCCTGCTGGTGCGCCTGGTAGCAGGCCGGGCCTCCGATACTTACGGGCGGGTGCCCGTGCTGCGCATATCCACGGCGGTGCTGCTGCTGGCTTTGGTGGTGCTGGCGTTTATGGGCCAGTCGGTGGTGCTGTTCCTGCTCGGGGCGGTGCTGTTCGGACTGGGCGCGGGCCTCAACTCCCCTACCCTGTATGCCTGGACGGTGGATTTGAGCCACCCCGAGCGGCGCGGCCGGGCCGTAGCCACCATGTACATTGCCCTCGAAATAGGTATTGGCTTGGGCGCGCTGCTGGCCGGCTGGCTCTTCGACAATACCACCGCCCGCCTGCCCTACGTGCACATGCTCAGCGCGGCCCTGCTGCTGCTGGCGTTGGTGTACCTGCTGGTGGCCGTGCGCAACCGCCCGGCCACAGCGTAACGGGCAGCCCTCTTCAGAAAATAATATATAGGCTACGCGCGGCTTAGTGGCCGGATTATGTACATTTGGTGAAGAAGATACGAGGTGTGCCCGGCTGCCAGTAACAAGGCTGCACTCAATTCTTTAGGAGTTTATCCTTTGTCTGATTTAAGTAATATTCCCGGTGATTATCAGAGCTTTTTCCCGCCGCTGGCAGTTCTCTCTTCTATGCCTGCTGGTGCTGGGCACGCCCGCCGCGCTGGCCCAGGAAGCGCCCATCAAGTTCGGGAAAGTAACCGTCGCCGACTTCATAGCTGCCCCCGCCGACTCTGCTGCTCCGGCCGTCATGCTCTGCGACTTCGGGCAGTCGAAAATCGTTGGCGGACGCGAGGGTTTTCATCTGGAATTCGTGCGCACCGCCCGCCTGCTCATCCGGCGCAAAGCCGGCTACGAATGGGCGACCGTAGACGTGCCGCTTTACCGCAACGGCGAACAGGCAGAGCGGCTGAAAAACCTCAAGGGCAGCACCTATAACGTCGTGAATGGCAAGCTGGTGCAGGAGAAGATGGCCGACAATGCCATTTTCAAGGAAAACCAGGATAAAAACCACCTGCGCTACCGGTTCACGCTGCCCAACGTGCGGGAAGGCTCCATCATCGAGTTTACATACACGGTGGAGTCGGACTTCCTGTTCAACCTGCAGAACTGGCAGTTTCAGCACACCATTCCCACCCATTGGAGCGAGTACCGCACCATTATTCCGGCCTACTTCCGCTACAAGCAGATTACCCGCAGCTTCCTGCCCTTTGCCGTGCAGGAAGAGAAGGCCGTAGCTTATTCGGCGACCTTTACGCAGCGTATACCGGGCTCCGCCATCTCGGAAGACTACTCAATATCGACGCAGGCACTGAGCAGCCGCTGGGCTATGCAGCATGTGCCTGCCCTGAACGAGGAGCCCTACATGACGGCCATGCGGGACTATTTCTCGTCGATAGAGTTTGAGCTGTCCTCTATTCAGTATCCCAACCAGGAGCCGAAGGATGTAGCCGCTACCTGGGAATCGATAGCGGCCGACCTGCTGAAGGAAGAACAGTTTGGGGCCGACCTCAAGCAGAAGCCGCTGCTGGCTGCTCAGCTGAGCGGCCTGAGTTTGCGCTACCCCGACCCCAGGGAAAGAGCGGCTGCCGTGGTAGCCATTGTGCAGAATTCCCTCAAGTACAACGGCGAGGAGCGGCTGTACTTCGAGAAAACGCTGGCCGACGCGGTCAAGCGGGGCTTGGGCAATGCGGCCGAAGTGAATATGCTGCTGGTGCAGAGCCTACGTGCCACCGGGCTGGAAGCCCACCCGCTTATTCTCAGCACCCGCTCCCACGGGCATGTGCTGGAGTCGATGCCCGTGCTCAACAACTTCAACTACGTGGTAGCGCATATCACCCTGCCCAACAACAAGGAGCTGCTGGCAGACGCTACGGAGCCGGTAGTGCCCGTGGGCATGCTTCCGCGCCGCTGCCTGAACGGGAAAGGCCGCCTGCTGAAGTCGCCCACCGAAAGCCGCTGGGTTTCGCTCATGCCCCAGCACCAGCAGGTGCAGCTCTCTACCTCGGCGCTGGCCCTCCAGCCCAGCGGCGCCCTGAAGGGCACCACCCACTGGGAATGGAATGGCTACGAAGGCACCTCGGCCCGCATGACCGAGCCCAAGGAATTGGTTACCCAGTTGCAACATCAGCTGGGCGATGATACCACCCCGCCCTCCGCGGCCCAGTGGAAAAACCAGCAGGACCCTACCCGCCCACTACAGCTGGATCTGCCCCTGGTGCTGGAAGGAGCCGACGACAAGCCCGCTACCCTCTACCTGACCCCCCTGCTGCGCCTGGGCCTGAGCACAAACCCGTTCCGGTCGGAAAGCCGCTTTTTCCCGGTTGATTTTGGCGTTACCCGCGACGAAACGCACCAGCTCAGCATTACGCTGCCGGCGGGAATGGCCGTGGCGGAGAAGCCCCAGAGCCTTACCCTGGCCCTGCCCGAAAACGGTGGCAAGTTCTATTATAGCTGCACCCAGGAAGGCAATAAAGTGCAGTTTGTGAGCCGGCTGCAGCTAACCAAAGTGCAGTACAGCGCGGCGGAGTATACGGCTCTGCGGGAGTTCTACACCCGCATTGTGGCCAAGCATGCCGAGCCGCTGGTGCTCAGCACCGCCGCCCGTCCCTAGTCAGCAATTCTACCGCCACACCTACTTCTCCCTTTATGATACTACGTGTACTTTCTCTTACCGGCCTGGCCCTGAGCCTGGGTTGCGCAACAGCCCGATCAGCCCACGCGCAGGCCGACCCTATCAAGTTTGGCAAGCTCGAATTGAAAGACTTCGATGCGAAAAACTTTGCCGCCGATACCGCCGCCGAGGCCGTGGTGATGGCCGATTACGGCCGGACGCATTTTGAGTATGCGCAGAACGACTTTAAAGTGGTGTTTGAACGCACCACGCGAATCAAAATCCTCAAAAAGTCGGGCTACGACTGGGCTACGGTTAAAATCCCCCTATATAAGACCAACGGCAACGAAGAGCGGGTCGGTGGCCTGCGCGGCTTTACCTACAACCTGGTGAATGGCCAGCTGGTAAAGGAAAAACTGGAGTCGACGGGCGTATTCACGGAGCAGCAGGATGCCAACCGCTCCACCCGCAAGTTTACCCTGCCCAACGTAAAGGAAGGCTCCGTGGTGGAATACACCTACATGGTGTCGTCGGATTTCCTCTTTAACCTGCAGGACTGGCAGTTTCAGCGCTCCATCCCGGTACGCTGGAGCGAGTACCGGGTCAGCATCCCGGAGTATTTCGACTATCGACTGTCGATGCAGGGCTACGAGCCCCTGGAAGTAAGCGAGCAGAGCTCCGGCACGGTTCAGTTTACGATACGGGACCGGAATGAAATGGAAACCGTAACCCCGTCCACCAAGATCTACCGCTGGGCTATGAAGGACGTGCCCGCCTTCCGCCAGGAGCCCTTCATTACCACGGTGCAGGATTATGTGGCCCGCGTCGATTTTGAGCTGAAAGGCACCCGCTTTCCCCAGCAGGGCTACACGCAGCAGATGGGCAGCTGGACCAAAATCAACTCGGAGCTGCTTTCATCCGATAACTTTGGCGCCCAGATCGGCCGCACCGGCTTTCTGAAAGCGGAAATGGCGGCCATCATGGCCAAGCACACCGAGCCCCTGGCCCGCGCGGCCGCCGTGCACCAGCTGGTGCGCACCAATATGCAGTACAACGACCACGACCGGATGTATAGCAACGGCGTGCGGAAGGCCTACGAGCTGCACAGTGGCACTGCCGCCGATATCAACCTGCTGCTGATCGGGCTGCTGCGCGACGCGGGCCTGACGGCCACGCCCGTTATCCTGAGCACCCGCGACAACGGCCGCCTCGACATAGCCTCTCCGATGGTTAGCCGCTGCAACTACGTGCTGGCGGCCTTGACGCTGCCCGGCCAAACCCAGCCCCTGCTGCTGGATGCCACCCAGAAACAAGCCGACTTTGGGATGCTGCCGGAGCGCGTGCTCAACACCCAGGGCCACCTGGTAACCGAGAAAAACCAGGAGGACCACTGGCTGACTATCAGCTCACCCCAACGCTACGTGCACTTCCAGACGGCCCAGTTGCAGTTGGACAGCCGGGGCGGCTGGAAAGGCAAAATCCACGACGAGCACGGCGGCTACCAGGCCCTCAACGCCCGGGCCACGCTGCAACGGCTAGGCGAGAAGAAGTACATCGAAACCACCTACATCAAAGGCAAGGAAGGCTGGTCGGTGCCCAAGTACACGGTGCAGCAGGCCGATGCGCTGGCCAAGCCGCTGGCCGTAGACATGGAAGCTGGAGGTAGCCGGGGATAATGAGCCGGCGGGCACCCTCTACCTCAGCCCGATGCAGAACTTCGGGGAAGAAGAAAACCCGTTCCGCCTGGCCGACCGCCGCTTCCCGGTTGATTTTGGCGCCGGCCACGACGAGACGCTTATGCTCACCTTCACCCTGCCCGAAGGCTACGAGGTGGAAGAGCTGCCCAAAAATGCCGCCGTGGCGCTGCCCGACAACGGGGGCCGCTTCCAGTACCTGATAAACCCAACGCCGGGCGGCCTGCAGGTGGTAAGCCGCATTTCCTTTACCAAAGCCGCTTACTCGGCCGAGGAGTACGCCAACCTGCGCGAGTTCTACAGCCTGATTGTGGCCAAGCACGCCGAGCGTATCGTCCTGAAAAAGAAATCCTAAGATGAAAGGCTTCTGCTTATTGTCCGCCGCGCTGCTGGCCTCTACGGCTGCCTGGGCCGGCGCTCCGCCCAAGTACCCGGCTGCTACCATTCCCGACGCGCTGCGCGAAAATGCCCACGCCGTAGTGCGCCTCTACGACCAAACGTTCACGGTGAAGTCGGCGGGGCAGGCGGTGAATACGCTGCGCTACGCCATTACCATTCTGGATGCCGACGGCGACGACTACGCCGTGGACCAGGTCGGCTACGACAAGTTCACGAGCATCAACTACCTGAAAGGCGCCGTGTACGATGCCGAGGGCAAGCTGCTGCGCACCCTGCGCTCCGCCGACGTGCGCGACGTGAGCATCACCTCCGACATCAGCATTGCCGAGGACAACCGCGCCCGCATTGCCAATCTGCAGCAGGGCCGCTACCCCTACACGGTGGAGTTTGAGGAAGAGTACACCACGTCCAACACCCTGTTTTACCCCGTCTGGATGCCCGTGCTGGCCACGCACCTGGGCGTGGAACAGTCCCAGTTTCGGGTGAAGATGCCCGCCAGCCTGCCGGCCCTCCGCTACCGCGAGGTAAACCTGCCGGCCGGCAGCCAAGACAAGCAAACCACCGAAGGCAACTACACGGTGCACGCCTGGAGCATCGTCAATGTGCCCGCCTTCGAGCCCGAGTCGTACAGCCTGCCGCTGCGGGAGCTGCTGCCTGCCGTATATACTGCCCCGGCCACCTTTGAGGTGCAGAACCACGCCGGCGACCTGACTTCCTGGGAGGGATTCGGCAGCAGTGGGAGTACCAGCTGAACGAAGGACGGGGCGAGCTGCCTGCCGCCCAGCTTACGCGCATGCAGGAGCTGGCCCAGCGCGTGCCCGACGTGCGCGAGCGGGTGCGGCAGGTGTACGAGTATCTGCAGGCCAATACCCGCTACATTTCCATTCAGCTGGGCCTGGGCGGCTGGCAGACCATTCCGGCCACCGAGGTAGCGGCCAAAGGCTACGGCGACTGTAAAGCCCTGTCGAACTACGGCATGGCTTTGCTGAAAGCGGCCGGCGTGCCCTCCTACTGCGCCCTGGCCGGGGCCGACCGCCCGGACATCCGGACG
Source organism: Hymenobacter sp. J193 (assembly GCF_024700075.1). NCBI lineage: Bacteria > Pseudomonadati > Bacteroidota > Cytophagia > Cytophagales > Hymenobacteraceae > Hymenobacter > Hymenobacter sp. J193. The sequence continues at coordinate 1,102,265 of NZ_JAJONE010000001.1, forward strand.
GACTTTCCCAGCAACCAGTTCAACCACATGATTTTGTGCGTGCCCCTGCAACAGGCCGCCCGCGCCGATACCGTGTGGCTGGAATGCACGTCCCAGACCACGCCCTTCAACTACCTGAGCGACTTTACGGCCGGACGCCACGTGCTGCTGCTTACGCCGGCGGGCGGCAAGCTGGTGCGCACCCCGGTGTATAAAGCCACCGACAACACCCAGTTCCGCCGGGCCGAGCTGCGCCTTGATGACCAGGGCAACGCCACCGCCACGGTGCGCACCCGCACGGCCGCCCTGCAGCAGGACGATCTGGCTCAGGTGTTTCACAACCTCACGCCCGACGACCAGAAAAAGCGCGCCTACCGCCAGATTTCCGTGCCCAGCTTCACCATCAGCCGCTATACCCTCAAGACCGGGGCCACGCTGCCGGTACCGGTGATGGTGGAAAACCTGGAGCTGAGCCTGCCCCGCTACGCCACCGTGAGCGGCAAGCGGGTGTTTGTAGTGCCCAACGTGCTCAACCAATCGGGGGCGCCGGCGCCGCAGCTGGGGGAGCGGAAAACGGACGTGTGGCAGAGCTTTGCCTACCTCGATGCCGATACCGTGCAGCTGACAACCCCGACTGGCTTCCGGCCCGAAAACTTACCGGCCCCCGTGCAGGTTTCTACCGCGTTCGGCACGTACTCGGCCCAGCTCCAGGCCCTGCCCGACGGTACTATTCAGTATATTCGTCGGTTGCAGATGAACCGGGGGCGCTTTCCCAAGGCCGACTACCCGGCTTACCTGGATTTTCGCCGCCGCATCAATAAAGCCGACAAAACTCCGTTAGTGTTCCTGAAAAACGACGTCTGAGGGCTTTGCCGCCAGCTTGCCACAGCGTTGTTCCAGCCCATTTTTCCTCGTGAGAAATGGGCTGGTTTATTTCTGGACCGCTTCGTCGGCTGCCCAACCTGATTGGCGGAATACCCGGCGGGAAAATCAGAGCTAATTCCGTACTTTCAAGGCCCTCTTGCTACTGGCCTGCTGCTGATGCTTTTTTCTGCTTTCTATTTGTCTACCCGGCGCGCTGTACGGCGGCTGGCCGGGGCCGGTGCGCTGCTGTTGCTGAGCGTATCTGCCTCCCACGCCCAGCGGGTGCTGTGGGCCGATGCGCCATCGGCCGCGGCCGTTAGCCACCCCGTGGTGCAGCGCCTGGGTACTTACCGGCCGGTGAACGTACAGCTGACGGCCCTGCGCCAGGTGCTGGCAGCCGCACCCTCGGCGGAAACCGCCGCACGCCGCAGCTCAGCCGCTACCGTTATAGCCCTGCCATTGCCCAACGGCACGTCCGGCCGCTTCCAGCTGACGACGGTGCCGGTGCTGCCCGCCGCGCTGGCAGCCCGCTTTCCGCAGATAGTCACCTACGCCGGCCAGGGCATCGACGACCCCACGGCCACCGTGCGGCTGGATGTGACGCCCGCGGGCTTGCACGCCCAGATTCTGTCGGCCTCCGGCACGGTGTACATCGACCCGGCCGGCGCGGCCACCCACGTGGTGTACGACCGTTCGGCCCTGACTGGCGCAGCCCCGGTGTGCTACGTAACCAGTGGCCGCGGGGTCGCCCAGACGGCCCGCACCCAGGTTAGTGCCAGCGGTGAGCAGCTCCGCACCTACCGCATTGCCGTGGCCTGCACCGGGGAGTACGCACGGGCGAAAGGCGGCACCGTGGCGGGCGCGCTGGCGGGCATTACCACCTCCATCAATCGGGTGAGCGGCATCTACGAAAGGGAGCTGGCCATCCGCCTGCAGCTGGTCGACAACGAAGAAACGCTGATCTACCTTGACCCGGCCACGGACCCGTATTCCAACGAGGTGGACGACGCGGCCCTGAACACCAATCAGCGCATTATCGACGAGAGAATCGGTACGGCGAACTACGATATTGGTCACCTCTTCTGCACCGCTGATGGGGGGCTGGCCTCGATGGCCGTGGTGTGCGAAAACGGCTATAAAGCCCAGGGCGGGACCGGCCTGCCCAACCCCTCCGGCGACGCCTTCGATGTGGACTTCGTGGCCCACGAAATCGGCCATCAGTTCGGGGCCAGCCATACCTTCAACGGCACGGCGGGCAACTGCGCGGGCGGCAACCGCGAAAGTACGACGGCCTACGAGCCAGGCAGCGGCACCACCATTATGGCCTACGCGGGCATTTGCGCCCCCCAGAATCTGCAGGCCAACTCCGACCCGTACTTCCACGCTATCAGCCTGGACGAAATCAGCACGTTTGCGGCCTCGGGCTCGGGTAGTGCCTGCCCGGCTCTTACCAGCACGGCCAACCACGCGCCCACGGCCTCGGCTGGCAGCCGCTACGTGCTGCCCATCGGCACCCCGTTTACGCTGACCGGCTCGGGCTCCGACGTGGACGGCAACATCCTGACGTACTGCTGGGAGCAGTTCGACAAGGGCGCCGCCGGCGCGCCTACCGCGCCCCGCGGGAGTGCGCCTATTTTCCGGTCGTATGCTCCAACGACCAGCCCAGCCCGCACGTTTCCGAACCTTGCCGACCTGCTGAGCAATACCACGCGCGTTGGGGAAGTGCTGCCTTCCTACGCCCGGCGGCTGGTTTTTCGGCTTACCACCCGCGACAACCGCGGTGGTTTCGCCGCCGACACCGTGCTGCTGCCCGTGGTGGGTACGGCCGGGCCATTTCTGGTGACGGAGCCCGCCGCCGCGCAGACGTGGTTGGCCGGCGCCCCGCAGCGCGTTGCCTGGGACGTGGCCCGCACCAATCAGGCCCCCATCAACACCCAGCTGGTTGACATTCTGCTTTCCACCGACGGGGGCCAGACGTTTCCCATTACGCTGGCGGCCGGTACGCCCAACGACGGTGCCCAGCTGGTTTCTATTCCGTCCAATACGCCGGCCACCACGCAGGCCCGCATCAAAGTGGCAGCCGTGGGCAACATCTACTTCGACATCTCCAACCAGAACAGCACGATTGAGGTGCCCGCCGCCGCTACGTTTGCCCTGAGCCGCGGGGGCGAAAGCGCCGAATTAACCTCCTGCCCCGGCACTACCATCACGACCAATCTGGTGCTGACGGCGCTGCAGGGCTTTTCGGGCAGCATCACACTCTCGGCCAGCAAGCTACCGGCAGGGGTTACGGCTACCTTTTCGCCTGCCACTGTAACAGTCTTCGGCCCGGTACAACTCACGCTCACCACACCGGCTACCCTGGCTACCGGAACCTATTCCGTTACTATCACCGCCACCGCCGGCAGCCAGGTGCGCACCCAAACCTTCAGCTTCCGGATTCCGACGGCCGTTACCGCCGCGCCTGCCCTGAAGGCTCCGGCCGCCAGCTCCACCAGCGTGTCGAACCTGCCGGTATTGAGCTGGGCTGCGGCTGCCAATGCCACCAGCTACGAGCTGCAGCTGGCTACGGACGCGGACTTCGCCCAACCCGTTTTTACGCAAACGGATATCATCGGCACCAGCTTCACACTGCCCACGGCGCTTACGCCCGGCACCACGTATTTCTGGCGTGTGCGGGGCCATAACGCTTCGTGCAGTAACGGTCCTTTTTCGGAGGCCGCCAGCTTCACTGTTGGTAGCATTGACTGTCAGACGTTCGTCAGCACGGATGTGCCCAAGGTGCTGGGCGTATCGGCGGTAGCTACGGTTTCCTCTACGGTGGTAGTTGAAAGCGCCGATAAAGTAGCGGATGTGAATGTGCGCAACCTGGCCGTTACCTATCCCGATGTATCGGAGCTGATTGTGGCGCTTACCTCCCCCACCGGGCAGCGCGTGGTGCTGGCTACCGATGCCTGCGCCGGTACCAGCGGCGTACAGGTTTCCTTCGATGACCAGGCTACGGCCGCTGTGGCCTGTCCGCTCTCCAGCAATGCCAGCGCGAAGCCTGCCAACCCGCTTTCTGCCCTGCAGGGCCTCTCCGCCAACGGCACCTGGACGCTGACGGTGCAGGACCAGAGCAACACGCTGGGCGGCAGTCTGCAGGCCTGGACGCTGGAACTGTGCACCATCCGCAACACGGCCACGGCCACCACTACGGCCAGCGCGCTGGCGGGCGTGTCGGTTTTCCCGAACCCCGGCTCCGGCGAGTTTCAGCTTTTGCTCGATAACGCCCGGCGCGGCACAGCGCAGGTACAGGTGCTTGATGCCTTAGGGCGCGAAATCAGCCGCGAAACCTTTGCCAAGCCTGGCACCCGCGTGCAGCGCCCTTTGCTGCTCCCGGCCCAGCCAGCCGGCCTCTACCTGGTGCGCGTACAGATTGACAACGCCGCCCCGGTCACGCTCCGACTGACGAAGCTATAAGTAGCTGTACCGGGGCTAGAAGCGGTAGCGTAGCTGGGCTTTCACCTCGGAGCGCTCCGGTCCCTGAATTTCCTCCAGCCCTGAGCCCACGGTAGCTACGTCGCGGAAGCGAGTAGTGGCGTAGCGCACCCAGAGGGTGAGGTGGCGGCTGAGGCGGCCCTCCGCCAGCAAATACATGCGTGTACCCCGCCCGTAGAGGCCCGGTACCGAAAACGCGTACAGCACGTCCTGCTCAAACACGTACTGGCGGGTGTCGTAGTCGTCGGTATCGAAGAGGGCGTAGCGGGCCGTGAGGCGTAGCGGGCGGCCGATGGCCACGGAGGCATCCTGGGCCATCAGAAAGCCGGTGCGCCAGGGTCCGTCGGCCTCGCGGTAGCGGGTGCCCTGCACGCGGGTACGCAGGCTGAAGATGGGGGTCACATCGGCATTGTAGTAGCCTAAGATGCTGCGGCGCACGGTGGGCTCGGGCAGCGGCAGCAGGCGCGAGGGGTCGGTGTCGAAGTCGTAGGGCTTTACGCGGGTGCGCACCTGCACGTAGAGCGTGCTGGTCTTGGTGGGCGCAAACGTGAGCCGCGCCAGCCAGTCGTGGCCCTGGGAAGGAGCCCCGACCCGGTATTTCAGCCACGGAAACCGGAACTGGTCGTAGTACGCCGACAGCTCCCAGCGGGCTACGGGCCGCACTTTCAGCCCCATGTACAGGCCGGTTTCGTTGATATTGCGGGTGTTTTCGCTGAGGGCGTTGCCGTAGAATGTGTGAAAGTCCCGGTCGTAGTGCCGGTAGAGCACCGAGGCATCCACATTCGAGGCCAGGCTTACGAGCAGGCCGTTGATGGTGCCGATGCCGCCGCTGGCCGAGCGGGCCGTTTCGCCGAAGAAGTTCACGTTGCCGCGCCCGTAGCTGTAGTTTACGCTCACGGCCGTATTGGTACGTCCCCGAAACTCGTAGGCGTTGTACAGTTCCGGCTGGCGCTGCAGGGCCTTGTCGTAGGCCGTATGCACGGCCGTGAAACCCGCCGTGAAGCTCCCGTCGCGGTTGGCGTAGTTCAGGTTGCCGCCCCCGATGGTTTCGCGCAGCTGCTTGCGGTTAGCCAACTCCGAGGCCGTGCGGTGAAAGCCCGTGAGCAGCACGCCCGAAGAAAACTCGTCGAACTCGGCCAGGGTATCGGTAGCGGCCTGCACGTTGGCATCCACCCGCTTGCGGGAACCGAATACCGTAGCCTGCAGGCCCCGCGCCATTGTTACGGTAGCCGCCGCGCCCCGGAAAAACGTGCTTTCCAGCACCGAGGAATACGGCCGCACACCCAGGGAGCTGCGCCGCAGGGAAGTAATGGTTTCGGCGCCCTTGCCCACCTGCAGCCCCGAGGACAGCAGCAAGCCCTGCCCAAACTGCAGCTGATAGTCGCCCAAAGCCAGGGTTTTCAGCCGGCCCCGTTCCTGCACCACGAAATGCGCCGAGAGGTAATCGGCGCCATAGCGGCGGGTGGCCGGGTTCCACACGAACTGCTCGCCGGCGTCTTTCTCGGCCACAAACCCCAGGCTAAAGTCGCGGGTGTGGCTGGTGCGGTAGCGGATCAGGAGCTTATCGGGGGAGCCGAGGTAGCGGCTGCTGAGGCTGCCGCTGCTGGTAGTATCGGGCGCGGTGTAGCCCTGGCGCTGCTGCAGCACCCGCTCGTAGCGAATGAACAGGGCATTGTTGTCTTCCTGCAGAATGCGCTGCCAGAGCGGACCGCGGGTACCGTTGGGGTTCACGTTCACCACCGTCACGAAGGGCGCCACGCGGTAAATGGCGCGCAGATCCAGCCCCGGAATCGTCTGGAGCTCATAAATACTGAGCAGCGGCCCGAATTCCTGGCGATGCTGCAGCAGGGCGGCAATCTGGGACTCGGAAAGCAGCAGCAGGGAACGGAGTTCCTCGGCCGTAGCCGTGTTCAGGTTGAGGGGCGTCTGGTAGAGCTGGACCAGCGTCTCGTAGAGGTCTTCGTAGGGCACCTGGTCGCTCTGGGGCTCGGCAAACAGCTCCTGCATCAGCTTGTCAAGGTCGGGCTGAGGCCGCACGTACTCCTGGGCCCGGGCAACTGAAGCCATGAGCACCAGGGCAAGCACTGCTGCTCCATTTCTGACCCGTTTGTGCCAGTGCCCGGCCGGCCGGGCCGATTCATCCCGGGAAGCGCCTTGGCAGGTTTTCAGCTTCTTCATGGCTGCGCCGGAACAGTAGCGGCCTCCGGAGAATCCAGCCGGAACGCTGCCGTGAGAAACTGGCTCAGCCCCAGCGACGAGTGCCAGGCGGCAGCGTAGTCGAAGCGGAAGCGGCCGGCCCGCAGCCCGGCGCCGCCCGTCACCTGCTCCGACAAACCGAGCACACCCGCCCGCAAGGCCAGGGCCGGCAGGGCCTGGTACTCCAGTCCGCCCCGAAACTCGGCACCGCGGTCCAGGTCTTTTTCCACCTCCGCGTTCAGCATCACCTTCTCAGTGGGGCGGTACGAGAGGCCGGCGCGCAGCACTGTAGGCACGCGCTCATCCTCGTAGGAAGCCAGCCTGGCTTGGTTGAGGTTGTAGAGGAAGGCCCCGAAAACCAGCCGCCGGGGCAGCAGCTCGGCCTGGGCGCCCACCGAAGCAGCCACGGCCCGCTGGCTGCCCAGCCCTTCCAGACTCACCTGCAGCATATCTACCCGGGCGCCCACGCTCATCACGCCGGTGCGGTAGGCATAGCCGGCGGCTACGCGCTGCTCGTTGTAGAGCTTGTCGCCGAAGCGCTGGAACGTGATGCCCACCACGCCGTAGCGGCCGGCCGCGTTGTCAGCGGTAGCGCGGCCCAGAGGCGCGGCCGCCGCCAGCGTAGCGGTAGAAAGGGCCCGCGTCAGAAACCGGTTTTCGGCGGCCACGCCAATTTCCAGGCGGTTCAGGGAGCCCAGGCCGGCTACGTTGTTGCTTAGCGCCCATACATCGGAGAGCGTGGCGGCGGCCTGGCCCATACCCGCCGCGCGGGCGCCGGCTACCCCGGGTCCGCTGCCCTGGGCGTGCGCCCAGCCTGCCATCAACATACAATAACTCACTGATAGGTATATTTTTCGCATAGCTGGAAGGTAGCAGGCGGCCCGGCTTTGCGCAAGGGCCTTAGCGCAATAATTTTCTATAGTCTATATCCTGGCCAGACAGCAAACTGCCCCGGCACCTTGCGGCACCGGGGCGGTATTGTCTTCAGCTTGCCAACAAAAAAATCAGGGGTTACTCCTTCACCAGCTTGAGGTGCTGACGCTGACCGTTCTGCACCAGGGTTATCATATATACCCCGGCCGGGCAACGCGTTACGGCGGCGCTAAGCTGGCTGCTGGCCTCGGCCGCGGAAGCTGCCCGGAAACTCAGCAGCACTTTGCCGTGCAGGGAGGTAACCGTCAGGCTGGCGGGGGCCGCCGCGAGGCCGTGCACCATCACCTGCCCGGTTGTGGGGTTAGGAGAAAGGCGGACCTGCCCGACGGCACCGGCCGCCGCCACAAACACCGCCAGGCTCTGGGTTGATTTCCCGCTGACGTCTACCTGCCGCAGACGGTAGTACAGTGCGCCGGGCGCGTGCTCATCCCGCAGCACGTAGGTATGCGGCTGGGCCGAAGTACCCTGTCCGGCCACGCGGCCAACGGCCTCGAACTCCCGCCCATTGGCGGATTTCTCAACCACAAAGTACGCGTTGTTCAGCTCCGAAGCCGTATTCCAGGTTATCTGCACGGCGTTGCCCTGACGCTGCGCGCTCAGGTCGGTCAATGATACCGGAAGAGGCTGATTAACCAATCCCACGCTGAAAACGGAGGCATTAGCTGTACTGGTAGCCGTAGCCCTGTACGGGGCGCTGGCGGTAGCAGCGCTGCCTGCCAGGCTGGTCCAGGCGCCGCCCACGTACCCATACACGCGCATTTTGGCCCGCTCCACACTGGCGCCTTCCTCGGCAGCGTTCCACTGCAGCGTAAGGGTAGCCGCCACGCCAGCCGCAGCGGGCACGACTTCCCAGGTCCGGCTCACAAACTCCGCCGCCTTGTCGTAGGGGCCGCCGCTGGTGCCGCTGGCGAGTACGCCCTCAAACACCCGCGCCCGAAAGCTGGTAGCCACGCCGTTGTTGGCTACCGTGGCAGGCGTGTAGCTGGTGCCGGTTCCGATGGGAAACTGCACGCTGGCGCCCGTAGCTACCGGCCGCACCAGGCTGCCGGCGCTGGCCGCCGTATTGTTCACCTGAATGTAGTGGCTGGCATCGGCCCCGCTGATGGTGGCGGCGCTGCCCAGCGTCAGGTCATGAGTACCCAGGCGCAGACGGCCGCTGGTGAGCGTGAGGGCGCCGTTGATGGCCACGGGCGCAGCCAGCGTCAGGCCGGCCGCGTTGTTAAGCGTGAGGTTGGCAAAGGACGTAGCCCCGGTAATCGTCTGATTGGTGGTACCGGCAAAGCTAACGGTGCCCGTAGCCGTGACGCTGCCCTGGTTGACCAGATTACCGGTAAGCGTGAGCGTGCTGCCGCTGGCTACTTCCAGGGTTGCGCCGGGGGCTACGGTGAGGTTGCGGGCCGTGAAGGAACCCACGGCAAAGCGCGGGGCAAACGTGGCACCGGCCGGCACCAGCACATCGGTGGTAGCGGAGGGCTCTATGCCGTTTTCCCAGTTGCGGCAGTCGGCAGGATCGTTGGAGTTGTCATTGCCCGTCCAGATGGCTACCGTATTCTCCGGAGCCGGGGCCGTGCGCGTGTTCACCACGGCGGGGGCCGTGTATGTAGCTTTCACATAGCAGCGCTGCCCGGCGTAGGTGTTGCTGGTGTTGCGCACCTTCAGGGCCACCCAGCCGGTAGTGGTGGGCGTGTAGCTGCCCGCGGCCGAGGCAGTGCCCGAGGCTGCACTCAGCGGCGTGCCGCTGAGGTCGTACAGGCCGATGGTGAGGCTGCGGGTGTTGCCGGCCGCTTCGGGGTACAGCTCGTACTGAATGGCTTTGCCGGCTTCCACGTAGATTTTGCCTACCAGCCGCGAGTTGGTGGAGTTATCCGGCAGACGGCCGCCCTGCCCCAGGCTGCGGCAGTTCAGGTCGCCCAGGTCGTCGGCCATTTCCCACTCCTGGGAGGTAGCCGTAGCCCGGCCCGGGCTGTAGCTGGTGCCCATGTTCACGGGTGCCCACACCGAGTAGCCCCGGCGGCCCAGCAGGGCCGTACCGTTGCAGGGTGGGGTGTTGATGTTGACGTACCCGTCGTTGTTTACCGTTTTGGTGTCGTTGCCGTTGGCGCCGGAATAGTCTTTCAGCACGGTGCCGGGCGCAAAGTCACACTTAATCCAGCTGTTCTGCCAGTTATTGTAGCTGTTGTTGATGCCGACAACAGCGCGGGCGCTCCGCTCAATAATCATGTGGTTAGGGGTCGACTTATCGGCGTCGGGGCGCACTTTGTAGGCTCCGTCCTTGAAGTTCAGGTTCTGGTGGCACCACAGCAGGTTTTCCAGGTCGGAGCGTACGGGCAGGTCGGTGGTGCTGGTAGCCAGGTGGCTCCAGCGCTTGCCGGTGTTGCCCACGTTGAACAGGTCTTCAAAGAAAACCTGCGGGGCGCCGTCCACGGCCAGCGCAATGGCGTAGGCCGCCGACAACCGGTCGTTGAACGGGTCGATGTGGCCGCCGCCCAGCTCGTTGCCCGAATCCCAGCCGATATAGTTGCCATTGCTGTTCAGCTTCGGCCGAAAGGTGTCGTGGTTGTTCACGAAAGGCACGGTGCGGTGCACGTACACGGCGCTGCTGCCGCTGCCGTACTGGGCCACGCGCCGGCTTTGCTGGCTGCCGGCAACGGCCCCCAGGTTGTAGCCGTCACCGCCATCGGTCATGGCCTTTAGGGCGCCGCGCAGCCCAAAATCGAAGGTACCGGTCTGAAACTCGGAGCCGCCGTTCTGGCCGTTCACGGCGTCGAGGTAGCTGTCCTGCTCGCCGGCACTGCCCACGTATTCCCCCACGTTGAACATGGCGTTGCCGCCATTGGCCCAGCCGGCGTTGTATTTCAGATTATAGGTCAGATCCTGCTGGGTGGCGTAGTCGAAGTGTTTCACCGCATCCCAGCGGAAGCCGTCCACGCCAGTCTGCTTTTTCATCCACACAATCCAGCTGCGGGCCTGGTCGCGGCTGTAGCCGGCGCTTTGTGCGGGGTTGTAAGCCGTAGGATGCTGCGCCAGGTACTCGCTGCTGAGCGGGCCATAACCGTCGCTGCCGCCGTCGTTGCCGCCGTAGCAGAAGTCCGGGCCGAAGTGCGGGGCGGCCATGTCGCCGCTCGTGGTGTTGTGGCCCAGGTGGGCGTGAAAGTTGGCGTAGTTTTTCGACCAGCGGCCCTGGCGCTGCGCGTAGGCGGTGCCGGAGTCGTCGGTTTCGGGCAGGGGCGTGCCAAAGCAGCTGTACCGAAAGGTTTTGTAGCCACCGTTGGCTGAGGTCGACATACCGTTGGGGTCCTGGCCGCCGGAGCCATCGGCGGTGCCGGCGCCATCCACGTGGTTGAGCACCACGTCCTGAATCACCTCAATGCCGTTGGCGTGCAGCACGGCCACCATGCGCAGAAACTCATCCTTGGAGCCAAAACGGCTGCGCACGTCGCCTTTCTGGTATTTGTCGCCCAGGTCGTACTGGTCGAAAGGCGAGTACCCAACGTCGTTGGTGGCATTCTTGTTTTTGGGCGTGGGCGGAATCCAAACGGCATCAATGCCCATGGACTTCAGGCGCGGGGCCATTTCCGTGAGGTAGTCGGCCCATTTAAAGCGGTAGGTATCATTGTAATAGTCCCACCAGAAGCCCTGCAGGACTACTTTTTGATGGTGGTCTGGGCGCGGGCCGGCAACCCGGAAAGTAAGAGCCACAGGCCCAGCAAAACCAGGAAGTAATTTTTTTTCATCAGCACGAGAGGTGGGGTTTGAGGCCGCAAAAATACTATTTTCTTTTCACTTAGGCCACGGTCTATCAGCTAGTATAAACTGGCGTCTATTCATCCGAGGCCTACCCGGTGCCTACCAGATAAATCAGGCAATAGAGCAATATTATCCATATAATATCACACCACTGCTCAGGCAGCTTTAGCCAGCCGACCAATTTTACCGGAGCGAAAATTAGCCATGCATCCTGCAGCGAAAATTAGCTGTGTTATATTTGCAAAGACAAAACCAGACCATAAACCTGGGGCCTAAGTAGCGCTATAATCTGTTGCCGACTACTTGCCTGTGCGCAACGCAATACCCGCTAACCGGCCCGGTCCGATTTCCTTTGCCTGCGTGCCGACGAAGAAACCGCGTACTTCCGGCGAGAACCACGCCCGCTCGTTTTCGGTTCTGCTTCTGATTATGGCTTTTCTGTTCCGCCACCTGCTGCTGGCTCTTATCTGGGTTTACCGCCGCTTGATTTCACCGCTCACGCCGGCCAGCTGCCGCTTTACGCCCACCTGCTCGGCCTATGCGGCCGAAGCCGTGCAGAAGTACGGACCCTGGCGCGGCGGCCGACTGGCGTTGCGCCGCATCGGGCGCTGCCACCCCTGGGGCGGCCATGGCTACGACCCGGTTCCCTGAGGTAAGATGGTGAAATAGTGAGTTGGTGAGTTTGACGTTCCAGCGGCGCTACTTGCGCAGAATGCGCCGCTAAAACGTCAAACTCACCAACTCACTATCTCACTATTTCACTGCTTCTCCGTATAAGAGGCTGACTTGCTGTGGTGGCCCGTGGCTGCCGCAGCTTTTTTTCAGCATTTACTGCACTTATTATGCGTCTGACAGTTCTTACCTCGGCCCTGGCCGGGCTGTTGCTTACCAGTAGCTGCTCCGAAGCTCAAACAACGGGCGAAACCGAGAAAAAATCAGCCGAAAAAGGCAAAAAGGGCGGCAAAAAGGGCAAAAAGACAAGAGCGACGCGCCCGTAGCCGACTTGCAGCGCCTGGGCCAGCTAAGCGGCGGCGTACCCGAAAGCTCGGGGCTGGCCCGCGGCCCTCGGCCCGGCACGTTCTACACCCACGCCGATGCCGGCAATGCCCCGGTGCTGTTTGAAATCGATGCCCAGGGCAAGCTCCTCAACAGCCTTAAGCTTTCTTCGGCAGAAAACACTGACTGGGAAAGCCTGGCCCAGGATAACAGCGGTAACCTTTTCGTGACGGACGCCGGCAACAATGACAACAGCCGCCGCGACCTGGTCATCTACCGACTCAACCCAAGCCAGCCCCAGCAGATAGGCCGCATCAGCTTTGCCTACGCCGACCAGAGCGAGTTTCCGCCTACCAAAGCCGACCGCAACTTCGACTGCGAGGCTTCTTTATGGCACAACGGGCAGCTCTACCTCTTCACCAAAGACCGCGCCCAGCACAGCACCAGCAAAGTGTACACCCTCCCCGACCAGCCCGGCAAGCATACGGCTAAGCTGCTAAGCAAGCTCGCCATCAACGGGGAGGTAACCGGCGCTGACCTTAGTCCCGATGGTCGCCGCCTGGCGCTGCTGGGCCGCGAGCAGCTGTATCTGCTGGAAGGCAACAACCTGGAGGAAGCCCTCAAAGCCACCCCCAAAGTGGTTTCCCTGAATGGGGCGGGCCAGACGGAGGGTGTCGTTTTTACCGACAATGCTACACTTATGATCAGCACCGAACAGGGTACCCTGTATCAGTATAAGCTGTAAAAAACCTGGCTTGGTAGCTACTTTTTCGGCCCGCAGCGGTTTACTAGCCGGTAGAAACTCCATCTATCTGGGTAGAAAGCTGCTGCGGGCCGCGCTTTTTTCCTATCATTGACCCCTGATTCATCACCCTGGCGCGGGCCTCACCGGAGGCAGCGCCGCATTGCCTTCCCTATGGCTGACCAAACCCTTACCGGCCTGCGCGCCGGCGTGCTGCACGGCGACGAAGTGCAGCAGCTTTTCGACCACGCGAAAGCCAATGGCTACGCGCTGCCCGCCGTGAACGTGACCGGCACCGACACGGTAAATGCCGTGCTGGAAGCTGCCCGCGACCTGAACTCGCCCGTTATCATTCAGTTTTCGAATGGCGGCGCGCAGTTTTTCGCCGGCAAAGGCCTGCCCAACGACAAGCAGCAAGCCAGTATTGCGGGCGGCATCTCGGGTGCCCACCACGTGCACCTGATGGCCGAAGCCTACGGGGTGCCCGTGATTCTGCACACCGACCACGCCGCCAAAAAGCTGCTGCCCTGGATTGACGGCCTGCTCGATGCCGGCGAGAAATACTACGCCGAGCACGGCCAGCCCCTGTTCAGCTCCCACATGCTCGACCTTTCGGAAGAGCCGATTGAGGAGAACATCGAAGTCTGCAAGAAGTACCTGGAGCGCATGGCCAAAATCGGCATGACGCTGGAAATTGAGCTGGGCGTAACCGGTGGCGAGGAAGATGGCGTGGACAACTCCGACGTGGACTCCTCGAAGCTCTACACTCAGCCTTCGGAAGTGGCCTACGCTTACGAGGAGCTGAGCAAAGTAAGCCCGCGCTTTACCATTGCGGCGGCTTTCGGCAACGTGCACGGCGTGTACAAGCCCGGCAACGTGAAGCTGCAGCCCGTTATCCTGAAGAACTCCCAGGACTTCGTGAAGGAGAAATACGCGCTGGAAGCCGAGCGGCCCATCAACTTCGTGTTCCACGGCGGCTCGGGCTCCTCGCAGGAGGAAATCCGCGAAGCCATCAGCTACGGGGCCATCAAGATGAACATCGACACGGACCTGCAGTGGGCGTTCTGGGACGGTATCCGTGGGTACTACCAGAAAAACGAAGGCTTCCTGCAAAGCCAGATCGGCAACCCCACCGGCGAGGACTCGCCCAACAAGAAATACTACGACCCGCGCGTGTGGCTGCGCGCCGGTGAGCAAACCTTCGTTACCCGCCTTAAGTCGGCCTTCGAAGACCTCAACGCCGTAAACCGGCGCTTCTAACAACGACGGGAACCACGGATTGGGCGGATTTTTCGAGTTTCGCGGATTTTGTGGACGTTTTCAGCAACAAAAAAGCCTCGCACAGCGCGAGGCTTTTTTGTTGTCTGTGTTTTACAAACACCAACCGCGCCGTTCACGAAATCTGTGGATTCCGTTAAGATTTGTGCTCATCCGTGGTACGCACGGCGTACCCGTAGCGGTTGTTGGGGTCTTTACCGGCGCGGAACAGTACCCAAAAGCCCACAAAAATCATTGGAATGCTCAGCCACTGGCCCATATTCAGGGCCATGCCTTTTTCAAAATCCACTTGGTCTTCCTTCAGGAACTCTACCAGGAAGCGAAACGAGAACAGCAGCACCACAAACAGCCCGAACAGCAGGCCCCGCGGCGTGCGGTCCTTGTATTTATTCCAGAGCCCGTAGAGCAGTACGAACAGGAAGACGCAGAACAGGGACTCGTAAATTTGGGTGGGGTGGCGCGGCACGGCTACTTCGGTAGGTGCCGTGACGGTAGCCCCGGCAGGGGCCGTTTCAATGCTCATCGTTTTATCAGGATTCTGAATGCGTCGCACCAGTACGGAACCCGCGGGCACCGTCTGGCCGGGATTGGCCTGCTGCAGGTGCTCCGTGTCGCGGGGGAATACAAAAGCCCAGGGCACGTCCGTGGGCCGGCCCACGATTTCGGAGTTCATCAGGTTACCTAGCCGGATGCAGGCCCCGCCCACGGCTACTACAATCACAATCCGGTCGAGTACCCAGAGGTAGTCAAACTTGTTGCGGCGGCTGAACAGCCACACAGCCAACAAAATCCCCAGGGTAGCACCGTGGCTGGCCAGGCCACCTTCCCAGATCTTGAAGATTTCCAGAAAGTGCTCTGAGGTAAGGTAATACTCCGGGGAGTAAAAGAGCACGTGGCCCAGACGCGCGCCCAACACCGTGCCCGCAATCATGTAGATGGTAATGACATCCACCCACCGCTCACTTACCCGCTCTGCTTTGTAGATGTGGGTGAGAATGAACGAGCCAAACACGAAGCCCAACGCGAACAGCACGCCGTACCAGCGCAGTGTAAGCGGGCCCAGCTGGGCAATAATGGGCGACTGTTCCCAGATAATGAAAGCAAGCATAGAGGGCATGGTTTACAAAAAAGAAAGAAGGGTTCAAAGGTAGTCAGCGCAATCGGCTTACCGCGGGGAGCTGCTCACGAGGTAGGGCAAGCCCCTGCCCCGGCCCATGGCCCAGGGCCAATTAGCGTGTATATACAAGGAGGCTACCGGTTGTTAAGCTGCGTTTCGTGCTCGGCGTCTGGTGCCGAAGGTAAAGCTGCTCCGTCGCCGCTGAGCAGCAGCACGATGCCCAGCATCACGGCGTAGGCAGGCCAGCGCACCCAGGCGCGGTGCGGCCGGCGCTCTGCCGTTTCGCTGATGAGGCGGGCCCGCACCCGGCTGTAAAAGTACGGGCGGGGTTGGGGTGCGGGCTGCGCACGCCACTGGCGCAAGAGGTCTTCCCATTCTTCATCGGCATGGGGACGTGGAGCTGAATCAGACATGGCGCAGGGAAGGTTGAAAGTGGGTGCGAAGCGTTTTGCGGGCCCGAAACAGCAGCGACTCAACGGCCGGCACGCTGGTACCGAGCACGGCGGCTATCTGCTCGTAGCTCAGCTCCTGCTCGTGGCGCAGCGTGAAAGCTACCTGCTGCTGGTCGGGCAGACGAGCAATGTGCACCAGCAGCAGTGCCACCTGCTGCTGGCCTTCCAGCTGGGCCTGGGGGTGTTCATTATCCGCCGGCTCGGGCAGTGAGTGGTTGTCGAAGCCCAGCAGGCTGGTGAAATAGGCGAAACGCTTTATTGCCCGGGCCCGCCGCCGGTGCTTCAGGGCGCGCGAGGTAGCGAGCCGGTAAAGCCAGGTGCTCAGCGCCGCTTCACCCCGAAACCGGCCAATGGTCTGGTAAACTTCCACGAAGACTTCCTGAGCCACATCTTCGGCCTCCTCCGGCGACTGTAGCAGCGCCAGCACTGTGCGGTAGATGCGGTTCTGGAACCGCTCCACCAGGGTGCGAAACGCCGCCTCGCTGCCTGCTTGCAACTGCGCTACCAGCTCGGCATCGGCAGAAGCAATGGCAGGCGGCTCAAAAAGCACGGGCGGTTGCGTAGCGGGCAGCGGAAGAGTGTACACCAGTGAAGCGAAAACGGAAGAATAGAAAAGGGCCCGGTTTGTCTCCGGCCGCTGCCGCAAGTACTGGGGTCACACAAGCTTAGGCCCGGTTAGCACAAAAAACTTGCGCCAACCGGGCCAATTATTCCGCAATGTACTGGCAATGAGCTGTATTATTTCAGCAAAGTACCGCACCTACAACGGCTGGCAAGAACCTCCCAAGCTGCTACAGTGCGTTCAGTTCCTGGGTGTAGCCCCCGCTCAGGATGGGGAAGCGCAGCCAGGAGCGCGGGTCCACGTTGTAGTCGTCGAGGTGAAAGCTGGGAGCGTA
This sequence comes from Hymenobacter sp. J193, assembly GCF_024700075.1. Taxonomy (NCBI): domain Bacteria; kingdom Pseudomonadati; phylum Bacteroidota; class Cytophagia; order Cytophagales; family Hymenobacteraceae; genus Hymenobacter; species Hymenobacter sp. J193. The sequence continues at coordinate 1,118,945 of NZ_JAJONE010000001.1, forward strand.
CCGCTCGCGCTTCCACTGGTTGCGGCTCCAGAGCGAGTAGAAGCGCTTCACGTAGGTTTTGAGCTGCTCGGCATCGGCGACGGGGTCTTCCTGCACCAGCGTGGCCAGAACCTGGCGCGGGCTGAGCCGGTCGTAGAAAGCCAGCCGCTCGATGCGGTTGAGCAGCACGTAGGGCATCAGGTCCCGCTCGTCGGTTTGCTTTTCTTCGAGGGGGCGTAGCTCGGCGGTGGGCTGCAGGCCGTTCACGTGGCGCAGGGCGGGGTAGTTCAACTCCGTTTCGGCCCAGCGCAGCCACTTCTTCACAAAGTCCTTATCTACGCCCGCAATAGGCGAGATGGAGCCGGCTGTGTCGCCGTCCATGGTGCAATAGCCCACGCTGGCCTCCGAGCGGTTGGAGGTGGTGATGAGCAGGCAGTTCTGCACGTTGGCCAGCAGCCAGATGGCGGGGGCGCGCACCCGGGCCTGGATGTTTTGCAAGGCTAGGTCGTCGGTTTTCCACGTTAGGGGCCGGCCAATGGCCTGCTCAATCTTGCCGGTGTAGCCCGTCACCTCCGCGTCGATTTCCCAGTTGTAAAACACGGCTCCAATGGAATCGGCCAGCTCTTTGGCGGAGTTGAAGGTGTCGTCGGACGAGTTGACGGTGCCCTGGTAAGCGCAGGTAAGCAGCCGCGCCATTAGCTGTTGGTTGATGGTCTTTTGGTGCTGGCTGGGGTCCGTCAGGGATGCGTCCTTCGGGCCGGGCGCGTTCTGGTCGGGCACGGGGGCAACAGGGCCAGCCAGCTGCTCTATCTCCTCGGCCGTAAAGCAGCCCGAGCGGCGCATGAACTCGGCCGTGCCCAGCTCGGTCGTGCCCAGCCTTACCATTTCGGCTACGGCTACGGCACATAGGCAGGAGTCGGCGCCACCGCTGAGACTCAGCACGAAGCCCCGGCTGCGGGCCTTGCGCAGGTAGTCAAACAGGGCCAGACTGAGCGCCTGATTCAGCTCCCGGTATTCGTCGGGGGCAGGCAGCAGCTCAATAGTTTCGGCCGGCGCTAGCTCCTGGGCGAAATCCACGTCCACGCACTCCATGTCCACTTCCTTGAAGCTCATGAGCTGGTTGCGCAGCAGCAGGTGGCCGTGGCGGGCTACCAAAATTTCACCATCGTAGGTGATGCGGCCGGCTTCGTTGCCGAGCAGGTTGGCGTAGAGGTAGGTGCAGCGGAAGTTGCGGGAGGCCTCCGTCACGAGGTGGTAGCGCACGTCGGTCTTGCTCATAGCAAAGTGCGAGGCCGAGGGGTTTACAATCAGCTGCACCCGGTCGACAAGGCGGCAGGCGGGGCGCACGTCGTCGGGCCGCCACGCGTCCTCACAGATTTCGAAGCCGAACTTCACGCCCTGGTGCTCAAAAATCATATCCCCGAGCGGCCACTCCTCCCCTTTCCACGTTACCGTGGTCGTTTCACCAGCGGGCCAGGCGTGGAAAAAGCGCGGCTCATAGTGCACGCCGTCATTGGCCAGAAACTGCTTGGCCGCGAAGCCCAGAATCTGCCCGTCGCGCAGCACGGCGGCTGTATTATAGGTCCGGTGATTCAGGCGTACCGGCAGGCCCACCACCACGCAGATTCCCTGCGTCCAGGGCCGAATGAGCTGCAGGTGCTCCAATGCCGCCTCGGGCAGCCACTCGCTCAAAAACAGGTCTTCGCAGCCGTAGCCCGTCAGGCACAGCTCGGGCAGGCAGAGCAGCTCCACGCCGGCGGCCTGGGCCTGCTCAATGGCTTCGCGGATATTCCGCAGATTGTGGCTCCAGTCGAAGGGAATTTGATTAAGGGCAGCGCCGGCTATTCGCATGGTGGGAAGCAAAGGTTGGTCCCACAAAGCAACTGTATTTCGGCGGATTGGGTTGCGCCGGCCCGAAGAACAGTCCGGCTTTACTTCAACGCGCTTTTCTGTCCCTTACTGTCTATTACCGCCAGTTGGCCTTTTTCCAGCCACAGTGCTTGTACCGGGCTGCCGGCATCAGTAAGCTCCTGGTGCGGCAGGTCAATAGCTACTACTTTGCCATCATAAAGCGTACTGATGTGTTCGACCGGCGTGTGCCCGATGACGACTCGCGAAGCTGCGTAGAGCTGCAACAGCTGCGCTACGTGCGCCGCCGAAGCTTCCTTCAGCGCCAGCCCACGGTACCAGTCCGGGCTGCTCGGTGGCTGCGTCACCTGCTTTTCCAGTGCCGTGAGGGCCGCAACGGGTTTGTCGAGGCTGATCCGGGCCAGATCATTGAGCTTCGATAGGGGTAGTTTTTGCCCCACTACTTCCGGACTGAGGCCGCCGTGGACAAACAGCGTAGCCCCGATTTTTTCGACTACGTTCTTGCTCCGCAGCCACCGCCCCAGCACGGTTGTACGGTTGTACCACTGGTTGTACGGTACACCCAATGTATCGGCATTCACGCGGTATTTCCGGCGCACGTACTTGAAATGTTCCGTCATGTTCATCCGCTCGTGGTTGCCCACGATGAAGTGCACCCGGCCCCCGGCCTGCTCGGCTTCCTGCTCCAGCTTGTAGATAAGCCACAGGCATTCCGTCACGTTGAGGCCCCGGTCAAAAAAGTCACCGACCAGCACCAGGTGGCCCCGGCCAAACTGCCAGCTTAGTTTATCATTCACTACCCCGGCGCCCTGCAACAGGGCCTGAAAACCTTTGAAGTTGCCTTCGATGTCGGAAACAGCCAGCAGCTTTTCCGGCTCGGCGTACGTATCGGCCGGAACCTGATTTTCCGACCGCAGGGGTACCTGAAACTCCTGGCTGGTTTCGTCGGCAAAGCACGTCACCACGTTTGCGGTGCCGGCGCGCAGCGTATCCGTCAGCAGCACAAGGGAGCCGCCCTGCGGGGCAATGCGCCGGCTGATCAGCAGACTATCTTGGTAAAACACCAAGGGGCCGTCGGCAGAGAAGCCCGACTTGTCGCTCTTAGGCCCCTTAACCGACCAGCCCGGCATAAAATACACTTTGTCAATAGTGCCCAAGGCAATAAGGCCAATGCCGCCAAGCACGTAGGCGACGTATAGCAAAAGTGTACCCAGCAGTATTTTTTTGAGCATAATAGCCGGCTATAAGAGTTGTTCTACTTTAGGTAACTCATTGATTCCTACACGCCCAGCGCCACCAAGGCCCGCTCGGCGGCCAACTGCTCGGCTTGCTTCTTGGAGAGGCCCATACCGGTGGCTACTACTTCATCCTCCAGCACTACGGAGGCCGTAAACTCCATTACGCCGCCGGGGCGCGCCTCGCCCTGCAGGTCGTAGCGAATGGCTTTGCCGTGGCGCTGCGCCCACTCAATGAGCTTGCTCTTGAAGTTGGTGGTCGTCTGCGTCATAGCCTTCACATCCACGAAAGGCTTGATGAGGCGGCTGAGCACAAACTTGCGAGCGGCTTTGTAGCCCTGGTCCAGGTATACGGCACCTACCAAGGCCTCCAGGGCATTGCCGTTCACGGAGCGCGAGCGGGTGGCGCGACCCTGGGTGGCGTCCAACTGAACCAGTTTATCGAGGCCAAGCTTAAGTGCCAGCCCATTGAGGCTTTCCCGGTTCACGATGCGGCTGCGCATCTCCGTCAGAAAGCCTTCCTGCTCGTAGGGATATTTACGGAACAGGTACTCCGCCACCACCGTGCCCAGCACGGCGTCGCCGAGAAACTCCAGCCGCTCGTTGCTTTGGTGACGGGCCTGCTCACCCTGTTGGCGCACCACCGAAGAGTGCGTGAAAGCCAGCTGGTACAGGCGAATATTGTCGGGCGTGCGCCCGATGAGCGTGGCAATGGCCTGCCGAAAAGCCCGGTCCTGCCCCAGCAACCGGCGGAAAAAGCCGAAAAGCGGCAAGGGCTGACCGGGCTTGGGCATTAGTCGCGGAATTTGCGGAACACCACCGACGTATTGTGGCCCCCAAACCCGAAGGTGTTGCTGACCGCAATGTTGATTTCCCGCTCCTGGGCCTTGTTGAACGTGAAGTTCAGGCGGGCATCCAGCTCGGGGTCGTCGGTGAAGTGGTTGATGGTGGGCGGCACGATGCCGTGCTGCATGGCCATAATGCTGGCAACGGCCTCAATACCGCCGGCCCCGCCCAGCAGGTGGCCCGTCATGCTCTTGGTAGAGCTGATGTTCAGGCCGTAGGCAGCCTCACCGAACACCTTCTGAATGGCGGTAATTTCGGCCCCGTCGCCCAGCGGCGTGCTGGTACCGTGGGTGTTGATGTAGTCCACCTCCTCGGGCCGGATGCCGGCGTCGCGCAGGGCGTTCTGCATCACCAGCACCACGCCTTCTCCCGTAGGATCGGGCGCCGTGATGTGGTAAGCATCCGACGACAAGCCGCCACCGATGATTTCGGCGTAGATCTTGGCGCCGCGGGCTTTGGCGTGCTCGTACTCTTCGAGCACCAGCGCGCCGGCACCTTCACCCAGCACAAATCCGTCCCGGTCCTTGTCGTAGGGGCGGGAGCCGGTTTCGGGGTCGTCGTTCCGTTCGCTCATGGCCTTCAGGGCGTTGAACCCGCCCACGCCAGCTTCGGTAATAGCCGCCTCCGAGCCACCCGTTACAATCACGTCGGCCATGCCAAGACGCAGAAAGTTGTAGGCCGCCACAATGGAGTCCGACGACGAAGCGCAGGCGGAGGTAGTCACGAAGTTGGGGCCCCGAAAACCGTTCTTGATGGAGATGTTGCCCGACGAGGAGTCGGCAATCATCTTCGGAATAAAGAACGGGTTGTAGCGCGGGGTGCCGTCGCCCTTGGCGAAGCTGAAGCACTCGTCCTGGAAGGTTTTCAGCCCGCCAATGCCCGAGCCCCAGATAACGCCCACGCGGTCCTTGTTCACGCCTTCAAGCAGGCCGGCATCCTTGATGGCTTCATCGGAGGCAATGACGGCAAACTGCGTGAACAGGTCCATTTTGCGGCCTTCCTTGGTAGGGAAGTAATTATCCGGCGAATAGCCCTTCACTTCGCAGGCAAAGCGGGTTTTGAACTTGCTGGCGTCGAAACGGGTGATGGGGGCGGCCCCACTTTTTCCGGCCCGCAGGCCTTCCCAATAAGCGGGCACCGTGCTGCCCAGGGGCGTAATGGCACCCAGGCCGGTCACAACAACTCTCCGGAGAGACATAGGCTGGCGCAGAGAAGCGAAACTAAAAAGGTAAAAAAGCAAAACGGCCGGCGGCGAGCCGGCCGGTAAGCACAGTTGAGGGCAGTACTTAGTTGTTAGTGGTCAGTGCCGGCTGACTTGCTGTCAGCTTTCGGCATACACCTAAGCGGCTAAGCACTAACAACTAAGTTCTGACAACTACTTGGCGTGTTCTTCGAGGTAGCTGATAGCCTGGCCCACGGTACCGATGTTTTCGGCCTGGTCGTCCGGGATAGACACGTTGAACTCCTTCTCGAACTCCATGATCAGTTCAACGGTATCCAGCGAGTCGGCACCCAGGTCGTTGGTGAACGAAGCCTCCGGAGTAACTTCCGAAGCCTCTACGCCGAGTTTGTCGATGATGATGGCCTTTACTTTTTCTGCGATTTCAGACATTTCCGTGGGGGTTTAAAGAAAACTCGCCACAAATAACACTATCTTCCCTAACATTGTCAAACAAAGACGCAATCTTGTCTGGGCACCGGACGTTGCGTGCAGCCGCCCCGGCCGGCTTGTATCTTTGCCCCTGACCGCCTAATTCTCTTCTTGCCATGCTCACTCTCGACGTTGAGTACGACTGTGACTTCGACCTGTTCGGCATCGTGTCTTCCAGCCGGGAACACACCCTGGCCTGGACGCTGAACACGGCCCTGCGCCTGCGCCTCGTAAAACAGCAGGACCTCATCTACGACCTGCTCAGCCGTGGCCGGCTGGTGATTAGCAATTACTTGCACGCCACCGAAACGCTGAGTTTGCGCCTGCTGCGCAACCGCTCCGTGGATCCATCGGCGCTGAAAAAGCCGTTTTTGGCGCCTGATATCAAGGAGTATGACTACCTGCTCCAAGTCAGCAACGGCACGGGTAGCTTGGCCGGCGACGAGCTGCTGGCCCGCCTCACGGAGCTGCCGGCCGTACAGTACGCCTGCCAGTTCGACCCAAATTCTTTAAAATTCAAAGAGAACCTACTCTTTTGAGATTGTAGCGCGAAGCTTCCGCGGCGCGCATCGTGGCCCGGTATTCCTTACATTGGCCCCCACGATGCGCGCCGCAGGAGCTTCGCGCGCCTGCTTGCTTTCATTGAGCCGCTTTTTTGTCACCTGTTACCCGTCACCAGTTACCGTCCTGCATGGAATCATTTCCCAAGTACAACAAGACCAAAATCGTGGCCACCGTGGGGCCCGCTTCCAATACCTATGAAAAGCTGGCCACGCTCATCCGCGAAGGCGTGGACGTGTTCCGGCTGAACTTTTCGCACGGTGCCCACGAAGAGCACCTGAAAGTAATCAACCTCGTGCGCCGCCTCAACAAAGACCTGCGCACCAATGTGGGCTTGCTGCAGGATTTGCAGGGTCCGAAGATCCGGTTGGGTGATGTGGAAGGCGGCGGCGTCGAAATCAAGGCCGGCGACAAAATCAAGCTGGTCTGTGGCGAAAAGGAAATCACCACGGCCACGCGCCTGAGCACGATTTACCTGGGCCTGGCCCGCGACGTGAAGCCCGGCGACATGATTCTGATCGACGACGGCAAGATTGAGCTGCGCGTGCTGGCCACCGACCGCGACAAGGAAGTGGACGTGGAAGTAATCTACGGCGGTTTGGTGAAACCCCGCAAGGGCATCAACCTGCCCGACTCCGACGTGTCGGCTCCGTCGATGACAGAGAAGGATATCGAGGATTTGAAGTTCGGTCTGGAACACGACGTCGACTGGATTGCCCTGTCGTTTGCCCGCCGCGCCGAGGATATCCGCTTCATCAAAAGCCTCATTGCCGAAAGTGGAAAGGAAGCCCGCGTGGTAGCCAAGATTGAAACGCCCGAAGGCCTGCGCAACCTCGACGAAATCATTGCCATTACGGATGCCGTGATGGTGGCCCGCGGCGACCTGGGCGTGGAAGTGAAGATGGAGGAGGTGCCGATGTCGCAGAAGATGATTGTGCAGAAGTGCAACAAGCTTGGCAAACCCGTCATCGTGGCTACTCAGATGATGGAGAGCATGATTACGGCCCCCCGCCCCACCCGCGCCGAAACCAGCGACGTAGCCAATGCTGTGATAGACGGAGCCGACGCCCTGATGCTTTCCGCCGAAACGGCCGTAGGCCAGTACCCGGTAGAAGTTATCCGCTCGATGGTGGGCACTATCCGCAGCGTAGAAAGCCAGGCCGACGTGTACCACCGCTTCTACCCCGTCGACCCCAACTCCCCTTCCTTTATGGTAGACAGCGTGCTGTCGGCCTCGGTCCACTTGTCGCGCAATACCAAGTCAAAGGCGCTGACCGGCGTGACGCATAAAGGCTACACGGCCTTCCAGATTTCGAAGTACCGGCCCAAGGCCGACATCTTCATCTTCACCGACAACCGCCCGCTGCTCACGGCCCTGAGTTTGGTATGGGGCGTGCGCGGCTTCTACTACGACCGGTTCAACAGCACCGACAGCACCATTGCCGACATCAAGTATATCCTCACCACCACCGGCCACCTCAAAGCCGGCGACGCCTTCATCACCACCGGCTCCACGCCTATCACGGAGCACGGCCAGGCCAACATGATTAAGGTGACGGTTGTGTAATTGACTCCGAGTTCAACAACTATGTAAAGAGCCCGCCGGATGCATCCGGCGGGCTCTTTTTTCTCAGGCAGGCGCAAATAAACCACGAATGCCTCGCACGCGACAAGGCCCGCAGCTTGCGCCGCGGGCCTTGTCTATACGAGAGCAGAAACGCTGGTTTGTTGCCGCTTAGGCAGCCAGCGACTTCACGAACTTAGCCAGCTTCGATTTGTTGTTGGCGGCTTTGTTCTTGTGAATGATGTTCTTTTTGGCCAAGCGGTCCAGCATCGACGATACTTTCTGCAGCAGCTCCTGAGCAGCCGAGGCATCGGTAGTGGCGCGCAGCTTCTTGATAGCGGTGCGGGTCGATTTAGCTTGGTAACGGTTCAGTACGCGCTTAGCTTCGTTGGAGCGGATGCGCTTGAGGGCCGATTTATGGTTTGCCATGGGTATGGTAAAGTGACGTTCTGCTCGAAATCAATTCAATTGGGTGGGCAAAGGTAGGGCTTTGGTTTGAATCTGCAAATACTCCGCCCGAAATAGTGACGCTGCCTGGTCAGCTGCCACCGCTGAATATAGTATGCATGCCGCCTTTTCCGTATCTTGTCAGGTGGTTACGGGTTCCTGCCGTATGCTTTTCCTTTCTTTATGCCTCTTGTTGCTGCTTCTGCCTACCAGCCGCCGCTGTATATGTTCAGCGCCCACCTGCAAACCATTGTGCCCAGCCTGTGGCGCACGGTGCCCGAGGTGCGCTACCAGCGGGAGCGGGTAGAAACCGAAGACGGAGACTTTCTGGACCTCGACTGGTCGCGGCGGCCGGGTGGTGAGCCGGCCGCTGATACCCTGGGCATCGTGTCGCACGGCCTGGAGGGCAACGCCGACCGGCCCTACGTGCGCGGCATGGTGCGGGCCCTGAACGAAGCCGGCTTCGACGCACTGGCCTGGAACTACCGCAGCTGCAGCGGCGAAATGAACCGCCTGCTTCGCTCATACCACCTGGGCGAGACCGACGACCTCGACTTTGTGGTGCGCCACGCCCTGAGCAAGCTGCGCTACAAGCGCATTTTCCTGACGGGCTTCTCGGCCGGCGGCAACGTGACGCTAAAGTACCTGGGCGAAAAACCGGAGCGCGTGCCTCCACAGGTACAGCGGGCGGCGGTTTTCTCGGTGCCTACGGATCTGAAGGCCAGCTCCCACCAAATTTCCCGCCTTGAAAACCGGCTGTACCTCAACAACTTCATGCGCACCCTGCGGGAGAAAATCCGGCAGAAGGCCCTGCTCCTACCCGATCAGGTGGACATTTCGCGGCTGGATGACCTGCGCTTTTTCCCGGAGTTTGATGACCGGTACACGGCCCCCATGCACGGCTTTAAATCGGCGGATGAATATTACGAGCATGCCAGCTCCGGGCGCTACCTCGGCAGCATCCAGGTGCCCACACTGCTGGTGAATGCCCAGAACGACCCTTTTCTACCGCCGGCCTGCTTTCCGCGGGACGTGGCCGCCCAAAGCCGCTACGTGTTTCTGGAAACACCCGAAGCTGGCGGCCACGTCGGGTTTGGAGAAGGCTCCCCGGATGGCAGTTACTACTCCGAGCGGCGGGCCCTTGAGTTTCTGACGGCCGAGGTACCGGCCTGAGGCGGGTTAGGGTACCCCGACAATAACAGGGGCTGCTGGCCGTAGGGCTCCTCCAGGGCAAGCGCCCCGAGCAGCCGAAGCATCTTTGCTTTGCAAAAACAGGTTTACATTCACCGCCACTGCTCACCTACCTTTCTTCGACATGACCAACCACTTACGACGCCTGCTGGCCGGAGCTGCCCTGTTTCTCACGGAGTTTGCTTTGGTGCTGCTGGTGGGCGTATTGGGAGTGGTCGGCTTTCTGTACATCAGCCGGGAAGTGCTGGACCAGCACGCGGCCCCGTTCGACGAAGCGGCCTTCCGCTGGACGCAGCAGTTTTTTGGGCGGGAGCGGCAGCAGTGGGTAGAGGGAGTCACGTTTCTGGCTTCCCGCAACTTTATCGTGGTTGCCTCCCTGGCCCTGATTGGCTGGTTTCTGGTGCTACGGCGGCACCGCTGGTACACGCTCATGGTGCCGGTGGTAGCCCTGGGTGGCATCTGCCTCAACCTAGTACTCAAAAACATCTACCAGCGCCCCCGGCCGCTGCTGCCGCTCACTTCGGCCAGCGGCCTGAGCTTCCCCAGCGGCCACGCCATGATTTCGGCCTGTTTCTACGGGCTGCTCATTTACTTAGTGGCCACACATGTACGGCGGCACCGTGGGCTGCGGGTAGTGCTGATGGTGGGACTAAGCTTACTGATCCTGCTGATTGGGGCTACGCGGGTGTACCTGCGGGTGCACTACGCCACCGATGTGCTGGCCGGCTTTCTAGCGGGCATTACTTGGCTGCTGATTGCCATTCCGTTGATTCGGCGGTTGGAAAAAACGATTAGAAAACGTTTTCAGCGCAACCCGCAATTAGTTGAAAAACAGGCTCAGTAGCGCGCATTCGCAATTTATTTTACCAAAATATTAACCCCTGGCTTGACTTTCCCGGAAATAGGCCCGTATCTTTGCAACATCAAAAGGCTACTCTCCTAAGAGTTCAGGCCCGAGATGAACAGCTGCGCTTGTGGCGAAATTGGTAGACGCGCTGTCTTCAGGCGGCAGTTCCGCAAGGTGTGAGAGTTCGAGTCTCTCCGAGCGCACCACGAAAGCCGGTCCTTTTCAGGGCCGGCTTTTTTGTTTTGGCGCCTGGGTGGCCGGGGCGTTAACCCCATCTGGCCCGCCTGCGTTGAGCACAGAACGTATGCGCAACCACCTTGCCCGTCTGCTGGCCCGCCTGGCCGTACTCACCACCGAAGCGGCGGTGCTGGGGTTGGTGTTCGGGGCCGCTTTGCTGCTGTTTTTTTATCTCACCCGCGTGGTGTTCGTGGCAAAGTCGGCGGCGCTGGATGGCTGGGCGTTTCAGCAGCTGGATTCCCTGCGGGCCGCCTGGCCGGGCCTGACGCCCTGGGTCCGGGGCATTACGTTTTTTGCGTCGTTGCCTTGGCTGGTGGCAGCTGGCCTGCTGATACCAGCCGGGCTGGCCCGCGCCGGCCACCGGCGCGAAGCCTGGGAAGTACTGCTGGCGGTGGCCGGCGCAGCCTTGTTCAACCAGCTCCTGAAGCTACATTACCACCGCATCCGCCCCGATTCCGCCTTACTGCCCCAATCCGGCCTGAGCTTCCCTAGTGGCCACGCTATGATTGGCATGGCCCTCTACGGCTGCTTGGCCTGGCTCCTGTGGCAGCACGGACGGCACCCCATCTGGGCACTGCTGCTGGTTGTTTGGGCCGTCGTCATCGGTCTTACCCGCATCTACCTGCACGTGCACTACGCCACCGACGTGCTGGCCGGCTTTGCCGCCGGGCTGGTGTGGCTGGCCTTGTTGCGGCTGGCAATGAAGGTAAAAGTGTGAGCTGGTGAGTCGTCAGTGCGAGGAGGCACGACGAAGCTATCTGTCCTCTGAAATGTGTTTCGCGTACTTTCACTAAAAAGCCTTTACTCGTTATGCACGATTTCAGGGCTTAGCACGCTGCCCAGAACGGACTTGCTTTGGCTCTCCCTCACAATGATACATTGCCCTCATTGGCACATTATTCACATTCAACTACATCCGCACATTAAAGCCTCACCTTCACCCGCAGAGCCAGTAAGCCTTTTACCCCTTGCAACTCTTCGAGGCCTAGCTCTTCTACCTCGGGCTCCAGCAGGTTGCGGTCCTGCAGGTAGTCGATGTACTCCATGTACTCGGCGGCTTCACGGGCCTGGCTGTACACCAGCGCCAGGTGGCCAGGCTGGGTAAGCCGTTCCCCGGTACCCTGCACGGTAGCCTTATCGATGCGCTTCTTGATGATTTCGTAGCGGATGTTATAGGCTCCGTCCACGTCGAACTGCCGCTCGTCCTGGCGGAAGCGGATGCTAAGCGGCTGGCCGTGGATGAGCACCAGCTGGGTGGTTTCCAGCGGGAGCGGCAGCTGCTTTTTGAGAACCGCCGTGCGCCGGGTAATTTCTACCATGGCCAGCAACTGCCACAGGCGCAGGTTTTTCAGGAAGATGAGGTCAAACGGCTTGTTTTCTACCAGGGAGGCGCCCACATAGATGTTGAACTCCACCCCATCGGTTTTGAAGCGCTGGAAGTAATGCGGAAACATCTTCTGCGCTTTTTCTTCCTCTTCGTCGAGGTAGTCGCTCACCATGTCGTTGAGCATGGTTACACTCTGCTCGAAAGCTTTGCGGCGCTTGTATAGGATGCCCAGCTCCGGGTCGATGTGGTTCCAGTACTCGGCAATGACGGGGCGCAACTCCGGCGTATTTTGGGCCAGGTACTCAAACAGCGGCTCCACCTGCGTGCGCAACGAGTCAAGAATGGTTACTTCGTCGCCTGTCACCAGGCTCTGGCGCAGGCGGCGCAGGTTTTTGTTAACGTAGAACTTCAACTCGTCCAGAATAGGCAGGGCCTGCTGCTCGGAGGCCTTTTTAAGGGCCTTGTTAGCTAAAGAGAGCTGCTCAATCAGGTCGGCCTGGATGGCTTCGTTGCGGGCCGTACTGCTGCCCCTGATGTCGCTGGAACCGTGCAGCGGGTACACCTCGTGGAAGATGATATCCTCCATTTCAGCGTTTTTATTGCCGTCTTCCAGCTGGCTGAGCAGGTTGAGGGCCGCGTCGGTAAAGCGCCATTCCATAGTAGGATGAATGGCCGTGAACTTCTCTTTCACAATGGCCTGCACCCGCGTCTGGATTTCCTCGGCGTTGCGCTTCACCGCCACCGCAAACAGCGGCACAAACTGGTTTACTTTCTCCAGGCAAAACTCGTCCAGGTCGCCTACCTGCGGGGAGCCCAGCTCCAGCAACCCCACCGTATCGTCGCCGTAGGGCAGCAGCGCCAGAATGGCCGAGCGGATGCCCAGGCCCAGAATCTGCTGGCGCAGGTCCTCGGGCAGGTCGGCGGTTTCTACATTTTCCAGAATCAGCGGCTGGCGGTCTATCAGTAGGCGGGCATAAATCTGCCGGAAGCCGGCGCTGGCTTCCTGCTGCTTGGCCAATTGCTTGGTGATGAAGCTGTGGTTGATTTTGCGGCCAAAATCCACGAAGGCGCGCTTTTTCTCGTCGTAGGCGGCAATGCCCAGCTGCAGAAACGGCCGGCCAAACAGCACCCGCAGCTTTTCCTGTATCTGCTCCAGCCGGTCGGAAGCCTGCAGCACGTCGCGCTCCAGCAGGTCGTACTTCAGCTCCGACAGGATTTCCTGGTCCGTCACGTCTACCAGGTGCATGATGTTGAAGCCGCTCAACTCAAAATGCTCAGGCGGCAGCACTTCCTTCCACACATCCAGCCGGTGCAGGTTGTGGCTCAGGTGCTCCACCTGCTCCGGCGTGAGCTCGGGGGGCGTGCCCACTACCTGCACGTCAACAAACGTGGAGTTGAAATCGAGGCCGTAGTGGCGGTACAGGCCAATGCTGTAGTCGGGCACCGTGAATACAATGGTTGTATTCCAAGGTAGCTGCACGTCGTACACCTTTTCCAGAATCAGTAGGTACGCCATGCGCGCCATGTAGATTTCCAGGGTGGCCGCGTCCACGTTCAGCGGCTGCTTGATGGTGCTGTTGGCATTGAGCAGCACTTCCCTGAAACGCGGCGTCTGGTAAAAGCTATAGCGGGTGAAGGGCGGCGTTACGCCGGTAATATCCTTGTTGAAAGAAGCCGGGGGGAACACGGCCAGCATCAGCGTTTCGGTCAGGTCGCAGCCGTGCACCAGGTCGTGCATATCGGTGATGCAGCCCCGGCTCCAGGTGGCCTCCTCAACCTGCGCCATTACGGCCCGAGCCAGAGCGGCCGTACCCGCGTTGGCGTCGTGCTGGCGGTTGCTCCAGTATTTGATAAGGGGCTCAAAGCTGAGCGAAGTCTTGAAAGGAAAGAAGCCGGTAGAAGCCGGGCGTTCCAGCGTGTTCACGTTTGTCATACAGTCGGGGCTGGCCTGGGCACGCCACTATGTAGCGCCCCGAACCATGCCGGCGTATACGCGAAAAAGTGGGCGGCGGCTGCCTACTTGCGGGTGAGCCTGATGGGCACGATGCCGTTGTTGCCGGCCGGGTCGGTGAGGTCCAGAGGGCGCCCATCCAGCTGCAGTGTTTTCACGCGGTTGCGGTAGCAGGTGCAGCAGCCATCAGCCTCAAAGCTTCCTTCGATGTTCACCTCTGTCAGCTCGTAGCGCTGGGCGGGTTTGGCGTTCGGCAGCAGAATGCTGTAGGTATAGTCTTCGGTCACCAGGGTGTCGCGGGCCGGGAAGGGCAACGTACGGTCCAGCCGGATAGAGTCCGCTACGGCCGTTCGGCGCAGGACTATGCGGGCCGTATCCCGGCGGGGCGTTATTTTTTCGCTGACGGCCTGACGGATCAGCTGAATGGTATCCAGCTCCGCCGCCCGGAAACCATTGCCGGTAGCCGAAGAATCGACGCTGAACTGCAGATAAATAGCATCGGCGTGCGCATCCTGGCACTCGTCGCAGGTAGAGCTGCCGCAGCAGGCCGCCAGGCTTAGCAGAAGCCCCAGAAATAAAATACTAAGTGGAAAGCGTGTGGCCATAGCGTTACAAAGATACGGCCGCCATCCGCACCTGCTTGGAACGGGCACAAAAGAAACGCCGGCTCCTGCAGGAGCCGGCGTTTCTTTTGCGTTATCGGCAAGGCTAGTTCTTAACAAAGCGCTGGGTTTCGGTGCCGGTACGGGTAGTTATTTTCAGGTAGTACGTGCCCCGGCTTAGGTCCTGGGTGGGCAGGTCGAAGGTGTGGCCGCCTTTCTCCTGCTCCGCCTGCAGGAGCGTCCGCAAGGTGGTGCCGCGGCTGTCGAGCAGCTCTATCAGCACACTGCCGGACTTCGGCACGTCGTATTGTACCTGGCTGCGTGGCTCTATCGGATTAGGATACACGCTCATACGGCCGGGCGCAGGCAAAACGGCCGAGGCGGAGGAACGCGCCGGCGCAGCCGGATCAAACAACAAGAAACGCGTGGCGGTAAACTGGGCATCGGGCTTTGACAAATGCTGCTTCTTGGGCTTGTTATCCAGGGGCTGGGTAGGGTCGGACTGGGTGTATTTCTGCCGGATGGCCTGCAGGTCGGCGGTCCATTTCTCGCGCTGCGGCTGCACCTCGGCGGCCAGCTCCCGAATCTGGGGCTCGTACTTTTTGGCCAGCTGTTTTACCTCCCGGTCTACTTTCTGCCGGGCTTCGCGCAGGCTGCGGGCCTGCTGGCGTTGCGCTTCCGTCAGTTCCGGGCGCGGCCCCTTAGGTACCCCAGCTTGCTGCAGGCTGCGCCGAAACTCCCGCTGCTGCTTCTGCAGGGAGCTGAGCTGCGCCCGGTATTCGGCCACCTGCACCCGGTCGGCGGCACTAAGCTGGGCCTCCAGCTTCAGGCGCTGCTGGCGCACTACCGGCAGCACTTGCTGCTGCAGGTACGCCTGAGTTTCCTGGCGTACCGGGTTGGAGGCGTAGTCGGCCACCGAAAAATGAGGACGGCCCAGCAGCAGTAAAGCCAGCGTGCTGAGGCGGGCAATGGTCAATAAAGAGGTCTTCATACAGGCAGAAACGAACAAATGAGCAATGGCTGTATAGAGGCCTCAACCAAGTTCAGGTTTAACGACCGTGGCTGTTGCAGAACCCGGGTTCGTACAGGGAAGATGCAAGGCAAGAAGCCGTTTCTCGACAAAGAGGTGACCCACTTTCGGCTCAGTGAGCGGGTGCCGCGCCATAATCTGTACCGCCGGCTGGCCGAGCTCGTCGACTGGTCGTTTCTCTACGACGAGACCCGGACGCTGTACAGCCACACAGGCCAGCCCTCTTTGGACCCGGTCGTGTTCTTCAAGCTCGTGCTGGTGGGCCGGCTGGAAAACCTGGTCAGCGACCGCCGCCTGGTCGAACACTGCGCCCTGCGGCTCGACATCTTGTTGTTTCTGGGCTACGAGGTGGACGAGGAATTGCCCTGGCATTCCACGGTGAGCCGCACGCGGCAGCTCTTTCCGGCCGCGGTCTTCGAGCGCCTGTTCGACCACGTCTTTGCCCAGTGCGTGGCCCGGGGCCTGGTCGCCGGCGACACGCAGGCCGTCGACTCGGCGCCCGTCAAGGCCAATGCTTCCTTGGAAACGGTGCTGGAAAAGAGGACAACGGGTGTCAAAAGTCCCTTTCTGGCCACGGACGAGGCGGCTACCGCGCCGGCTGCGTCCGTGGTGACGGCTCCGGCCCACCAGCTGCGCAACCTGGCCGCTCACCAGGCCCGGCTCGCCACCCACTCCAGCGTACCCGGCGCGCAGCACGAAAAAGCCCGCTTGCTCAGCAACAAGACCCACTACAGCCCCACCGACCCCGACGCGCGCATCTCCATCAAGCCCGGCAAAGCCCGGGCCCTGAACTACCTCTGCAGCCTGGCCGTGGACACGGCTAAGGGCGTGATCAGCCACGTGCAGGCCGATTTCGCCGATAGTCGCGACAGCCTGCACCTACCCCGCTTACTCACCGGCCTGCAGCAACGGTTACGGTCCCAGCAGCTGCGCATGCAGGAGCTGCTGGCCGATGCGGGCTACGCCAACGGCACCAACTACGCCCTGCTCGAAGCCCAGCAGGTGACGGCCTGGATCCCGGTTTTTGGCCGCTATAAGGCCGCTATCGAGGGCTTTACCTACCGGGCCTCAACCGATGACTACACCTGTGCCGCCGGCAAGGTCCTCTCGTTTCGTAAGTACGACACCTCGGCTGACGGCACCGGGCTGAAGATCTACTGGGCCACCTGCTCGGACTGCCAGCAGTGCCCGCTCAAGCCCACCTGCGTGCCCGGGGCCAAGCGCAAGCAGCTCACCCGCACGCTCTACGACGAGCCGTACCGCCGGGCCTGGCAGCGCCAGCAAAGCCGCCGGGGCCAACACATGCGCCGGGTGCGCCAGGGCACGGTGGAGCCCGTCTTCGGGAATCTGCTCCATCACTACGGCCTACGCCGGATGAACGTGCGCGGCCAGGCCGGAGCCCACAAGACGATGCTGCTCACGGCCGTAGCCTACAACCTGAAAAAGCTGCTTAAGTACCGGCCCAACCGGCAAGTGAGCCTGACCATGGCCCTGCCACAGCCATTACTGGCCGCTGCCAGGCGCTAGTATAGCTCAACTGCCCGACCTTGACGCACAGATGGAAACTCGCACAGTAACGGGCTGGAAAAAGAGCCGAACGAAACGAGTTCTGCAACAGCCACGACCGAAAAAATAAAACCGCTCCGGCAGGGCGCCAGAGCGGTTCTTGCTCTAATCCAACGATAAGCGGCCGTTATCGTCGGCTTATTCTTCGTTGGGTTGGGTAGTGGAAGCGGCGGCAGGAGCCAGCTCTATTTCCTGCCCGGTGCCCGTTGGAACGCTTTCCTCGCCCGTCATGGGACCGGCCGTGATGAGGTGAGCCCGCAGGCGGGTGGCGGCGCTGTCGAGCTGCGGCTTGATCTGGGCCAGGGCCTGGCGCAGAGCTTCGGCATCGGCCAGGCGGGGCGCAGCCGTCTGAGAGTAGCCGTGGTACATAGCCACCCGCACATTGGAGCTACCTGTCCCTACATAGGAGCCCACAACGTCCCCGTTGGCATCAATTACCTGCAGTTCGGCACGCAGCTTGGTGCGGAAGTACTCAATAGGAATACCCAGCAGGCTGGGCGTAAGCATACCCAGCATCTGAATAACGTGGAACCCTTTGCCACCGCGCGTGATCTGGGCTTCCGTCACCTGCAGCTTCATGTAGCCGAATTTGGCGCTGCTGTCGTTTGGCTCCAGCAGGTTCTGCTTGGCTTCGCGCTGAAAAATCTGAATCGGGTCGGTGGTGGCTTCATCCTCAATACGGTTGAGGGGGCCGTTTTCCACCGCCACCTCGAGGGCGGGCAGACGCATTGTCAGCGCCGCCGGATTGGCTTTAAACATGATCCGGTCGGCGGAGCGGCAGCTGCCTAGTAATAAAGCCGGGAAAGCACAAAGCAATACAGCGCGGTGTAGAAGTAGCATGGTGGTTAGGCGAGTAGTGTAGCGTTCAAGTTCCGAAAGTAACAGACTGATATAGAAATACGTGCATTTTATAATAGGAGTATAAATATTACTTTTTGACTTATTATTAGATAGCCAAAATTTACTTATTTAATGCAACAATATATTGTACGAATTATCTGACAGGCGCACTTTTACTACATATCCCTCACATTATTATGTGATACGGAAATGGGTTTGATAGAACATTGCTAATAATACGACAAACGCTATTAAGCTGTACAATAAGTTTTGCATAGGCCTTAAAACAGGTTTCCCCGTTTCTGCTGGCCAGAAACGGGGAAACGGACGCCTTCGGTTTTACGAAGCCTCTAGTGATGCGCCAGGCTGCTGTCGGCCTCAGCCAGATCCAGCACCGGGTCGGGCGCCACAAAGTTGTCCACGAACTCGCCCTCCCAGCGGGCCACCACGGCCGTAGCAAGGCAGTTGCCCAGCACGTTCACCGCCGTCCGGGCCATGTCCATCAGTGCATCAATGCCCAGGATGATGAATACCGGCCACGACGGCAGGTTGAACGAAGCCACCGTGGCCAGCAGAATCACGAGGGAAGCACGTGGCACGCCGGCTACGCCCTTGCTGGTGAGCATAAGCGTAAACACCATCACCAGCTGCTGGCCAAACGACAAGTCGATGCCGGCGGCCTGCGCCACAAACACCGCCGCCAGCGACAGGTAGAGAGTGGTGCCATCGAGGTTAAAGGAGTAGCCCGTAGGCATCACAAAGGCCACCACCCGGCGTGGTACCCCAATGCTTTCCATGGCCTCCATGGCCCGGGGCAGCGCCGCTTCCGACGACGTAGTGGCAAAAGCAATGCTCACGGGCTCGGCAATAGCCTGAATAAAGCGCCGGAGCGGGATGCGGGCAATCAGGGCGATGGGCAGCAGCACCAGCAGCACGAACGAAAGCAGCGCGGCGTAGAGCGTCAGCAGCAGCTTGAAGGCATTGAAGAGCGGGTCGAAACCCATTTTGCCCACTGTGTAAGCCAGCGCGCCGCCCACGCCAATTGGGGCGAAGTACATAACCACGTTGGTGAACTTGAACATCACCTCCGAAAGGCTTTCCGACCACTCCAGCATGGGGCGGCGGTGCTTGCCGTGTACCATAGCCAGCCCAATGGCGAAAATGATGGCAAATACCACCACTTGCAACACCTGTCCTTCGGCTATGGACTTGGCAATGTTTTCGGGGAAAATGTGCAGGATTATGTCGCTCGTGCTTTGCTCCACGGCCTGCAGCTTCTCAGTATCGGCGGCAATGCCGGAACGGTCGATGCCGGCGCCGGCGCGGGTGAGGTTGATGGCCGCCAGCCCGATGAACAGCGCAAACGTGGTGACAATTTCAAAGTAGATCAGTGCCTTCAGCCCCATGCGGCCCACCTGCTTGAGGTCGGCGTGGCCAGCAATGCCTACCACCAACGTGGCGAATACCAGCGGCGCAATAATGGTCTTGACCAGTCGCAGGAATACGTCACTGAGCACTTTCAGCTGCACGGCCACCGTCGGGAAGTCGTGGCCGATTTCGGCCCCGACCAGCATACTCACCACAATCCAGAAGGTGAGAGAGCGGCGCTCGGTGGCGTAGGCAACCACGGCGGCCAGGGCCAGCCAGCGGGCTACCCGGGCTACTACCGGGTCCAGGGCCAGCAGCTGATAGTTGGAAAGAACGGTGAGGATGGCAGCCAGCACGAGCAGCAGCCCGGCCAGCAGTGCGAAACGCGAAAACTTCATGCGAAAACCAAGCAGAATAGATGGGAGGTCTGGCAAAGATAGGTTTTTAGGACACGGCTACCTGCCGGGCCAGTAGCGCGGCGGATTACCGCTGTCCGTACCTTGCTGCCTCGCTTTACTTTCAGCCCTACCCCACCTATGCTGAACTGGACTCTGCAGGCCCGGCCGCTGCCGCTTCGCTACACCTGGAAAATCTCCCGCAATGCCTCCGAGGCTAAAACCAACCTGTTCGTTGGCGTTGCAGAGGCTGGTAAGAGTTCCGCCGGCTGGGCTGAAGCGGCGCCTAACATCCGCTACGGCGAAACGCCCGAGCTACTGCAAAGCCAGTTTGAGGGGCTGCAGATAGCCGGACTACCCCTGGTGCAAAGCGAAGACGACCTAGCCGCACTGCTACATGCCCATCCCGTAGCCTATGCCCTGCGGTTTGCTCTCGAAGCGGCCTACATCCATCTGCGGGCTGCCGGCCAGCGTCAGTTCGTGTGGCAATACCTGGGCGTGCCGGCCCCGGTGCCCGTGCCCACGGCATTTTCCCTACCCATTATGGAGCCCGGCGCGGTAGCAGGGTTTCTGGCTGAGCACCGCGCCGGGCGCTTTTCCCTGCTGAAAGTGAAAGTCAACCGGGAAAGTGGACTGGAACTGCTGCGGGCCGTGACGCAGGCATTGCCCGGGCAGCCGCTTATCGTGGATGGCAACGAAGCCTGGGCCGATGCCAATTCCCTGCTGCAGTTTCTGGAAGCCTGCCAGCAGCTGCCGGGCCTGCAGGTGCGGGTGCTGGAGCAGCCTTTGCCCGCCGCCGCGGCCGCCGACTATTGCTACCTGCGGCCGCGCAGCCCATTTCCGCTTTTTGCCGATGAGTCGGTGACGCACGACGCGGATTTTGCCGACACAGCCCGGCAGTTTCACGGCGTGAACATGAAGCTGATGAAAGCCGGCGGCTACCGGCAGGGACTGGAAATCCTGCGCCAGACGCGGGCACACAGCCTGCAAACCATGCTGGGCTGCATGGTCGAAACCTCACTGGGCATCTGGTCGGCAATGCAGGTGAGCGGGCTGGCCCAGGTGCACGACCTTGACGGTTTCCTGATTATACGAGACGAGCCCTTCGGTTTCGTGCGGGAAACCGAAGGGCTCGTGGTGGCGCAGGCGGGGGCGCCGCTGTTGATCTAAACTATTTCAGCTGCTGCAGTTGCTGCTCCAGCTGCTGAATCTGCTGGTCGAGCTGGCTGGTATCGGTGGGGCGCTGGGCATTCACGCTCAGCAGGGAAATCTTCTGGTTGAGAAGCTGAATTTTCTGCGCCATCAGATCCAGGCGCGAACTCAGGGACGTGAGCCGGCTGTCGAAATCAGCAGGCGACATGGCCGCGCCCCGCTCTACATAAGGGTCGAACTTGGCACCGGGCTCGGCTTTCTGCCCGCGGGCCGCGGCGGCACTGGCCGGGGTAGCAAAGATTATTTCGCCGCCGCTGGTCACATAGTCACCTTCCTGCAGCGTGGTAATCTTGCCGCCGGGCAGCTCCACGATGCCGCTTTTATAGTTGACCTTGGTGCCATTGCCCAGGCGCACGTTCTGGGTGAGCGGCGTGGGCCGCCCCCCCTGCACCAGCACCACGCTCCCGTTTTGCATCAGAAAACGGTCGGAAGCCCCGGTGCTGACGGCGCCGGCCGGTTTCGGCGCGGTTTTGGTTTGGGCGGCGGCATCAAGCGAGGCCACCAAGGCCAGCGCGAGTAAAGCGGAAGAAAAAAACGGCGCATAAGCGGTTGAGTTCAGGAGTGTCAGCCTCATACGCAACTGCGCTTATCAAGGATAAAGCAGAACTTGCCGCCGAAAAAAATCTTCCATTTTCAGGAAACGATGTTTGTACATTAAATGTATGTACATATATTTGCAGCGTAATTCCTGGATAGCATGTCCCATTCCATGAGAATTGAAGACGAGATTAAGCAGGCCAACTTTCAGAGTGTCTACCAGAAAGTATACATCAACCTGGTGTATACGGCTGGCTGGCTGGAGCTCCGGCAGGCGGCGGCTTTCAAAGAATTCAATATCACCTTACCCCAGTATAACGTGCTGCGGATTCTGCGGGGCCAGCACCCCCGGCCTTCAACCGTCAACATGCTGATTGAGCGCATGCTGGACAAAACCAGCAACGCCTCACGCATCGTGGACAAGCTGGAGGCCAAGCAGCTCGTTACGCGCCGGGTGTGCCCCAGCAACCGCCGCGCCGTGGATATCTGCATCACGGAAGCGGGGCTGGCGCTGCTGGATACCATGCAGCCGATGGTGGAGCAGCAGGCGCACGGCCTGCACAAGCTGTCGGAGCAGGAAGCCGAGCAGCTGAGCCATCTGCTGGATAAACTTCGAGACTAATTTTTCACGCGTACTTTTTCTCTTTTCTCTTTTTCATTGTCATGAAAAAATTGTTCTTCCCGGCGCTGGTTGCTGCCGTTCTGGCCTCGGCCCCTGCTTTCGCTCAAAAGCCAATGGCGCAGAAAACCACCGCTGGCACCGACAACGCGGCCGCTACGGTATACAAATTACAGCCCCAACTCAGCACCATGGGCTGGCTGGCCAAAAAAGTAACCGGCCAGCATAACGGCACGGTGCAGTTCAAGGACGGCGAGATGCTGGTGCGCGGCAACAAGCTGGTAGGCGGCACGTTCACGGCCGACATGAACTCTCTGAAGGTGGTAGACATCAAGGATGAAGGCACGAACGGCAAACTGGTAGGCCACTTGCGCTCCGACGACTTCTTCAGCATCGAGAAGAACCCGACCTCAACGTTCAAAATCACCAACATCACGCCCATTAAGGCTGATGCCCAGGGCAACAACGCCACCATCACCGGCGACCTGACCATCAAAGGCATCACCAAGCCCGTGACGTTCCCGGCTAAAATCGGGGTGAAAAACGGGAAAGCTTCCGCCAGCGGCGTAGCCACTATCGACCGTACCCAGTTCGACATTCGCTACGGCTCGAAATCGTTCTTCGAAAGCATCGGCGACAAAGCCATCGACGACACGTTCACGCTGAGCTTCAACGTTATTGCCAATAAGTAACCTACCTGCCGCCCAGTCACTCCTTAACGGATGATGGGGCCGCCAGGTAGTCAAAGTAAAAAGCCCCGCTGGCAGCTGCCGACGGGGCTTTTTTGTAACATCTTGTGCAGCTAGTTGCTGCCGGCAGGAGCCGGAGTTGCCGGCGTAGCGGCGGGTGCCGTGGCAGGAGCAATGGTGGTGGCACTGTTGCGCAGCGTTAGTTTGAGCGGAGCTACGTTAGTTTCGCGCAGCGGCAGAAGGCCATATACCGTTTCGCCGGGGCGAATTACCTTATTGGTCATGTCATAGCGGGCCAGCTCGTTGCGCATATTCTTGTTAGCTGTGCCAGCGCCAATCATGTTGCCGGCTGCAATGAAGGGGCCAGTTGGCAGAAACACCGAATTATTTCCTGTTGCTTGGCCGTTGACACTTGTGGAACTTTGGATATTGAAATTAAGGGGTAGATATAGCAGGTAAATAGCTACTCCTTGCTTGAGGTCTTCAGAAGCCTGCAAAGAGCCTACCGGTTGGATAGGCCGGTCACCAAATGACAGCTCAAGGTCGCGGGAGAAATTGAGCTCGGAGGCTGTATTGTTTTTGACCTGTACAGCTACCAGCTGATACCCGCGCTTACGTTCTTTTTTACGTACTTCTTGTTAGGGCCATGAGTAAGCAGGGCGCCATACCGGTAACTAAACTCGACGGGTACCCCCTTGCCACTGGTAGATTGATAAGAGGTGATACGCTCGGGCTGGATGGCGCGGTAGCTGCCAGCACAACCAGCTAAAGTAGAGGCCACGGTAGCTGCTGCCACTAGGTTGGTAAAGGTTTTCTGCATGAGATAAAGAATGAATTTAAGCTGTTGCAATACCACACGTTGGTATCTCCGGGCAAAGCTAAGTGGTTGGTTTATCTCCGCTTCTCCCCCAGATAAAAATACTTGAAATAACCGGTTGGTTTATTCCGGCAGCTCCCGCTCACGGGGCAGCATCCGATTCCTTAACTGGCTGCAGTATAGAAGCTACCGGCCGGCCGGGCTGCTGGGCACAAAGACCACTTTCTTAGTCTCGAAGAACTCTTCCCGGAAATAATCGGGCAGGTCGAACACCTGAGCGGCGAGGCCGGACTCTTCGATTTCCTCGGTCAGGTCGCCGCCTTTGAGGTAGTAAAGGCCACTGGAGGGCAGGCCGTGGGGCTTGTAGCGGTGCTCAATCCAGGGGTGGAACGTGGCCAGACGGGCCACGGCGCGGCTCACCACGAAGTCGAACTTGGGGCGCACCTGCTCGGCGCGGATTTGCTCGGCCGTCACGTTGGCGAGGCCCAGCGCGTGGGCCATTTCCTGCACTGCCCGGATTTTCTTGCCGATGCTGTCGATGAGGTGAAACTTCACTTCCGGAAACAGGATGGCCAGCGGCAGCCCGGGCAGGCCGCCACCGGTTCCTACGTCCAGCACCGAGGAGCCGGCCGGAAACTCTACTACTTTAGCAATGCCCAACGAGTGCAGCACGTGGCGTTCCGCCAGGTTGTCCACGTCGGTGCGGGCTACCAGGTTCAGGCGCTCATTCCAGCTGCGGAATTCGGTGATGAGGCCGCTGAACTGCTCGCGCTGCCGGTCGGTGAGGTGCGGAAAGTAGTGGGCAATAATATCCATCGGGCAAAGATAAGAATGCGCGGTAGTGGCGGCCAGCCTCATAGAAAAGCCCCGACTCGCGCCGGGGCTTTTAACTATTCAGCTTTCAACAAAAAGCCCTTTAGATAATGTGCTTCTTGTTTTTTACCATGTCATAGAGCAGCTCGCGGGCGCGGTGCAGCTGGGCCTTCACGGTGCCGAGGGGAGCTTTCAGCTCCTGGGCAATTTCCTCGTAGCTCAGCTCGTCGAAATAGCGCAGCGACACCAGGCGCTGGTACTTCTCGGGCAGCCGGGCCACCACGTGCTGCATGATTTCGATTTTCTGGTTTTTAATGGCCGTTTCCTGCGGGTTCAGGTTGTTGTCGCGGAAGTCGATGGTGATTTCGTCGCCGTTGTCAATTTTGATGGCCGAATCAATTGACATCGTTTTGATTTTATTCTTGCGAATAAAGTCGATACAGTTGTTGGTGGCAATGCGAAACAGCCAGGTGCTGAAAGCAAATTCCGGGTTGAACTTGTGCAGGTTGCGGAAAGCCTTGGCAAACGCTTCGATGGTGAGGTCCTCAGCGTCGTCGGGGTTGCGCACCATTTTGAGCACCACGTGGTACACCGGCTTCTTATAAATCTGCATTAGCTCGGCGTAGGCCTTTTCGTCGCCGTGCTCCACGGCGGCCCGAATCAGCTTGAAGTCGTGCTTGGCTTTAGCGGAAAACTGCTTCTGTATTTCCTGATTGTTTACTTCCATCGGAGAGAGCGGTAAAGGAACAGTGAAATTCCCAGAGCTAAGTAATAAAAAAAGTAGACAGCATCCAGAAAAGGTAGCACTCCTACCGGCAGCGGGTCGTCGAGCCGACGGCCGAGCTGCCCATAAGCGGTGCAAATGGCCGCTGTGCGCACCAGCCACACGGCTGCCAAAGGTACCCAATCGGGACGGGAAAACAGCAGCGCCACTGATATGCCGTAGAAAAGCACGTTACTGGCCATAAAGTTTCCGATCCGCATCCGGTCGGCCAAACGGTAGCGCCGGCCGGCCGACAAGTGCCGCCGTTTTTGTCGCCACCACGCGCCCCAGCTGGTTGCTGGCTCGCTGAGAGTATGGGCCGCCGGCTCGGCTACCACCACAGTCCGCGCCCCGCGCTGTACGGCATCCTGCACCAGCAGGTCGTCGTCGCCGCCGAGGGAGCGGATGTGGGAGGCAAAGCCCTTGGTAGAGTGAAAGACTGCCCGCGTGTAAGCCAGGTTGCGCCCCACCCCCATATAGGGGTAGCCGCGCCACGCGAACGACAGATACTGCGCTCCGCTCAACAGGGTTTCAAACCGAATCATTTTATTTAAAAAGCCTGTTTCGGCGGCGTAGGCCGAATATCCGATGACCAGATCGGCGGGCCGGGCAAAGCCGCGCTGCATCAGTCTGATCCACTGATTGGTAGCCGGAATGCAGTCGGCATCGGTGAAGAGCAGGCGCGGGTGCTGGGCCGATTTGATGCCCAGTGTGAGGGCATACTTTTTCGGTGACAACCCCTCCGGTGTGCGGCCCACGGACACCAGGCGCACGTGCGGGTAGTACTGGGCCAGCTGCTGCACGTACAGGTACGTGTCGTCTTCGGAACGGTCGTCTACCAGAATCAACTCGAAGCCGGCGGGGTAGTCCTGCTGAAGCAGCAGGGGCAGCAGGCGGCGCAGGTTTTCCAGCTCGTTGTGGGCGCACACCAGCACCGACACCGGCTCCTCCAGCGGCTGGTCGGGAGCGTCGGCCGGAGTCTCGGGGGCACGACGGGCGAAGGGCAGAAAGTAGTAGCCCACGTAGTACAGCTGCACCAGCAAGCACACGAGCAGCAGCCAAACCAACGGGGAAAACAGGGGTAGCACGATGCAGAACAGGGGTAAGCCCGCAAAAGTAGGCATTCGGCGGCGGTGGGCTACCTTTGTGGTTGTCTTCGGTTGATAGTTGTCCGTTGCCAGTTGTCCGCCATGATATTCCCTGACAACCGGCAACAAGCAACTGGCACCTATCAACCGACAACCGGCAACTGATTTCCCGCATGACCTTCGATTTAGTAGCGCAAGATCCGCAGACCAAAGCCCGAGCCGGCGTGGTCCACACAGCCCACGGCATCATTCAAACACCCATTTTTATGCCGGTGGGCACGGCGGGCTCCGTGAAAGCAGTGCACCAGCGTGAGCTGAAAGAGGACATCAAGGCCCAGATTATTCTCGGCAACACCTACCACCTGTACCTGCGCCCGGGCCTCGACGTGCTGCGCCAGGCAGGCGGCCTGCACAAGTTCAACGGCTGGGACCGGCCCATTCTCACCGACTCGGGCGGCTACCAGGTATACTCGCTCAGCAAGACGCGCAAAATCAAGGAGGAAGGCGTGAAGTTCCGCTCCCACATTGATGGCTCTCAGCACTTGTTTTCGCCGGAGGGCGTAATGGACATTCAGCGCATCATCGGGGCCGATATTATTATGGCCTTTGACGAATGCACGCCTTGGCCCTGCGAGTACGGCTACGCCAGCCGCTCCCTCGACATGACGCACCGTTGGCTGCAGCGCTGCATCGAGCGGTTCGACAGCACCGAGGGCCTCTACGGCTACCAGCAGACGCTTTTCCCCATTGTGCAGGGCAGCACCTTCAAGGATTTGCGGGTGAAGTCGGCGGAGTTTGTGGCCCGGCAGGAGCGCGAGGGCAATGCCATTGGCGGCCTGAGCGTGGGCGAGCCGGCCGAGCTGATGTATGAAATGACGGAAATCGTGTGCGACATCCTGCCTCAGGACAAGCCGCGCTACCTGATGGGCGTGGGCACCCCGGCCAACATCCTCGAAAACATTGCCCTAGGCGTGGATATGTTCGACTGCGTGCTGCCCACCCGCAATGCCCGCAACGGCATGCTCTTCACCACGCAGGGCATCATCAATATCAAAAACAAGAAGTGGGCCGACGACTTCTCGCCCATTGATGCCGAGTTAGGCGGCTACGCCAGCACGTTCTACTCCCGCGCCTACCTGCGCCACCTGTTTCAGGCCAGCGAGTACCTGGCCGGCATGATTGCCTCGGTCCACAACCTTACCTTCTACCTCTGGCTGGTAGGTGAGGCGCGCCGGCAAATCCTGGCCGGCACCTTCCGCGAGTGGAAAGAGCGAATGGTGCAGCAGGTGATGGTACGGTTATAGTGAGTTGTCATAAGACGCTGTCATTACGAGCAGCGCGAAGCAATCCGTCCTGGGCAACGTGCTGAACCCCGAGACGAGACTAGCTTAACACACGTTATCCTCTTTCCAAGGGCTTTGTGGGGTAAATAATGATTTTTGCGTTGTACAGGACGGATTGCTTCGCGCTGCTCGCAATGACACGCTTTAAGCACGAGGCACTAACAACTAAGCACCAACGTGAAGCTGCTCGATAAATACATTTTAAAGAAGTTTCTGACGTCTTACATCTTCACGGTGGTGATGCTGGTGTCGGTTATCTGTGTGATTGACTTCACGGAGAAAAACGACGACTTCATCAAGCACGACCTGGGAGCCTGGCAGATTATTTCGGAGTACTACGTGAACCTGTTTCCGTACTTCGCCAACCTGCTTTCGCCCATCACCGTGTTTATTGCCACCGTGTTCGTGACGGCGCGGCTGGCGGCGCGCACCGAAATTGTGGCCATGCTCAGCAGCGGCATCAGCTTTCAGCGGCTGCTGGTGCCTTACCTCATGGGCGCCACCATCATCGGGGTGTCGATTTTCGGGCTTATTGGCTGGGTGATTCCGAATGCCAACAAGACGCGCGTCACGTTTGAGCGGGCCTACATCAAAAACCCCTTCCGCTTTCAGGCCCGCAACATCCACATCAAGATCGGGCCGAAAAGCTACGCCTACATGGAGAGCTACGACAACGTGAGCAACATTGGCTACCGTTTCGCGCTCGAAACCATTGAGGGCACCCAGCTCAAGCGCCGGCTCACGGCCAACACCATCCAGTGGGACTCCACGCGCAAGGCCTGGCAACTCTCGCCCCAGCTGATTCACACCTTCCAGGGCGACAAGGAAACCCTGCGCAGCGTGCCAGCCCGCGACACCACGCTCAACCTCTACCCCAAGGACTTTGCCAGCACCTACCGCCTGGCCGAAACTCTCACCCTGCCCGAGCTGAACCGCTTTATCCAGCAGAAAATTGACCGGGGCGCCGACGACACCGAAACCTACCTCATCGAGAAATATGAGCGGTACTCCTACCCGTTCGCCATCCTCATTCTGACCACTATCGGCGTCATTCTGTCGTCGCGGAAGTCACGTAGCGGCGTGGGCGGGCAAATTGCACTGGGCTTCTCGCTGGCCTTCGTGTTCATCATCTTCGTGATTCTGAGTCGTAACCTGGCCCTGGTCGGCGACTTGTCCCCACTAGTGGCAGCGTGGGTGCCCAGCACCATCTTCACGCTTATTGGCGCGGCCCTGTACCGGTTGGTACCCAAATAAAGGTGAACTGGTGAAATGGTGAAATAGTGAGTTCGATATTCGGCTGGCGCAGTTTGCGTCAGCTGCGCGGACAGACGTCAAACTCACTATTTCACTACTCACCATTTCACTATATCTCCCTATGTTCAAGGATTACCTGCGTCTGCATTTTATTGTGTTGCTCTGGGGCTTCACGGCCATTCTGGGGCGGATGATTTCGGTGCCGCCGGTAGAGCTGGTGTTCTGGCGCACGCTGCTGGCCGCGACCGGGCTGGCGTTGCTGCTGGGGCTGCGGCGGCAGCCCTGGCGCGTGCCCGCCGCCGAGATGCTGAAGATGCTGGGCATCGGGGTGCTGGTGGCCGCGCACTGGATTACCTTTTTCCTGGCCGCGCGCCTTTCGTCGGTGAGCGTGTGTCTGGCCGGACTGGCTACGCTGGCCCTATGGACGTCGCTGCTGGAGCCGCTGGTGCTATGGCGGCGGGTGCGCATCTACGAGGTAGGCCTAGGCCTGCTCACGATGGTGGGCCTGTACCTGGTGTCGCAGGCCGAGCTGGACCAGCTTACGGGACTGCTGGTAGCGGTAGTATCGGCCGGTTTATCGGCCTTGTTCAGCGTGTTTAATGCCAAGCTGGTGCAGCGCCACACGCCCCTGCAGCTCACGCTCTACGAAATGGCCGGGGCCTGCCTGAGCATCGTGCTGTTTCTGCCTTTCTACAGCCAGTATTTCACCGAGGGCCGGGGCCTGCAGCTGGGACTAACGGGCCTCGACTGGCTGTGGCTGCTGCTGCTGGCGGGCGTGTGCACGGTGTACGCCTTCTCCTCGTCGGTGGAGCTGATGAAGCGCATTTCGGCCTTCGTGGTGAGTTTGACAATCAACCTGGAGCCCGTGTACGGTATTCTGCTGGCGGTGCTGATGTATACGCTGCGGATACCTGGCTTCGGGCAGGAGCGGCTTTCCACGGGCTTCTACCTGGGCACCTTGTTGATTCTGCTTAGTGTACTGATCCAGCCCGTGCTCGACCAGTGGCTTAAGCGCCGCCAGCGCCGTGCCGAGGCCGCTGAAGTGCTGATGGGGTGATGAAAGAGGTGCTGATGGGGTGATGAAAGTAGTACGTGCCCCTACGTTACCGTTGCACGACACGTACTGGGTGCGGGCAACGGCGGGCGGGGGCAAGCCCCGCCCCTACTCCGTTATAACTGTCCGTCCCACACCTGGTACTCAGTCGGCAGGGACGTCTTCGGGGGCATTTCCGCACCGGGAAACAGGCCGTACACCGCCGAGCCGGAGCCCGAGAGGCTGGCGTACGCGGCCCCGGCCGCGTAAAGGGCCGCTTTGATGTCGCCCAGCACAGGATAGTGCGGAGTCAGCGCCTCCTCAAAGTCGTTGCTGACGGTGTGGCGCCAGGTTTCCAGGGGTTGCTGCAGCGCCCCTCGCAGGCTGTGGCGGGGCGGGCGGGGCGTCACGCGGGCGTAGGCCTCGGCCGTGCTGATGTGCAGACCGGGGTAGATAACCTTGCAGGCCACTCCGCGCAGGTCTAGGCTGATGTCCTCGAATATATCTCCTTTCTCAACGGCGAAAACCGGCTTGTTTTGGATAAAGAACGCGCAATCGGCCCCGAGCCGGCGGGCGTAGCTTTCCAGGCTTTCGGCGGAAAGCTGCAGTTGAAACAGGCTGTTGAGGGCGCGCAAGGCAAACGCTGCGTCGCCGGAGCCACCGCCCAGCCCCGCCCCGATGGGCACTACTTTATGCAGGTGCAGCTGCACCGGCGGCAGCGCAAAATCGGCCTGTAGCAGCTCGTAGGCGCGCAGGCAGAGGTTGGTGGCCAGCTCACCGGGAATGGGAATACCTGTGAGCGTGAGCGTGGTGGCAGCCGCGGGCAGTACCTCCAGGGCGTCGCACCAGGGCAACGGCACAAACACCGATTCGAGCGTGCGGAAGCCGTCGGGGCGGCGGCCGGTCACGTAGAGGCCCAGGTTGAGTTTGGCGTTCGGAAAAACGAGCATAGAAGAAGCTTTAGCTGTCAGCCCTTGGCAGTCAGCACAGGCAGGAAAACGCTGCAATATTCCGATTCCGGCCGAATTCTAGTCGAAAACCATTTGCTTTGGCATTGCGGCCCTCCGTCTTTTTCAGCTAAGCCCTAACAGCCAATGGCCAACCACCAACCGCCAACCTGGTACCTGCGCCACGGCAAGCGCCTGCTGGATGTGGCCGTGGCCGCGCCCGCGCTACTGCTGGCCCTGCCGGTGCTGGCCCCGGTAGCGGCAGCGCTGGCCTGGCAGAACGGCGGCGCGTGGCTGTTCCGGCAGCGGCGGCCGGGCCTGCACGGGCAGCTATTCACGCTCTACAAGCTCCAGACGATGACCGTCTGCCATAATGCCGCCGGCCAGCTGCTCCCCGACGCCGACCGCCTCACGCCGCTGGGCAGTTGGGTGCGGGCTACGTCGGTGGATGAGCTGCCCCAGCTCTGGAACGTGCTACGCGGCGACATCAGCCTAGTGGGCCCCCGGCCGCTGCTGGAGCAGTATCTGCCGCTGTACTCGGCCACGCAGGCCCGGCGCCACTTAGTACGGCCGGGAATCACGGGCTGGGCACAGGTAAACGGCCGCAACGCCATCAGCTGGGAGCAGAAATTCGCGTACGACGTCTGGTACGTCGACCACGTTTCTTTCCGGGTTGATCTGCGGATTCTCTGGCTGACTCTGCGGCGGGTGCTAGGTGCCCACGGCATTTCGGCACCCGGCCAGGCCACTATGGAAGCTTTTCGCGGCACTTCTTCTGATTCCTCTTCTCTCTGATATGACGCAGCTTTTCTTTTCCGATATCCACAACGCCGACGGCGACGCGCCCCGGCCCCTGGCCATTGTGGGCGCGGGCGGCCTGGGACGGGAAGTGCTGCTGCTGGTGCGCCAGCTCAACGAAGTGCAGCCTACCTGGGACGTTATCGGCTTTTTCGATGACCAAGCTCCTGTCCTGCCCGCCATCCACGGCGTGCCCTACCGCGGCACTGTGGCCGACCTGAACGCCTGGCCCGACCCTTTGCACGTGGCCGTGGCCGTGGGCAGCAGCCGCAGCCGCGCCGCCGTGGTGGGCCGCCTCACCGGCGAGCAGCTGTCGTTTGCCACGCTCATTCATCCCAGCGTAGCCCTCCGCCCCTACCAGCAGATTCAGGTGGGCGAGGGCTGCATCATCAGCCAGGGCTGCATCCTCACCACCGATATTACCCTGGGCCGCCACGTGCTGCTGAACCTGGGCTGTACCATTGGCCACGATGCCGTGCTGGCCGACTTCTGCTCCCTGATGCCCCATGCCAACGTGGGTGGTGGGGCCCAGCTGGAGGCAGAGGTCTACCTGGGCACCAATGCCACCGTCATCCAGCAAGTGCGCGTGGGTGCCCGCACCGTGGTAGGTGCCGGGGCCGTGGTAGTACGCCCCCTCCCCGCCGACTGTACCGCCGTGGGCGTGCCGGCCGTGGTAGCAAAGCAGCACCCAACCTCCTAAAGACGGTTGAGCATCAGCGACCTATAACGGAGGTTGATATTTTCGCAAAAGAATCCACCCTTTTCCGTGCAACAGGCCGCGCCGCGTCGTATCTTATTCGGTAGCTGACGCCGGTTTTCGGGTTGTTGGCCGCCGCTTCTTCCGCTCTCCACCTATGCGTAGCCAGGATTTCGACCGTTTATACTTATCTCCCCCGCACCTGGGCCGCCACGAACTCAACTACCTGCACAAGGCCATTGAAGACAACTGGGTGGCGCCCGTCGGCCCCAACCTGGATGGGTTTGAGCGTGACATCTGCGAATTTACCGGTGCCGGCCACTGCGTAGCGCTTACTTCAGGCACGGCGGCCATTCACCTGGGGCTGCGGCTGCTGGGCGTCGGTCCCGGCGACGAAGTATTGTGCTCGTCCTTCACCTTTGTGGCCACGGCCAGCCCCATTCTGTACCTGGGTGCTACGCCGGTATTTGTGGATAGCGAAGCCGAGACCTGGAATATATGCCCGGAGCGGCTGCGCGAAGCCATTGAGGACTGTATCCGGCAGGGCCGCCGTCCCAAAGCCTTGATACTGGTCCATCTCTACGGCATGCCCGCCCGCCTGCGCGAAATCCTGGCCATAGCGACGGAGTTCGACATTCCGGTGCTGGAAGATGCGGCCGAGGCCCTGGGCTCCCGCTACGAGGGCCAGCCCCTGGGTTCCTTCGGGGCCGTGGGTGTTTTCTCCTTCAACGGCAACAAGATTCTGACGACCAGCGGCGGCGGTGCCTTGGTTACCAACAACGCTGCCTGGGCCCAGAAAGCTCTTTTCTGGGGCACTCAGGCCCGGGACGCTGCGCCGTACTATCAGCACTCGGAGCTGGGCTACAACTACCGGCTCAGCAACCTGCTGGCGGGCATCGGGCGCGGGCAGATGGGGCTGTTGGAAGACCGGGTGAAAAAGCGCCGGGAAATTCACGCCTGGTACTGCGAGCAGCTGCGCCACGTGCCGGGCCTAATTTTCGGCCCCCAGGAGCCGGCCGGCAGCCGATCCAACCGTTGGCTTACTACCGTGCTGCTCGACGCGGAACAAACCACCGTCACGCCCGAGCAGCTGCGCCTGCACCTGGAAACCCGCAACATCGAAAGCCGCCCGCTCTGGAAACCTTTGCACCTGCAGCCGCTTTTCGCCGGTACGCCGC
Organism: Hymenobacter sp. J193; assembly: GCF_024700075.1. Lineage (NCBI taxonomy): Bacteria > Pseudomonadati > Bacteroidota > Cytophagia > Cytophagales > Hymenobacteraceae > Hymenobacter > Hymenobacter sp. J193. The sequence continues at coordinate 1,152,239 of NZ_JAJONE010000001.1, forward strand.
GGTACGGCGGCGCCGTGAGTGAGGACTTGTTCGCGCGCGGCCTTTGCCTGCCCAGCGGCTCCGCTATGTCGGATATGGACTTACGCCGCGTTTTGGAAGCGGTAAAGGAGGTGATGTAACGAACCAGTACCAGCATAAAATCTGGTCCAGCAGTACATAAAGTTCAATAGGCAGCACAAGACGCCCAAAGCTTGGTGCAGAGAGTATAAGCTTTTTGGCTATAGTACAAACCAGACTGCTTCTACAACCCTTTCAGCACCTGCTCTAAATCAGCTAGCAAGGCTTCTACCGGCTCTATTCCCACGGACAAGCGCACTAGCCCTACCGTGATGCCGAGTTCCTGCTGCTGCTCCGGCGTGAGGGAGCGGTGCGAAGTACCGAGCGGGTACGACAATGAAGAATCGACACCGGCCAGGGACGGCGCGAACGGAAAGCCCTGGCACGCCCGGATAAAGCGGTTCACGACGTTGACATCATCGGCCAGCAGAATGGACAGCATTCCGCCAAACAGCCCCGCGCCCTGCTCCCGGGCCAGTTCATGCTGCGGGTGGTCAGGCAGGCCGGGGTAGTACACGGCCCGCACGGCTGGCTGCCGTTGCAGAAACTCAGCAACAGCCAGGGCATTGTGGCTATGCTCGCGCATCCGCAGGCGCAGAGTTTTAAGGCCGCGCACTGCCAGCCAGCTTTCCATAGGGCTCAGGGTAAGACCGAAAAGTACCCCAATCTGCTTAAGGCGCGCCGCCACGGCCGCATCGGCAGCTACTACGGCGCCGGCCGTTACGTCGGAGTGGCCACTGAGGTACTTGGTTACGCTGTGCAACACTAGGTCGGCACCCAGGGCGAGGGGGCGCGTGAGGATGGGGCTGGCAAATGTGTTGTCGACGACCAGCTTCAAACCCAGGCCGTGGCACACGCCGGCTAGCCGGCGCAGATCGGCAACGCGCAGCAGCGGGTTGCTGAGGGTTTCGCAGAGCAAAAGGCGCGTGGTGGGCTGCACGAACGGCGCCAGATCGTAGAGCTGTTCAAAGGGCACGTAGCTGACGGAAATACCCAGCCGGCTCAGCTCCTGGTTCAGCAACGACGACGAGCCCCCGTAGATATCAGCCGCACACAGCACATGGTCGCCGGCCTGGCAGCAGGCCAGCAGTGACGCCAGAATGGCCGCCATGCCCGAGCCCGTGGCAATGGCCCCGGCACCGCCTTCCAACGCATTTACTTTTTCGGCCAGTTCGTCGGAGTTGGGGTTGCCATTGCGGGAATAGAGGTAGCGGCTGCCAGGCTCCCCGAAATACAGCTCCAGCTCCGTCAGATCTTCGAACTTGAAAACGGACGTCTGATAAACCGGGGTGATTTTAGGGTGAATGTGCATAGCCGTTGCGCGCAGAGTTTCGCAGTGAAGGGTGCAGGAGCCCGCAGTGGAAGGCCACTGCGGGCTCCTGCAAACAAAGAAAAAGCCTTTCCCGCAAAGGAAAGGCTTTTTACCTCAAGCTAAAACCAAGTTACGCCGAAGCGCCCTCGGCCAGCACGATAACCTTGTTGCGGAGCACTTCCACCACCCCACCATCGATGCGGAAGGTGGTAGCGCCGCCGTTCAGCACCACGTTGCCTTCTTTCAGGGCCGAAATCAGGGGAGCGTGGTCGTTCAGCACTTCAAACAGGCCGTCGGTACCCGGAAACTGGGCCGACGAAACCTCGCCTTCAAACACCTTACGGTCGGGTGTGATGATTTCCAGATGCATGCTTTCTAATGTGCTAATGTGGGTTTAATGTGCTGATGTGCTACTGTGGAAAACGTGCTGTCAACGGTAGCACATTAATCCACAGTAGCACATCAGCACATTAACAATTACTTGGCTTCGGCAATCAGCTTCTCGCCTTTGGCAACGGCATCCTCAATGGTGCCTACCAGGTTGAAAGCTGCCTCGGGTAGGTGGTCGTAGGTACCGTCGATGATGGCGTTGAAGCCTTTGATGGTATCCTTGATGTCAACCAGTACGCCGGCCAGACCGGTGAACTGCTCGGCCACGAAGAAGGGCTGCGACAGGAAGCGCTGCACGCGGCGGGCGCGGTTTACGACCTGCTTGTCTTCCTCGCTCAGCTCGTCCATCCCGAGGATGGCGATGATGTCCTGCAGTTCCTTGTAGCGCTGCAGAATCTCCTTCACGCGCTGGGCCGTGTTGTAGTGCTCGTCGCCGAGAACTTCAATCGACAGGATGCGCGAGGTGGAGTCCAGCGGGTCCACGGCCGGGTAGATGCCGAGCTCGGCAATCTTGCGCGACAGTACCGTGGTAGCATCCAAGTGAGCAAAGGTGTTAGCCGGAGCCGGGTCAGTCAAGTCATCGGCTGGCACATATACGGCCTGTACCGAGGTGATGGAACCGCGCTTGGTGGAGGTAATCCGCTCCTGCATGGCACCCATTTCGGTGGCCAGCGTGGGCTGATACCCTACGGCCGAAGGCATACGGCCCAGCAGAGCCGATACTTCGGAACCAGCCTGGGTGAAGCGGAAGATGTTGTCGATAAAGAACAGGATGTCGCGGCCGGCACCGGAACCGTCGCCGTCGCGGAAGTTTTCCGCAATGGTGAGGCCCGATAGGGCTACGCGGGCCCGGGCTCCGGGGGGCTCGTTCATCTGGCCGAACACCAGCGTGGCCTGCGACTTGAGCAGTTCGTTCTGGTCAACCTTGGTCAGATCCCAGCCGCCTTGCTCCATCGAGTGCTTGAACTCCTCACCGTACTTGATGATGTCCGACTCAATGAATTCGCGCAGCAGGTCATTGCCTTCGCGGGTACGCTCACCCACACCGGCAAACACCGACAGACCAGCGTAGGCCTTGGCGATGTTGTTTACCAGCTCCATGATGAGTACGGTTTTGCCTACACCGGCACCACCGAACAAACCAATTTTGCCACCCTTCACATAGGGAGCGAGCAGGTCAATTACTTTGATACCCGTGAAGAGAACCTCCGACGAAGTAGCCAGGTCTTCGAAGGGCGGGGGCTGGCGGTGAATCGGCAGCGGGCCGTCGCTCTTGGGCTGGGGAATGCCGTCGATGGCATAGCCTACCACGTTGAACAGGCGGCCTTTTACGCCTTCGCCCGTGGGCATCGACATGGGCGCACCCAGGTCGCGTACTACGGCGCCGCGGGTCATACCCTCGGTCGAGTCCATGGCGATGGTGCGCACCCGGTCTTCGCCCAGGTGTTGCTGGACCTCCAGGACTACCACCTGGCCATTGTCTTTCGTGACTTCGAGGGCGTCGAGGATGTTAGGAAGCTTGGAGCTTTCACCCGCGAAGCTCACGTCTACGACGGGCCCGATAACCTGGGTGATTTTGCCGGTATTCGCCATTGCGTTTCTTTATAGTGAGTGGGCAACGTTTTCAGGCCGCAAAACTACGGCTTAATTGCCGCTTTGCCAAAGTCGGCCCGCACAGAAAATTTTCCGGTTTCGCCCGGTTTCTTCCGCCCCTGAAAATCAAGCATTCAGACTCCATAAAACGGCGCATTCGGGCCTACTGGGCGGAATTCTCGCGAAATATTTTTCACCAAAAATTTGCCTTGAATAAAACCCGTAGTACATTTGCACACCCAAACGGAACACCATAGCGGTACTACGAATGGGAAATTGTCCGATGGTGTAACTGGCAACACGCTTGATTTTGATTCAAGAAAGTCCAGGTTCGAGCCCTGGTCGGACAACCGACTAAGTAATGCGAAAGGCGCTGAGTCTTCCTCTCCGGAAGATTCGGCGCCTTTCGCTTTTTCCCCTTTTTCCATTTTGCCCATGTCACAGCAGGTTAAAATATTCGCCGGCAACGCGTCCCGCGAGTTAGGAGAACAGATTGCCGCCGCGTACGGTCAGCCCCTCGGCGACCTGAGCATCCAGCGCTTTGCCGATACGGAGCTGGGGCCGAGCTTCAACGAAAGCGTGCGGGGCTGCGCCGTGTTCCTGATTCAGAGCACCAACCCGCCCGCCGAAAACCTGATGGAGCTGATGCTGATGGTGGACGCGGCCAAGCGTGCCTCCGCCGCGTCGGTAACCGTGGTGATGCCCTACTACGGCTACGCCCGCCAGGACCGCAAAGACAAGCCGCGCGTGAGCATCGGGGCCAAAGTGGTGGCCGAGTTTGTGCAGAGCGTGGGCACTGACCGCCTGATGACCTGCGACCTGCACGCGGGCCAGATTCAGGGCTTCTTCGATATTCCCGTCGACCACCTCGACGGCGCCACCGTTTCGGCGCCCTACATCAAGTCGCTCAACCTCGACAATCTGATCTTCGCCTCGCCCGACGTGGGCGGCGTGGTGCGCACCCGCGCCTTCGCCAAGAAGTTCGGGGCCGAAATCGTGGTCTGCGACAAAACCCGCCTGCGGGCCAACGAAATTGCTTCCATGCAGGTTATCGGCGACGTGACGGACATGAACGTGGTGCTGATCGATGACATCGTGGACACGGCCGGCACCATCTGCAAGGCCGCCGAGCTGCTGATGGAGCGCGGAGCCAAGTCGGTGCGGGCTGTGATTACGCACGGCGTGCTGTCCGGCCCGGCCCACGACCGGATCCGCGACTCGGTGCTGGAGGAGCTGGTTATCACCGATACCATCACGCTCAAGCAGGAAAACCCCAAAATCCGGGTTATTTCGGTGGCTAACCTCTTCGCCCAGGCCATTCACAACGTGGTGTCGCACGAGTCGATCAGTTCGTTGTTTATATAAACTGCCGGTTCCCAACCCTTATTGGGTTTTGACATGACTAATACATACATCGTTTTAGTTATTGTTGGGATTTTGCTTATCCTGTTATTCTGTATAGTCTACTGGATACTCTCTGCTCGTTCGTTTGGCCAAGGTCTTCTACGGGCACTACTAGCTCTCGTCAGTGGTGGTCTTTTTGCGTTTTTATTTGTCATAATAATACTGTTATACATCGTATTTAGTCCATCTACAGACCAAGAACAGTCTCAAGATAGCGGGGGCGCTTTATTCGGAACTTTCTATTCCCAAACAAAGCGCCTATCTTTGCGGCCCGTTTGCCTGCTGTGGGTGAGCGGTTTTCATTCTCCAAACACACTCCTTTATGAAAAGCCTCGAGATTGTAGGGTTTAAAAGAGCGAATCTCGGTAAGAAAGATGCCAAGGCCATCCGCCTCGAGTCGTACGTACCGTGCGTACTGTACGGCGGCGCTGAGCAAGTGCATTTTTCCGCTCCCGCTATCCTGTTCCGTGAGCTGCTGTACACCCCCGAGGTGCACATTGTAGATCTGAACGTGGAAGGCACCATGTACCGCGCCATCGTGCAGGACGCCCAGTTCCACCCCGTGAACGAAATGCTGCTGCACGTTGACTTCCTGGAGCTGCAGGAGGGTAAAGAAGTGAAGATGGATATTCCCGTGAAGTACATGGGAACCTCGCCCGGCGTACAGCAGGGTGGCAAGCTGGTAAGCAAGCTGCGTAAGCTGAAAGTAAAGGCTGCTCCCGAGAACCTGCCCGATTTCGTGGAGGTTGACATCTCGGATCTGGGCCTGGGCAAATCCATTAAAGTGAGCAAAGTGGAGCCTAAAGGCTACACCATCCTCACCAACCCCCAGGCGCCTATTGCCACCGTTACCATCCCACGTGCCCTCAAAGGCACGCTCAACGCCGACAAGTAAGACCACGGATTAGTACGAATCTTAGCGGATTTCACGGATTTTGTGGACGGCTCGGCATTCGTTCTTTTCTACCTCGGAAGGCCATCCTGCTCTCAGGGTGGCCTTCTGCTTTTCGGGGGTTACTGGCGCATCCGCTATTTTTGCCCGCGGACTCTGCGGGCAGGACAACCCGCACTGACTACAAATCCGTGAAATCTGTTTACATCTGAGTTAATCCGTGAGCAAGTTTTTAGTGCTGTGCCTGGGCAACATCGGGCCGGAATACGCCAATACGCGGCACAACGTAGGCTTTATGGTGGGCGACTACCTGGCCCAAAAGCACGACGCCGCACCCTGGGCGCTGGGCCGGCACGCCTTCACTACCGAAATCCGCCATAAGGGCCACACCTTCGTGCTGGCCAAGCCCACTACATACATGAACCTGAGCGGTAAGGCAGCGGCTCACTGGCTAAGCGCGCTCAAGCTGACGAAAGAGCAGATGCTCGTCGTCACCGATGACCTGGCGTTGCCCTTCGGCAAGCTGCGGCTGAAAGCCAAAGGCTCGGCCGGCGGCCAGAATGGCCTGAAGCACATCCAGGAAACTCTCGGCTCCGACGAATACGCCCGCCTGCGCTTCGGCATCGACTCCAGCTTCTCGAAGGGCCGCCAGGTAGACTACGTACTCAGCCCCTTCTCGGCCGATGAAAACATTGATCTAGAAGGCCGCCTGGAAAAAGCCGCCGAAGCGGTGCTGGCCTTCGGCACCATGGGCGTGGAGCGGGCCATGAACGTGGTGAACGTGAAGTAAGGGCCTCACCCCGACCCCTCTCCCAAGGATAGGAAAGCCGGTGACTCCGCTGGAAATGATTTGTCAGCCATTAAATGCAATGGCCTCAGCTGAGAAGCTGAGGCCATTGTTCGTTCGGGCCATTAGGCTCCCCTCTCCTTGGGAGAGGGGCCGGGGGTGAGGCCCCTACGCTACGCCGGAGCCGGGCCGCACGGGGCTGCTGGGCTGCATCAGAGACAGCACGCCGTCAGCATTTTCGGCCATCAGGAGCATGCCCTGGCTTTGGATGCCTTTGATTTCGCGGGGCGCGAGGTTGAGCAGCACCTGTACCTGCTGGCCGATGAGGGCCTCGGGCAGGAAGTGCTCGGCAATGCCCGACACGATGGTGCGCGGCTCCTCGAAACCGAGGTCAACACTTAGCTTGAGCAGCTTTTTGGTTTTGGCGACCTTCTCGGCGGCCACAATGGTACCGATGCGCAAGTCCATCTGCTGGAACTGCTCGAAGCTTACGTCGGCTTTGGCCGGGGCCGAAACGGCAGCGGCCAGCTCGTTGGCTTTCTTGGTATCTAGCAGCTTCTGCACCTGGGCTTCCACGGTGGCGTCTTCTATCTTGGTGAAGAGCAGCGCGGCTTCCGCGAGCTGGTGGCCGGCAGGCAGCGCGTCGGGGCGGCCGGCCTGGGGCCAGGTGCCTTTTTCGGTGTTGAGCATGCGGCCCAGACGGGCGGCCGCTTCGGGCAGGAAGGGCTCCAGCAGCGTCACGAGGGCAGCGGCTAGCTGCAGGGACACGTGTAAAACCGTGCCGGTGCGGGCTTCGTCGATTTTGATGAGCTTCCAGGGCTCCTGGTCGGCCAGGTACTTGTTGCCGAGGCGCGAGAGGTTCATCAGCTCGTTCAGCGCGTCGCGAAAGCGGTAGTTGTCAATCAGCTCCCCGATGCGCTGCGGAAACTCCTGGAGCTGGCGCAGCACATCCTCATCTTCGGTGGTGAAACCCACGGCAGCCGGTACTTTGCCTTCAAAAAACTTGTGGGTGAGCACCACAGCGCGGTTCACGAAGTTGCCGAGGTTGGCTACCAGTTCGTTGTTGTTACGGGCCTGGAAGTCTTTCCAGGTGAAGTCGTTGTCCTTGGTTTCGGGGGCGTTGGCGCAGAGCACGTAGCGCAGCACGTCGGCCTGGCCGGGGAAATCCTGCAGGTATTCATGCAGCCACACGGCCCAGTTGCGGCTCGTGCTGATTTTGTCACCCTCCAGGTTCAGGAACTCGTTGGCGGGCACGTTGTCGGGCAGGATGTAGTCGCCGTGGGCCTTGAGCATCGCCGGGAAGATGATGCAGTGGAACACGATGTTGTCCTTGCCAATGAAGTGCACCAGCTTGGTTTCGGGGTCTTTCCAGTAGGTTTCCCAGGTGTCGGGCAGCAGGTCCTTGGTGGCCGAGATGTAGCCGATGGGCGCATCAAACCATACGTAGAGCACCTTGCCTTCAGCCCCGGCTACCGGCACGGGCACGCCCCAGTCCAGGTCGCGGGTTACGGCGCGGGGGTGCAGGCCCTGGTCTATCCAGCTCTTGCACTGGCCGTATACGTTGGCTTTCCAGTCCTGCTTGTGGCCTTCCACAATCCACTCGCGCAGCCAGGGCTCATACTGGTCGAGGGGCAAATACCAGTGCTTGGTTTCGCGCAGCACGGGCTGGTTGCCCGAGAGCATGGAGCGCGGGTTGATCAGTTCGGTAGGGCTGAGCGAGGTGCCGCACTTCTCGCACTGGTCGCCGTAGGCATTTTCGTTGCCGCAGTTGGGGCAAGTGCCTACGATGTAGCGGTCAGCCAGAAACTGGTCGGCCTTCTCGTCATAGTACTGCTCGGAGGTCTGCTCGATGAACTTGCCTTCCTCGTAGAGCTTCTTGAAAAAGCCGCTGGCTACCTCGCGGTGCGTCTCGTTGGACGTGCGCGAGTAGATATCAAACGACACCCCGAAATCCTTGAATGAGTCGCGGATAATGGCGTGGTACTTATCCACGACCTGCTGGGGCGTCACGCCTTCCTTCTGGGCCCGGATGGTGATGGGTACGCCGTGCTCATCGGAGCCGCAGATGAATTTCACGTCGCGCTGCTGGGCGCGCAGGTAGCGCACGTAGATATCGGCGGGCAGGTATACGCCGGCCAGGTGGCCGATGTGCACGGGGCCGTTGGCATAAGGCAGCGCGGCCGTAACGGTATAGCGTTGGGGAAAAGTAGCAGACATACGAAAAAGCTGAAAAACGGCACAAGAGCCCGGCAGCGCGGGCATCAGACCACAAAGGAACAAGGAAAAAGCAGGATATCTGGCAGGAGCCACTCTATGACCAGAGCTGCAGCAAAAACCGGTTACCTTTATTCGCTAACTGCTCAGCTTGCTTTCCGTACCTAACCTCAGCCTTTCTCCCAAATCTATTCTTTCTATGAAAAAATCTGAAAAAGCGCCAGCTGAAAAGAAGGCCAAGAAAACTCCCGAGCAGAAAGCTGAGCAAAAGACTCAGCGTAAAGCGGCCAAAGCCACCAAGGCTACCGCCGCTTCCACTGAGTCGCTGACGGATGCCCGCTCGCAGAAGAAAGCCAGCCAGAAGAAGAGTCTGAAGGCAGCCGCCAAGCAGCTGCAGCAGGAACTAGACAAGCGCATGGATGAAGTGGTGAAACGCATCCGGCAGGAAACCAAAGCCAAGCTGAAGGAAGTGGTAAAGGAAGCCACCCGCCGCCTCGACGCCGATACGGAGCGCATGTTTGAGCAGGCCCTGCACACAATAGTGCGCCACTACGACACTGGCTCCCCTGCCGGCTCCGACAGCATCAGCACTGATGCCGACGTGGTGGCTGGCTCTGGCAACGAAGGCTTGGACGCCCCCCTGGCGCCTGTGGCCCCACGCCGCCCGGTTGCCAAGGCCCGACCCGCTGCCAAGTCCGCCGCCTCAGGCGCTGCCAAAACCGCCAGCCGCCGCCCGGCCGGCAACCGCAAGCCCGCCGCCGACAGCACCGCCACGTCCAACGAAGCGTCCTAAGTCAGCCAGCAAACATAAAAAGGTCCGCCAGCTCTCAGGAGTTGGCGGACCTTTTTATGTTTGGTTAGATTGAGTGTTACGGCCGGCGCAGCGTATCGGTGGGAGCGCCGTTGATGCGACGCAAGCGGGTTTCGGGCGTGGAGTTGTTGGGGTCGTTGGTGTTCAGGCTTTCGGGGCGCTTGCGGGAATTGATGCCGCTGGCCTGCTCCCGGATAGGCACGCGGCCGGGCGTGGCATCGGGCACCGAGCCACCATAGCCCGCATTGCTATTGTAAGCAGCCTGCCGGTCGGCATCCGACTGGATGGAGGCCGGCACGGCGGGGCGCTCTAGCTCGGCGGCGCTTTCCTCGGCGGCCGTGCAGGAAAGCAAGCCAGCGAACATAGGAAGCAAAAGCCGGAAAGAAATAACGGGGAGTTTCATGGCAGAAAAACAGAGAAGTCCGCCACTAACCGACGGGCTTCTCTACAACGGCGCAGCGGCGCGGAAGTTGACTTTGGCTGGTTGGGTAGGTGGTTGACTTGTTAAAGGGCTGTCAGCTGTCGTGGTGAAGCCGGGCCGAAGTCGTTGCTCAAGCCTGCTTTACGCCGCGCGGCTCGTCATGACAGCCCTTTAACAAGTCAACCATTCAGCCGTCTACTTGGCTTTTTCGAATACCATGCCGTTGCCATCCATGCAGTAGCGCAGGCCGGTGGGCTTGGGTCCGTCGTTGAAGACGTGGCCGAGGTGGCCGCCGCACTGGGCGCACAGCAGCTCGTCGCGGCTCATGCCGTAGGTGTTGTCGGCCGTTACTTTCAGGCTGTTTTCGGAGGCCGGGGCCCAGAAGCTGGGCCAGCCGGTACCCGACTCAAACTTGGTTTCCGAGGAAAACAGCAGATTGTGGTCGGCGGCGCAGTAGTAGTTGCCTTTCTCGTGGTTGTCGTGGTACTTGCCCGTGAAAGGTCGCTCAGTGCCCTGCTGCCGCAGAATGAAGTACTGATCGGGCGTAAGCTGGGCTTTCCACTGCGCATCGGTTTTGCGGATGGGAAACTCGTCGGGCTTGCCCGTCACTAGCCGGGGCTTGGGATAGGCTTTGGCGGCGGCCGTGGGCTGCGTGGGCGCCTGAGGCTTTTCTACGGCCACGGGTTTTTTCTGGGAGCAGGCCGAGTTCAGAGTAAAGACAGACAGCAGCAGAATAAGCAAGGAAGAACGCATTCGGAAAAGGGAAAAGACGAGTGCACGATTAAGAAGGCCGGGCAGCGGCCCGGGTTGCAGGTACAACATACGCAGCCGGCCTGCGGTTCGGCTTTGCCGCTCCAATCAGTTCCTTTTGGGCCTATCTGGAACCGCAGGGGGCCAATAAGTTGTCTTGCTTCCCGTTGGCTGTTTCTTCCTCTCTCAGTAACAATTAATTACCTGCAGGTTTTTGCGCCAAACATTCCGTACCTTTGCACCCGGAAAACCCATTGTATGCAGAACATTCGCAATATCGCCATCATCGCGCACGTTGACCACGGCAAGACTACGCTCGTGGACAAGATCATTCACGCCTCCAAGCTGTTCGACGAGCACCAGCAGTTCGACGACCTCATCCTTGACAACAACGACCTGGAGCGTGAGCGGGGCATTACCATCGTCTCCAAAAACGTATCGGTACGGTACAAAGACGTAAAAATCAACATCATCGACACCCCTGGTCACGCCGACTTCGGCGGCGAGGTGGAGCGGGTGCTCAAGATGGCCGACGGCGTATTGCTGCTCGTCGATGCCTTCGAAGGCGCCATGCCCCAGACCCGTTTCGTGCTGGGCAAAGCCATTGACCTGGGCCTCAAGCCCATCGTGGTGGTAAACAAAGTCGATAAAGAAAACTGCCGCCCCGACGAGGTACACGAGCAGGTTTTCGACCTGATGTTCAACCTCGGCGCCAACGAAGACCAGCTGGACTTCGTGACCTTGTACGGCTCCTCGAAGCAGGGCTGGATGAGCACCGACTGGAAAGAGAAAACCGACAGCATCATCCCGCTGCTCGACGCCGTAGTAGCCTCCATTCCCCCCGCTCCTACCCTGGACGGCACGCCCCAGATGCAGGTTACCTCGCTCGACTACTCGTCGTTCGTGGGCCGTATCGCCATCGGCCGCGTACACCGCGGTACGCTGAAGGAAGGCTCGAACATGAGCCTGGTGAAGCGTGACGGCACTATCAAGAAAGTAAAAATCAAAGAGCTGCAGGTGTTCGAAGGCCTGGGCCGTACCAAGGTTTCGGAGGTTAGCTCCGGCGAAATCTGCGCCGTAACCGGCATCGAAGGCTTTGAAATCGGGGATACGCTGGCTGATGCCGAGAACCCCGAGGGGCTGGCCATCATCAGTATCGACGAGCCGACGATGAACATGCTGTTCACCATCAACAACTCGCCGTTCTTCGGTAAGGAAGGCAAGTTTGTGACCTCGCGCCACCTGCGTGACCGTCTGTTCAAGGAAACCGAGAAAAACCTGGCCCTGCGCGTTAAGGAAACCGATAAGGAAGACACATTCCTCGTCTACGGCCGCGGTATTCTTCACTTGTCGGTTCTCATCGAAACGATGCGCCGCGAAGGGTTTGAGCTGCAGGTAGGCCAGCCGCAGGTACTGTTCCGTGAAGACGAGAACGGCAACCGCACCGAGCCCATCGAGCACCTGGTGGTAGACGTACCGGAGGAAACGGCCGGCAAGGTTATCGAGCTGGTGACGATGCGCAAAGGCGAGCTGACCATCATGGAGCCCAAGGGCGACCTGCAGCACCTGGAGTTCAACATCCCGGCCCGCGGCCTGATCGGCCTGCGGAACAACGTGCTGACCGCCACCGCCGGTGAAGCCATCATGAACCACCGCTTCCAGAGCTACGAGCCGTACAAAGGCGTAATCCCCGGTCGTATCTCCGGTTCGCTGATTTCGATGGACACTGGTGCCGGCACCGCCTACACCATCGACAAGATGCAGGACCGCGGTGAGTTCTTCGTGGATCCAGGCGAAGAGGTGTACGCCGGTCAGGTTATCGGTGAGCACACCCGCCCCAACGACCTGACCATCAACATCCAGAAAGGCAAGAAGCTCACGAACATGCGTGCTTCCGGCACGGATGACAACGTGAAGATTGTGCCCAAGCGCCAGTTCTCTTTGGAAGAAGCCATGGAATACATCCAGAAGGATGAGTACCTGGAGGTGACGCCGAAGTCGGTGCGGATGCGCAAAATCCTGCTCGACGAAAACGAGCGTCTGCGTTCGGCCAAGAAAGTAGACTAGTTTTCAGAAGTACTAGAAAAAAGGGTTGCAGCCAGTGGCTGCAACCCTTTTTACTTTTGTGCGGCCTACTTCCGGACCGCAATGGTAGTTCCTTCGGCCACTTCTTCTGCCTCGTGCTGAAAGCTGTAGTAGAGGTAGTACAGCGCCGGCAGAATAAATATGCTGCCTAGCAGCAAGGCCCAGCCCAGCGCCTGCATGGTAGCGGCCGGAGCCTGGTCGCGCAGCAAGGACAGGTTAGGGCCGTGCCGCAGCACCACAAAATCGGGGAAGTGCCGGTAGCCAATGGCCAGTAGAATCATCGTCACCTGAAAGCCGGCCAGCAGGCGCGGCAGCGTGGTATGCCCCCGGCTGACGGCGTAGAACAGCCCGCCCAATGACAACGTAGCCAAACCTACCGCTGAGGCGCCTACCCAGCTGCCAAATATCCATTGCCCAAGCGGAATGCCCTCGAACCCGGCCGCCACAAATACCAGCCCGCCGGCCAGAAAGGTAATGATAGTCATGGTGCGCGTCTTGCGGATGAAGTAGCGCTTATCCGCTTCATTGTGCGTTTCGCCGATGCTGTACACGCTGGCCAGAAAGCCACAAAGCGCCACCGTAAACGCGCCCACGGCTACGGCAAACCAGTGCAGCCAGCTCCATACGTAGGCCGTCAGAAAATCGGTGGCGGCGGGGTCTACGTAGCCAGCCAGCACGCTGGCGGCCAGCACGCCCAGAAAAAACGGCGTTATGGCGCTGGAAAGCGCGAAAATGCGGTTATAGAGCATCTGCATCCGGTCCTTCACGGCGTCGTAGTGGCGGAACACGAAAGCGGTGCCGCGGGCAATAATACCGAGCAGCATCACCACCAGCGGAATGTGCAGGCTCACCGACATGACGCCGTAGATGCGCGGGAAACCCACAAACAGAATCACCACCGCAATGATGAGCCACATGTGGTTGGCCTCCCAGATAGGCCCGATGGCGTGCGACATGGTCTGACGGGCGACGCTGCGGTTTTTGCTTCGCGTGAACAGTTCCATAATGCCCGCGCCAAAGTCGGCGCCGCCCAGCAGCAGGTACAGACAGATGGCCAGGCACAGGTAAGTAATGACGACGTATTGCATCTTCTGAGTTGTTTTTAACCGTCCATAATGGCCTGCCGAAGTACCTCTACTTGTTTGATTTACCGAATCAGAAAACACGGCAGAAGTGCTTCGGCAAGCTCAGCATGACGGCTTTTCCGGGTGCAGGAAGGGTTAAGCCGCTTCAACTAAATCCGGCCGGTCGTACAGTTCCGGCACCATCTTGATCTGGCGGTAGAGCAGGAATATCACCACCAAGCTGAGCGACAGATAGACGGCCGTGAACAGGTAGAATGAGTAGGCAATGCCCGGCATCGGCGTCACGGCGTCGCGGGTGCGCATGATGCCGTACAGAATCCACGGCTGGCGGCCCACTTCCGTTACCGTCCAGCCCGCTTCCACGGCAATAAAGCCGGCCGGAATAGCGGCCACGAACAGCTTCAGCAGCCAGTCGGCGCGTAGCCAGTGCGGCCGGCGCCATAGGGCCCAGAAGTACAGCAGCGCCAGCCCCATCATAAACATGCCCAGCCCCACCATTAGCTGAAACGCCAGGTGCGGCACCGTCACCGGTGGCCGGTCAGCCACGGGAATCCGGTCGAGGCCGATGACTTCCTGCTCGAAGTTACCGTGGGCCAGAAAGCTGAGCGCCCCGGGAATCCTGATGGCATAATCCACGCGCTGCTCCTTTTCGTTGGGCAGGCCGCCCAGCACCAGCGCGGCCGATTTCTCGGTGTGGAAATGGGCCTCCATAGCCGCCAGCTTGGCGGGCTGGCGCCGGGCCACGTCCTTGGCCGAAAAGTCGCCGCTCAAGGGCTGAAGTACAGCCGCCACCGTGCCGAATACGGCCGCAATTCGAAATGCCCGGAAGTGAAAGTGGATGTTGCGGCGCTTGAGTACCATGAGAGCATGCACACCGGCCACCGCGAAGCCCGTAGCGGCAAACGCTGCCAGCGTCATGTGCAGGGCCTGGGAAAGCCAGGCATCGTTGAACATGGCCCGCATCGGGTCGATGTTCAGGTACTGGCCATTCACGTAGTCGAAGCCGGCAGGGCTGTTCATCCAGGCATTGGCCGCTACCACCAGAATGCCCGAAGCCAGCCCGCTCACGCCTACTACCACGCCCGTAAACCAGTGAAACCACGGATGAAACCGGCCCCAGCCATAGAGAAAAAAGCCGAGGGCAATGGCTTCAATGAAAAACGCGGTGCCTTCCAGGGAAAACGGCATCCCGAAAATGGGACCGGCATGCTCCATAAACTTCGGCCACAGCAGCCCCAGCTCAAATGACAATACCGTGCCCGACACCGCCCCGACGGCAAAAAAGATGGCTACGCCCTTGCTCCAGGCTTTGGTGAGGTTGCGGTAGGTTTCGTCGCCGCCGCGCAGCCACTTGTAGTGCGCCACCGCCATAAAAAAGGGCATCACCATCCCGATGCAGGAGAAGATGATGTGAAAGCCCAACGATAAAGCCATTTGGGAGCGGGCGGCCAGAAAATCATCCATAGCGCAAACCAAGCGAAGGCGTGAAGCCCCTCCCGCAGGAGCGGCAAAAAGCCAGGTAGGTCGCGTATGTTTCGACTGAGGCCGCAACCTGCCTGCCACAACGCCGGCAAGGTAGGTCCCGCGGCCCAGGGTTGGAAGGATTTACTTGAAAATCCTGCGCCGGCGGCTATTTGTAGAGGAAATCAAGCCCACTGTGCATGATGTAGCGTCCGGCAGCAACTCAGGCCTTGGGCGGGCGCAGCTCCAGCAGCCTGTCCACTGCTACGGCCAGCAATACCCCGGCAACAGGAGCAACTACGTACACCCAGGCGGCGGTGAGGTGCCCGCTTAGAATGGCGGGCGCCAGGGAGCGGGCCGGGTTCATGGAGGCGCCGCTCAGCGGGCCGGCCACCAGGGCCTCCAGCGCTACCGTGGCGCTAATAGTGAGCCCCACCAGCAAGCCCTGCTCATAGAAGCCGGACGTAACGCGCAGGATGACGAGCATAAGCCAGAACGCGAGAAACAGCTCGATGCCGAACGCCTGGGCGGCACCGTGAGCGGGTAGCGTAGCGCCCAGCGCGGAACCCGGCACGGCCAGGAGCTTCACCAGCGCACTGCCCGTGAAGGCGCCTACCAGCTGTGCAGCCACGTAGGGCAGCACCCGCCGGCCCGGAAAGCGCCCCGTCGCCCAGAAACCCAGCGTCACGGCTGGGTTCACGTGTGCCCCGCTCACGTGGCCCAGTCCCTGAATCAGGACGAGCACCACCAGCCCGAAGGCGGCGGCTATGCCCCCGTGGCCCAGCGCGTGGGTTTGCTCGTTTACCACCACGGCACCGGTGCCGAAAAGCATCAGCACGGCCGTGCCCAGGGCTTCCGCCAGCAGGCACTGGCGCAGCGTAACTGTCCTCATGCAACGCAACAGGTAAGCGCAGCGGCAGCAAAGAGAGCCGCCGCTACAAGCATAGACTTAGGAAGGCTACCGCAGCTGAAGTCGAAAGCAGAGGAAAGCAAGCGCATAGGCTAAGCCGTAGTACCGCCACAGCTGGAGCCGGCTCCAGCTGTACAGCCATAGCAGTGCTGGTTTACCACCACGGCCCGCTCGGCCAGTTGGACCGCGTCGAAGCCCCGGATGTGGCGCACGGGGCTGGCTACCGTCAGGTCGAGCATCTGGTTGAAGTCGCAGTCGTAGAGCTGCCCGTCCCAGCCCACCGAAATGGTGTTGCGGCACATCACGCCGGCCGCAGCAGTAGGGTTGAAGGCCGAAACCAGCTTTTCCATGTACGCCGCGTAGTTGCCCGATTCAATCAGGTAGTCGAGGTAGCGGCTGACGGGGATGTTGGTGATGGCAAACAGCTGGTTGAACACGATGCCGTGGTCTTTGAGCAGGGCGCGCTTGAAGTCCCGCTCCAGCCCGGCCTGCGAAGCCGGCAGAAACGCCCCGGCAGGGTTGTACACCAGATTCAGAGTGAGGCCGCTGCCTTCCTGCCCGTAGCCCACGGCGTTAAGCATCTTCAGGGCCCGCACCGAATCCTCGAACACTCCGTCGCCGCGCTGCCGGTCGGTTTTGCTGGCGTTGTAGAACGGCAGCGAGCTGACAACTTCTACCCCGTGCACCCGGAAAAATTCCGGCAGGTCGTGGTACTTCTTGTTGGCGACGATGATGGTAAGGTTGCAGCGCACGATGATGTGGCGCCCCAGGGCGTGAATCTGCTCCACGAACCAGCGAAAATCCGGGTTCATCTCGGGCGCGCCACCAGTCAGGTCCACCGTCGGAATGTCGGTCTGAGCCAGGGCATCCAGGCAGAGCTGCATGGTGGCGCGGGTCATGATTTCCTTGCGGTCGGGCCCGGCGTCCACGTGGCAGTGCTTGCAGACTTGGTTGCACATCTTACCCACGTTCACCTGCAGCACCGCCGGGGCCACCGGCCGTAGCGGAAACAGGTTGGCCTCGCGCAGCTTCTGGTGAAACGGCGGCAGAAAAGCTCCTTCGGCCTGGTCGGCCCGGAGCACGGTGAGCTGGTAGGCCGGGTCGGCAAGCTGGCTGCCGGTGGCTTTCAGGGACTTGATCATGGCAGGAAAATGCAGCGGCCCGAATGCTGGCGCGGGCAGAGAAACGAGTGAAGAAGCCGGCCGATTCGATAGAACGGTACCTACGAACAAAGCCAATCCGGCAGATGTTACCACCGGGCTTTATTCGCCAAGGTACGCAGCCGCTGCAAGCTGCTCAGGACTACGGCAGATTCGCGCTACTATCCAACCAGTCGTGGCTACATCTTTGCAGGCGGCCGCCTGCGTATGTCTGCTGCAATGAAACGATTCCCCATTCCCCTCCTGCTCGCGGCCCTGGTACTTTCGGCCGGCGCACTCACAGCCCGGCCCTTGCCTGGGGCCCACCGGCCGGCTGCTACCGCCGCCCCTGCCGTCAACGCGCCCATCGACCACATGGCTTTTGACCGGCTGCTAAAAAAGCACGTCAACGCCCGGGGCCTGGTCGATTACCAAGGCTTCAGGGCCGATAAAAAGGCATTCAACCAGTATTTGGCACAGCTGAGCAAGAACCCGCCTGCGGCTAGCTGGAGCAAGCCCGAGCAGATGGCTTACTGGATCAACGCTTACAACGCCTATACCATCCGGCTCATCCTCGACCATTACCCCCTGCAAAGCATCAAGGACATCGGCTCGAAAATTCAGATTCCTCTTGTGTCTACGCCCTGGGCGGCCCGGTTTTTCAGCATCGGGGGCGAGAAAATGAGCCTCGACCACATCGAGCACAGCATCCTGCGCAAGCAGTACGACGACCCGCGCATCCACTTCGCGCTGGTGTGCGCCTCCATTTCCTGCCCGCGTCTGCGCAACGAGGCTTATACCGCTGCCCAGCTCAGCCAGCAGCTCGACGACCAGGGCCGTAACTTCCTGAACGACCCGGCCAAAAACAACGTCGGCCGCACCACCGCCCAGCTTTCCCGCTACTTCGACTGGTACAAGGCCGACTGGGAAAGGAACGGGCAGTCGGTAGTCAAGTGGGTGAATCGCTACAGCAAAACCCAGATGAACGCCGATGCCAAGGTGACCTATCAGGACTACAACTGGAACCTGAACAAGCAGTAGTCGGCCCTATTCTTTGTCTACTCCAGCTTCGCGCCCTGCTCTATCCAGCACCGAATCAGGTCCCGCTCCTCCTGAGTCATGTGAGTTTTGTTGTTCTGGGGCATGGTCTTGGTCACGACCACGCGCTGCATAACTTTGTCCTGGAGGCGGGCAATGTCGGCGGGTGTGTCGAACACCACGCCGTTGGGCGCGGTGGTGAACACCTCATCGGTGGGCGTGGCGGAGTGGCAGCGCACGCACCGCAGCTGCACGATGCCCTGCACCTGAGCCACGCCCACGTTGGGCGTACAGGCGGCCGCCGCGCCGGCTTCGGTTTTCGGGGCCGTGACGAAGGCCACGGCCAGCAGCAAGCCCGCCGCCAGCGGGAACACCAAGCCAGTAGCCTGGTGCTTTTCGCGCAGATTCAGCCAGTGCTTGATGCCCGCCGTACCCAGGGCAATGGCGGCCAGCACGGCCCACGGGTAGCTGTGCCCGAAGGTACTGGGGAAGTGGTTGCTGATCATCACAAACAGCACCGGTAGCGTGAAGTAGTTGTTGTGCAGGGACCGGAGGCCGGCGTGCTTGCCCAGTTCAGGGTTCAGCGGCTGGCCTTCGGTGGCGGCCTTCACCATGGCTTTCTGGGCCGGAATGATGATAAAAAACACGTTGCCCACCATGAGCGTGCCCAGCATGGCCCCGAAATGCAGGTAGGCCGCCCGGGCGCTGAACACCTGGCAGTAAAACCACGCGAAGGCCGTGCAAATCAGGAAGCCCAGCACCGCCATAGCCAGTCCGTTCTTCACCAGCGGCGTGCGGCAGAGCACGTGGTAAAGCACCCAGGCCACCACAAAGGAGCCCACCCCAATAGCCACCCCGGCCAGCGGACTGATGACCAGCACCTGCGGGTCGATGAGCATGGCGCCGGCGTTGAAATAGTACACCACGCACAGCAGGCTGAAGCCGGTAAGCCAGGTGAAGTAGGCCTCGTACTTAAACCAGTGCAGGGCCTTGGGAATCCGGGGCGGGGCCAGCTTGTACTTCTCCAGGTAGTAGAAGCCGCCGCCGTGCACGGCCCAGAGGTTGCCGGCCAGCTCCTCGCGCACGTTGTCGGTGCGGTTGAGGGCATTTTCCAGAAACACGAAGTAGAACGAGGCGCCAATCCAGGCAATGCCGAAGGTGACGTGCACGAGGCGCACCACAATGTTGAGCCACTCCATCAGGTGGCCTTCCCAGGGCGTGCCCTGGACCAGCAGGTAGAACACCAGCAGCAGAAACAGCACCGCCAGCACCGTGAGGGCGTAGCCGAAGCCTTGCATGGTGAGGCCCCCCTCACCCAGGGCCCCGCCGTGGCGGTGGGTGCGGGCCACCCGGTGCAGCACACAGCTGGCTCCCAGGATCAGGAAAAACACCACCGCCACTACCAACAAAACCACTACGTGCATCATACGTCAACTAAAAACGCGCCCCGAATGCCGGTTCGGGAAAAGGTAAATACGCTGTAAACCAACTGGCCGAAACCCGCCAAAATGCTATCTGCCAGCCGTTAGCCTCCCGAAAGAGCAGCCCTTTGGATTTGATTTTGGCGGTTTCGGCCCGTGAAAGGCTACGCAGGCAGCACTTCGTGTTTGAAATATTCTCATTTTGTAGCACAGTTCACTACACTTCATGCAGGATTTCGCTCTCATCAGTAAAAAAGTGGTGCTGCCCACCGGCGTGCAGCCGGCGCTGGTAGTGGTGCAGGCGGGCCGCATTGCGGCGGTGCTGGAACCCGGCGTGCCCGTGCAGGTGCCTATTATCGACGTAGGCGACCGGGCCGTGCTGCCGGGCCTCATCGACCCGCATGTGCACATCAACGAGCCGGGTCGCACCGCCTGGGAAGGGTTCGACACGGCCACCCGCGCCGCCCTGGCCGGCGGCCTCACCACGCTGGTGGACATGCCCCTGAACTCGGCGCCCGTCACGACTTCGGTGGCCAACCTGGAGCTGAAGCTGGCTGCCGCGCGCCTTAACCTGCATACCAACGTGGGCTTCTGGGGCGGCATAGTGCCCGGCAATGCGGCGGAGGTGGAAGGCCTGATTGCCCGCGGCGTGCTCGGCTTCAAGGCCTTTCTGACGCACTCCGGCATTGATGATTTTCCTAACGCTACCGAGGCCGACTTGCGCGCCGTGATGCCCCTGCTGGCCCGCCACGGCCTGCCCCTGCTGGTGCACTGCGAGTTAAGTCAGGACGATGACGCCTGGAAGCAGGGCGACAAGCAGTCGTACCCGAACTACCTGGCCTCGCGCCCCAAAAACTGGGAAGACGAAGCCGTAGCCCTCATGATCCGGCTGTGCCGGGAAACGGGCTGCCGCACGCACATCGTGCATCTATCTTCGGCCGACTCCCTGCCCCAACTGGCGGAAGCCAAGGCCGAAGGGCTGCCCATTACGGTGGAAACCGGCCAGCACTACCTGTTTTTCGCCGCCGAGGATATTCCCGATGGGCAGACGCGCTTTAAGTGCGCCCCGCCCATTCGGGAGCGGGCCAACAACGAGCTGCTTTGGCAGGCCCTGCAAAGCGGCCTCATCGACTTCGTAGCCACCGACCACTCCCCCGCCCCGCCCGACCTCAAGCAGCTCGATTCGGGCGACTTCACTACGGCCTGGGGCGGCATTGCCTCCCTGCAGCTGGCCTTGCCGGTGCTCTGGACGGCGGCCCAGCAGCGCGGCGCGTCCCTCGTAGACCTCGCGCACTGGCTGAGCGCCAACCCCGCCAAGCTCATCGGCCAGGCTCACCGCAAAGGCCAGATTGCCGTCGGCTTCGACGCGGATTTGCTGGTGCTGGATGAGGAAGCCACGTTCACGGTCACCGAAGAACTGCTGCACCACCGCCACAAAACCAGCCCCTATGTGGGCCAGCAGCTGCGCGGGGTAGTAGAGCAAACCTATCTGGCCGGTCAGCTGGTCTATACCCGTCCCGAATTCATCAGCCTTCACCAGGGCCAGGTCGTTACCCGCTAGCCTTATGATGACCGACTATCAAAGCCGCGCCGCCCG
Source organism: Hymenobacter sp. J193 (assembly GCF_024700075.1). Taxonomy (NCBI): domain Bacteria; kingdom Pseudomonadati; phylum Bacteroidota; class Cytophagia; order Cytophagales; family Hymenobacteraceae; genus Hymenobacter; species Hymenobacter sp. J193. The sequence continues at coordinate 1,173,606 of NZ_JAJONE010000001.1, forward strand.
GGTGCTGGGCCGCATTGAAGAACTGGCCGCCATCAGCGAAGACGCACAGGGTGTAACGCGCACGTTCGGCACCGAAGCCTTCCAGCAGGGCCGCGCTTTGGTGGAAAGCTGGATGCGCGCCGCCGGCCTGGAAACCCGCCTCGACGCCATCGGCAACGTGCGTGGCCGCCTCGTGTGCCCCACCCCCACCGCCAAAACCTTCGTCATCGGCTCCCACATAGATACGGTGGTGAATGCCGGTAAGTACGACGGCCCGCTGGGCGTACTGCTAGGGCTCGACTTGCTGGAGCAGCTAGCCAGCCAGCGGGCAGAGTTGCCTTTTCATCTGGAGCTCATAGCCTTCAGCGACGAGGAAGGCGTGCGGTTCCATACCACATACCTGGGCAGCAAAGTCGTGGCCGGCTCCTTCGATACGAGCCTGCTGCAGCGGCCCGATGCCCACGGCCACACGCTGGCCGAGGTACTAACGGCTATGGGCGGACGGCCTGAGGAGCTAGCGGTCGACGCGCTGCCGCCGGAAAGCTGGCTGGGCTACTTCGAAATGCACATCGAGCAGGGCCCGGTGCTCTGGGAACGGCCGGCCCCGGTGGCGCTGGTGACGGCCATTGCCGGGCAGCGTCGCGTGGAGCTGACGTTCCGGGGCATGGCCGGCCACGCCGGCACCGTGCCCATGCTCATGCGCCAAGATGCCCTGACGGCCGCCGCCGAGTTTGTGCTGGCCGCCGAGCTGTTTGCTCAACAGCACGGCCGGAACCTGGTAGCCACCGTGGGCAAGCTGCAGTTGCCGCAGTCGGCCAGCAACGTGATTCCCGGTGAAGCCATCTGCAGCCTCGACTTGCGCAGCCCCGACGAAAGCCAGCTGGCCGCCGCCTACGCGCAACTCCAGGTCCAGGCCGCCGGCATCGGGCAGCGCCGCCAGGTGGACGTGAGCTGGAACCTCATCCAACAAACCGCGCCCGTCGCCTGCGACGCGGCCCTGAATGCGCAGCTCGCTCAGGCCATTGCTGAAGCCGGCCAAGAAGTTATTTCCCTGGTAAGTGGGGCGGGTCACGATGCGGTGCCCATTTCCCAGGTGGCCCCGGCTACCATGCTGTTCATCCGCTGCTACCAGGGCATCAGCCACAACCCGCTCGAAAACGTGGAGTTGCCCGATGTGGCAGCGGCCCTGAAGTGGCAGAGCGGTTTCTAACAGGGCTTGCTTCTGCGTACCAAACTCCCTAACTGCTTTTCACCTGTCATTCCGAACGCAGTGAGGAATCTGGGTAAAATGACGCATTAGCATCTCCCAAATTCCTCACTGCGTTCGGAATGACACTCTCCCTTACTACCTAAACATGGAAATTTCCGCTCTTACCCGTTCCGTCGTCAAGCGCAACCACGCCATTATTGCCCCGGATGGCTACATCAACAGTAATGTGCCGGGCTGGACGAACTGCACCGTCAACGTCATCATCAACGAGCAGATGGGCGCCCGCCTGGCTCAGATGCTGATTACCCTGCGCGAAGGTGGCCAGCTTACGGGCCGCACCGAGGCCGCGCAGATTTTCTTCTACGTGGTGGCTGGCCAGGTGCAGGCTACCATCGACGGGCAGGAACGCACCCTCACCGAAGGCCAGTACGTGTACGTGCCCATCGAAAAGGACTACCTGTTTCAGCAGCCCACGGAAGGCACCCAGGTACTGACCTTCCACAAAACCTACGAGCCGCTGGCGGGCCACGCAGTGCCGGGCGTGGTGTTTGGGGAGCGGGATATTGCCAAGGCCCCGGTGTACATGAACGACGAGGCCCTGCGCATTCAGGAGTTGCTGCCGAATGAGCTGAGCTTCGACATGGCCGTGAATATCTTCACCTATAGCACCGGCGGGCACCTGCCGATGGTAGAAACCCACATCATGGAGCACGGCCTGCTGTATCTGCAGGGCCAGGCCATCTACATGCTCGACCAGCAGTGGTACCCCGTGAAGAAGGGTGACTCGATCTGGATGGCGCCCTACTGCCAGCAGTGGGCCACCGCCATGGGCCAGGAAGACTCGGTGTATATCTACTACAAAAACGTGAACCGCTTCCCCACGGTGATATAACTGGCTGAAGTGGATAAAAAGAACGTCATGCTGAGCGGAGTCGAAGCATCTCTACCTCTGGCTAATCAAATTGTAGTAATGAAGCGGTAGAGATGCTTCGACTTCGCTCAGCATGACAGACGATTTTCAGTTCCTATGACCTTAACCGAACTCAACGACCTACCCCGCCCCGCCCTGACCGAAGCCCTGCGCAAGTGCTGCGGCGCTACTGCCTGGGTAACGCAGATGGTTGACCTTTTTCCCATAGCCGATGAGGCCGTTCTGCTGGCCGAAGCCGCCCGTATCTGGAACAGCTTGGATGAGGCCGACTGGCGCGAGGCTTTCACCCACCATCCCAAAATTGGGGATGTGGCCTCACTCAAGGAAAAATTTGCCAGCACCAGCGCCTGGGCCGCCGGGGAGCAGGGGGCCGTAGCCCAGGCCTCGGAGGAAACGTTGCACGCCCTAGCCGCCGGCAACGACGCCTACGAGCAAAAGTTCGGCTATATCTTCATCGTGTGCGCCACCGGCAAATCGGCCGACGAGATGCTGGCCTTGCTGCAGGCCCGGCTGCCGAATGAGCCGGCCGAGGAAATCCGCGTAGCCGCCGAGGAGCAACGCAAAATCACCGAAATACGGCTGAAGAAGCTGCTGACTGCATGAGCCACCTTACCACTCATATTCTGGACACTACCCTGGGCCGGCCGGCGGCGGGCGTCACCATTGCGCTATACGGGGAGCAGGCCGACAGCTGGCAGGAGCTGGCCCGCGGCCAAACCAACCAGGACGGCCGCATCCCCAACCTGCTGCCCACCGACGATGCCCTGCCGGCCGGCACTTACAAAATGAAGTTCTTCACCGCCGAGTACTTCGCCCGCCTCGGCACGGCCACGTTCTACCCTTTCGTGGAAATTGTGTTCACCATCAGCGGCCCCGAGCACTACCACGTTCCCCTCCTGCTGAATCCGTTCGGCTACACCACGTACCGCGGCAGTTAAGGCTAGATTTAGGAGTTCCCCTCCTTTTTGGAAGGAGGGGTGGCCGCAGGCCGGGGTGGTTCCGTCGTCAGCACGATGACTAGAACTAAAAAACTTTGAATGACCAACTAGCTCTAGTCTTTTAGTTTTAGCTGACCACCCCGCCCTTCGGGCACCCCCTCCTTCAACAAGGAGGGGAATTCTTAGCCGGATTCCTCTTCCATTCCCACCTCTCCTTACATATGAAACTCAGTCTTTCGGATTCCGATAAGACCCAGCTGCTCGACCAGCTGGGCGTAGCCAACCATCATTTCCAGCAGGTGTACCCCGGCGACCGGCCCGACCGCCAGCCCGTGCACACCGTTTACGGCGGGGCCAACCTGTTCAAGTCGGATACCTGCGTGCGCATGGGCGACACGGCCCTCAATAGCCTGCGCACCTACGCGCCCAACTTCGTGGAGCTGGCCCGCGTGCTGCGCCTGAGTGGGCACGAGCACCTGCCCACCCTGGGCGCCGACGTGGCCGACCTCACCCGGCGCCTCGACGCCATGAGCGAGGCAGACCGCAAAAAGCAGCCCGCCTGGCTGGCGTACTCCGTCTACAACAAGATGCTGCGCAAGCTCCAGACAGAAGCTGTAGAAGACTTCCGCATTGACTTTGAAGATGGCTTCGGCAACCGGCCCCACGACGAGGAGGACGCCACCGCCGTGCAGGCCGCCAGGGAAGTAGCCGTGGGCATGCAGAACGGCACGCTTTCCCCCTTCATTGGCATCCGCATCAAGCCTTTCACCGAGGATTTGAAGGCCCGGGGTGTGCGTACCCTCGACATTTTCCTGAGTACCCTGCTGGCCGAAACCGGCGGCAAGCTGCCCGACAACTTTGTGGTGATGCTGCCCAAAGTGACCATTCCCGAGCAGATGACCACGATGGTGCGCCTGTTTGAGCTGCTGGAAAAAGCCAACCACCTTATCCCCGGCACCCTGCGCATGGAAACGATGGTGGAGGCCACCCAGATTGTGATGGACGAGGAAGGCCGCAACCCACTCATGCGCATCATCCGGGCCAGCGAGGGGCGCTGCGTGGCGGCCCACTTCGGCACCTACGACTACACGGCTTCCTGCGGTATCACGGCCCGGTACCAGACCATGGCCCACCCCGTCTGCGACTTTGCCCACCACATGACCAAAGTAGCGCTGGGCGGCACCGGCATTTTCCTCTCCGACGGGGCTACCAACGTGATGCCCATCGGCCCGCACCGGGGCGAAAACCTGAGCTACGAGCAGCTGCGCGAAAACCGCGAGTCGGTGCACAACGCCTGGCGGCAGGGCTTTGCGCACACCACCCACTCGCTCATCAATGGCCTCTACCAGGGCTGGGATTTGAACCCCGCCCAGCTGCCCATGCGCTACGCGGCCACCTACGCATTCTTCCTCAGCTCCTACGACGACGCCCTGCACCGCCTGCGCACCTTCGTGGAGCGGGCCGCCATCAGCACCCTCACCGGCGACATCTTCGACGACGCCGCTACCGGTCAGGGTTTGCTTAACTTCTTCCTGAAAGCCCAGAACTGCGGCGCCATCACCGAGGAAGAAGTGCTGGCCACCGGCCTCACCCAGGAAGAAATTCAGTCCCGTTCCTTTTTCCGCATCCTCGAAGGCCGCCGGAAGAAGTAGGGTGAGTGGTTGAATGGTTTTCTGGTTGAATGGCTGTCATTGCAAGCGAAGCAATCCGTCCTGGACAACGCACTAAGCCCTGAAAGGTGAAAAGCCCTTTCCCGTTGCGTACAGAAAAGGGCTTTCTGGTAAAAGAACGGGACTGGTTTTGAAAAGGACGGATTGCTTCGCTTTGCTCGCAATGACAGCCATAAAACCATTTACCGCACCTCAAACCCGTCGAAGCCCTGAATCGGGCCGGAAGTAGCTTCTACCTTATCGACGCGGGCCAGCGGTGGGCCCTTATGACACCAGGTTTCCAGCGCGTCCAGCGCCTCGGCGGGGCCTTCCGCTTCGATGGTGACGGTACCATCGGGGTTGTTGCAAGCGTAGCCGCTGAGGCCCAGGCGGCGGGCTTCGTGCTGGGTGCTTTGGCGAAAGAACACGCCCTGCACGCGGCCGTGCACGTGCAGGGTACGGTGGTGGATCTGGCTCATGGGGCGCAAATAAAGGAGGAACCTATGAATGCACCTACTGCCCCTCCTGCAGCCCGGCTCGGCCCTCCTGCGCAACGTCGTGGACTTCCTGTTCGCTGGCGCGAGGCTTCAACAGCTGGGCGCGAGCCTTCCAAGCGCAGGCGCGACCCTCCTAAAGCTATCCGCGAGCCTTCTACACGTCAGCGCGAGTAGCTGAAAGGGTTCCGCGAGCATATGAAACCCGTCCGCGTGCGTATGAAACCCGTTCGCGGGCATTTTCATCCCTTCCGGGCACTCCAACCGGGGCCTGAGAGGCAGATGGGCAGGTGTCTGTAGATGCCGCCAGAACTCGGAACGACGGGCTAGCCTTCCCGCTGGCGCACGGCTTCGAAGGTGAGAATGGCGGTGGCGGTGCTGACGTTGAGCGAGTCGATGGCGCCGCGCATGGGAATGATGATGGTCTGGTCGCAGGCCTGCATCAGCTCGGGGGTCAGGCCATCGGCCTCGGTGCCCATCACCAGGGCCGTGGAGCCGCGAAAGTCGCAAGACGTGTAAGCCACCGCCTGCTCCGTGAGGGCAGCAGCGTAGGTGCGGATGCCACGGAGGCGGCACCAGGAAAGCAGGGCCTCGCGGGTAGTGGCCACGGTGGGCACCGTGAACGAGCAGCCGATGGAGCTACGGATGGCATTGGGGTTAAACAAATCGGTGCGCGGGTCGCAGACGATGACGGCGGTGGCCCGCGCCGCGTCGGCGGTGCGTAGGATGGCGCCCAGGTTGCCGGGCTTTTCCACGGCTTCCAGCACCAGCAGCAGCGGGGCGGCGGGCAGTTGCAGGTCGTCGAGGCTCAGCTGGGGCGGGCGGGCCAGGGCCAGCACCCCGTCGGACCCTTCGCGGTAGGCTACTTTCTCAAACACGGCTTTCGACACCGGAAACCACTCGGTGCCCCCATCGGCAAACAACTCCCGCAATTGGGCCTGCCGCTCAGGGCCGGCCAGCTCGGGGCATACAAACACGGCCGGCACGGCTACGCCCGCGCCGCGGGCAATGGTGAGTTCCCGCAGCCCTTCAATAATGGTGAGGCCCTGCGCCCGCCGCTCCGAGGACTTCTGCTGCAGCCGGAGCAGGTTTTTGATGCGCGGGTTCTGGGGAGAAGTGATGGGGTCGGGAAGGAAAGCCATGGGCAACGCGGGAAAGTCAGCCGCGAAGATACGCCCCAACCCGCGCGGCCGACGCCGGGGCCTACCGCAGCTTGCGCCGAAACCCGTAGGTTTGCAGTCTATGCGCCTGAACCTTAACACCAAAATTCTGCTCGGCTTTGGCATTGCGCTGGGCGTGCTGCTGCTCACCACCGGCGTGGCCTACTTCAGCAACCAGCGCCTATCCTACTACACCCGGCAGGTGCAGCACACCTACCAGGTGCTGCAGGCCACCTCCGACCTGCGCACCAACCTGCGCGACGCCCAGGGCAGTGTGCGTAACTACCTGCTGCTGAACGACACCACCTACCTGCCCCAGTTTGACCTGGCCGAGCAGGACATGAACCGGCAGTTTAACATTCTGCGCGACCTTACCCGCGATAACCCCCGCCAGCAGCAGCGCCTGGACACGCTGCGCCAGGCCCTTAACAACGACACCCGCGACCTGCGGATGTGGACCGACCGCAACGCCTCGGCCCCCACGGCCCGCGTGATGATCAGCCGCAACCAGGAGCGGCTGGAAATTATCCGGGGAATGATCAACCGCATCAAACAAGCCGAAGACAGCCTGCTGGCAGAGCGGGACCGGAACCAGGATTTCTACGCTCAAACCACGCCCATTGCCCTGCTGATTTCGGCCGTGCTTACCTTGTTTATCGTGGGGTGGCTGGTGAGCCGCATCTGGCAGGAGCTGGCCGCCAACGCCGCCCTGCAGCAGGAGCTGCAGGAGGTGAACGAGCAGGTGGCCCAACGTATCGGCATTATCGAGCACCTGGCCGAGCAGGTGGTGCTGGGCGACTACTCGGTGAAGATAAAGGACGAGGAGCGCGACAACCTGGGCCGCCTGGCCAGCTCCCTCAACCGCATGACGCGCCAGCTTTCCGAAACCTTCGGGGCCCTGGAAAACCGCAACAAGGAGCTCGACCAGTTTGCCTACGTGGCCTCCCACGACCTGAAAGCGCCCCTGCGCGGGGTAACGACGGTGGTGAAGTGGATTGAGGACGAGCTGTCGGGGGAGCTGTCGGACAAGATGCGCCAGTACCTGGACATGATGAAAGGCCGCCTCTCGCGCCTCGAAGACCTCATCAACGGGCTGCTGGCCTACGCCCGCATCGGGCGCACCGAGCAGAAGCTGGAGCCGGTGGACGTGGCCGCCCTCCTCGACGAGGTAACCGACATGGTTGTGCCGCCCGATTTCCACGTGCGCCTGCCCGATACGCTGCCTTCCGCGCTGGTAGCCGACCGCCTCAGCCTGCAGCAGGTGTTTACCAACCTCATCGGCAACGCCGTGAAGTACCACCACCGGGGCGGTGGCACCATCACCATCGGCTGCCGGGAGCAGAAAAAATTCTACGAGTTTTCGGTGGCCGACAACGGCCCGGGAATTGCCCCGGAATATCACCAGAAAATCTTCCTGATGTTTCAGACATTGCGCGACCGGCACACGGCCGAAAGCACCGGTATCGGACTCAGCATCGTGAAGAAAATAATTGACGAACAGAAAGGCAGTATTTGGGTGAAATCGGCGGCCGGAGAAGGTGCAGCCTTTATCTTTACGTGGCCCAAGCAGGCGCTGCCGGCCCGATCCGACGCGCCAGCCCTGGCGTCCTAATCCCCCTTGCTCGCTCCCCCATGTCCGACCGTTCCGTTTTGCTCGTGGAAGATGATTTCTTTGACACGATGACCGTGCAGAAATCCTTCGAGAAGTTCAGTATTCCGCACAAGCTCCATACCGCCTTCAATGGCCTGGAGGCCCTGGATATGCTGTTGGGCCGCAACGGCGTGGAGGCCATCAACCCGCTGCCCGAGGTGATTCTGCTGGATCTGAACATGCCCAAGATGAATGGGCACGAGTTTCTGGCCGAACGCGAAAACCACCCGGCCCTGGCCCAGATTCCGGTATTCGTCATCACTACGTCCTCTATGGATGTGGACCGCCTCAGCGCCCAGAATCTGGGCGTGGCCGGCTACATTATCAAGCCCCTGGATTTTGAAACCAGCCACGACCTGGTGGATAGCATGAGTTTGCTGGAAACCCTGCTGAAGTAGCTCTGGCCTACCTCACTCGCTGTGCAAAGCGGGAGAAACCATCGGTTTCTCCCGCTTTTTCGTTTACTAGCACCCAGAAGCAGCCACTGAATGCAAAGCGGCGCAACCTTGGGACGAATTTTCTTCTCCTCTTTCTGGTTTTAGTCTTGAATCTGCCGGCCGGCTGGCGGGCAGCTGTACTCTCTGCTTTTCTTCCTATGCACGTTCGTTTGATGCTTTCCCTGGCGCTGCTGACTGTGGGCGCCGCCACCCGTGGCCTGGCCCAGGACGGCCCGCGCCAGCTCAACTCCCAACCCACCCTGCCCGACTCGGTGCGGCAGGCGCAAACCGCGGCGCCGGCCCGCGCTACCGAGCCTACTCCGCAAACGCCCGCCGTGGCCGAGCAGGTGCCCGGCGCCCGCCCGGCCCAGCCCGGGGCCCTGCCACCCTCCACCCAGCCCACGCGCTTTCGGGTGGGCCTGAAAACGGGGCAGGAGCTGAAAGCCTACGAGGTAGAAACCAAGCAGCCCCTGCTGGGCCGCAACTACCTGCTGCTGGACGGGCAGCAGCGGCTGGAGCTGGATGCCATCCGCTACTACGAGGATGAAACCGGCTTTTACGTGCGCACCAACCTGCCCGGCTCCTCCCGCGAAACCACCCTGCGCCGCGACCGGACGGGCCGCATTGCCTTATACTCCATCACCCGCACGCAGTACAACAACACCGGTGGTAGCCCCTTCGGCTACGGGCGCTACGGCTACGGGGGGTACGGCGGCTACCCTTACGGCGGCGGCTACCGCACCGTCAAGACGGAATACTTCAGCAAAGACAACGGCCCGGTGCAGGACCTGAACCTACGTAACCTGAGCGTGGCCACCGTCGACAACGCCGGGGCCCGGGGTCTGCTCGACCAGGCCCGCCGCTCCCGCAGGGCCATTACGCTCAGTTACATTGGCGCGGGTGGTTTGATGGCGGCCGGGCTGCTGTCGTCGCTGCAAGGAACCAGCCAGAGCATTTCACCGCTGGTGTATGCCGCGCCGGTGCTACTGGTGGTGCCGCTGGTACTGCAAGGCAAGCAGCAGCAGAAAATCAAGCAGGCCATTGCCCTCTACAACACCCAATAGACCACGGAGCGTCTTTTGAATAAAGCGAGCGGAGTGCAGAAGGAAGAGTTGACGGCCAATCAACTTTCCCTTCTGCACTCTTCTCGCTTTTTACGTAGGGAGCAGGGTGAACACCTCCCCCGACTCTCCTGTTGATGACTTTGCGGCCCGTCAGACCAAAGCCCTGCTGGTGCACGAGCGGCTGTGTGCCGAGTACGGAGCGCCGTTCCGGTTTTTCAGCGTCAAGGACCCGCTCAGTGAGCTTATCAGCGCCCTGCTTTCGCACCGCACCCGCAACCAGGATTCGCACCGCGCCTACCAGCAGCTACGGGCCCGCTTCTCTTCCTGGGACGCCGTGCGCGACGCGCCTACGGCCGAGGTGCAGGAGGCCATCAGCGCCTGCACCTGGCCCGAGCAGAAAGCCCCGCGAATTCAGCACGTGCTGCGTGAGGTGAGCCAGCGCTGCGGCGGCCCCTGCGACCTGGCTTTTCTGGCTGAAATGCCCATTCCGGCCGCGCGGGCTTGGCTGGAGCAGCTGCCCGGCGTGGGGCCTAAAACCAGCGCCGCTACTTTGCTCTTTAGCTCCTTGCGCCTCCCGGCCATGCCCGTCGATAGTCACCATCACCGCGTGGCGCAGCGCCTGGCCCTCATCGGCCCGAAGGTGGACGAAAAGCTGGCCCACAAGCTGCTGGCCGAGCTCCTTCCCCCCGATTGGGATGCCCAGCAGGTGTATGACCACCACGAGGCACTCATGTTTCATGGCCAGAAATGCTGCTACTTTCATACGCCTGCCTGCGGCCGTTGCGTGGTACTCAACCTGTGCCCGTTCGGGCAGGCTCGGGTAGCAGGCGACAGGGAGAAGCCAAGCAGCCATTAACGCGCAATCTTTCATCGACCAGATTTCCCTCCTCTGCTTCTGGCGTATCTGCTTACCTTTCCAACCTCACGCACTCACCCCATAACCTATGAAACCTACTTACGGACTTCCCGCGCTGCTTTCCTTTTTCATTCCGGGCCTGGGTCAGCTGATCAAGGGCCAGTTTCTGAAAGCCTTTCTGATCTGGGCGCTAGGCGGCGCGGTAGGCTTCCTACTGGCCTGGACGTTCGTGGTGCCTTTCGTTATCTGGGCCTGGAACGTGTACGACGCCTACAACGACCCGGCTTAACGGTGGCCGTCCTGCACCTGAAGGCCAAGCCCAACGCCCGCCAAAACGAGCTGCTGGTGGCGGCCGATGGCGCTGTAACCGTGCGCCTGCACGCTCCGGCGCAGGACGGCAAGGCCAACGCCTGCCTGCTGGCTTTCCTGGCGGAAGTGTTCGGGCAGCCCAAATCGAGCCTGACGCTGCTGGCCGGCCATACCGCACCCTTCAAAAAAGTAGAGTTGGCTGGCTTGTCGCAAGAGGATTTACTTGCCATGCTGGCCCCTCATCAGAAATAGTGCGTAGTACTTAAGCAAAGCAGATACCCACCAAGCACAAGGCACTAACAACCCAAACTACATGACGTTTCCCACGTGGATGATGGCCGGATTCTGGGGCCTGGTATCGGGCTCCGCCCTATTGATTGGGGCAGCCATCGGCTATTTTTTCCGGGTGCCGCAGCGCGTGGTAGCGTCCATTATGGCTTTTGGCAGCGGGGTGCTCATTTCCACGCTTTCTCTGGAGCTGATGGAGGATGCGTACACCAAGGGCGGCTTTTACTCGGCGGCCGTAGGCTTTCTGGGTGGCGCGGGCGGCTACACGCTGGCCAACTGGCTGCTGGCCCGCTACGGCGCCAAGCACCGCAAACGCTCCGGTCCCCAGCAGGCAACTGAGCGCCAGGAAGTGAAAACCGGGGCCACCGAAGGCAATGCTCCCGGCGACGACAATGGCATGGCCCTGGCCGTGGGCGCCCTGCTGGACGGCATTCCTGAGAGTATCGTAATTGGGCTGAGCTTGCTGGCCGGGGGCGCGGTGAGTACGGTGGCCGTGGTAGCCATTTTTCTTTCCAACCTGCCCGAGGGCCTAAGTAGCGCTGCCGGCATGAAGAAAGCCGGCCGCCCAGCCCGCTACGTGCTGCTGCTTTGGGCCGGCATTGCCTTGGTTTCGGGGGTGGCCTCGCTGGTAGGCTTCACGGTGTTCAGCCACTTTCCGCCCTACATAGTGGCCGCTACCACCGCCGTGGCTGCCGGGGCCGTGCTAGCCATGATTGCCGATACCATGATTCCCGAGGCCTTCGAGGTGGCCCACAACTTCACCGGCCTGATTACGGTGCTGGGCTTCCTGGTATCGTTCTACTTGAGCAAGATGGGCGAGTAAACCTGCTGCTGGTTGCTAGCTTTACCGACAAACCAAACGCCCCGCGGCTATTACCAGCCGCGGGGAGTTTACCGTCAGATTCCCCCCTACTAACACTGCGCTTCTTCCGGGTAAAGCGCAGCCCGTTTCGGTCAGACGGTTTCTGGTTCCAGCAGGGCGCGCCGGTACGTTTTCTCGAACTCTTCGTCGATGTGGTAAGTGGATTCCTCGTGCTGGCTCAGGTCGAGGCCCAGCTCTTCTTCGTGGTCTTTCACGCGCAGGGCAAAGAAGCGGCCGGTAAGCTTGAGCAGCAGCCAGGAGCCCACGAAGGAGTACGTTACCACAATCAGCAGGCCCAAGAGGTGGTAGCCAAACGTGGTGAAGGTGCCGTGGATAAGGCCCACTTTATCGGCAAAAACACCCGTCAGCAGCATCCCCACGATGCCGCCCAGGCCGTGGCAGGGAAACACGTCGAGCGTGTCGTCGATGGTCGTGCGCTTGTTTTGCCAGTGCACGGCCGCGTGGCTTACCAGCGCCCCAATCACCCCAAACAGCACGCTTTGCCCATAGGTAACGTAGCCGGCGGCCGGCGTAATGGCCACCAATCCAACCACCGCGCCGGTGCAGGCGCCCACGGCCGTGGGCTTGGTGCCCCGGGCTATTTCTACCAGCAGCCAGGCAATTAGGGCCGAAGCCGAAGCCAGGTTGGTGTTCACAAATGATTGGGCCGCCAGCTCGTTGGCACCCAGAGCCGAGCCGGCATTGAAGCCAAACCAGCCAAACCACAGCAGGCCCGTACCCAGCATTACGTAAGGTACATTAGGCGTCGAGAAGGAAGTGTTGCGCAGGTGCGTTTTGCGCCGGCCCAGCACCATAGCGCCGGCCAGCGAGGCAATACCGGCCGAAATATGCACCACGGTGCCGCCGGCGAAGTCGAGCACGCCCCACTGGCGCAGGAAGCCCTCGGGGTGCCAGGTCCAGTGGGCCAGCGGGCAGTAGATGAACAGGCAGAACAGCACCATGAAGGCCAGGTAGCCCTTAAACCGTACCCGCTCGGCAAACGAGCCGGTAATCAGGGCCGGGGTGATGATGGCAAACTTCAGCTGAAACGCGAAGTAGAGTACGAACGGAATAGTGGCCGCAAACGCCGGATTGGGTGCCGTGCCTACGTTGCGCAGCATGGCAAACGTAAGTGGATTGCCAATGAGCCCGTGCCAGGAGTCGCCATACGCCAGCGAGAAGCCTACGAAGTAGAACACGATAGTGATGATACCCAGGGCCACGAAGCTTTGCAGCATGGTGCTGATAACGTTTTTGGGCCGCACCATCCCGCCGTAGAAGAACGACAGGCCCGGCGTCATAATCAGCACGAAAGCCGTGGCGGTGAGCATCCAGGCCATATCGGCGCCGTTGAGGGAGCCGGCGGCTGCGGCAGGGTGCGGCACTTCGATGAAAGCAGCGGCCAGAGCAGCCAGAAACAGGCCCAGCAGCAGCAGCCGGGACAACGACAAGCGGGAAGAAGTAGTGAGGCTCATATAATGCAGCGGTTTACCCCTGTTAGTTTTGATGCTCCAATCTAGAAATGCATGGCACATTTCCAAAATCAGCCTTTCTTTTCTCTACGATTTCCAAGGATATATGCCCTATTTTTCCAAATACCCTTCAATTTTGACAGGCTATTCACTCAGAGCACTATTTTACCCTAAAAGTGAGTAGCTAGCTAAAAAGTGGTCTGTTGCGAACGGAGTGAGTAGCTTGCCTCCTGACTTACTTATCGACTAGCTATGGCCGCGCCGCTTAACCACGCTGACCTGCAACCCCTGCTCGACGCCCTGTCGTTTTCGCCCGACAACGTGCCCCTGCGCCGCCACGTAGCTGCCCTGCTGCACCAAGCCGGCCGCCTGCCCGAAGCCGAAGAACACTACCGCACCGGCCTGCGCCAGGCCCCCGACGATGAGGAGCTGCAGCTGGGGCTGGCCGAAACTTATGCCGCCCTGCAGAAAACCTCGGCGGCGTTAGTGGTGCTGGAGGAGCTGCTGCGCACCCACCCCGACCACGCCCGCGCCCACCTGCTGCACGCCCGTCTGCTGGCCCGCGCTGGTGGCCCGCCCGACGAGGCCCGCGCCGCTTACCAGCACGCGCTGCAGCTCGACGGCAGCCTGCGCGACGCTGACCTCGACGAGCAGCTGGGCTTACGGCCGGCCGCGCAGACGGCCAGCGGTGGCCCGGCCGAGTATTCGGCCAGCGTATCCGCGGCGGGACTGGATGAGCGGGCCCTGTTTGCGGGCCTGGAGAAGCCTCAGATCAACTTCTCCGACGTGGGCGGCATGGACGCTGTGAAGGAGGAAATCCGCCTGAAAATCATTCATCCGCTGCAGTTCCCCGACCTCTACAAAGCCTATGGCAAGGCGGCTGGCGGCGGACTGCTGCTGTATGGCCCGCCCGGCTGCGGCAAAACCCACCTGGCCCGCGCCACGGCCGGCGAGGTGCAGGCCTCGTTTATCCACGTGGGCATCAGCGACATTCTCGATATGTGGATGGGCCAGAGCGAGAAAAAGCTCCACGAACTGTTTGAGCTGGCCCGCATGCAGGCGCCCTGCGTGCTGTTTTTTGATGAGGTAGACGCCCTGGCTGCCAACCGCCACGACCTGCGACAGAGTGCCGGCCGCACCCTAATCAACCAGTTTCTGGAAGAGCTGGACGGAGCCCGCAGCTCCAACGACGGCGTGCTGATTCTGGCCGCCACCAACGCCCCCTGGCACCTCGACCCTGCCTTCCGCCGCCCCGGCCGCTTCGACCGGATTGTGCTGGTGACGCCGCCCGACGAGCCGGCCCGCGTGGCCATTCTGGATGTGCAGCTGCGCGGCAAGCCCGTGGCCGACAATCTGAACCTGGCTTCCGTGGCTAGCCAGACGGCCGGCTTCTCGGGTGCTGACCTGAAAGCCGTAGTGGATACGGCCGTGGAAAGCTGCCTGCGCGAGTCGATGAAGGCAGGCAAGGCACTGCCGGTGCAGCAAAGCAGCCTGACGGCGGCCGCCAAACAGGTGCGGCCCAGCACCAAGGAGTGGTTTGCCACGGCCAAAAACTACGCGCTCTACTCCAACGAAGGCGGCACCTACGACGACATCCTGACCTACCTGGGCATCAAGAAGTAGCCGCTAATGAACCCCTCCCAAGACCTCAGCCGCGTGCAGCTGCTGCTCCAGCACAAGCGCCCCCAGGATGCCGAGCAGGAAGCACGCCGGTTGCTGCATCAAGACCCCGAAAACGGCTACCTGCAATGCCTGCTGGCCCTGGCTTTGATGGAGCAGGCCCGGCTGTCGGAAGCTCAGGCAGCTGCTCAGCATGCCATTCACCTGGCCCCCGAAAACAGCTTTGCCTTTTACGTACTCAGCGCCACGCTGCAGCGCCAGCACGAGCTGCCGCTGGCCCTGGAGGCTATTGAAGAGGCGCTGGCCCTCGACCCCAACGATGCCGACTATCATCACGTGCTGGGGTTGATCCGGTTTCAGCAGGGCCAACTGCACGGAGCGCTGCGGGCGGCCGAAGCTGGCCTAGCGGTCGACCCCACCCACGTCGACTGCCTGGGGCTGCGGGCGCGGTGCCTTTCCCGCCTAGGCCGGGGAACCGAAGCCTCCGCCGACCTCGACGAAGCCCTGCGCCAAAGCCCTACTGATGCCGGTACTCACGCCGACCTGGGCTGGGTGGCCCTGGAGCGCGGCCGGGCCAAAGACGCCGCCCGCCACTTCCAGGAAGCCCTACGCCTCAACCCCACCTCCGATTACGCCCGCGAAGGGTTGGTATCGTCCCTGAAGGCGCGGTTCTGGCTTTATAACTGGTTTTACCGCTTCATGGTCTGGACGCAGACACTAAGTCCGGGTGCGCGCCAGGGCTTGTTCATCGGCATGTTCGTGTTGTCGCGCTTTGTGCCGGTGCTGCTACCGCTGTACCTGGTGCTGGTGTACATGAGCTGGTTTGCCGAGCCTCTGTTCAACTCCCTGCTGCGCCTGAACCGCTACGGCCGCTTTGCCCTGAGCGAGGAAGACACGCGGTATTCCAACCAGTTTATGGGCCTGCTGCTCGGCGGATTGGCGCTGCTAGCGACCGGCCACTTCAGCTACCTGGCGCCCCTCACTACGGCCGGCATCGTGGGGCTGGGGCTGCTGTTTCCGCTGGTGGGCACCCAGCGCCAGTGGCACCCCAAGCGGCGGCAGCAGTCGAAGTGGTTTGGCTGGGGTCTGGCGGCTGTGGGGGCACTGGCAGTAGGCACTGAAGCCCTGGGGCTGCCGGGTAGCGGCCCGCTGTTCCTGGCCTTCCTGGGTGGCACGCTGGTGTACGTGTGGGTGATGGGTCTGCGCTCCAGTTAAGCTTATTCAGCTAACCAAATCAAAGACTATAGCCCTGGTTGAGTAGCTGGCTAGACTGCTGGCAAAAAACCTCGTTTCCAAGCTACGGAGGCAGTTTGTGAAAATAATTGTATAAAATTTTGTCATTCTCTTGCTGATTATCTTCTGAAGATTTCATACATTCAATTCTCTATGCTACTGCGGGGTATAGGCTGCGGCGCTGTTATCGGTGGCCGCGCCCAGCCCGCTCTATTATTGGCCGCTCGCCGGCGGCCGGTTGTGTTTTATCACTTAACCGTTTTCATCTATGGGTACTTCCCTGCTGATGTTGGCAGCCGTGGTTATTGGCTTGCTGTATCAGAATCTAGTTCAGCGTATTCGGGAGCTTAGCCGGCGCCTGCAGCAACGCGAAGATGAGCACCTTCATCTAGTCGTCACAGTAGAGCGGCTGCGCCAGGAGCTACAGCAAAGCCCCGCTCCTTCTCTACCACCAGTTGCGGCATCGGCCAAGCCCGCTCCGGCTTCACCGCCTACTGCCCAGGAGTGGTACCGGGCACCGGCGGCTGCCGAGCCGCCCGCCTTAGCTACTACGGCCGCTGCCACGCCGGCTCCGCTCCCGGTGTCTCCTACCCCGGAACCCACCCCAGCCGTGCTGTCCAAAGCATCAGGCCCCAGTGCAGATGGGGTAGCAAAGCCGCCGCTACCGGTAAGTTCTTCTCCGGCTACAACATCGCCAGCAACAGCCTCGCCTGAGGCTCCCAAAGCACTGCCCATTCCCGCAGTGGATAAGACTGCTCAATCGAGCCCGCCTCCTACGCTTCCTCCCCAGCCTCCTCGGCGCTCTATACCTACTCCTGCCATAGCGACGCCAGCGGAGCCTACCTGGTGGGACCGGACTGAACAGCTCCTGCTCGATAACTGGACGGGCATTCTGGGAGCCATAGTGCTGGTGATGGGCGTAGGCTTTCTGGGTGTGTATACGGCCTTGCGCGTAAGTGCTCCGGTACGTTTCGGAATGATAACGGCATTTGCGGCCGCGCTGCTGGGGCTGCACTACTATCTACGCCCCAAGCCGTTTGCGGCGCAGCTGCACGTATGGCTGCAAAGCAGTGCCGCGGCGGTTTTTCTGTTTGCCTGCGTAGGGGCGGTGAGCGTACCGGGACTGCAGTGGGCCGGGCCACCGTGGAGCTACCTGCTGCTGCTGGCCGGCGTGGCGGCCAACCTGTGGCTGGCCTGGGATGCCAGCCGGGAAGCCGTGGCTACGCTGCACGGCGTGTTGAGCTTAGTAGCCCTAGCCGTACTGCCAGATTCCCTGCTCACGCTGGCAGCGGCGGCGGGTGTCACGACCTTCAGTATTGGCATCACGTACCGGCAGCGCTGGAAATATCAGCTGCTGCTGAGTATTATCAGCTTTTTCGCCTTTCATCAGTATTGGCATCATTCCCTGCCCGAAGCTCCCTTGAGCAACTCGCTCCGCCTGGGAGCTATGGGCTTGACGCTGCTGGTGGGCGTGGCGGCCGCGTTTGTGCAGTACCGCAAGGTGTACGCCAACAGCCGTTTTGATGCCCTGCTGTTTGCGGCGCACGTGCTGAACTGGACGTGTCTGGGCATCAACCTATACCAATACAGCACCGGCTCTCCCTGGAAAACAATACCGTTGGGCTTAGGCGCGCTGCTCACCTTTGGAGTGGCCCGCCGGGCCCGGGTGCTGGGCATTGCCTGGCTTTTCCGCACCGATAGTATCATTTCCCTCGCGTTGGCTTTGTTTACAGCGTTTTCCCTACAAGGCTGGCACGCGTCGGGGAGCCTCATTCTGGTATTTATGCTGCTGGAAACGTTGCTTGTAGCCTTCATAATGGCGCGCGAGCGGGAAACCCTGGTCTTCCAGGTGGCGTCAGCTGGCGCGTTGCTGGCCTCGGGCAGCCTGCTGCTGCTTAACCTCATCCAGCTGGGCACCTATCCGGCCGTGGAGCTGCACCGCAACGCCTTTCTGCTACTGCTGACTGGCTTGCTGGGAGCAGGCTATTACCAGCTTATTCAGCAGCAAACGACGGACGACGAAAACCAGCCCGCAGCTCAGCAGCTGTACCGAAGCTTTGGCGGAATGGTGAGCGCGCTCTATGGTGGGGCCGCCGCCCTGCTGCTACGGGGATTGTTTGGCTTGCCCGAGCCTGCCGTTTTCAGCCTGACCTCCAGCGCTCTGGCAGCGGCGGGTGCCGTATTTGGGGTAGCCTGGTGGTTGCGCAGTACGCCGGGCTGGTTTCGCACGCTGCACCTGCTCGGTGGCCAGCTACTGCTAACTGTATCCGTGCTTGGGCTGCATAAGGCGGGACTGAGCTGGCCGGCTACGGCTACCATCCTGTACCTGGAAACCTTGCTTCTGGCGGGGGCACTGGGCCGGGTAGGCGAGCGGGTAGCCTACCGAACTCTGCTAGGGGCTGCGTTGCTTAGTGGCGGCTGGCTGCTACTAGCTGCTACCCAAGCCTTTGAGCGCATGCCGCAGGCAGTGCTTTACCAGAATTTGCTATTGCTCCTGCTGGCGGGCATCAGTAGCTCCGTGCTGCTCACACTACCTACTCGCCTTATTCAACTTACGCAGCTGCTGGCTACACGCACCACGCAGCACTTGCACGCAACGCTGCAGGGCCTCACGGTACTGTTTTACCTGGCAGGCAGCTTCTTGCTAACCCACGCGCTGTTTAGTTGGACGCACCCGCCGGTGGCCGTCTTGCTTAGTGGCGCAACTGCGGCGGCCGGTGGGCTGTTTGCGTTGGCCTGGTGGCTGCGCGGTACACCCGGCTGGTTCCGGCCTGCCCACCTGTTGCTTGGGCAGTTGCTGTTGATGGTGGCCGTGCTGGGGTTGCACGAAGCCGGCCTGTCCTGGCCAGCTACCAGCACACTGCTGTACGCCGAAGTTTTGCTGATGACCTTGCTCCTGGCCTGGCGGGCTGAGTGGCCGGTATACCGCATATTGCTGTATCTGGCTTTGATAGTCGGCGCGGTGTTGCCCCTGCTCGTTTATCGTCAGGCTGAACTGACGGATACCGCGCGGGCCGGGCTGCTGGTAGCGGCTGCTCTGGCTTCACTGCTCACCCAAGTAGCTTTAATTCGGCGGGGAGCACCGGTGCATGACCAGGCTCCCTTGTCTTACAACCCGATTTACCGCTTGCGTCTGCTGAGCTTATTGGTGGGCCTTCAGGTGCTGGCCGCCGGTGGACTGGTGTATGGGCACACCTGGGCGGGCTGGGCGCTGGCAGCCATAGTAGGGGCACTGTTTGTGGTACGCCGCCTTGGCCAGGTGCCCGGCTTATGGGTAGGCTTGGTAGTAGCAACAGTAGGCTATCAGGCACTGCAGTGGAGCCAGGTGTTACCCATCAATCCAGTTTCTCAGCCGTGGTCGGTAGTGGGGTATCTGCTGCCGCTAATCGTGATGCCGGTAATTGGGGCTTTCTGCTCGTGGTGGGAAGGCCGCCAGCAGCATGTGCGCTGGCCCTGGATTTACCTGGGTGGGCTGCAGCTACTCCTGGCTACGTGGGTTTCGCTGGCCCCGCGTCACCAAGCCTTGCCGCTATTGGTATGGACGTTGCTGGCTGCCGGTGCCATCCTGGCAGCACAACTGGTGCGCCGACGGGCTTCAACCGCCCCAGCATTAACCCGGGCGGGCTTACCCGACCGGTTCTTCCTGCACCTGGCGTATTTACTTCTGGCAATCAGCCTGATTGGGCATTTCGATTTAGTGGTTACGCACTCTTCCGACAAGCTATTGGGAGTGGCCGCCCACCGCTTCACGGCCGGGGCTTTGCTGGTACTGCTTGGTGGTTGGGCCTGGCAGCGCCCCCCGGCCACGGGTCCCCAATACAACTCCTGGCGCTACCTGCATCCGCTGCTGCCGGAGCTCGGGCTGCTGTTCGGCTGCTTTACTGTCTGGCACGAAATACGGGTGGAGTGGCACTCCGTGCTGTGGCTGCTCGGCGGCTTTGCCCTCACGCTGGCCGGGCGCAAGTTGCCGTTGCGGCTGCGTCGCATTCACACGTACGGGCTGCTGTTCTATGGGGCGGCCGTGCTCTGGAGCAGCTATGTGGCCCTCACCTTACTGGCGCCGGGCCAGCTGCTTACTCTCGCGGGACTCACTACGCTGGCTACTACCATCGGGCTGTTCGCCTACGCAGCCGTGGCCCTGCCGCACTTTCCCAGCCGCCTAGCAGCTACCTGGCCCCGCCTACTCAAGCCGCTGGCAGCGCTGGGCCGAATGCCCGCCGCCATCATGATTCCAGTGCTCTTGTATCCGGCCTTTGGGGTGCTCACGCTGCTGCTGCTCCAAACTTTCGACCGTTCTATTCTCACGGTGCTGCTGATGCTGGAGGTGCTGGCAGCGTTTGTGAGTAGCCTGCTGCTTCGCCGCCAGGACCTGCGCTACGTGGCATTGGCGGGAACCGCACTCTGCTTTGGCCGGCTGCTACTCTTCGACCTACGTCAGCATGGCACTATCACTCGCGCCGTGGTCTTCATTCTGATGGGCATGCTGCTGCTAGGCATGAATGCCCTGTACGCCCGCTTCAAGAGCCGGTTTTCGCCACAGCCTTTGGATGATGAACCGGAGGAGGATACATCGGAGGAAAATTTAGCTGATTCGTTGGGCTAAAAGCTGGGGCCGGCAACAGGAAAAGCGTTTCCTGTTGCCGGCCCCGGTTGTTTTCGATTAAAATTTCCTGGTCACCTATTAGCAATCCGGGGTGAGTATGCCCGGTTCACAGCCCTACAATAGCGGCGCAGGTACCATTTACTACCTCCGCCATGCGGGGAAAGTCGAGGGTTTCGATGGTATCGGAAGCCAAGTGGTAATTCGGGTTGCGCAGGAAGGCGGTGTCGTTTATCATCAGGGCATCGTAGCCGTACTCCCAGTAGCTGCGGTGGTCGGAAAGACCTGCCAGGCCCATTTCCATGGGCAGATTGATGCGCTGCACGTCCAGCTTGGCGCTGGTTTGCATTAGCTTTTGCACTTGCCCGGTAAAAGCCTCCTGCCCGGTGCGGCCCACGACAATGATAAAGTTGCCGGTGCTGGGGTAAAGCGCCGCCAGCTGCGCATTCGGAAACTGCTGGGAGTTGGGCTCGTCGCGGAAATACCCAATCATTTCATAGCAGAGCATGGCCCGCACTTTCACCTGCGCATCGTGCAAAGACCTGGCGTGCACAGCGCTGCCCATATGCCGGGTGGCAAAATACGGGGGCTCCTCGTTGGCATACGCCACAAAGTCGACGCGGTAGCGCAGCTGGCCGGCCGACTGGTGCAGCAGGCGGGCGGTTTCGAGCAGACCGGCGACGGCGCTGGCGTTGTCGTCGGCGCCGGGCGTGTCGCCGCACACGTCGTAGTGCGCCCCCACGATAATGCGCGCGGCGTCGGGCGGGCCCAGGGACAAGATGATGTTGCGGTACTGGCGGCCATCGGCTTTGAAGGGCTGCTCCTCCACGCGCCCGCCCAGCTTTTCAAACTCGGCCCGGATATAGTCGGCGGCCTGGTTGAGCGAGGTCAGGTTGCGGTAGTTGCGGGCGGGCTGCAGGGAAGTCAGGAACTCGACGTGCGAGTAAAGGCGGCTCGTATCGGCGCGCATGGCGGTGGTTTGCATGGAAAGGTGGGAATTGGTAGGCGGGTTGCTTTGCCGGGCTCCGCCCGACTCGCAGGCCAGCACGGCCAGCGGCGCCAGCAGCAACCACGGGAAGCAACGGGAAAAGAAGGACATAGGCAGCAAACGGAATCGGGCAATGATAATACGAATCCTCCAAGGACATTGGTAGACTTCGTAGTACAAGCTGGTATCCGTTGAAGGCAACTGCCGCTTCTACTTTACCTTACGGCCCCGAACCTGCTGACGACCTATGGCGCTTCCGTACCACCGCATCATCGTAAAAATCGGCTCCAACGTCCTCACGCAGCCCGACGGCTCCCTTGATCTGGCCCGCATCCGCCACCTGGTGGAGCAGATTGCGGAGCTGAAAAAGCAGGGCAAGGAAGTTATTGTGGTGTCGTCGGGGGCGGTGGCCTCGGGACGCAGCCTGGTGCAGGTGCCGGAGAAGGCCGATGCCGTAACCAGCCGACAGGTGCTGGCCGCCGTGGGCCAGGTGAAGCTGCTGGCGACCTATGCCGAGCTGCTGGCCGAGCACGCGCTGCTGTGCGCCCAAGTGCTGGTAACCAAGGAAGACTTCCGCGACCGGCAGCACTACCTGAACATGCAGAACTGCTTTCGGGCCTTACTTCAGAACAACATCATTCCCATCGTGAATGAGAATGACGTTATTTCCGTCACGGAGCTGATGTTCACTGACAACGATGAGCTGGCCGGATTGGTGGCTACCATGCTTGATGCCGATGCCTTGCTGATCCTAAGCAACGTGGATGGGATTTTCAATGGCAACCCGCAGGACCCGGGCTCCGAGCTTATCCCGGAAATTACGCCCACTACCACCAGCTTTTCCTCGTTTGTGTCCACGCAACGCTCCCAGTTCGGGCGCGGCGGCATGATTACCAAGTGTCACATGGCCCACAAAGTGGCCCAGCTGGGCATTTCCGTGCACATTGCCAACGGCAAAACCGAAAACGTGCTGCCCCGCCTGCTGCGTCAGGAGGTGGTCAATACCCGCTTTCAGCCGAACAAAACTGCTTCCGGCAAGAAAAAGTGGATTGCCCATTCCGACCTGGCGGCCAAGGGCGCGGTGCTCATCAATGCCGGGGCGCGGGCCGCTTTGCTTGCGCCCAACAAGGCCACCAGCCTGCTCCCCGTGGGCGTGCTGGCCATCATGGGCACGTTTCAAAAAGGCGACATCATCCGCATTCTGGATGAAGTGGGTAAGCCCCTGGGCCTGGGCCTGGCCGAATACGGCGCCGACAAAGCCCTGGAGCGCCTCGGCCAGCAGCAGCAGAAACCCCTGGTCCACTACGATTACCTCTTTCTTTCGGCGGATATGAGTTAATGTGCTTCGCTAATGTGCTAAGGTGGTTGAATGTGCTGATGTGCTAATGCATTTGAGCTGTCGTGGCGAGGAGTTATGACATTCCGCACATCAAGCGGCGTCAATTCGTCCTGTACAACACCAGACTCGTTCTTTCCCCACTCAGCCAGATGCGGGTGGCGCACGTCGGGGGTTTGTCACGTCCCGAGGCTGGACACATTGCCCAGGATGGATGGCTTCGCGTTGCTCGCCATAACACAAACTCATTAGCACATCAGCACATTCAACCACCTTAGCACATTGCCAAAACACATTAGCGAAGCGAAGCACATTCACCCACATCAGCACATTAACAACTATGCAAGCCCTCTTCCAGGCCACGCAAGCAGCCAGCCGCCCACTCAGCCAGGTGCCGGCCGAAACCATTACGGCGCTATTGCTCGATCTGGCCGATGCCGCCGTGGCGGAAACCTCCTTCCTGCTGGCCGAAAATGCCCGGGACCTAGCCCTGATGCCGGCTGATGACCCCAAGTACGACCGGCTGCAGCTTACCGCCGCCCGCCTGGAGGCCATTGCCCAGGACATGCGCAACGTGGCGGCGCTGCCCTCGCCCCTGGGCGAAACCCTGCTGACCGAAGAGCGGCCTAATGGCTTGCAGATTACGAAAGTGCGGGTACCGCTGGGCGTGGTAGGCGTCATCTACGAAGCCCGCCCCAACGTGACCTTCGACGTAGCCGCGCTCTGTCTGAAAACCGGCAATGCCTGCCTGCTCAAGGGCGGCTCCGATGCGGCGTACTCCAACCAGGCTATTGGCCTCGTTATTCAACGTGTGCTGGCCCGCCACGGCCTGGCGGCCGCTACCGTCACGCTGCTCCCACCCGACCGTCAGGCCACCGAGGCGCTGCTCCAGGCAGTAGGCTACGTGGATGTACTGATTCCGCGCGGCAGCCAGTCGCTCATCGACTACGTGCGCCAGCACGCCCGGGTGCCGGTCATCGAAACCGGCGCGGGCATCGTGCATACCTACTTCGATGAAACCGCCGACCTGGCGAAAGGCCGCGCCATTATTGCCAACGCCAAAACCCGCCGCGTGAGCGTGTGCAACGCCCTCGACTGCCTGCTGATTCACGCCAGTCGGCTGGTAGATCTGCCCGCTCTCACCGCGCCGCTGGCCCAGACCGGCGTCACCATCTACGCCGATGCGCAGGCGTATCCGGCCTTGCGCGGGCTGTATCCGGCGGCGCTGCTGGAGCAGGCCCGGCCCGAGCATTTCGGCACCGAGTTTCTTTCGTTGAAGCTGGCCATCAAAACCGTTGACAACCTTGCTGAAGCCCTGACGCACATTGCCGCGCACAGCTCCCGTCACAGTGAAGCTATTATTTCGGAAGATGCCGCCCACATCGAGCGGTTCCTGAACGCGGTAGATGCGGCCGCCGTGTACGCCAATGCCTCCACTGCTTTCACCGACGGGGCGCAGTTTGGGCTGGGCGCCGAAATCGGCATCAGCACGCAGAAGCTGCATGCCCGCGGCCCCATGGGGCTGGCCGAGCTAACCAGCTACAAGTGGCTGGTGCGCGGCACCGGGCAGGTGCGAACTACGTAAGCAAGCCCATCAGCTCCCGCAGCAGCGCATGCCCCTGCGGCCACAAACCCAGCTCAGAGGCAGAGTTGATGTGGCCCAAGGCACCCACGTTCACCAGGCGGCTGCCCCAGGCCCCGGCAAACGCCTGCGCCCGCGTCAGGGTCACGTACTCGTCGTTGGTGCTGGCTGCTACGATGCTGGGGCAAGGCAGCGGGGCCAGCGGCATGGGCGCAAAGCCGGTGACTTCGGATGGGAAGTTGGGGCGGTCTACGTCGGCGGGAGCTACCAGCAGTGCCCCGGCCAGGCGGTGACGGGTAGTGCGGGCCCAGTGCGCTACCGTGGCGCAGCCCAGGCTGTGGGCTACCACCACCACGTCCGGCCCGGCCGCTGCCACGGCCCGGTCAAGCATTTGTACCCAGTCGTGGCAGGCGGGCTGGTCCCAGTTGTGCTGGTTTACGCGCGGGTAGCCGTAGTGCTGCTCCCACCGGCTTTGCCAGTGTGCGGGGCCCGAGTTTCCCAGGCCAGGAAGGAGCAGTACGGGGGATAAAGCAGGCATAAAGGCTACGATAAGCGGCGGCAAGGTAAGCGGCCCGTGGTATTCACTAAGCTTCCTCAGGCTTGTCCCATTACATTTTCGAGGTACTTCTGCCCGGAGCCGGTGTTCAACAGCAGCATCCGCTCGTGGCGACCAATCCAGCCGGCATCCACCAGCTTGCGGGCCGCCATCCACACGGCCGCTCCTTCGGGCGCCACAAACAAGCCTTCGTGCCGGGCCAGCTCGCGCATTCCCTCCAGCATTTCCTGGTCGTCAACCGGCACCACTGTTCCCCCGGACTCGCGCAGCACTTGCAGCATCAGGGCTTCGCCGAGGGGGCGCGGCACGGCCAGGCCGTTGGCAATGGTGGGCTGCCCCACGTACTGCTGGCTGTTGGCCTGCCGGCCCGTGTAGGTGGCCCACAGCGGCGCGCACGCCGCTGCCTGCACGGCTACCATGCGCGGCAGCCGCACCTGGGCGGGCAACCACCCCAGGGTCTGCATTTCGCGGAACGCTTTCCAGATGCCGATCAGGCCGGTACCCCCGCCGGCCGGGTACAATAGCACGTCGGGCAGCGCCCAGCGCAACTGCTCGGCCAGCTCATACCCCATCGTCTTCTTGCCTTCCAGCCTATAGGGCTCCTTCAGCGTGGAAACATCAAGCAGCTCGTGGGCATGGTTGAGCTCCCGCACCCGGGCGGCGCAGTCGTTGATAAGGCCATCAACCAGGTGTACTTCGGCTCCATACCAGTAGCATTCCTCCTTGAAGGCCTGGGGCGTATGGCGGGGCATTACGACCACGGCGCGCATCCCGGCCTTAGCACAATACGCAGCCATGGCTACTCCGGCGTTGCCGGCCGTGGGAATAATGCAGCCTTCTACGCCCAGTTCTTTGGCTTTGGAAATGGCCATGCTCAGGCCGCGGGCCTTGAATGAGCCGGTGGGGTTCTGCCCTTCGTCCTTGAGCAAAACCTCTGAAAGGCTGTAGCGGCGGGCCAGGCTGGTGAGGGGCAGCAGCGGCGTAAACCCTTCGCCCAGGCTTACCTGATTGGCCTCATCGAGCAAGGGCAGCAAACTGCGGTAGCGCCACATGCTGGGCTCGTGTACATCAATGGCGGCTTCGTGACTGAGGGGTGCCTGCAGCTGATAGGTTGCCAGCAGAGGCGCGGCGCAGCAGTCCGACAGGCGCTGTAAAATGGTAGCGGAGTAAGGCGTCCGGC